>JAUVUZ010000004.1 GCA_030604885.1 Alphaproteobacteria bacterium | reverse complement strand
AGGTGGAGAAGAAGATCCGCAGCCGGGTCAAGCGCCAGATGGAGAAGACCCAGCGCGAGTACTACCTCAACGAACAGCTCAAGGCGATCCAGAAGGAGCTGGGCGAAACCGACGACGGCCGCGACGAGATCGCCGAGATCGAGGAACGGCTGGAAAAGGCCAAGCTCTCGAAGGAAGCGCGCGAAAAGGCCAACGCGGAACTCAAGAAGCTCCGCAACATGAGCCCGATGTCGGCCGAGGCGACGGTGGTGCGCAACTACCTCGACTGGATCCTGGCGCTGCCGTGGAAGAAGCGCAGCCGCGTCAAGAACGACATGAAGTGGGCGGAATCGGTGCTCGACGAGGAGCACTACGGCCTCGAGAAGGTCAAGGAACGCATCCTCGAATATCTCGCGGTGCAGCAGCGCACCCAGAAGGTGCGCGGCCCGATCCTCTGCCTGGTCGGCCCGCCCGGCGTCGGCAAGACCTCGCTCGGCAAGTCGATCGCCCGCGCCACCGGGCGCAACTTCGTGCGCGTGTCGCTGGGCGGCATGCGCGACGAGGCGGAAATCCGCGGCCACCGCCGCACCTACATCGGCTCGATGCCGGGCAAGGTGATCCAGGGGATGAAAAAGGCGGGCACCTCCAACCCGCTGTTCCTCCTCGACGAGGTCGACAAGATCGGCGCCGACTGGCGCGGCGATCCGGCCTCGGCGCTGCTCGAAGTGCTCGATCCGGAGCAGAACGTGGCGTTCAACGACCATTACCTGGAGGTGGACTACGACCTCTCCGACGTGATGTTCGTGACCACCGCCAACACCTTGCGGATGCCGCAGCCGCTCCTCGACCGCATGGAGATCATCCGCCTCTCGGGCTACACCGAGGACGAAAAGGTCGAGATCGCCAAGCGCCACCTGATCTCGAAGCAGGTCAAGGCGGCGGGCCTCAAGAAGGGCGAGTGGTCGATTTCCGACGACGCGCTCAAGGACCTGATCCGCTACTACACGCGGGAAGCCGGGGTGCGCAACCTCGAGCGCGAGATCGCCAACCTCGCCCGCAAGGCGACCAAGGAGATCCTGGTCAAGAAGCTCGACAAGGTGGTGGTGACCCGCCGCAACCTCGACAAATACGCCGGGGTGCGCAAGTACCGCTACGGCGAGGCGGAGCGCGAGGATTTGGTGGGCGCCGTCACCGGCCTCGCCTGGACCGAGGTGGGCGGCGAACTGCTCACCATCGAGTCCGTGCTGATGCCGGGCAAGGGCGCGGTCACGCTCACCGGTCAGCTCGGCGACGTGATGAAGGAATCGATCCAGGCGGCGCGCTCGTTCGTGCGCTCCCGCGCGCCGTCGCTCGGCATCAAGCCGACCCTGTTCGAGAAGAAGGACATCCACGTCCACGTGCCGGAAGGCGCGACGCCAAAGGACGGGCCGTCGGCGGGCGTGGCGATGGTCACCTCGATCGTCTCGGCCCTCACCGGCATTCCGGTGCGCAAGGACGTGGCGATGACCGGCGAGATCACCCTGCGCGGCCGGGTTCTCGCGATCGGCGGCCTCAAGGAAAAGCTTCTCGCGGCGCTGCGCGGCGGCATCAAGACCGTGCTGATTCCCGACGAGAACGAGAAGGACCTCGCCGACATCCCGGACAACGTCAAGCGCGGCCTCAAGATCGTCCCGGTGTCGACCGCCGACCAGGTGCTCGGACTGGCGCTGGTCCACGCGCCGACGGCGATCGAGTGGGAGGAATCCGCCGATGACGGAATTTCAAAACCTCCGGCGGCGGGGGATAGCGACGACACGGTGCTGACCCACTGATCGTCCGCCGATGTAATCGAGGGTGAAAGAAAGGGGCGATATTTCGCCTCTTTCTTGCTTTTTGGGTAAGGGGTGTGTTTTTTTCTTGACGGCGGCGGGGCCGGTCTTGCAAATGGCCGTCCTTCGCCTTGTGACGGGCGTCACTGTCGTTACCGGGCGAAGCGGCGAGGATGCCTTCCGAACGCGGCTGTCAATGCCGCAAATTGGAGGAAATCCGCGCTTCTTCCGTTGACGGCTCGCGAGGATGCGTTCTAAACTGCGCGCCGTCGGGTTGATCGAATGTTTTCTAATCCAATAAAATTGGGTCTAACACAAGGGGTCTTGCCGTGAACAAGAATGATCTCGTTGCCGCCGTTGCGGCCCAGGCGGAACTGTCGAAGGCCGATGCCGCGAAGGCGGTCGACGCCGTGTTTGCCGCGATCGGCGAAGCCTTGCAGAAGAACGACGAAGTCCGCCTGGTCGGCTTCGGCACCTTCTCCGTGGCCGAGCGCGCCGCGTCCGAAGGCCGCAACCCGCGCACCGGCGAGCCGATCTCCATTCCGGCGTCCCGCCAGCCGAAGTTCAAGGCCGGCAAGGGCCTGAAGGACGCCGTGAACTAAGCGGACCTGGGGTCAGGTGAAAAGCCGATCACCTCGTGATCGGCTTTTCTCGTCTCTATCAGGGGCGGTTAGCTCAGCCGGGAGAGCGACTGGTTTACACCCAGTAGGTCGGCGGTTCGATCCCGTCACCGCCCACCACCCTACGCCTTCGGCTTCGGGTGGCAGGCCACCCGAAGCGTAGCGGAGGGTGGTCTGCCACCCGAACGAGAAACCAGTAGGGTGCCTCCCGAAGCCTTGGCGCAGGGAGGCTGGTCCCGCACAACGGTTCTTTTTTTGCCTACGGTTGGAGCTTCCGCCGTGTGGTATGTCTATTTCCTCGAACTCGATAACGGCAATGTGTACGTGGGATCGACCAACGATCTCCGGCGGCGCGTGGGTGCGCATTCGGCGGGGCAGGTGGTGTCGACGGCGCGCCATTTGCCCGTTGTGCGGCGCAGTTACGTCGCCGTCGAAACCGAGCCTGCCGCGCGATCCCTCGAACGGTATTTCAAATCCGGATCGGGGAAGGCATTCGCCAAGAAACGGTTTCTGCGTCCAGGAGGCTGAGGCTTACCCCCGCGTCGCCACGGCGGCGCCGGTGCCGATCAGGAGGCTGCCCGCGCCGCGCAGCATCCAGCGGGAGAAGGCGGGGCGGGAGAGGCAGCCGGCGGCGCGGGCGGCGAGGGCGGCATAGCCCAGCAGCACGCCGCCCACCACCGCGACGATGGTGGCGCACACCTCCAGCGCCCCCACCGCATCGATGCGGGTGAGGTCGACGAAGGTGGGGAGGAAGGCGAGGTAGAACAGGATCGCCTTGGGGTTGCCGAGGGTGAGCAGGAGGCCGGTGACGAACGCGCGGCGTTTCATGCCGGGGCGGACGGGCGCGGCCTCGGACGCCGGGCGGAAGCTCGCGCGGATCATCCGCCCGCCCATCGCCACCAGCGCCGCCGCCGCGATCAGGCGGACGATCCCGAACACGTCGCCGAACGCCTGCGCCACCGCCGCCCAGCCGCCGAGCGCGGCGGCGAAGTAGACGAGATCGCCGAGGATGACGCCGACCGTCATCGCCGCCGCGTCGGCGAAGCCGTGGCCGACCGCGCGGGAGACCACCGCGAACACCGCCGGTCCCGGCGTCACCGCCAGGATCGCGAGCGCGACGGCCATGGTGGCGAGGGCTTCCAGGGTCATGGGTCGATCTCCCGCGGCTGACACCGGGACAGTCTGCCCGCCCGGGCGGCACCCGGCAACCCCGATGGCGTCCACGGCAAAAAGTGATCGCGGCGAAGGGGGCCGTCCGCTTGATTTTCCGTGGCTATTTTCCATGTTGGAGGGACAGGGTTGGGTAGGGGAAGTCAGGTAGGTTTTCTTTGTATTCCCTCGATATAACCATAGACATAACCGCCGCGGCCCTGCCACCCGTCCCGAGAGCCATCGCAAGCCCCCGTCGCCGGTCGGCGTCGGGAGCGCATAGTGGCATGCGTTTCTTGACACTCCGGCAACCGCGGGATACCAAGCGGGGGCGGCTCGCGACGGCTAGAACGAAAGTCATGCACGGTCGGCCGGACGCAGCGCCCGCCGTTCCCGCGGCGGCGGTCCGTTTCCCCTCGCCGTGGGCGCACCCTCCCCGGCGGCCGGGGTACGACGCGCGTCGCGCGCGCGGAAAGAGGTTGGGCCTATGAGCGAAATTTTGCCGGATTATCTGCCGATCCTGGTGTTCATCGCGGTGGCGGTGGGCATGGCGGCGATGATGGTGATCGGTTCCTACGTGGTGGCGCGGCAGAACCCCGACACCGAGAAGGAAACCGCCTACGAGTGCGGCTTCGAGGCGTTCGACGACGCCCGCGCGCGCTTCGAGGTGCGGTTCTATCTGGTGTCGATCCTGTTCATCATCTTCGACCTCGAGGCGGCCTTCCTGTTTCCGTGGGCGATCGTGCTCAACAAGATCGGCACCTTCGGGCTGGTCTCGATGCTGATCTTCCTCGGGGTGCTGACCGTCGGCTTCATTTACGAGTGGCGCAAGGGCGCCCTGGACTGGGAGTAGGCTGATGACCGTCGCGAATCCCGTCGCCCCCGCCGCGAACCCGGAAGGGCTGTCGCAGGACGAGATGCTGGGCCTGGTGGGCGACGAGCTGTCCAACCGCGGCTACGTTCTCGCCAAGCTCGACGATCTGATGAACTGGGCGCGCACCGGCTCGATGTGGCCGATGACCTTCGGCCTCGCGTGCTGCGCCATCGAGATGATCCACACCGGCTGCTCGCGCTACGACCTCGACCGCTTCGGCATCGTCTTCCGCCCCAGCCCGCGCCAGGCCGACGTGATGATCGTGGCGGGCACGCTCACCAACAAGATGGCCCCGGCGCTGCGCAAGGTGTACGACCAGATGGCCGAACCGCGCTGGGTGATCTCGATGGGGAGCTGCGCAAACGGCGGCGGCTACTACCACTATTCCTATTCGGTGGTGCGCGGCTGCGACCGCATCGTTCCGGTGGACGTCTACGTTCCCGGCTGCCCGCCCACCGCCGAGGCGCTGCTCTACGGCATTCTTCAGTTGCAGAAGAAGATCCGCCGCACCCGCACGCTGTCGCGCTGACCCGCCATCGGACACCCATTCATGACCGACGAACTCGCCGAAATCCGCCGCGCCGCCCACCGGGAACTCGCCGACCACATCGACGCCCTGGCGGGGGACCACGTGTCGCGCATCGCGATCTCGGGCGACGAGCTGTCGCTCGAGGTGCCGAAGGACGGCCTGGTGCCGCTGCTGATGTTCCTGCGCGACGACGGTGCCTGTCTGTTCAAGATGCTGGTGGACATTTGCGGCGTCGACTGGCCGGAGCGCGAGAAGCGCTTCGACGTGGTCTACAATCTTCTGTCGCTGCGCCACAACCTGCGGGTCCGCATCAAGGTGGCGGTGGAGGAGGAGGGGTCGGTGCCCTCGGTGGTGGACGTGTTCTCCGCCGCCGGATGGTTCGAGCGCGAGACCTACGACATGTTCGGCGTGCGCTTCGACGGCAACCCGGATTTGCGCCGCCTGCTCACCGACTACGGCTTCGACGGCCATCCGCTGCGCAAGGACTTCCCGCTCACCGGCTTCGTCGAGGTGCGCTACGACGACACCCAGAAGCGCGTGGTCTACGAGCCGGTGCGGCTGACCCAGGAGTTCCGGGTGTTCGACAACCTGAGTCCGTGGCAGGGGCCGGAGCTGCTGCGCGTCCGCGAGAGTCTCCCGGGCGACGAGCAGGCCGAGAGGAAGGGCTGAGGGCATGGCCGAGATCCGCGAAGAGAACTTCACCATCAACTTCGGTCCGCAGCACCCGGCGGCCCACGGCGTGCTGCGCCTGATCCTCGAAATGTCGGGCGAGGTGATCGACCGCGCCGACCCCCACATCGGCCTGCTGCACCGCGGCACCGAGAAGCTGATCGAGTACAAGACCTACCTCCAGGCGCTGCCGTATTTCGACCGCCTGGACTACGTCTCGCCGATGAACCAGGAGCACGCCTTCGCCCTCGCGGTGGAAAAGCTGCTGGGGATCGAGGCGCCGCGCCGCGCCCAGTTCATCCGCGTGATGTTCGCCGAGCTGACGCGGGTGCTGAACCACATCCTCAACCTCACCTCCTACGCCATGGACGTGGGCGCGATGACGCCGATCCTGTGGGGCTTCGAGGTGCGCGAGCTGGGCATGGAGCTGTACGAGGCGGTCTCCGGCGCGCGCCTGCACGCCGCCTATTTCCGCCCCGGCGGCGTCGCCGTCGACCTGCCCGCCGGGCTGACCGAGCGCATCGCGCAGTGGTGCAACGACGTGGAGACGTTCATCGTCGACATGGAGCGGATGCTCACCGGCAACCGCATCTTCCGCCAGCGCACCGTCGACATCGGCGTGATCTCGGCGGAGGAGGCCCTCGACTGGGGCTTCACCGGGCCGTGCCTGCGCGCCTCGGGCGTGCCGTGGGATCTGCGCAAGGCGCAGCCCTACGACGTCTACGCCGAACTCGACTTCGACATTCCGGTGGGCAAGAACGGCGACTGCTTCGACCGCTACCTGGTGCGGGTGGAGGAGATGCGCCAGTCGGTGCGGCTGATGCGCCAGTGCCTGCAAAAGCTGCCGGAAGGCCCGGTGAAGGTGGACAACCACAAGATCTCGCCGCCGCCGCGCGCCGAGATGAAGCAGTCGATGGAAGCGCTGATCCACCACTTCAAGCTGTTCACCGAGGGCTACCACGTGCCCGCGGGCGAAACCTACACCGCCGTCGAGGCGCCCAAGGGCGAGTTCGCGGTGTACCTGATCGCCGACGGCACCAACCGGCCGTATCGCTGCCACATCCGCGCCCCGGGGTTCGCCCACCTTCAGGCGATGAACAAGCTGTCCTGCGGCCACATGCTGGCCGACGTCACCGCGATCATCGGATCGCTCGACATCGTCTTCGGGGAGATCGACCGATGAGCGAACACCTTCCCGACGCCCTGGTGCAGCCCGCGCGCTTCGCCTTCACCGAGGCCAACCAGGCGGCGGCGCAGCAGATCATCGCCAAATATCCGGCGGGCCGTCAGCGCTCGGCGGTGATGCCGCTGCTCGACCTGGCGCAGCGCCAGGAGGGCTGGCTCAGCCGCGCGGCGATGGACCACGTGGCGGACATGCTCGGGGTGCCGCCGATCAAGGTGTACGAGGTCGCCACCTTCTACACGATGTACAACCTCAAGCCGATCGGGAAGCTGCACGTTCAGGTGTGCACCAACATCTCGTGCTGGCTGCGCGCCGCCCCCGAGGTGGTGCGCGCGGCGCGGGAGGTGCTGGGCGTGGAGTTCGGCCAGACCCGCGCCGACGCCAAGGCGACGCTTTCGGAAGTCGAGTGCCTGGGCGCCTGCGCCAACGCGCCGGTGATGCAGGTGGGCGACGACCTCTACGAAGACCTCACCTACGACACCGCCAAGGCGGTGCTGGAGGCGCTGATGCGCGGCGACAAGGTGAAGTTCGGCTCCCAGTCCGGCCGCCAGGGCGCGTGCCCGGCGGGCGGCCCCACCACCCTGAAGCCGAAGCCCCCCGCCGAAGCCGCGAAGGAGACGCCGTGATGCTGCGCGACGAGGACCGCATCTACACCAACCTCTACGGCTTCGACTCGCCGTTTCTCGACGCCGCCCGCGCGCGCGGCGACTGGGACGACACCCGCGCGATCCTCGTCAAGGGGCGCGACTGGATCGTCGACGAGATGAAGAAGGCGGGCCTGCGCGGCCGTGGCGGCGCGGGTTTCTCGGCGGGGATGAAGTGGTCGTTCATGCCCAAGGGCGAGGGGCCGCTGCCCCACTACCTGGTGGTCAACGCCGACGAGGGCGAGCCGGGCACCTGCAAGGACCGCGACATCCTGCGCTACGAGCCGCACAAGCTGGTGGAGGGCTGCCTGCTGGCGGGCTTCGCCATCGGCGCCCACGCGGCCTACATCTACGTGCGCGGCGAATACTACAACGAGACCCGGGTGCTCCAGCGCGCCATCGACGAGGCCTACGCGGCGGGCCTGTTGGGCGACGACGCCTGCGGCTCGGGCTGGAAGATGGACGTGTTCATCCACCGCGGCATGGGCGCCTACATCTGCGGCGAGGAAAGCGCGCTGATCCAGAGCCTCGAAGGCAAGAAGGGCCAGCCGCGCGCCAAGCCGCCGTTCCCGGCGGGGGTGGGGGTGTGGGGCTGCCCGACCACGGTCAACAACGTCGAGACCATCGCCGACGCGCCGACGATCCTGCGTCGCGGCGCCGCGTGGTTCGCCGATCTCGGGCCGGAGAACAACAACGGCACCAAGATCTTCTGCATTTCCGGCCACGTCGAGACGCCCTGCAACGTCGAGGAGGAGATGGGCATCCCCCTCAAGGAGCTGATCCGGCGCCACGCGGGCGGGGTGCGCGGCGGTTGGGACAACCTGCTGGCGGTGATCCCCGGCGGCTCTTCCACGCCGATGATCCCCAAGGACATCTGCGACGACGTGAAGATGGATTTCGACTCGCTGCGCAACGTGCGCTCGGGCCTCGGCACCGCGGCGGTGATCGTGATGGACCGCTCCACCGACCTGGTCGCCGCGATCACCCGCCTCGCGCGCTTCTACATGCACGAGAGCTGCGGCCAATGCACGCCGTGCCGCGAGGGCACCGGCTGGCTGTGGCGCACCATGGTGCGGATGGAAAGCGGGCAGGCGAGCGTCGCCGAGATCGACAAGCTGCTGGAGGTCACCCGGCAGATCGAGGGCCACACCATCTGCGCCCTCGGCGACGCCGCGGCGTGGCCGATCCAGGGGTTGTTCCGCCACTTCCGCCCCGAGGTGGAAAAGCGCATCGCCGCCCGCCGGGCGGACGCCAAGCACCGCGCGGCGTAGGGAGAGGGTCATGCCGAAACTCACCATCGACGGATTGGAGATCGAGGTCCCGGCGGGCACCTCGGTGCTGCAGGCGGCGGAGCAGCTGGGGATCGAGATTCCCCGTTTCTGCTATCACGAGCGCCTGCCGGTGGCGGCCAACTGCCGGATGTGCCTGGTCGAGATCGAGAAGATGCCGAAGCCGGTGGCGTCGTGCGCGCAGCCGGCGGGCGAGGGGATGGTGGTCAAGACCCAGTCCGAGGTCGCCCTCCAGGCCCGCAAGAACGTGATGGAGCTGCTGCTCATCAACCACCCGCTCGATTGCCCGATCTGCGACCAGGGCGGCGAGTGCGACCTGCAGGACCAGGCGATGGCCTACGGCCGCGACAAGGGCCGCTACGACGAGGAAAAGCGCGCGGTGTCCGAGAAGTATCTCGGGCCGCTGGTGAAGACGGCGATGACCCGCTGCATCCACTGCACCCGCTGCGTGCGCTTCCTCACCGAGGTGGCGGGGGTGCCGGAGCTGGGCATGACCTTCCGCGGCGAGCACGCCGAGATCACCACCTACATCGAGCGGGCGCTGACCTCCGAGCTCTCCGGCAACATCGTCGACCTCTGCCCGGTGGGGGCGCTCACCTCCAAGCCCTACGCCTTCGCCGCGCGGCCTTGGGAGCTGCGCAAGACCCTGAGCTACGACGTGTTCGACGCGGTCGGCTGCGCCATCCGCATCGATGCGCGCGGCAACCAGGTGATGCGGGTGCTGCCGCGGGTGAGCGAGGACGTCAACGAGGAGTGGCTGGCGGACAAGAGCCGCCACGCGGTCGACGGCCTGCTGAAGCGCCGCCTCGACGTGCCCTACGTGCGCCGCGACGGCCGCTTGGAGGCCGCCACCTGGGCCGAGGCGTTCGCCGCCGTGCGCCGGGGCTTCGAGGGGCTGGCGGGGTCCGAGATCGCCGCCCTCGCGGGCGACATGGCGGACGCCGAGGCGATGTTCGCCCTCAAGCTGCTGATCGAGTCCCTCGGCTCCGCCAACCTCGATTGCCGCCAGGACGGCGCGGCGCTGGACCCCACGGTTCCCGCCTCCTACCGCTTCAACACCACCATCGCCGGGATCGAGCAGGCGGACGCGCTGCTGATCGTCGGCAGCAATCCGCGCGTCGAGGCGCCGGTGCTCAACGCCCGCATTCGCAAGCGCGCGGCGCGCGGCGGCTTCGCCGTCGGCGTGGTGGGGCCGAAGGCGGACCTCACCTACCGCACGCAGCACCTGGGCGAGGGCGCCGACACCCTCCAGGCGATCCTCGACGGCGTCAACCCGTTCGCCGACGTGCTCGCCAAGGCCGAGCGGCCGATGATCGTGCTCGGCATGGGCGCGCTCGCCCGCGCCGACGGCGCGCGGGTGCTGGGCGCCGCCCGCGCCCTGGCCGAGAAGACCGGCATGGTCAAGGACGGCTGGAACGGCTTCAACGTGCTGCACACCGCCGCCGCGCGGGTAGGCGGCCTCGACCTCGGCTTCGTGCCCGGGCCGGGCGGCAAGGGCACTCGGGAAATCTTGGCGGCGGCCTCGCGCGGTGAGATCAAGGCGGTGTGGCTGCTGGGCGCGGACCAGATCGAGACCAACGGCCTCGACCGCGCCTTCGTGGTCTACCAGGGCCACCACGGCGACGTGGGCGCCCAGGTCGCCGACGTGATCCTGCCCGGCGCCGCCTACACCGAGAAATCCGGCACCTACGTCAACACCGAGGGCCGGGTGCAGCGCGCGCCGCGCGCGGTGTTCCCGCCCGGCGAGGCGCGGGAGGACTGGAAGATCGTGCGCGCGGCGTCGGAAGTGCTGGGCCGCACCCTGCCGTTCGACAGCCTCGACGCCCTGCGCGACGCCCTGGCGGCGCACGCGCCCGGGTTCGCGGTGCGCGACGTGGCGACCCCCGGCGCGTGGGCGCCGTTCGGCGAGAGCGGGGCGCTCGACGCCGCCGCCGGGCCGTTCGTCTCGCCGATCCGCAACTACTACATGACCGACCCGATCAGCCGCGCCTCGCCCACCATGCAGGCGTGCACGGTGGAGATCCTCGGCGAGACCCCAGCGAGGACCGGCACCGATGGCTGACACCTGGAACGACGTGCTGCTGCCGCTGGCGTGGATGCTGGCGAAGATCCTCGCCTTCGTGGTGCCGCTGCTGGTGGCGGTGGCGTATCTCACCTATGCCGAGCGCAAGGTGATCGCGGCGATGCACCTGCGCCGCGGCCCCAACGTCGTCGGCCCCTTCGGCCTGCTGCAGCCGATGGCCGACGGCCTCAAGCTGTTCCTCAAGGAAACCGTGGTGCCGACCGGCGCCAACCCGATGGTGTTCCTGCTCGCGCCGATGGTCACCTTCACCCTCGCGCTGATCGGCTGGGCGGTGATCCCGGTGTCGGCCGGGTGGGTGATCGCCGACATCAACGTCGGCGTGCTCTACCTGTTCGCGGTGTCGTCGCTCGGCGTCTACGGCATCATCATGGCGGGCTGGGCGTCCAACTCGAAATACTCGTTCCTCGGCGCGATGCGCTCGGCGGCGCAGATGGTGTCCTACGAGGTGTCGATCGGCTTCATCATCGTGTCGGTGCTGCTCACCTCCGGCTCGATGAACCTCAGCCGCATCGTCGAGGCGCAGAGCGGCCTGTGGTTCGCGATCCCGCACTTCCCGATGTTCGTGCTGTTCCTGATCTCGGCGCTGGCCGAGACCAACCGCACCCCGTTCGACCTGCCCGAGGCGGAATCCGAGCTGGTGGGCGGCTACAACACCGAATACTCGGCGATGACCTTCGCGATGTTCTTCCTCGGCGAATACGCCAACATGATCCTGATGAGCAGCCTCTGCACCATCCTGTTCCTCGGCGGCTGGCTGCCGCTGTGGAACGTGGCGCCGCTCAACTGGATCCCGGGGATCGTGTGGTTCGCGCTCAAGGTCGCGCTGGTGCTGTTCTTCTACCTGTGGGCCCGCGCCACCGTGCCGCGCTACCGCTACGACCAGTTGATGCGCCTGGGCTGGAAAATCTTCCTGCCGCTGTCGCTGGGCTGGGTGGTGGTGACCGCCGTGGCCCTGCATCTGTTCGGCTGGCTGCCGGCGTGAACGGAGAGAAACCGACCATGGCAACGCTCACCCGCACCCTTCGCTCGTTCCTGCTGCTCGAACTGCTGTCGGGCTTCGCGCTGACCCTGAAGTATTTCTTCAGGCCCAAGGTGACGATCGACTATCCCTTCGAGAAGGGGCCGATCTCCACCCGCTTCCGCGGCGAGCACGCGCTCAGGCGCTACCCCAACGGCGAGGAACGCTGCATCGCCTGCAAGCTGTGCGAGGCGATCTGCCCGGCGCAGGCGATCACCATCGAGGCCGAGCCGCGCGCCGACGGCAGCCGCCGCACCACCCGCTACGACATCGACATGACCAAGTGCATCTATTGCGGCCTGTGCCAGGAGGCCTGCCCGGTGGACGCCATCGTCGAGGGGCCGAACTTCGAGTTCGCCACCGAGCGGCGGGCGGAGCTGATCTACAACAAGCAGAAACTCCTCGACAACGGCGACCGCTGGGAAGCGGAACTCGCCCTGCGCCAGGAGGCGGAGGCGCCGTACCGCTGAGGCACGGCGCAACCGCACCAAGAAACGATGAACGAATGGATTACGGGGGGCACGACGCAATCATGACGACCGGCAGAACCTCTTCCGCCGCGCTCCGCTCCCCGCGAGAGGAGGCCCGGCGATGACCGCCCTGGTGTTCTATGTGTTTGCCGCGCTCACGGTGGCGTCGGGCGCGATGGTGGTGACCGCCAGGAACCCGGTCCACTCGGTGCTGTTCCTGATCCTCACGTTCTTCAACGTCGCCGGGCTGTTCGTGCTCCTGGGCGCCGAGTTCGTGGCGATGATCATGGTGATCGTCTACGTCGGCGCGGTGGCGGTGCTGTTCCTGTTCGTGGTGATGATGCTCGACATCCACGCGGTGACGCTGCGCCAGGGGGTGCTGAAGCTGTTCCCGGTCGGCTCGGTGGTGGGGCTGGTGCTGTTCGCCGAGTTGACGCTGGTGTTCGGCGCCTGGGCGTGGGACCCCAACTTCGCGCAGATCGCCAGCTCGCCGATCCCGCCGGTGTCCGAACTCACCAACACCGAGGCCCTCGGCGTGGTGCTCTACACCAAATACGTCTACCTCTTCCAGCTCTCCGGCATCGTTTTGCTGGTGGGCATGGTCGGCTCGATCATGCTCACCCACCGCCTGCGCCAGGGGGTGAAGCGCCAAAACCCCCTCGAACAGGCGACGCGGCCGATCGAGGAGTGCATCGAGGTGAAGAAGGTCGCGACGGGGAAGGGGATCTGACCATGACCATCGGCCTCGCCCATTACCTCACCGTCGCCGCCATCCTCTTCACCCTCGGCGTGTTCGGCATTTTCCTCAACCGCAAGAACGTCATCATCATCCTGATGTCGATCGAGCTGATGCTGCTCGCGGTCAACATCAACTTCGTCGCGTTCTCCGCCTTCCTCAACGATCTGGTGGGGCAGGTGTTCGTGATGTTCGTGCTCACCGTGGCCGCCGCCGAGGCGGCGATCGGGCTGGCGATCCTGGTGGTGTTCTTCCGCAACCGCGGCTCGATCCAGGTCGAAGACATCAACGCGATGAAAGGCTAAGGGATCATGACCGCAGCCATCGTCTTCCTGCCGCTTCTGGGCGCGATCCTCGCCGGGCTGTTCGGCCGCTTCATCGGGCGGATCGGCGCGCAGGCGGTCACCTCGCTGCCGATGCTGGCCTCGGCGGGCTTGAGCGCGGCGGTGCTCTGGTCGGTCGGCTTCGGCGACGGACCCTACACCGTCACCTTGTTCGACTGGATCCGCGTCGGCAGCTTCGAGGCCTCCTGGGCGCTCAAGGTCGACACCCTCACCGCGGCGATGCTGTTCACCGTTTCCACCGTCTCGGCGCTGGTCCACGTCTACTCCATCGGATACATGCACGGCGACCCCTCCGAGCCGCGCTTCATGGCCTATCTCTCGCTGTTCACCTTCTTCATGCTGATGCTGGTGACCGCCGACAACCTCGTGCAGATGTTCTTCGGCTGGGAGGGCGTGGGCCTGTCGTCCTACCTGCTGATCGGCTTCTGGAACGACCGGCCCTCGGCCAACGCCGCGGCGATCAAGGCGTTCGTCGTCAACCGCGTCGGCGACTTCGGCTTCATGCTCGGCATCGCGGGCATCTACCTCGCGTTCGACAGCGCCCGCTTCGACACCATCTTCGCCGCCGCGCCCGAGATGGCGGGGCAGACCTTCCGCGTCTTCGGCACCGAGCTGCCGGTGCTCACCACCCTCTGCCTGCTGCTGTTCGTCGGCGCCATGGGCAAGTCGGCGCAGATCGGCCTGCACACCTGGCTGCCCGACGCCATGGAAGGCCCGACCCCGGTGTCGGCGCTGATCCACGCCGCCACCATGGTGACCGCCGGAGTGTTCATGGTGGCGCGGATGTCGCCGCTGTTCGAGTATTCCGAAACCGCGCTCGCGGTGGTCGCGGTGGTGGGCGCCACCACCGCGCTGTTCGCCGCCACGGTGGGCTGCGTGCAGAACGACATCAAGCGGGTGATCGCCTATTCCACCTGCTCGCAGTTGGGCTACATGTTCTTCGCCCTCGGCGTCGGCGCCTATGGCGCGGCGATCTTCCACCTCGTCACCCACGCGTTCTTCAAGGCGATGCTGTTCCTCGGCGCCGGGTCGGTGATCCACGCGATGTCCGACGAGCAGGACATGCGGCGGATGGGCGGCATCTGGCGGAACGTCAAGGTCACCTACGCGATCATGTGGATCGGCTCCCTCTCGCTCGCCGGGCTGCCGGTGTTCTCGGGCTACTACTCCAAGGACACGATCCTCGAAGCCGCCTGGGGCGCCCACTCGGCGGTCGGGCAGTATGCGTTCTGGATGGGGGCGGCGGCGGCGCTGCTCACCGCGTTCTACTCCTGGCGCCTGCTGTTCATGACCTTCCACGGCCAGCCCCGCGCCGACGAGAAGACCATGGCCCACGTCCACGAATCCCCGCCGGTGATGCTGGTGCCGCTGCTGGTGCTGGCGGTCGGCGCGATTTTCGCGGGCATGCTGGGCTACGACGCGTTCGTCGGCGAGGGGCGGGCGGCGTTCTGGAAGGGCGCGCTCGCCGTGGTCGGCGACGACCCGATCGAGGCGGCGCACCACGTGCCGCCGTTCGTCAAGCTCCTGCCCATCGGCGTGGCGGCGGCGGGCATTCTCGTCGCCTACCTGCTCTACATGGTGCGCACCGACATTCCGGCGAAGCTCGCCGAGGCCGCGCCCGGCCTCCACCGCTTCCTCCTCAACAAGTGGTATTTCGACGAGGTCTACGAGGTGCTGTTCGTGCGCCCGGCGTTCGCCCTCGGGCGGATGCTGTGGAAGCGGGGCGACATGGGCACCATCGACCGCTTCGGCCCGGACGGCGTGTCGCTGCTGACGCGCCTGGCCGCGCGCCGCACCGCCCTGATGCAGAGCGGCTTCGTCTATCACTACGCGTTCGCGATGATCATCGGCCTGGCGGTGTTCGTGTCCGCCTACGTCGCCGGGTTTGCAGGGGTGAGATGAGATGACCGACTGGCCCCTCCTGAGTCTCGTCACCTTCCTGCCGCTGGTGGGCGTGGCGTTCATCCTGATGATCCGCGGCGACGAGGCGGTGGTGGTGCGCAACAGCCGCAACGTCGCGCTGCTCACCTCGTGCGCCACCTTCGTGATGTCGCTGTTCCTGTGGTTCGGCTTCCAGACCGGCACCGCCGAGTTCCAGTTCGTCGAGCACGCCGAGTGGCTGCCCGGCACCGGCATTTCCTACCGCATGGGGGTGGACGGCATCTCGGTGCTGTTCGTGCTGCTCTCCACCTTCCTCACGCCGGTGTGCGTGCTCGCCGGGTGGACCGCCATCACCACCCGGGTGAAGGAATACATGATCGCCTTCCTGGTGCTGGAAACCATGATGGTGGGCATGTTCTGCGCCCTCGACTTCATGCTGTTCTACATGTTCTTCGAGGGTGTGCTGGTGCCGATGTTCATCCTCATCGGCGTGTGGGGCGGGCCGCGGCGGATCTACGCGGCGTTCAAGTTCTTCCTCTACACCCTCGCCGGTTCGGTGCTGATGCTGGTGGCGCTGCTGGCGATGTACTTCCAGGCGGGCACCACCGACATCCCGACGCTGCTGCACCACGCCTTCGCGCCCGAGGTGCAGACCTGGCTGTGGCTGGCGATGTTCGCCTCGTTCGCGGTGAAGGTGCCGATGTGGCCGGTCCACACCTGGCTGCCCGACGCCCACGTGGAGGCGCCCACCGCCGGTTCGGTGATCCTGGCGGGCGTGCTGCTGAAAATGGGCGCCTACGGCTTCCTGCGCTTCTCGGTGCCGATGCTGCCGCAGGCGAGCGCCGACTTCACGCCGCTGATCTACGCCCTCTCGGCGGTGGCGGTGATCTACACCTCGCTGGTGGCGCTGGTGCAGGAGGACATGAAGAAGCTGATCGCCTATTCCTCGGTGGCGCACATGGGCTTCGTCACCATCGGCATCTTCACCATGACCGCCCAGGGCGTCACCGGCGCGCTGTTCCAGATGCTCTCCCACGGCGTCGTCGCGGGCGCGCTGTTCCTGTGCGTCGGGGTGATCTACGACCGCCTGCACACCCGCGAGATCGCGCGGTACGGCGGCCTCGTCCACCGCATGCCGAAATATGCCGCGGTGTTCATGCTGTTCATGATGGCCTCGGTGGGGCTGCCCGGCACCTCGGGCTTCGTCGGCGAACTGCTGGTGATCCTCGGCGCGTTCCAGGTCAACACCGTGGTGGCGGCGCTGGCGGCCACCGGCCTGATCCTCGGCGCGGCGTACATGCTGTTCCTCTACCGCCGCGTGGTGTTCGGCAAGCTCGACAAGGAAGACGTCAAGACGATGCAGGACATCACCGGCCGCGAGATGGCGATGTTCGCGCCGCTGGTGGTGGTGGTGCTGTGGATGGGGCTTTATCCCGCGCCGTTCCTCGACATCATGGCCGCCTCGGTGGACAACCTGATCGCGAACTTCGAAACCGCGCGCGCCGTGGCCGACGCCGCCAGCGCCGCCGTGGCGATGAAATAGGGGCACCGAAATGGCGACCGACATTCCCAACCTGTTTCCGGCCCTGCCCGAAATCTTCCTCGCCCTGGTGGCGATGGCGCTGTTGATGCTCGGGGTGTTCCGCAAGGCGGAGAGCACCCGCCTGGTCGGCCACCTCGGCGCCGCCGCGCTGGTGGCGGCGGGGGCGCTGGCGCTCGCCTTCGGCGGCCTGCGCACCGTCACCTTCGGCGGCCTCTACATCACCGACGCCTTCGCGGTGTTCGCCAAGGTGCTGGTGTTCGGCGCCTCCGCCGTCACCCTGGTGCTGGCGGTGAAATGGCTGGAGCAGGAGAACGTCCAGCGCTACGAATATCCGATCCTGGTGCTGTTCGCCGCCCTCGGCATGGGCGCGATGGTGTCGGCCAACGATTTCCTGTCGCTCTACGTCGCCCTCGAAACCCAGAGCCTGTCGCTCTACTTGATCGCCGCCTATCAGCGCGACACGGTGCGCTCCACCGAGGCGGGGCTGAAGTATTTCGTCCTCGGCGCGCTCGCCTCGGGCCTGTTCCTCTACGGCGCCTCGCTGATCTACGGCTTCGCCGGGTCCACCAACTTCGACGTGCTGGCGCGCGGCTTCGTTGCCGGGGAGCCGGTGTCGGCGGGCGTGGTGGTGGGGCTGGTGTTCATCGTCTGCGCGCTGGCGTTCAAATGCTCGGCGGTGCCGTTCCACATGTGGACGCCCGACGTCTACGAAGGCGCGCCGACGCCGGTCACCGCGTTCTTCTCGGTGGCGCCCAAGGCGGCGGCGATCGCGCTGTTCCTGCGCGTGATGATCGCGCCGTTCGGCGACCTGCTGGCGCAGTGGCAGCAGGTGGTGGTGGTCATCGCGGTGCTCTCGATGCTGGTGGGCGGCCTCGCCGCGATCGTGCAGACCAACATCAAGCGCCTGATGGCCTACAGCTCCATCGGCCACGTCGGCTACGCCCTGATCGGCCTCGCGGTCGGCACCGAGGAAGGCGTCTCGGCGGTGCTGATCTACCTTTCCGTCTACCTGTTCATGAACGTCGGCACCTTTGCCGCGATCCTCTCGATGCGCGCCAACGGCCGCATGGTCGAGGGCGTGGCCGATCTCGCCGGGCTTTCGAAGACCCGGCCGGTGATGGCCGCGGCGGTGGCGACGATGATGTTCTCGATGGCCGGGATTCCGCCGTTCGCGGGCTTTTTCGGCAAGTTCTTCGTGTTCAAGGCGGCGGTGGACGCGGGGCTGATCGGCCTTGCGGTGGTGGGCGTGCTCACCAGCGTGGTGGCGGCGTTCTACTATCTCCGCATCGTCAAGGTGCTCTACTTCGACGATCCGGCCGACCAGTTCGAGCCGATGCCGCCGCAGGCGCAGCTGGTGCTCGGGATCACCAGCGTCGCCGTGGTGGTGTTCTTCCTCTTTCCGCTGCCGCAGGTGGTGGTCGCCGCGGGGAACGCCGCGCGCGCGTTGTTCGGTGCCTGAATGAACGAAATGCCGATCGTCGCCCTGCCGTCCGGCTGGGCACTCGTCCGCCTGTCCTCCACCGGCAGCACCAACGCCGATCTGCGCGCCATGGCCATCGCCGGGGCGCCCGAGGGCACGGTGGTGTGGGCCGACGAACAGACCGCCGGGCGCGGCCGCCAGGAGCGGGAGTGGAAGTCCGGCGGCGTCAACCTGCTGTTCTCGGTGCTGGCGCGCCCCGATTGCGACCTCGCCGCCGCCGGTCAGCTGAGCTTCCTCTCCGCCGTGGCGATGGCCGAGGCGGTGGAGCGGGTGGCGCCCGCGGTGCGGCTGGAATGCAAGTGGCCCAACGACCTCCTCGGGCGGCACGGCAAGCTCTGCGGCATCCTCCTGGAAGGCTGCGGCATCCGCGACGGCGACCGCATCGACGGCGTGGTGGTCGGCATCGGCCTCAACATGGATTGGAAGCCCGAGGGCGAAACCCTCTATCCCGCCTCGTCGTTGAAGCGGGAAGGGGCGGACACCACCCGCGAGGCGGTGCTGGAGGCGTTCCTCGACCGCTTTTCCGCCTGGCTGGAGCTGTGGCGGGCGGAAGGATTCGCGCCGCTGCGGCAGGCCTGGCTCGGCCGCGCCCGCGGCCTCGGCGGGCCGGTGACGGTGCGCCTGCCGGGGGAAACCGTGCAGGGAACCTTCGAAACCCTGGACGCGGACGGCGCCTTGGTGCTATCCGGGCTGCCGGAAGGCAGGCGCCTGATACATGCCGGAGACGTGTTCTTCGGCTAGACCGCGAGGGACCGACGCGAATGATCCTGACCATCGACTCCGGCAACACCAACGTCGTGTTCGCGATTTTCGACGACGGCAAGCTCCGCGCCACCTGGCGCGCCGCCAACGACACCCGCCGCACCGCCGACGAATTCGGCATCTGGCTTTCGCAGCTGATGGCCCTCGAAGGCATCAAGCGCGAGGAGATCACCGGCGCCATCGTCGCCTCGGTGGTGCCCGCGATCGTCTATTCCCTGCGCAGCCTGTGCGTCCGCTACTTCAAGGTGGAGCCGCTGGTGGTGGGCGCGCCGGGCGTCGATCCGGGGGTGCGGGTGCGCATCGACAACCCCGAGGAAGCGGGCGCCGACCGCATCGCCAACGCGGTGGCCGCCTACGCCACCTACGGCGGGCCGCTGATCGTGCTCGACTTCGGCACCGCCACCACCTTCGACGTGCTCAACGACGCGGGCGATTTCATCGGCGGCTGCATCGCGCCGGGCATCAACCTCTCGCTCGAAGCCCTGCACATGGCGGCGGCCAAGCTGCCGCGCGTCGCCATCGAGGCGCCGCAGAAGGTGATCGGCACCAGCACCGTGGGCGCGATCAAGTCGGGCGTGTTCCTGGGCTACGTCGGCCTGATCGAGGGCATCGTCGAACGCATCACCGAGGAGTACGGCGCGCCGATGAAGGTGATCGCCACCGGCGGCTTGGCCGCCCTGTTCAACCGCCACACCGACGTGATCCAGCACCTCGACCCGGACCTCACCCTGCGCGGCCTGTTGCAGATCTACGACCGGAACACCGGCCGATGAGCCGCCGCGCCGATCCCGACAAGGGCCTGGTGTTCGCGCCGCTCGGGGGCGTCGGCGAGATCGGCATGAACCTCTACGCCTACGGCTGCGACGGCCGCTGGCTGGTGGTCGACTGCGGCATCATGTTCCAGGACGACAAGGCCCCCGGAGTCGAGCTGGTGATGGCGGACCCGGCGTTCCTCGCCGAGCGCTCCGCCGCCATCGAGGGGCTGATCCTCACCCACGCCCACGAGGACCACATCGGCGCGGTGGCCTATCTCTGGCCGCGCTTCGGCTGCCCGATCTACGCCACGCCGTTCACTCTCGCGATGCTGGAAGGCCGCCTCAAGGAAACCGGCATCGACCCGCCGCGCCACGCCGTGCCCCTCGACGGCCGGGTGGAGTTGGGGCCGTTCTCGGTGCGCTTCGTCGCGCTCACCCATTCGATCCCCGAGCCTTCGGCCCTCGCCATCGACACCCCCTACGGCACCCTCGTCCACTCGGGCGACTGGAAGCTCGACCCGGACCCGATGCTGGGCGAACCGGCGGAGGAGGGGGTGCTGAAGGCGATCGGCGACGCGGGCGTGCTGGCGGTGATCGGCGATTCCACCAACGCGCAGGTGAAGGGCCATTCCGGCTCGGAGGCGACGGTGCGCGCCGCGCTCGCCCGCGAGATCGCCAAGTGCCGGGGGCGGGTGGCGGTGGGCTGCTTCGCCAGCAACGCCGCGCGGGTGGAAAGCGTGATCCACGCCGCCCGCGCCGCCGGCCGCGAGGTGTGCCTGCTCGGGCGCTCGCTCCACCGCGTGCTCGAAGCCTGCGCCACCGCCGGGCGGCCCCTCGACACCGGCCGCCTGATCCCCGAGGCGGAGGCGGGCTACGTTCCCAACGACCGCATCCTCTACGTCGCCACCGGCTCGCAGGGGGAGCCGCGCGCGGCGCTGGCGCGGATCGCCGGAAACACCCACCCCAACGTCGCCTTCGGCGCGGGCGACACCGCGATCTTCTCCTCCCGGGTGATCCCCGGAAACGAGAAGGCGGTGCTCGAGGTGCAGAACGCTTTCGCCGCTCTCGGAGTCGAAGTGGTGACGGCGCGGGAGGCGCCGGACATCCACGTCTCCGGCCACCCGGCGCAGGACGAACTGGCGCGATTCTACGAGCTGCTGCGGCCCCGGAGTCTGATCGCCGTGCACGGCGAGAACCTCCACCTCGAGGCCCACGCCAAACTCGCTCAAAATGTGGGGATTCAGACCGTTATCGTGCCCTTCGATGGGGTGCTGGTGCGGCTGGCGCCGGGGGCGGTGGAAAAGGTTGGAACGATTCAAAGCGGCCGTCTGGCCCTCGACGGCAACAGGATTCTTGAGCGCGATTCGGAAATCCTTCGCAACCGGCGGCGCATCATGTATAACGGCTGCGTCGTCGTGACTCTGGTGGTCGGCGGCATGGGGGAATTGCTGCGGCCGCCAAGCTTGACCGCGCCGGCACTGCTCGACCTGGACGACGACGACCCGATGGACAAGGCGATTGACGCCGCGATCGAAGCGGTCCGTCAAACGCCCGCCAAGGGCCGTCGTGATGACGGGATCCTTCAGGAAACCGTCCGTCGCGCAGTGCGGCGCAGCCTGCTCGCATCTACCGGCAAAAAGCCCGTCACCTGCGTGCAGATCGTGCGGATATAACACTGGAATTCTCAGGAGAGTTGAGATGATCGGACGTTTCAATCACGTGGCCATCGTTGTTCCGAACCTGGCCGAAGGCACCGCCCTGTATCGCGACGCGCTCGGCGCCAAGGTTTCCGAGCCGATGGACGTCACCGAGCACGGCGTGACCGTCGTGTTCGTCGAGCTGCCGAACACCAAGGTCGAACTGCTGCACCCGCTGGGGGACAAGTCCCCGATCGCGTCCTTCCTCGAGAAGAACCCGAAGGGCGGCATCCACCACATCTGCTTCGAGACCGAGTCGCTCGCGAAGGCCTCCGAGAAGCTGAAGGCCGCCGGCAAGCGCGTCCTCGGCGACGGCAACCCGAAGATCGGCGCCCACGGCAACCCGGTGCTGTTCCTGCATCCGTCGGACTTCAACGGCACTCTGGTCGAGCTGGAAGAGACCGGCGCCCACTAAGCCCGGCTCGCCCGGCCATTGGGGGAACGCCCCGATGAGCGGGTACTGCAACGTTGCGCCCGGTCATCCGCACCACGGGCCGTATCATGAAAATGAATACGGCTTCCCGGTGGCGGATGACCGGGTTTTGTTCGAGCGCCTGACGCTCGAGGTGATGCAGGCGGGCCTCTCGTGGCTCACCGTGCTGAAAAAGCGCGAGGCGTTCGTGCGCGCCTTCGCCGGGTTCGAGATCGCCGCCGTCGCCGCCTTCGGCGAGACGGATTTCGCCCGCCTGATGGCCGACGCGGGGATCGTCCGCAACCGCCTCAAGATCGAAGCCACCATCCACAACGCCCGGGCGATCCTCCGCATCCAGGATGAATTCGGCTCCTTCGCCGCGTGGATCGCCCAGCATCATCCGCGCGATCTCAAGGCCTGGATCAAGCTGTTCAAGACCCGCTTCCGCTTCGTCGGCGGCGAGATCGTCAACGAGTTCCTGATGAGCATCGGCTATCTCGAGGGCGCGCATCGCCCCGATTGCCCGGTGTTCGCCCGGATCGCGGCCGAAAACCCGGCATGGATGCAAAAAAAGAGGCAGGGCGCTTAGTCCCTGCCTGTTAGTTTAGCTTGGCGTAATCAAGAGAAACGCCGGACCCACGATGTGCGGCGGCCGTCCTCCTCAAACTTGGGCTGAGAAGGAGTGTGCCTTATTTTTATGTGGGTTTCAAGCGTCGCGATGAAAGAATTTCAGTGTCGGCATAAATTGGATTCATCGGACACGGCTCCGGGGAGGTTCGGATGAAGCGGATTGGGGCGATTTTGGCGCTGGCGGCGACGCTGGCGGCGGGTGCGGCGCAGGCGCAGGGGCCGGGGAACGACCCGTGCGCGCGCGCCATGCGTGCGCAGACCGGCGGCGCGGATTACCAGCCGGGGGTGGACGCGCGGGGGCGGCCGGTGGCGCCCGCCGACGTGGCGGGCAGCATCCGCATCGAGCCGCCCAAGGTGATCGAGTTTCCGGTGACCCTCGACGTCGCCCGCCGCGCGGGCTTCGCGCCGCGCGGGCCGTACGAGGCGAACGTGACCGCCGCGCAGGTGCGGGTGGAGGGCAACCGGGTGTTCATCAACGGCCAGCCGGTCTCTCCGGACGACTCGACCGAGCTGATCGCCGCCTGCCGCGCCGCCCGCAAGTAGGCCGCCGAAGTCCGTTGCCAACGCGCCCCGGGTCCGTTAATTCGATGGGGCAACTCCTTCAATTGACCCGATGGTTCCCGTCATGCGCCTGTCCACGTATTTTCTGCCGGTCCTCAAGGAAACCCCGAACGAGGCGCAGATCGTCTCCCACCGCCTGATGCTGCGCGCCGGGATGATCCGCCAGTCGAGCGCGGGCATCTATTCCTGGCTGCCGCTGGGCCTCCGGGTGCTGCGCAAGATCGAGGGGATCGTGCGCGAGGAGCAGGACCGCGCCGGGGCGCAGGAACTGCTGATGCCGACCATCCAGTCGGCCGAGTTGTGGCAGGAAAGCGGCCGCTACGACGCCTACGGCCCCGAGATGCTGCGCATCCGCGACCGCCACGACCGCGAGATGCTCTACGGCCCGACCAACGAGGAGCAGATCACCGAGATCTTTCGCGGCCTGGCGCGCAGCTATCGCGACGTGCCGAAGATCCTCTATCACATCCAGTGGAAGTTCCGCGACGAGATCCGCCCGCGCTTCGGCGTGATGCGCGGCCGCGAGTTCCTGATGAAGGACTCGTATTCCTTCGACACCACCGCCGACGGCGCGCGCCGCGCCTACTACAAGATGTTCGTGGCGTACCTGCGCACCTTCGCCCGCCTGGGCCTGAAGGCGATCCCGATGCGCGCCGACACCGGCCCGATCGGCGGCGACCTCTCCCACGAGTTCATCATCCTCGCCGAGACCGGCGAGAGCCAGGTGTTCTGCCACAAGTCGTTCCTGGAAAAGGACCCGCTGGCGCTCGGCCTCGATTACGCCGCCGACCTCAAGCCGGTGTTCGACGACTGGACCCACGACTACGCCGCCACCGAGGAGATGCACGACGCCGCCAAGGCCGCCGCCCTCGGCGACGACCTCGTCACCGCGCGCGGCATCGAGGTCGGGCACATCTTCTACTTCGGCACCAAGTACTCGAAGCCGATGGGCGCCACCGTGGCGGGGCCGGACGGCCAGCCGGTGACCCTCGAAATGGGGTCCTACGGCATCGGCGTGTCGCGTCTCGTCGGCGCGATCATCGAGGCCTGCCACGACGACAACGGCATCGTCTGGCCGGAGAGCGTGGCGCCGTTCAAGGTCGGCCTCGTCAACCTCAAGTCCGGCGACGCCGAGACCGACGGCATGTGCGAGAAGCTCTACGCCGAGCTGACCGCGGCGGGCGTCGAGGTGCTCTACGACGACCGCGACGAGCGCGCCGGGTCGAAGTTCGCGACCATGGATCTTCTCGGCCTGCCGTACCAACTGGTGGTGGGGCCGAAGGGCCTGAAGGACGGCGTCGTCGAAATCAAGGCGCGCGCCGGCGGCGATCGCGAAACCCTCTCGCCCGAGGCCGCGATCGCCCGGCTGACCGCTTAACCTCCAACCCAGGAGACCGCCCGTGTTCGGTCCGTTCGAGCGCATGGTGGCGTTCCGCTACCTGCGCGCCCGCCGCAAGGAGGGGTTCGTCTCGGTGATCGCGGGGTTCTCGCTCGCCGGGATCATGCTCGGCGTCGCGACGCTGATCATCGTGATGTCGGTGATGAACGGCTTCCGCAGCGAACTGCTCGGACGGATCCTCGGCGTCAACGGCCACCTCGCGGTCTACGCCGTGGGCGGGCAGGGGATCGCCCAGTCCGACGCGCTGGCGAAGGAAATCCGCGGCGTGCCGGGCGTCACCTACGCGATCCCGGTGGTCGAGGCGCAGGTGATGGCGACCGCCAACAACGTCAACCTCGGCGCCCTGGTGCGCGGCATCGAACCGGACGCGCTGCGCTCCCGCGCGATTTTCGCCGACAACATCCGCGCCGGGTCCCTCGCCGATTTCGAGGGTCCGGACGCGGTGGTGATCGGCGAGCGGATGGCGCAGAAGCTCGGCCTCGGCGTCGGCGACACCCTCACCCTGATCTCGCCCAAGGGCCAGGCGACGGTGTTCGGCTCGGTGCCGCGGGTACGCGGCTACCAGATCGCGGCGATCTTCAAGGTCGGCATGTCGGAATACGACGCCACCTACGTGTTCATTCCGATGCGGGCGGCGCAGGCGTATTTCCAGATGGGCGACCGCGTCTCGCAGATCGACATCGGCCTCACCGACGCCGAGATCACCGGCCGCGCGGCGCGGCAGATCCGCCCGATGATCGGCCCGGGGGTGGACATCTACGATTGGCGGCAGGCCAATTCGTCGTTCTTCAACGCGGTGCAGGTGGAGCGGAACGTGATGTTCCTGATCCTCACCCTGATCATCCTGGTGGCGGCGTTCAACATCATCTCGGGCCTGATCATGCTGGTGAAGGACAAGGGCCGCGACATCGCGATCATGCGCACCATGGGCGCGACGCGGGGCGCGGTGCTGCGCATCTTCCTGATGGCGGGAGCCTCCATCGGCGTGGTCGGCACCGTCGCCGGGGTGGCTCTGGGGCTGACCTTCTGCGCCAACATCGAGAGCATCCGCCAGTTCATCGAGGGGCTTTCGGGCGCCAACCTGTTCAACGCGGAAATCTACTTCCTCTCCCGCCTGCCCGCCGAGGTGGACCCGGCGGAGGTGGTGACGGTGGTGCTGATGGCCCTCGGCCTCTCCCTCGCCGCGACGATCTATCCCGCCTGGCGCGCGGCGCGCCTCGATCCGGTGGAGGCGCTGCGCTATGAATGAGGTTTTGGTTCTCGACGGCGTGGTGCGCCGCTTCGTGCAGGGCGGCGCCACCCTCAACGTGCTGGCGGGGGCGAACCTCGCGGTGCGCGCGGGCGAGATCGTCGCGCTGGTGGGGCCGTCCGGTTCGGGCAAGTCGACGCTGTTGCAGCTCGCCGGTCTGCTGGAGCGGCCCGACGAGGGCGAGGTCTCCATCGAGGGGCGCGCCTGCGGCCGCCTCGGCGACGCCGAGCGCACCCGGCTGCGGCGCGAGGCGCTGGGCTTCGTCTACCAGCAGCACCACCTGCTGCCCGAGTTCTCGGCGGTGGAAAACGTGATCGTGCCGCAGATGATCGCCGGGGTTCCGCGCGCCGCCGCCCACGAACGGGCCGCGCAACTGCTCGGCCGCCTCGGCCTCGGCGAGCGCCTCGACCACCGGCCCGGCCAGCTTTCGGGCGGCGAGCAGCAGCGCGTCGCGATCTGCCGCGCGCTCGCCAACCGGCCGCGCCTGTTGCTGGCCGACGAGCCGACCGGCAACCTCGACCCGGAAACCTCCGACGGAGTGTTCGCCGCGCTGCTGGCGCTGGTGCGCGACGAAGGGCTGGCGGCGCTGATCGCCACCCACAATCCGGAGCTGGCCGCCCGCATGGACCGCCGCGTCACGGTTCGCGGCGGCGCGATCCTCGAGCTTTAACGCTTTTCAACGGAGGGGAGGGCCGATGCCCGCCGACTTCATCCACCTGCGCGTCCACACCGCCTATTCCCTGGCGACGGGCGCGATCAAGATGAAGGAGCTGCTGAAGCTGTGCCAGAACGGCGGCTTCCCGGCGGTGGCCGTGACCGACCTCGGCAACATGTTCGGCGCCGCCGAGTTCTCCTCCTACGGCGCCGACGCGGGGATTCAGCCGATCGTCGGCGCGGTGCTCGCCGTCACGCCGCTGATCCCCGAGGTGGACCCCAAGACCGGCCGCGACTCCCGCTTCGAGAACCCGGACCGGGTGCTGCTGCTGGTGCAGAACGCGGCGGGCTACGCCAACATCCTCAAGCTCGTCAGCCGCAGCTATCGCGACGCCGACGGCATCGTGCCGCCGCAGGTGCCGTTCGAGGAGCTGGAGGCCCACGCCGAAGGCCTGATCGTCTTCACCGGCATGACCGACGGCGCGGTGGGCCGCGCCCTGCTCGAAGGCGAGCCGGAGCGGGCGGGGGAGGTGCTCGACCGCCTCGCCGCCGCGTTCCCCGGCCGCACCTACGTGGAAATCCAGCGCCACGGCCTGCGCGACGAGGAGCGCATCGAGGAGGCGCTGATCGGCCTCGCCTACGCCAAGGACCTGCCGCTGGTGGCCACCAACGACGTGTTCTTCGGCCCGCGCGAAATGTACGAGGCCCACGACGCGCTGATCTGCATCCGCGACGGCAACACCCTCAACCAGCCGGACCGGCGCCGCTTCACCCCCGAGCACGGCTTCAAATCCGCCGCCGAGATGCGCAAGCTGTTCGCCGACCTGCCCGAGGCGTGCGACAACACTCTGGTGATCGCGCGCCGCTGCGCCTTCCGCGTGCCGCAGCGCAAGCCGCTGCTGCCCAACTTCACCGACGGCTCGATTTCCGAAGGCGACCTGTTGGCGGAAAAGGCGCGCATCGGCCTCGATCAACGGCTTGAGGCGCATGTCTTCACGCAAGAGATGAGCGAGGCCGAGCGCGAGGCGGCGGCCAAGCCCTACCGCGAGCGCCTGGATTACGAAATCGGCGTGATCGTGCAGATGGGCTTCCCCGGCTACTTCCTGATCGTGGCCGACTTCATCCAGTGGTCGAAGGCCAACGGCATTCCGGTGGGGCCGGGGCGCGGTTCGGGCGCCGGTTCGGTGGTCGCCTGGGCGCTCACCATCACCGACCTCGACCCGCTGCACTTCAATCTGCTGTTCGAGCGCTTCCTCAACCCGGAACGCGTGTCGATGCCCGACTTCGACATCGACTTCTGCCAGGACCGGCGCGAGGAGACGATCCGCTACGTCCAGGACCGCTACGGCCACGACAAGGTGGCGCAGATCATCACCTTCGGCAAACTCCAGGCGCGCGCGGTGCTGCGCGACGTCGGCCGCGTGCTCGGCATGCCCTACGGCCAGACCGACAAGATCTGCAAGCTGGTGCCCAACAACCCGGCCAAGCCCACGCCCCTCAAGGAGGCGATCGAGGGCGAGCCGAAGCTGTTGGAAATGCGCAACGGCGACCCCCAGGTGGCGCAGCTGTTCGACATCGGCCTCAAGCTCGAAGGCCTCTACCGCAACGCCTCGACCCACGCCGCGGGCGTGGTGATCGGCGACCGCCCGCTCGACGAACTGGTGCCGCTCTACCGCGATCCGCGCTCCGAAATGCCGGTGACCCAGTTCAACATGGCCTGGGTGGAAAGCACCGGCCTGATCAAGTTCGACTTCCTCGGCCTCAAGACCCTCACCGTGCTCTCCACCGCGGTGAAGCTGATCGAGAAGCGCGGCATCGCCATCGACCTGCTGAAGATCCCGGTGGACGACCGGCCGACCTTCGACATGCTCTCGCGCGGCGACACCGCCGGCGTGTTCCAGCTCGAAAGTCAGGGCATGCGCGACGTGCTGCGCAAGCTGCGGCCCGACACCCTCGAAGACATCGTCGCCGTGGTGGCGCTCTACCGCCCCGGCCCGATGGAGAACATCCCGAGCTACATCAACCGCAAGCACGGCACCGAAACCGTCGACTACATGCACCCGATGCTCGAAGGGGTGCTCAAGGAAACCTACGGCATCATCATCTACCAGGAGCAGGTGATGCAGATCGCGCAGGTGCTGGCGGGCTATTCGCTCGGCGGCGCCGACCTGCTGCGCCGCGCCATGGGCAAGAAGAAACAGGAGGAGATGGACAAGCAGCGCCAGATCTTCCTCGAAGGTGCCGAGAAGACCGGCGTGGACCGCGCCCACGCCAACCAGATCTTCGACCACGTCAACAAGTTCGCGGGCTACGGCTTCAACAAGTCCCACGCCGCCGCCTACGCCCTGGTGGCGTATCAGACCGCCTACCTCAAGGCCAACTATCCGGTCGAGTTCCTCGCCGCGTCGATGACCCTCGACATCCACAACACCGACAAGCTCTCCCACTTCAAGCAGGAGCTGGCGCGCCTCAAGATTCCGGTGCTGCCGCCCGACGTGAACCTCTCGGAGGCCGAGTTCTCGGTGGAGTTCGACGCGGAGGGGCAGGGGGCGGTGCGCTACGCCCTCGCCGCGCTCAAGAACGTCGGCGAGACGGCGATGCAGGCGCTGGTGGCGGCGCGGCGGCAGGGCGGCCCGTTCAAGGGCCTGATCGACTTCGCCGAGCGGGTCGAGCCGCAGGTGCTCAACCGCCGCTCGCTCGAAAACCTCGTCAAGGCGGGCGCCTTCGACCGGCTGGAGAAGAACCGCGCCCGCATCGTCAACGGGCTGGACACATTGCTGCGCTTCGCCCAGCTTACCCAGGCGGAGCGCGCCTCCTCCCAGGTCAGCCTGTTCGGCGGCGACCGCGTGGCGATCCCGCCGCCCGAGCTGCCGAAGTGCGAGGACTGGCCGCCGATGGAGCGGCTCAACCAGGAATTCGGCGCGGTCGGCTTCTATCTCTCCGCCCATCCGCTCGACGCCTACGCCACGCTGCTCGACAAGCTCAACGTCATGCCCGCCGCCGACCTCGTCGCCTCGGCGCGGATCGGCGGGGTGTCGCGGGTCAAGCTCGCCGGGATCGTGGTGGCGATGCGCGAACGCGTCGGCAAGACCGGCAAGCGCTACGCCTTCGCCGAATTTTCCGACGCCACCGGCTCGTTCGAGGTGACGCTGTTCTCGGAAACCCTCGCCACCGCGCGGGAGCTGCTGGAGCAGAACCAGCCGCTGCTGCTCACCGTCGAGGTGCGGGCGGAGGACGAGCAGCTGCGCCTCACCGCCCAGGAGGTCACCTCCCTCGACCGCGCTGCCGCCCGCGCGGTGAAGGGTCTCAAGCTGGTGTTGAGCGACGCCGCCCCCATCGGCGCCCTCAAGGGCATCATCGGCGAGGCGCCGCCCGGCCGCCACGGCGTGCGCCTCACCGTCAAGCTCGAGGACCGCGAGGTGGAGCTGACCCTCGCCCAGGGGCGCATGCTCGGACCGCAGATCCTCGCCTCGCTGCGGCAGGTGGGGGGCGTGGCGGTGGAGGAGCTGGGCTAGAAACCGCTTGCATTGCGGCGCCCGAGCGGCTATCTGAGCCGCATCACACACGCGGGCCTTGCGGCCGCGCTCACGCGCGGTCGCTCCGGTGGAGGGTCTCCTCCTGCGGCCTGCGGACGTCTCAACCGGAAAAGCGAGGATATCATGGCGCTTCCGACCTTCTCGATGACCCAGCTGATTCAGGCTGGCGTTCACTTCGGCCACAACACCCGCCGCTGGAATCCGAAGATGGCTCCGTTCCTCTTCGGCTCGCGCGACAACATCCACATCATCGACCTGCAGCAGACCGTGCCGATGCTCTATCGCGCCATGCAGGCGGTGCAGCAGGTGGTTGCGGGCGGCGGTCGCGTGCTGTTCGTCGGCACCAAGCGCCAGGCCCAGGAGCCGATCGCCGAGGCGGCGCGGCGCTGCGGCCAGTACTACGTCAACCACCGCTGGCTCGGCGGCATGCTGACCAACTGGAAGACCGTGTCGCTCTCGATCCGCCGCCTGCGCGAGATCGACCAGCGCATCGCCAACGGCGAGGTCCAGGGCCTCACCAAGCGCGAGCAGCTCAACCTCAACCGCGAGCGCGACAAGCTCGAGCGCGCGCTGGGCGGCATCAAGGACATGGGCGGCCTGCCGGACATCCTGTTCGTCATCGACACCATGAAGGAGAGCCTGGCGGTTCAGGAAGCGAAGAAGCTCGGCATTCCGGTGGTCGCGATCTGCGACAGCAACTCGGATCCGGACGCCATCGACTTCCCGGTGCCGGGTAACGACGACGCGATCCGCGCCATCAACACCTATTGCGAGCTGATCTCGGGCGCGGTGCTCGACGGCATCCAGGCCGAGCTGACCGACGCGGGCGTCGACATCGGCGCCGCCGAGGACGTGTTCGTCGAGGAGGCCGCTCCGGAGGCCGACGCCGAGGAAGCCGCGCACTAAGTCGCGCTCCGGCCGGGGCGGCCCCGCGCGGGCCGCCCGGCTTTCGGTTTTTCGTGCCCCACCTTACCCCGTCTACCCGAAAGGATCGAGAAAATGGCCGCGATTACCGCCGCTCTCGTCAAGGAACTGCGTGAAAAGTCCGGCGCCGGCATGATGGATTGCAAGAAGGCGCTGGCGGAGACCGACGGCGACATCGAAGCCGCCGTCGACTGGCTGCGCAAGAAGGGCCTCGCCGCCGCCGCCAAGAAGGCCGGCCGCGTCGCCGCCGAGGGCCTCGTCGGCGTCGCCGTGGCGCCCAAGGCCGCCGCGGTGGTCGAGGTCAACTCGGAGACCGATTTCGTCGGCCGCAACGAGATGTTCCAGGCCTACGTGACCAAGGTTGCCACCCTCGCGCTCGACACCGACGGTTCGGTCGAGGCGATCGGCGCGCTGCCCTTCGGCGAGGCCGGGCGCAACGTCCAGGAGCAGCTCACCGAGATGGTCGGCACCATCGGCGAGAACATGCGCCTGCGCCGCGCCGCGGTGCTCAAGGTCGCCAACGGCGTCGTCGCCGCCTACGTCCACGCGCAGGTCGCGCCGGGCATGGGCAAGATCGGCGTGCTGGTGGCGCTCGAGTCCACCGGCGACGTGACCGCCCTCGAAGCCCTCGGCAAGCAGATCGCCATGCACGTGGCCGCCGCCTCGCCGCTGTTCCTCGACATCTCGTCGGTGGACGCCAACGCCCTGGCGCGCGAGCGCGACGTGCTGGCCGAGCAGGCCCGCGCCTCCGGCAAGGCCGAGGCGATCATCGAGAAGATGGTCGACGGCCGCATCCGCAAGTACTACGAGGAGACCGTCCTCCTCGAGCAGCTCTTCGTCATCGACGGCGAGACCAAGATCGCCAAGGTCGTGGCCGACGCCGAGAAGACCGTCGGCGCTCCGGTGAAGCTCGTGGGCTTCGTCCGCATGGCGCTGGGCGAAGGCATCGAGAAGGAAGAGAAGGACTTCGCCGCCGAGGTTGCCGCGGCGGTCAAGGGCGCCTGATCGCGCGCTTTTCCATCCTGGGGGGATCGGACTCGATCCCCCTTTTTTTGCCCGCGTCGCCGGGCCGGAGGGCCGCCTTCGGGGCGGATTCTCCCTAAGACAGTCACCAATTATCGTGTATCATCGCGCCGGTGCCGTCCGGTGCGGCGCCAGCGTCTTTCCGTCCGAGGGGGTAACATGACCGCGCAGCCGAGTTTTCGCCGTATCCTGCTGAAGTTGTCCGGCGAAGGTTTGATGGGCGAGCAGGATTACGGCCTCGACGAGCGCGTCGTCGAACGCCTCGCCACCGAGGTCAAGGACGTCCACGACATGGGCGTGGAAATCTGCGTGGTGATCGGCGGCGGCAACATCTTCCGCGGCGTCACCGGCGCGACCCGGGGCATGGACCGCGCCACCGCCGACCACATGGGCATGCTCGCCACCGTCATCAACGCGCTCGCCGTGCAGGACGCGCTGGAGCGCAAGGGCGTGCCGACGCGGGTGATGTCGGCGATCCCGATGGCCACGGTGTGCGAGCCCTACATCCGCCGCCGCGCGGTGCGCCACATGGAAAAGGGGCGGGTGGTGATCTTCGCCGCCGGAACCGGCAACCCGTTCTTCACCACCGACACCGCCGCCGCCCTGCGCGCCGCCGAGATGAACTGCGACGCGCTGATGAAGGCGACGCAGGTGGACGGCGTCTATTCGGCGGACCCCAAGCGCCACCCGGACGCGGTGCGCTACGACCGCCTCACCTTCACCGAGGTTCTGGTGCGCGGCCTCAACGTGATGGACGCTTCGGCGATCGCGTTGGCGCGCGAGAACAACATTCCGATCCTGGTGTTCTCCCTGCATGAGGAACGCTCTCTGCGCCGCGTGCTCTCGGGCGAACAGCAGCTCTACACGATCATCGCCAGAGAGGATTGAGAGATGTCCGCGCATACCTTTGATTTCGATGAACTCCTGCTCGACGTCGAGGAGCGCATGGAAGCCTCGATCGACGCCCTGAAAAAGGAACTCGCGGGGCTGCGCACCGGTCGCGCCCACGCGGGGCTGCTGGAATCGGTGCAGGTGGAAGTCTACGGCGCGGTGACGCCGCTCAAGCAGGTCGGCAGCGTCGGCGTGCCCGAGCCGCGCATGCTGTCGGTGCAGGTGTGGGACAAGGGGTCGGTGAAGGCGGTGGAAAAGGCGATCCGCGACGCCGGTCTCGGCCTCAACCCGGTGGTGGACGGCCAGACCGTGCGCGTGCCGGTTCCGCCGCTCACCGAGGAGCGCCGCCGCGATCTCACCAAGATCGCGGGCAAGTATGCCGAGCAGAGCCGCGTGTCGGTGCGCAACGCGCGCCGCGACGGCATGGAGGCGCTCAAGAAGGCGGAGAAGGACGGCTCGGTGTCGAAGGACGACCTGCACGCCCACGGCGAGGCGATCCAGAAGGTCACCGACCGGACGATCAAGCTGGTGGACGAGATCGTCGCCGCCAAAGAACAGGAAATCATGCAGGTTTGACGTTGGCCGATTCCGCAACCTCGAACGCCGCCGTCGCCGCCCCGCGCGCGACGCCGCGCCATGTCGCGATCATCATGGACGGCAACGGCCGGTGGGCGAAGGCGCGCCATCTGCCCCGCGCCGCGGGCCACCGCAAGGGCATGGAGGCGGTGCGCGCGGTGGTCAAGGCCGCGGGCAAGGCGGGCGTCGAATATCTGACGCTGTTCGGCTTCTCCTCCGAGAACTGGAAGCGGCCGGAGGACGAGGTCAAGGACCTGATGGGCCTGCTGCGCCTCTACCTGCGCAAGGACGCGCACGACCTGCACCGCCAGGGCGTGCGCCTCAAGGTGATCGGCGACCGCGCGCGCCTCGCCCCCGACATCCAGGAGCAGTTGGCCGAGGTGGAGGCGATGACCGCCGCCAACGCCGCGCTCACCCTGGTGATCGCGATCAGCTACGGCGGGCGCGACGAACTGGTGCGCGCCGCCCGCGCCCTGGCGCGCGAGGCCGCCGCGGGCACCCTCGACCCGGAGGCCATCGACGAGGCGGCGGTGTCGGCGCGGCTGTTCACCGACGGCATCCCGGACCCGGACCTGCTGGTCCGCACCAGCGGCGAGCAGCGCATCAGCAATTTCCTGCTGTGGCAGTCCGCCTACACCGAATTCGTGTTCGTCGACACCCTGTGGCCGGATTTCGACCGGGACGCCTTCGCGGCGGCGCTCGACGCCTTCGGACGGCGCGAAAGGCGATACGGTGCAGTCGTCTGACACGCCGCGCAAGGGTGGGGGGCTGCGGACCCGCATCCTCAGCTCCCTGGTGATGATGCCCGCGATGCTGGCGGCGATCTGGTATGGCGGCGCGGTGTTCGCGGCGCTGATCGTGGCGATGGCGGCGGTGCTGGCGTGGGAATGGCACGGCCTCTTGGCGCCCCGGGCGCGGGGTCTGGCGACGGTGGCGATCGCGGGCGTGGCCGGGTGCGTCGCGGCGGCCGCGTTCGATCTGCGCTTCGCCGCGGCGCTGGCGGCGGTGGCGGCCCTGGTGGCGGCGCTGGCGGCGGCGGGCGGGCGGCGCGGCTTCGATCTCGCGCTGCTGGGCTTCGGCCCGCTTTACGTGGGCGTGCCCGCGGCGGCGCTGCTGGCGCTGCGCGGCGACTTCGGCTTCGCCGCGACGCTCTGGCTGTTCGCCAGCGTGTGGGCCACCGACATCGGCGCCTACGCCTTCGGCCGCACCATCGGCGGCCCGAAATTGATGCCGAGGGTCAGCCCCAACAAGACCTGGGCGGGCCTGGTGGGCGGCATGCTGTGCGCCGCGGGCGTCGGCCTCGCCGGAGTGCGAGTGCCCGAGTTCCAAGCGGTGCCCTGGCCGGTGCTGATGGCGCTGGGCGCGGTGCTGGCGGTGGTGGCGCAGGTGGGCGATCTGTTCGAATCCGGGGTCAAGCGCCGCCAGGGCGCGAAGGACTCCTCCAACCTGATCCCGGGCCACGGCGGCCTGCTGGACCGGGTTGACGGCGTGCTGACGGCGGTGCCCGCGGCGGTCGCGGTGCTGACGATGATCCGGGCGACGGGAGCATGGGAATGAGCGAGGACGGGTTGAAGCGGGTTTCGGTGCTGGGGGCGACCGGGTCGATCGGCGCCTCCACCCTCGACCTGCTCGCCCGCGCCCGCGACCGCTTCGCCATCGAGGCGCTCACCGCCCACTCGCAGGTGGACGCGCTGATCGCGGCGGCCCGCCGCCTCAAGCCCGCGGTGGCGGTGATCGGCCGGGCGGACCTCTACCAGAAACTTAAAGACGGCCTGCAAGGCACAGGAATCGAAGCCGCCGCCGGACACCAGGCGCTGCTCGACGCGGCGCAGCGGCCGGTGGATTGGGCGATCGGCGCGATCGTCGGCGCGGCGGGTCTCGAGCCGACGCTGGCCGCCGCGCGCCACGCCCGGGTGCTGGCGCTCGCCAACAAGGAATGCCTGGTGTGCGCGGGCGCCCTGTTCAAGGACGAGCTGGCGCGCCACGGCACCGATCTGGTGCCGGTGGATTCCGAGCACTCGGCGATCTTCCAGGTGCTGGCGGGCGAGCGGCCGGAGCGGGTCGAGCGCCTGATCCTCACCGCCTCGGGCGGGCCGTTCCGCACCCTCACGCGCCGCGAGATGGAAGGCGTCACGCCCGAGCAGGCGGTGAGCCACCCGAAGTGGTCGATGGGCGCGAAGATCTCCATCGATTCCGCGACGATGATGAACAAGGGCCTGGAGGTGATCGAGGCCTTCCATCTGTTCGACGTGCCGCCGGAGCGCATCGACGTGGTGATCCACCCGCAGTCGGTGATCCACTCGATGGTGTCCTACTGCGACGGCGCGGTGCTGGCGCAGATGGGCGAGCCGGACATGCGCACCCCCATCGCCGTGGCGCTCGCCTGGCCCGACCGCATGCCGACGCCGGTCAAGCGCCTGGATTTCGCGGCGATGGCGGCGCTCACCTTCGCCGCGCCCGACGAGGCGCGCTTCCCCTGCCTCGCGCTCGCCCGCGCGGCCTTGCAGGGGGGAGGGGCGCTGCCTACTCTCTTGAACGCCGCCAACGAGGTGGCGGTTCAGGCGTTCCTGCGCCGGGAGATCGGCTTTCTCGCCATTCCGGAAATCGTCGAGCGGGTGCTGGCCTCCGCCGCCCGGCCCGCGCCGGGGTCGATCGCGGACGTCCTCGACCTGGATGCCGAGGCGCGCCGCCGCGCCGAGGCGGAAATTCGCGGGCTTGCGCGCACCGTCGCGGCGGCGCCCGGCCAATCGAGGATGCGGTAATGGCGTTGTACCAGACCCTGGCGTTCCTGTTCGTCCTCTCGGGCGTGGTGTTCGTCCACGAACTCGGCCATTTTCTCGTCGCCCGCAAGTTCGGCGTGAAGGTGCTGGCGTTTTCCATCGGCTTCGGGCGCGAGCTGTTCGGCTTCGTCGACCGCCGGGGTACGCGCTGGAAGTTCTGCGTGATCCCGCTCGGCGGCTACGTGCGCATGCTGGGCGACGCCGACGCCGCGAGCGCCCGGGCCGACGGCAAGGCCGTCGCCGCCGACCCGCGCCACGCCTTTCCCACCCAGCCGGTGTGGGCGCGCATGGCGATCGTCGCCGCCGGTCCGGCGGCCAACATGATTTTCGCGATCCTCGTCTACGCCGCGGTGTTCATGATCGTCGGCCAGCCCTCGACTCGCCCGGTGATCGGCGAGGTTCTGCCGCATTCGGCGGCCGAGGCGGCGGGCCTGCGCCCGGGCGACCGCTTCCTTGCCATCGACGGCAAGGCGGTGACCCGCTTCGAGCAGGTGCGGCAGATGACCCAGCTATCGGTCGATCGCGCGATGGCGGTGACGGTGGACCGGGGCGGGCGCCGCGTCGACGTCTCGGTGCGGCCGCGCGTGGTCGAGCGCACCGACCGCTTCGGCGACGTGGAGCGCACGCCGCTGATGGGCGTGACCGCCTCGGGCGAGACGGTGATCGAGCGCCAGGGGCCGTTCGGCGCGCTCGCCTCCGCCACCCGGCTGACCGGCGGCATCGTGCGCGACACCTTCGTCGCCATCGGGCAGATGATCCGCGGCGTGCGCGGCGCGGGCGAGATCGGCGGGCCGATCCGTATCGCCGAGGCCTCGGCCCATGCCGCCGCGGCGGGGGTGCTGCCGCTCGTCACGATGATGGCGGTGCTCTCGGTCAACCTCGGCCTCATCAACATCTTGCCGATCCCCTTGCTAGACGGGGGGCATTTGCTGTTTTATGCGTTCGAGGCGGTGCGCGGGCGCCCGCTGTCGGAACGGGTGCAGGACATCGGCCTCAAGATCGGGGTCGGCGTCGTCGGCGCCCTGATGATCCTGGCGACGTGGAACGACGTTTCGCGCTACATTGTCCGCTGGCTCTCGTAACCACGGGGGCGGCGGGGTTCGAAGTCTTGACTGGGGGGCGGCAATAGATGCGCGCAAATGGGTTCGGTCGCCGGGTTCGGCGGGGAATGATCGCGGCTACGCTTTGGATGCTTCCGCTCGGCGCGCTGCACGCCCAGTCGCTCGAAAACATCCGGGTCGAGGGCACCCAGCGCATCGAGGATGCGACGATCCGCTCCTACATGGCGCTGCAGGAGGGTGACCGCATCGACACCGAGCGGGTCAACAAGTCGCTCAAGAGCCTGTTCGCCACCGGCCTGTTCGCCGACGTGCGGATCCGTCGCGAGGGCAACGATCTGGTGGTCGCGGTGGTCGAGAACCCGGTGATCAACCGCGTCGTCTTCGAAGGCAACAAGCGCATCAAGGACGAGGACCTCCAGGCGGAGGTGCGGATGCGCCCGCGCTCGGTCTACACCCGCGCGCGCGTGCTGTCCGACGTCGAGCGCATCCAGGAAATCTACCGCCGCGCCGGTCGCTACGGCGCCACCGTCGAACCCAAGGTGATCCAGCAGGATCAGAACCGCGTCGACCTGGTGTTCGAGATCAACGAAGGGCCGATCACCTACGTCCGCAAGATTTCCTTCAACGGCAACACCCATTATTCCGACGACCGCCTGCGCGACGAAATCCTCACCAAGGAAACCGCGTGGTATCGCTTCCTCAGCTCGTCGGACACCTACGACCCGCAGCGCATGGCGTTCGACCGCGAGAAGCTGCGCCGCTTCTATCTCTCGAAGGGGTATGCCGATTTCGCCATTCAGTCGGCGGTGGCCGAGCTGACGCCCGACCGGGAAGGGTTCTTCCTCACCTTCACCGTGGACGAAGGGGCGCGCTACAAGATTTCGCGCATCGGCATCGAGACCACCCTGCCGGAGTTCGACAATCCGGACGTGCTGCGCGAGGAGCTGACCTTCGCCGAAGGCGACTGGTACAACGCCGACGCGGTGGAAAACTCGATCCAGGCGCTCACCGACGCGGTCGGCGCGCTGGGCTACGCCTTCGTCGACATCAAGCCCGACATCGTCCGCAACCGCGAAGACAACACCATCGAGATCGTCTTCCGCGTCGACCCGGGCGTGCGCGCCTACGTGGACCGCATCGAGATTAACGGCAACCTGCGCACCCTCGACGAGGTGATCCGCCGCGAGTTCCGCCTGGTGGAGGGCGACCCCTTCAACACCGCCAAGGTGCGCCGCACCCGTCAGCGGCTCCAGAACCTCGGCTTCTTCAAGTCGGTGGACATCCAGACCGAGCCGTCGCAGACCGATCCGGATAAGGTCACCCTCAAGGTGACGGTCGAGGAGCAGTCCACCGGCGAGGTGATGCTGGGCGCGGGCTATTCCAGCACCGACGGCGCCAAGATCATCTTCGGCCTGGGCGAGCGCAACCTGCTCGGCACCGGCCAGCAGCTCAACTTCAGCGTCGCCCTGGCCCAATCCGGCACCGAGGCGGACATCTCCTTCACCGAGCCGTACTTCCTCAATCGCGATCTCTCGGCGGGCTTCGACCTGTTCCGCGTCACCCGCGACTGGCAGGACGAAAGCTCGTACGACTACCAGACCACCGGCTTCGCCCTGCGCGCGGGTTACGGCTACAGCGAGAACCTGCGCCACACCTGGCGCTACACTCTGCGCCAGGACGAGATCGAGAACGTCGACAGCGACGCCTCGACCTTCATCCGCGAGCAGGAAGGCACCTCGGTGCTGTCGCAGATCGGCCACAAGCTCACCTACGACCGCCGCGACAGCCGCACCGATCCGACCGAGGGTTACATCCTCGGCTTCGGCAACGACGTGGCGGGCCTGGGCGGCGACGCCCGCTTCCTGCGCACCAACGTCAACGCCGGGCAGTATTTCGACCTGGCGGACGGCTACGTCCTCGGGTTCACCGGTCAGTTCGGCTACATGTTCAAGCTCGGCCGGGACATCAGCATCAGCCACCGCTACTTCCTCGGCGGCGAGAACTCGATGCGCGGCTTCGAGGCGGCGGGCATCAGCCCCCGCGACAAGGCCACCGGCGACGCCCTCGGCTCCAACTGGAGCACCAACGAGAGCGCCGAGCTGCGCTTCCCCCTCGGCACGCCCGAGGAACTCGGCCTCTCGGGCAAGGCGTTCGTCGACGTCGGCACCGCCGGCAAGTTCGACGGCATGGAGCGCAGCGAGGTGGACTATTCCTCGGCGTTCCGCGTCTCGGCCGGTTTCGGCGTGATCTGGCGTTCGCCGATGGGGCCGATGAACCTCAACTTCGGCTTCCCGCTGGTCAAGGAGTCGTTCGACGAGACGGAGATGATCCAGTTCAACTTCGGCACGAGGTTCTGAGGCGATGCGTATGAAATCCCTCGCCTGCGTGGCGGCGTTGGTGGCGTTGTGGGTGGCGCCGGGGGCGGCTTTCGCGGCTCCCGTCAAGCCCGACCCGGTGATCCGGGTGGTGGACATCCAGGAGGTGATGGAAAAATCGACGGCGGTGCAGGGCATCCGCCGCGAGCTCGACGCCTATCGCAAGCGGTACGACGACGAGTTCGCCGCCAAGGAAAAGGCGCTGAAGGACGAGGAGCGCGAGCTGGTGCGCCAGCAGACGCTGATCGATGCCGCCGCCTATCGCGAGAAGGTGCAGGGCTTCCAGGCCAAGTTCGCCGACTTCCAGCGCGACCTCAAGATGCGCCAGCAGCAGCTTCAGGGTGCCTACGCCAGCGCCCTCGGGCAGGTGAGCCAGCAGGTGCAGAAGATCTGGGCGGCGGTGGCCGAGGCGGAAGGGGCGACGATCCTGCTGCCGCGCGGCCAGGTGCTGCTGTTCCACCCGTCCTACGACGTCACGCCGGAGGTGATCGACCGCCTCAACAAGTCGATGCCGTCGGTGAAGTTCCCCGATCCCATGGGTGCCGCCAAGCCCCAGGGCACCAAGAAGCCGTAACGGCGCGTTTTTGGAGTTTCCGCGATGACCGATTCCCGATTCTACCGGCGTGAAGGGCCGTTCACGCTCGCGCATCTCGCGGCGCTGGGCGGCGGCGAGCTGGCCGATCCGGCGACGGCCGACCGGACCATCACCGACGTGGCGCCGCTCTACCGCGCCGGGGCCGAGGACATCAGCTTCCTCGACAACCGCAAGTACGTGCAGGCGTTCGAGGCGAGCGGCGCGGGGGCGTGCGTGGTCCACCCGGATCTCGCCGACCGCGCCCCGGCGGGCATGGGCCTGATCCTCTCGCCCGAGCCATACCGCGCCTATGCGCTGATCGCGCACGCGTTCTATCCCCAGTCCACCACCGACGCCGGGATTTCGCCCCAGGCGGTGATCGACCCGACCGCGGTCGTCGGCGCCGACGTGCGGATCGAGGCGGGGGCGGTGATCGGCGCGCGGGTGGAAATCGGCGACCGCTGCCACATCTGCGCGGGCGCGGTGCTGCGCGACGGCGTCACCATCGGCGACGATTGCTACATCGGCTCCAACGCGGTGCTGTCGTACACCGTGGTCGGCAACAAGGTGTGGATCCACGCGGGCGCGGCGATCGGGCAGGACGGCTTCGGCTTCGCCATGGGGCCGAAGGGCCACCTCAAGGTGCCGCAGCTCGGCCGCGTGGTGATCCACGACGACGTCGAGATCGGCGCCAACACCACCATCGACCGCGGCGCCGGGCCGGATACGGTGATCGGCGAAGGCTGCCGTATCGACAATCTGGTGCAGATCGGGCACAACGTCGAACTCGGGCGCGGTTGCGTCCTGGTGGCGCAGGTGGGCGTGTCGGGGTCGACCCGGTTCGCCGATTTCGTCGTCGCCGGAGGTCAGGCGGGCATCACCGGGCACCTCAAGATCGGCCCCGGCGCGCGCATCGGCGCCCAGTCGGGGGTGATGCGCGACGTGCCCGCCGGGCAGACGGTGATCGGCAGCCCGGCGGTTCCGGCCAAGGAACACTGGCGGCAGATCGGCATGCTCGAGCGCCTCGCCAAGAAACACGGTGCATGATCGACTCCGGGGGGAGGACGGTCTTCAGGTCAAACGCCTCCGGCATCGGGGGGAACAGAAACGGAAAGGTTTTCGCGTGATGGCGGAAGAAAAGGCGATCATCGACGTTCAGCGGATCATGGAGATGATTCCGCATCGCTACCCGTTCGTGATGGTCGATCGGATCATCGATCTCAAGATCGACGAGAGCGCGGTGGGGCTTAAGAACGTCAGCGTCAACGAGCCGTTCTTCCAGGGGCACTTCCCGGGGCATCCGGTGATGCCGGGGGTGTTGATCGTCGAATCGATGGCGCAGACCGCCGCGGTGCTGGTGGTGCAGACCATGGGGCCGGAGGCCGAGGGCAAGCTCGTCTATTTCATGAGCGTGGACGAGTGCCGCTTCCGCAAGCCGGTGGTGCCGGGCGACCAGTTGCACATCCACGTCACCAAGGAGCGCCGCCGGGGCAACGTCTGGAAGTTCCGCGGCGAGGCGAAGGTGGACGGGCAGACCGTGGCCGAAGCGCTCTACGCCGCCATGATCCTGGATAATTGAGCATGCCGAACATTCATCCGAGCGCACAGATCGACCCGCGCGCGACGCTCGCGGACACCGTGGAGATCGGCCCGTTCTGCGTGGTCGGACCCGACGTGAAACTCGACGCCGGGGTGCGGCTGATTTCGCACGTGGTGGTGGACGGGCGCACCGAGGTGGGCGAGGGCACGGTGATCTACCCGTTCGCCTCGATCGGTCACCGCCCGCAGGACCTCAAGTATCACGGCGAGCCGTCGCGTCTGGTGGTGGGCAAGCGCAACCAGATTCGCGAAGGGGTGACGATGAACCCCGGCACCGAGGGCGGCGGCATGCTCACCCAGGTGGGCGACGGCTGCCTGTTCATGGTCGGCGCCCACGTGGCGCACGACTGCATCGTCGGCAGCCACTGCATCTTCGCCAACAACGCCACCCTGGGCGGCCACGTCACGGTGGGGGATTACGCGATCATCGGCGGGCTTTCGGCGGTGCACCAGTTCGTGCGCATCGGCCATCAGGCGATGGTGGGCGGCGCCTCGGGCATCGAGTTCGACGTGATCCCCTACGGCTCGGTGCTGGGCAACCGCGCCCACCTCCAGGGCCTCAACATCGTCGGCCTGAAGCGCCGCAACTTCAGCCGCGAGACCATCCACACCCTGCGCCGCGCCTACCGCATGCTGTTCGCGCCCGAGGGCACGATGACCGAGCGGGTGGAAGACGTCGCCAGCCTGTTCTCCGAGTGCGAGCCGGTGATGGAGATCGTCGGCTTCATGCGTCAGGACTCGTCGCGCGGCATCTGCCAGCCGTTGTCGCTCGAAGCGGAGAGCTGAAAGGACGGCCCGATGGGCGACGCGGGCAAGATCGGCATCATCGCCGGGGGCGGCGATCTCCCCCGGCTGCTGGTGTCCGCCTGCCGCGCCGCCGGGCGGGAGCCGTTCGTGCTTCTCCTTGAAGGCTATGCGGACCCGACGCTCGCCGCCGAGGCGCCCCATGCGGCGGTGCGCCTGGGCGCCCTCGGCGAGGCGTTCCGGGTGCTGAAGGACGCCGGAGTGGCCGAGGTGGTGTTCGCCGGGTCGATCCGCCGCCCGTCGCTGGCGGCGCTCAAGCCCGACGCCCGGGGCGCCGCGTTCCTCGCCCGCGTCGGCGGCAAGGCGCTGGGGGACGACGGCCTGCTGCGCGCGGTCGCCGCCGAGTTCGCCCGCGAGGGCCTGGCGCTCAAGGGCGCTCATGAAATCCTCTCCGACATTCTCGCCCGCGAAGGGCTTTACGGCACCCTGGCGCCCGACGCCGACGCCCTCGCCGACATCGCGCGCGGCGTCGAGGTGGCGAAGGGCATCGGCGCCCTCGACGTGGGGCAGGGCGCGGTGGTGCAACAGGGCATCGTGCTGGCGGTGGAAGCGGTGGAGGGCACCGACCGCATGCTTGCCCGCTGCGCCGAGGTGAAGCGCGAAGGGCCGGGCGGCGTGCTGGTGAAGGTGTGCAAGCCGGGGCAGGACCGCCGCCTCGATCTTCCCACCATCGGCGTCGACACCGTCGAGGCCGCCGCCGCCGCCGGTTTGCGTGGCATCGCGGTGGAGGCGGGGGCGGCGCTGGTGCTGGATGCCGCCGCCGTGGGCGCGCGGGCCGACGCGCTCGGGCTGTTCGTCCAGGGTCTCGCCGCCGCGCCGCCGCTGGTCTACCTCGTCGCCGGGGAGCCTTCCGGCGACATTCTCGGCGCGCGGCTGATGCAGGCGCTGAAGCGCCGCACCGGCGGCGCCGTGCGCTTCGCCGGTGTGGGCGGCGAGAGCATGGCGGAGGAGGGGCTGGTCTCGCTGTTCCCCCAGGCCGACATCGCGGTGATGGGTCTGGCCGAGGTGGTGCCGAAGATCCCCACGGTGCTGCGCCGGGTGCGCGCGGTGGCCGACGACGTGGCGGCCAAGGCCCCCGCGGTGGTGGTGACCATCGATTCCCTCGGCTTCAACGGCCGCGTCGCCAAGGCGCTGAAGGCGCAGGGCAGCCGGGTGCCCCGGGTGCATTACGTCGCGCCGATGGTGTGGGCGTGGAAGCCCGGGCGCGCCAAGACCATCGCCCGGCAGTTCGATCATCTGCTGTGCCTGCTGGGTTTCGAGCCGCCGTATTTCACCCCCCACGGCCTCGCCGCCACCCACGTGGGCCACCCGGTGATCGAGGGCGGCGCGGGCAAGGGCGACGGGGACGACTTCCGCGCCCGCCACGGCATCGCCCCCGCCGACACCGTGCTCTGCGTGCTGCCCGGCTCGCGCCGCAACGAGGTGGTGCGGATGCTGCCGGTGCTGAAGGCGGCGGCGGATTTGCTGCGCGCCCGGCATCCCGACCTCCAGGTGGTGATTCCCACCGTCGCCACTGTCGCCGACACCGTGGTGGCGGAAACCCGTTCCTGGGCGCGCCCGCCCCACGTGGTGCGGGGCGAGGCGGAGCGGTGGAACGCCTTCGCCGCCGCCGACGCGGCGCTCGCCACCTCGGGCACCGTGGCGCTGGAGCTGGCGCGGGCGCGGGTGCCGTTCGTGGTCGGCTATCGCGGCTCGCCGATTTCCGCCTGGCTGGCGCGCAAGATGATCTCGATCAAGTACGCCACGCTGCTCAACCACGTGGCGGACCGGATGATCGTCCCCGAGTTTCTTCAGGAGGCATGCACGCCGGAGGCCCTCGCCGCCGCCGCCGACCGCCTGCTGTGCGACGGCGCGGCGCGCGCCGCCTTCCTCGACGAGACCGGCGCGGCGCTGACGGCGCTGGTCGGACCGTTCGCCAGCCCCAGCGACCGAGCCGCCGAAGTGGTGATGCGCCTGGGGCGGATCGCGGTTGCACCGCTCCCGGCGCCGCCCCATATGGACGGCGACACGCCCACCCCCGAAGCCTAAGGATCCGGAAATGGCCAACCGTCTGCTGCACACGATGATTCGCGTGCTCGACCTCGACAAGTCGATCCAGTTCTACACCCAGCTTCTCGGCATGCGCCTGCTGCGCCGCACCGACTACGAGGGCGGCCGCTTCACCCTCGCGTTCGTCGGCTACGGCGAGGAGAGCGACACCGCGGTGCTGGAGCTGACCCACAACTGGGACCAGAAGGACCCCTACGAGATCGGCTCCGGCTTCGGCCACGTCGCCATCGGCGTCACCGACATCTACGGCGCTTGCGACGCCCTGCGCGCGGCGGGGGTGAAGATCACCCGCGAACCCGGCCCGATGAAGCACGGCTCCACGGTGATCGCGTTCGTCGAGGACCCGGACGGCTACAAGGTCGAACTGATCGAGCGCGCCTGACGCGTCCTGCGGCGGCCGAAAGGCCGCCGCGCTCCGTTTCGGACGGGTCTTTCCTTGCGCCGGATTCTCTCCGCCCGCGCCGCCGACCGGCGGCGCGTCCTGCTGGTGTTCGCCTTCGTCACCTTCGCGGTGAACCTGCGCGGCCCGATCACCGCGATCTCGCCGGTGATCGCCGACATCCGCGCCGATCTCGGCATCGACGTGGCTACCGCGGGCCTGCTCACCACCCTGCCGGTTCTGTGTTTCTCCCTCGCCACGCCGTTCGCCGCGTGGCTGCTGGCGCGCGTCGGCATCGAGGCGGGGGTGCTGCTGACCCTCGGCGGCCTGGGCGCGGGCACGATCCTGCGCGCGGTCGACGGCTTCGCCACGGCGCTGGCGGGCACGGCGTTGATCGGCGTCTCCATCACCATCGGCAACATCGTCGCGCTGATGATCATCATGCGCGATTTCTACCGTCAGCGGCGGATGATGACCGGCGTCGACGTGTTCGCCATGAGCCTGGGGGCGATGGCCTGCGCCGGGTTCACCGCGCCGATCGCCGCGGTCGCCGGCTGGCGCTTCGCGATCGCGGTGTGGGCGGCGCTGGCGCTGCTCTCGGCGCTGCTGTGGCTGCGGCTGTTGCGTCGCCCGGCGCCGCCGCCCGAGGACGTGCCGCCCGCGCCGCCGCACGCCGCGCCGCCGGTGTGGCGGCGGGCGATGCCGTGGCTGCTGGGCATTACCTTCGGCGGCCAGACCTTCCTGTTCTACGGCCTCACCGCATGGCTGCCGCGCTACCTCGGCGAGGCGGGCGGGCTGAGCGTGTCCGAGGCGGGCTACGCCGCCGCGCTGTTCCAGATTCTCGGCCTCGCCGGGTCGTTCGGCGTGCCGCTGCTGATGGGGGCGCGGGTGTCGCGGTTCGCGCCGCTGGTCTCGGTGGCGCTGGCGTGGCTGGCGATGCCGCTGGGGCTGCTGGCGGCGCCGGGCTGGTGGCCGCTGTGGGTGCTGTGCGGCGGCTACGCCTCGGGCGGCGGCTTCGCGGTGATCTTCACCCTGATCATGGAGCGTGCCCGGGGGCAGGACGACAACCGCCGCATCGCCGCGTTCGTCCAGGGCGTCGGCTACCTCATCGCCGCCGCCAGTCCCACCCTGGTGGGCTACGCCGTGCAGGTCAGCGGCAGTTGGGTGCCCGGGTTCCTGCTGCTCGCCGCGATGGCGCTGGCGATCGCCGCGAGCGGCGCGGCCGCCATCGCCCGCAAATGAAAACGGCGGCCGGGAAGGCCGCCGTTTCGTGGCGTTTCAGGGGCGTCAGCGCTTGTCGAGCGGCACGAAGTCGCGCTGCGTGGCGCCGGTGTAGAGCTGGCGCGGACGGCCGATCTTGAGCTCCGGATCGTCGATCATCTCCAGCCACTGCGCGACCCAGCCGGTGGTGCGGGCGAGAGCGAACAGCGCGGTGAACATCGAGGTGGGGATGCCCATGGCGCGGAAGATGATGCCCGAGTAGAAGTCGACGTTCGGGTAGAGCTTCTTCTCGATGAAGTATTCGTCCTCCAGCGCGATGCGCTCCAGCTCCATGGCGATCTGCAGCAGCGGCTCGTCGTGGATGCCGAGGTCGTCGAACACCTCGTGGCAGGTGCGCTGCATGATCTTGGCGCGCGGGTCGTAGTTCTTGTAGACCCGGTGGCCGAAGCCCATGAGGCGGAACGGATCGTCCTTATCCTTGGCGCGCTTGACGAATTCGCCGACGCGGTCCTTGCTGCCGATCTGCATCAGCATGTTGAGCACGGCCTCGTTGGCGCCGCCGTGCGACGGACCCCAGAGCGAGGCGATGCCCGCCGCGATGCAGGCGAACGGGTTGGCGCCCGAGGATCCGGCGAGACGCACGGTGGAGGTGGAGGCGTTCTGCTCGTGGTCGGCGTGGAGGATGAGGATGCGGTTCATCGCCCGCGCCAGCACCGGGTTGATCTTGTACGGCTCGCACGGCACCGAGAACATCAGGTGCAGGAAGTTCGAGGCGTAGTTCACGTCGTTACGCGGATACATGAACGGCTGGCCGATCGAGTACTTGTAGGCCCAGGCCACGATCACCGGCATCTTCGCGATCAGGCGGGTCTCGGCGACGACGCGCTGATAGGGATCGGTGAAGTCGAGGCTGTCGTGATAGAAGGCCGAGAGCGCACCCACCACGCCGCACGCCACCGCCATCGGGTGGGCGTCGCGACGGAAGCCCGAATAGAAGCGCTGCAGCTGTTCGTGCAGCATCGAGTGGTAGGTGATGTCGTGGTCGAACTGGGCGAACTGCTCCTTGTTCGGCAGCTCGCCGAACAGCAGGAGATACGCGACCTCGAGGAAGTCGCAGTTCTCGGCCAGTTGGTCGATCGGATAGCCGCGATGGAGGAGGATGCCTTCGTCGCCGTCGATGAAGGTGATCTTGGAGGAACAGGATCCCGTGGAGGTGAAGCCGGGGTCGTAGGTGAAGCACCCGGTATCCCCGTAGAATTTACGGATGTCGACCACGCGCGGCCCGACCGTCCCTTCCAGGACCGGGAGTTCGTAGGATTTGCCGGTGGAATTGTCGGTTACGGTGAAGGTGTTGCTGGCGGTCTTCTTGTCGTAGGTCATGACAGCTCCCTGTATCGATGGCGTGTCGCGCGGCGCGCTGGAATCCGTCTTCGGGTAGGGCGGGACATCGTCTCATCGAAGATTGCGGCGATGATACTTAACCTGTTCCTTTCGAAAGAATTTTCAAGACAGGGTGGGGAAAATTCCGGGCGCCGCAACCCCGCGTTGGGGTAGGGGGCGGAAGAGAGATTCCAAAGACCCGATTATTTGCAGGCGTTTCCGGAACTTGCGCGGCGGGGCGCCGCATCCGACCGGCGATCGGCGAGGGCAGACCCCCGTCCGCCGGGGTGGCGGACGGGGGAAACCGTTCGGGGGCTACCCCCAGGTGATCAGGCCGTGGCGGCGGCGATGCGGGCGAGGCTTTCGTCGCGGCCGAGGATGTCCATCACCTCGAACAGCGGCGGCGACACGGTGGAACCGGTGATCGCGGCGCGCAGCGGCTGCGCCACCTTGCCGAGCTTCACCTCTTTCGCCTCGGCGAAGTCGCGGATCGCGGCTTCGAGGCGGTCGTGGCTCCAGGCGTCGCAGGCGGCGAGCGCCGCCCCGGCGGCGGCGAGCAGCTCGCGGCCCTCGGCGATCTGCGCCTTCGCCTTGTCGTCGAAGGCGAGCGGGCGTTCGCGGGCGTAGACCAGCGCGCCCTCGGCCAGTTCGTTGAGGTCCTTGGCGCGGGGCTTGAGGCCGCCCATGCCGCGCGCGAGGCGGGCGAGCACGGCTTCGGAGAGCGGCGCCTCGAGGCGCTTTTCCATCAGCGGACGGACCATCTCCACCAGCGCGTCGTCGGCGGTCTCGCGCAGGTAATGGGCGTTGAGGCTCATCAGCTTGACCATGTCGAAGCGCGACGGTGCCTTGCCCACCGCGTCGATGTCGAACCACTCGACCGCCTGGGCGGTGGAGATGATCTCCTCGTCGCCGTGCCCCCAGCCGAGGCGCAGCAGGTAGTTGCGCATCGCGGCGGGGAGGATGCCCATGTCGCGGTAGGCCTCGGCGCCCAGCGCGCCGTGGCGCTTCGACAGCTTGGCGCCGTCCGGCCCGTGGATCAGCGGAATGTGCGCGAATTCCGGCACCGCCCAGCCGAACGCCCGATAGAGGGCGGTCTGGCGGGCGGCGTTGGTGAGGTGGTCGTCGCCGCGGATCACGTGGGTGATGCCCATGTCGTGGTCGTCCACCACCACCGAGAGCATGTAGGTGGGGGTGCCGTCGGCGCGCAGCAGGATCATGTCGTCGAGCTGCGCATTGGCGAAGGTCACGTCGCCCTGCACGTGGTCGCGGATCACCGTCTCGCCCTCGCGCGGCGCCTTGAGGCGCAGCACCGGCTTGACCCCGGCGGGGGCTTCCGAAGGGTCGCGGTCGCGCCAGCGGCCGTCGTAGCGCATCGGCAGGCCCTTGGCCTTCTGCTCCTCGCGCATCGCCGTGAGTTCCTCGGGCGAGCAATAGCAATGGTAGGCGTTGCCGGTTTCGAGCAGGGTGCGCGCCACTTCGGCGTGGTGGGCGGCGCGCGCGAACTGCATCACCGGCGGTTCGTCCCAGTCGAGGCCGAGCCAGGAGAGGCCGTCGAAGATCGCGTCCACCGCCGCCTGAGTCGAGCGTTCGCGGTCGGTGTCCTCGATGCGGAGCAGGAAGCGCCCGCCGTGGTGGCGCGCGAACAGCCAGTTGAACAGCGCGGTGCGGGCACCGCCGATGTGGAGGAACCCCGTCGGCGACGGAGCGAAACGAGTCACGACGCTCATTGCGAACTAGCTACCTGTGCAGTCGGAAAAGAAAAATGCCGACCCGCGGCGGGCGGGCGGCGGCGGCGAAAATCGAGTAGTCTCGATCCGCACGCGCTTTTTATCACGCCGGGCGCGCGCCGCAAAGGGTATCGGGGGGAATCGCAAGTGGCGCAGCCGCCGCGGGCCGAGGCCGGGTGGGGGGAGTGGGGGCCGTGGCTGTTCGTCGGCGGCGCGGCGGCCTATCTTGCGTTGCCGTTCGAACCGCCGCCCTGGGCATGGGCCGCGGCCGTGGTCCTGGCGTGCGCGCTGGCGCTGGCGGCGCGGCGGTTGCCCGGGTGCGCCGGTCCCGCGCTGGCGTGCGCGCTGGTCCTCGCGGGCGGCGGCTGGACCGCCTGGACCGCCCACCGCGCGCCGCCGCCGCTCGCCGAGTCCCTGCCGTTCGCCCAGGTGAGCGGCCGGGTGGAGAGCCTGGAGACCCGCCTCAACGGCACCCGCGTCACCCTCTCCGACGCGCGCATCGCCGGGCGCGAGGGGGCGATGTCGGTGCGCGTGGTGTTTCCCGCCGACGACGGCGAACCCCGGCCCGGCGCGCGCATCGCCTTCGCCGCGCGCCTGTCGCCGCCGCTGCCGCCGGTGCATCCGGATGCCTTCGACCTGCCGCGCCGCGCGTGGTTCCAGGGCCTCTCGGCGATGGGCAGCGCGGTTTCGCCCTGGCGCGAGCTGGCGCCGCCGCCCGACGACGTCGGCACCGCCGCCTTCCGCGCCGCCGTCGAGCGGGCGCGCCAGGCCCTGCGCGGCCGGGTGCTGGCGGCTTTCCCGCCCGGCGACGCGCGGGGCGGCATCGCCGTGGCGCTGATGGTGGGGGAGACCGGCGCGGTGCCGCCCGACACCCTGCGCGCCTGGCGGGAAAGCGGCATCGCCCACATGCTCTCGATCTCCGGCCTGCACATGAGCCTGTTCGCCGGGTTCGCCTTCCTGGTGGTGCGGCGGGGGCTGGCGCTGGTGCCCGCCCTGGCGCTGCGCCACCCGATCAAGAAATGGGCGGCCGCCGTCGCCCTCGTCCTCACCACCCTTTATCTGCTGATGTCCGGCGGTTCTCTGCCCACCCAGCGCGCCTGGATGATGACCGGCGCGGCGCTGGCGGCGACGATGCTGGACCGCTCGCCGTTTTCGCTGCGCCTCGTCGGCCTCGCGGCGGCGGCGGTGACGCTGCTGGACCCGGAGGCGGTGCTGGGGCCGAGCTTCCAGATGTCGTTCGGCGCGGTGCTGGCGCTGATCGCGGCGTATCGCTCGCCGCTCCTCAGCCTGCCGTTCCGGGGGTTGCCCGCCGGTCTGCGCGGCGCCGCCATCGCCCTCGCGGGCACCTTCGCCACCACCCTGGTCGCCACCGTCGCCACCGCGCCGTTCGCCCTCTACCACTTCGGCCAGGTGGCGGTGCATGCGCTGCCCGCCAACCTTCTCGGCGTGCCGGTGCTCGGCCTGTGGGTGATGCCGTGGGGGATGGCGGCGGGGTTCGCCGCGCCGTTCGGGGGAGAGGCGATTCCCCTCCACGCCATGGCACTCGGCCTCGCCTGGATCGACCGGGTCGCCGCCACCGTCGCCGCGTGGCCCGGGCACCTCTGGCTCGGAGTGATGCCCGACGCGGGGGTGGCGCTGTGCGCGGTGGGCGGGCTGGCGCTGTGCCTGGGGCAGGGGCGCGCCCGGCTGCTCGGCGTCGCCCTCGTCGCCCTCGGCTTCGCCACGCCGTTGACGGTGACGCCGCCCGACCTGCTGGTGTCGCCCGGCGGCGCGGTGCTGGCGGTGCGGCGGGACGAAGGCTACGGCACGATCGGCGGCCGCGGCGCCTTCGCCCGCGCGGTGTGGCGGGCGCGCACCGGCCTGCCGGTGGAGCCGGGCGGCTGGCGCTGCGACGCCGAGGGCTGCGCCGCGCCCGGCGGCGCGGTGGCGCGCGCCACCCCCGCCAGCCTCGCCGACGATTGCGCCGAGGCGCGGGTGGTGATCGCCCGCTTCCCGGTTCCGCCGCCCGCACGCGCCGCCTGCGCCGCGCCGCTGCTGCTGGACGCCGGGGACCTCGCCCGCGAAGGTGCGCTGGCGATCTGGCTGGAGCCGACCCGAATCCGCGCCGACAGCACCCGCGCCCACAGCGGCCGCCGCCCCTGGGGCCGGAGCGGCGCCGACGACGGCGACGACGACCCGTAACCCACGCGCCGCACCCGATCACCGATGTCCGGCTAACGTCGCTTATGCCCCGGCCTCACCTTTGCGGCCGTGACGAAACAGGCGCGCCCCCACACATCGTCACCCCCGGCTTGACCGGGGGTGACGATGCGGGAAGGCGCTGCCGCACGTCGTGGCGGCTCTCGTGACACGCGACGGGCCGTCCGGACGTCCGGTCGGCGGAGGGGATCGGTCAGTAGCCTTCGTCGCGTCGCAGCGCCCACAGGTGCGCGGCCACCAGCGCCCGCCACGGCGAGAACGGGGCGAGCCAGGCTTCGGTTTCCGCCTCGGTGAGCTTGTCCTCGCGCTTCAGCAGCAGTTGGAGGTTGCGGCGCACCGCCACGTCGCCGTGGAGCGAGCCGTCGAGCCAGCCGAAACCGCGCAGCAGCGCGTAGCCGACGGTCCAGGGACCGATGCCGCGAATCCCCGAGAGGCGGGCGCGGATCTCCTCGGCGGGCGGCTCGTCGGCCCAGGCTTCCGGCAGCGGCGGCCCTTCCGCCAGGCGTTCGGCGAGGGCCTTGAGGGTGGCGGCCTTGGCGCGCGAAAGCCCGGCGGCGCGCAACGCCTCTTCCGGCTGGGCGGCGAGGGCGGCGGCGTCGGGCTGGCAGGCGAGGCCCGAGGAATGGCGCAGACCGCCCGCCCGCACCACCTTGCGGCGGATCGCGGTGGCCGCTTCCACCGAGATCATCTGGCCGATCACCGCCCACATCAGCGCCTCGAACGGCGTCGCGGCGAGGGGCACCCGCAGCCCCGGGCGGCGGGCGATCAGCGGCCCCAGGAGCGGGTGCGCCCCGTGCAGCGCCTCGAACGCCTCGACCTTCTGGGTCAGCCCCAGCATCCGCCGCGCCATGGCCTCCAGGCGCTTTGCCGCGTCCGCCCCCGCGTCGCCGTCCACCGCCAGATGCGCCGTCACGGCGGTGGGGTCGAAGTCGAGGGTCAGCAGCGCCGGGGCGCCGTCCCACGCGATGCCCTTGGCGAAGCCGTTCGCGGTGGCCCGTTCGGACAGGGCCTCCGCGTCGCGGCCGTGCAGGGCGCGCACGTCGTCGGCGCGGAAACCGGTGGGCAGAAGGATCGTTACGGTTGCGGTCATCCGCCTCCCTCGCGGTCGATCAGGGCGCGCTTGCGCCACAGGCCCCAGTAATATCCGGCAAGGGCGCCGTCCCGCCGCTTCACCCGGTGGCAGGGCACCGCCACCGCCACCGGATTGGCGGCGCACGCGCCCGCCACCGCCCGCACCGCGCGCGGCGGCAGGCCGAGGCGCTCGGCGATGTCGGAATAGGTGACGGTTTCGCCTGCCGGAATGTTCCGCAGCGCCGCCCACACCCGGCGCTGGAATGCGGTGCCGCGAATGTCGAGCGGCAGGTCGAGGCCGAGCTTCGGCGTCTCGATCATCGCCACCACCCGGGCCACGGTGTCGGCGAACTCCGGCGGCGCGGGGGAGAGGGCGGCCTTGGGGAAGCGCCGCGCCAGCTCGGCGCGCATCGCCGCCTCGTCGTCCCCCAGCAGGATCGCGCAGATGCCGCGCGGCGTTGCCGCCGCCAGCACCGGGCCGAGATCGCTGCGGCCGAAGGCGTAGACGATGTCCTCCGCCGCGCCGCCGTGGCGGAAGCGATTGGGCGTCATGCCGAGTTCGCCGCCCTCGTACATCCGGCTGGGCGAGCCGTAGCCCGCGGCGTAGACCGCCCCGGCGACGCTCTCGCCGCCGTCCAGCGCCGCGCGCAGGCGTTCGGCGCGGCGGGCGGCAGCGTAGGCGCGGGGCGTCAGACCGGTGACCGCCTTGAAGGTGCGGTGCAGGTGGTAGGGACTCCACCCGGCGCGGGCGGCCAGCTCGGCGAGGGAGGGGGCACGCTCCGCCGCTTCGATGAAGCGGCAGAGGTCGGCGACTTTTCCGGCGTTCGCCTCCGCGCGGGAGGGGCCGTCCGGGTCGCAGCGCAGGCAGGGGCGGAACCCGGCGGCGCGCGCCGCCGCGGGGGTTTCGAAAAACCGCACGTTCTCGGGCCGGGCGCGGCGGGAGGGGCAGGTGGGGCGGCAATAGACGCCGGTGGTGAGGACTGCGTAGACGAACGCGCCCTCGGCCTCGGCATCGCGGCGCGCGAGCAGGGTCCAGCGCGGGTCGGTTTCGGCGGCGGTCTCGGTCATGCGCATCGCTCCTCGGGTTTCGATGCGGTCAAACCTGGGGCGGGCGTCAAGCGGATGCACTCCGCCCCTTGCCCGCAAATCCGAAAATCTCAGTAGCGGCGGATCAGCCCCACCAGCCGCCCCTGCACCGACACCCGGTCGGGGCCGAAGATGCGGGTTTCGTAGCGCGGGTTGGCGGGTTCGAGGGCGATGGATTCGCCCTTGCGGCGCAAGCGCTTGAGGGTCGCCTCCTGCTGGTCCACCAGGGCCACGCAGATGGCGCCGTTCTCCACCGTGTCGGTCTTGCGGATCAGCACCGTGTCGCCGTCGAAGATGCCCGCCTCGATCATCGAATCCCCCTCCACCGTGAGGGCGTAGTGCTCGCCCCCCGCCAGCAGCGCGGCGGGCACGTCGATGGTGTTGGAGGGGTCGGCCAGCGCCTCGATCGGGGTGCCGGCGGCGATCTTGCCGTACAGCGGAACGCTCACCGCATCCGCCGCGCCCGCCACCGGCGCGCCCACCAACTGGCGCTTGAAGCCGCCGGGGATCACGGTGGGCTGGAAGGCGGGGGCGCTCGCCTCCGCCTCCGCCGCAAGACCTTCGGGCAGCTTGACGATTTCGAGGGCGCGGGCGCGGTGCGGCAGGCGGCGGATGAAGCCCCGTTCCTCGAGGCTGGTGATGAGGCGATGGATGCCCGACTTCGACTTGAGGCCGAGGGCATCCTTCATCTCGTCGAACGAGGGCACCACGCCGGACCGCTTGAGATGGCGGTCGATCAGCAGCAGCAGATCGCGTTGCTTGACGGTGAGCATGGTGCAACCTCGCAGAACGGAAACCCTGCGTTTGTTCTACTTAAGTTCGCACCGAAACGCAAGCCCGATCAGACGCCCAGCAGGCTCCGGGTCGCCGCTGCCACATCCGGCTGCTTCATCAGGCTTTCGCCCACCAGGAAGCGGCGGGCGCCGACCTTGGCCATGCGGTCGAGGTCGGCGCGGGTCTTGAGACCGCTTTCCGCCACCAGCACCCGGCCCGCCGGGAGGCGCGCGGCCAGGGTCTCGGTGGTGCCGAGGTCGGTGGTCATGGTCTTGAGGTTGCGGTTGTTGACGCCGATCAGCGGGCTTTCGAGCTTGAGCGCCCGGTCGAACTCCGCCGCGTCGTGAACCTCGATCAGCACGTCGAGGCCGAGGTCGGCGGCCGCCTGTTCGAGGTCGCGGGCCTGGGAATCCTCCAGCGCCGCCATGATCAGGAGAATGCAGTCCGCCCCCCAGGCGCGGGCCTCCACCACCTGATAGACGTCGAGCATGAAGTCCTTGCGCAGGATCGGCAGGTCGACCGCCTGGCGCGCCGCTTCGAGGGCGGCGCGGCTGCCCTGGAAGTAGGGCGCGTCGGTGAGCACCGAGAGGCAGGCGGCGCCGCCCGCCGCATAGGCGCGCGCCAGCGCCGCCGGGTCGAAATCCGCGCGGATCAGCCCGGCGGAGGGCGAGGCCTTCTTGATTTCGGCGATCAGGCCGAAGCCGGTCTCCGCCGCCCGCGTCAGCGCCGCGGCGAAGCCGCGCGGCGGCGCCTGGTCGGCGGCCTCGCCGATCAGGCGCGCCAGCGGCACGGCGGCCTTGGCGGCGGCGATCTCGTCGCGCTTGTCGGCGCAGATTTTCGCGAGAATGTCGGACACGCGCTCAGGCCCCGTTGGTGATGCGGACGAATTCGGCGAGCACCGCCTTGGCGGCGCCGGTTTCCATCGCCGCCTTGGCGCGGGCGACGCCGTCGGCGAGCGACGACGCCACGTCGGCCACCAGCAGCGCGGCGGCGGCGTTGAGGGCCACCACGTCCTTGAGCGGCAGGAGCGCCTCCGGCACCTCCGGCTCGAGGATCGCGCGCAGGGCGGCGGCGTTGAATTCCGGGTCTCCGCCCTTGAGGCGGTCGGCCGAAACCCGCGCCAACCCGGCGTCCTCCGGCGCGATCTCGAAGGTCGAGATGCGGCCGTCCTTCCACTCGGCGACGGATGTGGGGCCGGTGGTGGTGATTTCGTCGAGGCCGTCGGAGCCGTGCACCGCCCAGGCGCGCTCCGCCCCGAGCTTGCCCAGCACCGCGGCCAACGGCTCGATCCACGCTTGGGCGTAGACGCCGATCACCAGCCGCTTCACCCCGGCGGGGTTGGAGAGCGGGCCGAGGATGTTGAAGATCGTGCGGGTGCCGATTTCCTGCCGGGTCGGCCCCACTTCCTTCATCGCGCTGTGGTGGCGGGTGGCGAGGAGAAAACCGATCTTCGCCTCGGCGATGGCGCGCTCCACCACCGGCATATCGGCGTCGAGGTTGACGCCGAGCGCCCGCAGCACGTCCGCCGAGCCGGATTTGGAGGTTTGCGCCTTGTTGCCGTGCTTCGCCACCGGCACCCCGCAGGCGGCGATGCACAGGGCCGCGCCGGTGGAGATGTTGTAGGTGCCCGAGCTGTCGCCGCCGGTGCCGACGATGTCGATGGCGCCCGCCGGGGCCTTCACCTGGAGCGCCTTGGCGCGCATCGTCCGCGCCGCGCCGGTGATCTCGTCGACGGTTTCGCCGCGCAGGCGCAGCGCCATCAGCAGCGCGCCGATCTGCGAGGGCGTGGCGCCGCCCGACATGATCACGTCGAACGCTTCGGCCGCCTCGGCCTCCGACAGGGTTTCGCCGGTCGCGAGGCGGGCGAGGGTGGATTTCAGGTCGCTCATTTCGGTCGGGTCTTTCAGGCGGCGCGCCGGGTGCCTCCGGCGAGGGAGAGGAAATTGCGGAGGATGTCGTGGCCGTGCTCGGAGGCGATGCTCTCCGGGTGGAACTGCACGCCGTAGATCGGCAGATCCTTATGCGCGAGGCCCATGATCAGGCCGTCCGGACTCGCCGCCGTGGCGTCGAGGCAGGCGGGCAGGGAGGCGCGCTCCACCAGCAGGGAATGGTAGCGGGTGGCGAGGAACGGGTCGGGCAGGCCCGCGAACACGTCGGAGCCGCGATGGTGGATTTCGCACACCTTGCCGTGCATCGGCTCGGGCGCGCGCACCACCTTGCCGCCGAACCACTGGCCGATCGCCTGATGGCCGAGGCAGACGCCGAACAGCGGCAGCTTGCGCGCCGCCGCGAGGCCGATCAGCGGCAAGCAGATGCCCGCGCGGTCGGGGTCGCAGGGGCCGGGCGAAAGAATGATGCCTTGGGGGCCTTTGGCGAGCGCCTGCTCGGGCGTCAGGGCGTCGTTGCGCACCACCTCGACCTCGGCGCCGAGTTCGCCGAGATAATGCCAGAGGTTGTAGGTGAAGCTGTCGTAGTTGTCGATCAGCAGATACATCGGCGCAACCCCGTTCCGGAACCAGTCCGACAGGATGGACCGGCGCGGCCTTTGGCGTCAAGTCCGGGTGAGGGTGGTCCGCGCGGGCCGGGTGGTGTATGGTCCCGGCTCGGTTTTTTTCGGATCTGGAGAGCGGACGGTGGCGGCGCGGACGGGACGCAAGCGGAAAAGCGGCGGCAAGGCCAAACCGACGGCTTTGCAGCGGTTGACCCGGGGCCATGGCGCCACGGCGGCGGTGGCTGTGGCGGTGTTCGCCGCGCTCGCGATCGGCGGCACCATCGGCTGGTGGGGCGCCTCCCGCTTCGCCGACCGCCCGGCGCCGATCTCCCCGGTCGCGCCCAAGGCGGCGCGGCGGGAAGCGCCGCCGCCGGTCGAAGCCGCGCCCGCGGTGAAACCGCCGGAGATCAAGGCTCCCGAGGTCGCCGCCCTGCCGCCGCCGGTGCTGCCCGCGCCGACCCCGGCGCTGCCCGCGTGGCGGAAGAACGCCGTCGCCTTCACGCCCGAGCCGGGCAAGCCGATGATCGCCATCGTCATCGACGACATGGGCGTGGACGCGAAACGCTCCGCCCGCATCGTCGACCTGCCGCCGCCGCTCACCACCTCGTTCCTCAGCTACGCCCACAACCTTTCGGCCCAGGCCCGCGCCGCCCGCGCCGCCGGGCACGAGCTGATGCTGCACATGCCGATGGAACCGGGCGGCAACAACGACCCCGGACCGGACGCGCTCCTCACCGGCATGAGCGACGAAACCATCCGCGCCCGCCTGCAACACGCGCTGGCGTCGTTCTCGGGCTACGTCGGCATCAACAACCACATGGGCAGCCGCTTCACCGCCGACGAACGCGGCATGCAGGTGGTGATGCGCGAACTCAAGGACGACGGCCTGCTGTTCCTCGATTCCCTCACCAGCGCCCGCTCGGTGGGGGGCAAGGTCGCCACCGCGCACCAGGTCCCCAACCTCGTCCGCAACGTCTTCATCGACGACAGCCCGGACCCGGCGGCGATCCGCGCCCAACTCCACCGCATCGAGGAGCACGCCCGCAAGACCGGCTCCGCCATCGCCATCGGCCACCCCCGCGATACCACCATCGAAGCCCTCGCCGAATGGCAACCGCACATGCGCGCCAAAGGCTTCCAGTTCGTGCCGATCTCCACCCTCGCCAAAGGCAAGTACGGGCAGAACTAGGCCAGGGGCGCCGCCCCTGGAACCCCGCCGGGGGGTCTCGGACCCCCCGGACCCCGCGCTCACTTCCAAAGGAAAAGGGCCTCCGTTCGGGAGGCCCTTTTCCTTTGGAAACGAATGGGATCCAAGGGCCCGAGGCCCTTGGTGGGTCCAGGGCGAAGCCCTGGCCTTGTTCTACCGTGCATACCTCGGCGCGATTTCGGCGGCGCGGAGGAGGGCGCGGGCTTTGTTGCAGCTTTCCATGTATTCCTTGTCCGGATCGCTGTCGGCGACGATGCCGCCGCCCGCCTGGACGTACATTTGGCCGTCCTTGACCACGGCGGTGCGCAGGGCGATGCAGGTATCCATGTCGCCGTTGCCGGAGATGTAGCCGATGCACCCGGCGTAGACGCAGCGTTTGACCGGCTCCAGCTCCTCGATGATTTCCATGGCGCGGACCTTGGGCGCGCCGGAGACGGTTCCGGCGGGGAAGCCCGCCATCAGCGCGTCCATGGCGTCCTGGCCGTCGCGGATGCGGCCGGTGACGTTGGAGACGATGTGCATGACGTGGGAGTAGTACTCGATCACCATCTTGTCGGTGACCTTGACGGAGCCGACCTCGGCGACGCGGCCGACGTCGTTGCGGCCGAGGTCGAGGAGCATCAGGTGCTCGGCGAGTTCCTTGGGGTCGGCGAGGAGTTCGGCGGCGAGGCGGGCGTCCTCGGCCTTGGTGGCGCCGCGGGGGGCGGTTCCGGCGATCGGGCGGATCGTTACGGTGCCGTCGCGCAGGCGCACGAGGATTTCGGGGCTAGCGCCGACAACCTGGAAGCCGCCGAAGTTCAAGTAGAACATGAACGGCGACGGGTTGGTGCGGCGGAGCGCGCGATAAAGCGCGAAGGGCGGCAGCGCGAACGGAATGCGGAACCGTTGCGACAGCACCACCTGGAAGATGTCGCCCGCGAGAATGTAGTCCTTGGCCTTTTCCACCATCGCCCGGAAGGCGTCGCGGGTCATGTTGGACTGCGGCGCGGGCGGGGCTTCCGGCTCCTGGCCGCCGGGGGCGGGCAGGGCCTGGCCGACGCTGGCGAGGGCGGCTTCGAGGCGGCGGGCGGCTTGCGCGTAGGCGGCCTCGGCCGAGGCGCCGGGCGCGGGGCGCACCGGGGTGACCAGGGTGAGGGTGTCGGCGATGGTGTCGAACACCGCGATCAGGGTGGGGCGGACGAACAGGCCGTCGGGCACGCCGAGGAGGTCGGGGTTGTCGGCGGGGATCGCCTCCACCAGCCGCACCGTGTCGTAGCCCATGTAGCCCACCAGCCCGGCGGCCATCGGCGGCAGTCCGTCGGGGATTTCGACCCGGCTTTCGTCGATCAGCGCGCGCAGGGAATCGAGCGGCTTGGCGGCCTCGGGGACGAAGGCGTCGGGGTTCGCGAGGGCGTCGCGGTTGATTTCCGCCGCCTCGCCGGAGCAGCGCCAGATCACGTCGGGCGCGAGGCCGACGAACGAGTAGCGGCCGCGCACCGCGCCGCCCTCGACGGATTCGAGGAGGAAGCTGTTGGGCGCGTCCCCCGCCAGTTTCAGCATCACCGACACCGGGGTTTCGAGGTCGGCAGGCATGGTGGTCCAGACGAGCTGGGCGGCGCCCCGGTCGTAGGCGGTGCGGAAGGTGTCGAAATCCGGCGTCGCGAGCATGTCAGCGGATCTCCTGCACCAAGCTGTCGACGCTGCGGTACTGCTTCATCTTGTAGGTGTCGGCGAGCTGGGCGCTGAACGGGCCGAGCAGGGCGTCGCCCAGGGCGCTGCGAATCTGGCGCTTGCCCTGTTCCAGGTCGGCGTCGAACAGCTTGGGGTCCACCGCCTCGATGCGCTTGAGGCGGGCCACCACCGCGCCGCCGGGGGCGGGGGTGCTGGCGGCCTGGCCGGGTTCGAGGGCGAAAAGCTTCGCCACCAGCGCCTGCGGCAGGTTGCCGCCCTGGGAGCGGTAGAGTTCCGGCGTGGTGTCGAGCTTGAGGCCGTTGGCCTTGGCGAAGGCGGCGGAATCCGCGGCCTCGGCGAAGCCCTTGGCGATCTCCTCGGCCTTGGCGACGGCGGCGGTCTGCTGCTCGCGGGCGCGCCAGGCGGCGAGCACCTCGGCGCGCACCTCGGCGAACGGCTTGAGCGCGGCCGGGGTGACGGCGTCGGTGCGGACGATGAAGTAGCCGCCCGGCTCGCCCTCGTATTCCATCAGCGGGCTGACGGTGCCGACCTCCTGGCCGAAGCCCGCCTTGACCGCCTCGGCGAGGGCGGGCAGGCCCTCGGCGGTCTTGGGGTCGACCCCGGCGCCCTCGGCGTCGACGCCGTCGAGCATGTGGACCCGGAGGGCGTTGGTCTTGGCGGCCTCCTCGAGGGTGGCCCCGGCGGCGAGGGCGTCCTCGACCGCGGTGGAGAGGCGGTAGAGCGCGCCCACCGCTTCCTCGGCGCGGACGGCGGCCTCGACCTTGGCGCGGGCCTCGGCGAAATCGGCGGCGTGGGCGGGGCGGATGTCCTCGACGATCACCACGTGCCAGCCGAGCGGGGTTTTGAGCGGCGGCAGGATCGCGCCCGCCTTGGCGGCGAACGCCGGGTCGCCGATGCTGGCGAGCATGCCGTCGCGCCCCACCCAGCCGAGGTCGGTGAACGCGCCGCCCACGTCCTTCGCCACGGTGTCGGGCTTGCGGCCTTCGTTGAGGGCGGCGGCGGCCTTGGCGGCGGCGGCCTCGTCGCGCAGGAGAATCTGGCTGAGCTTGCGGCGCTCGGGCTGGGCGTAGTCGCCCGCGTGCTGGGCGAAGTGGGCCTTGAGTTTCTCCTCGTCGATCTCGATCTTGACGTCGTCCGGCCGCAGCGCCAGCACCGCGAGCTTGCGGGTTTCGGGCGCGGTGTAGACCTCGGCGTGCTCGGACTGGAACGCCTGCAACGCGGCGTCGCCCGGGTCGGCGGGCAGGGGCATGGCCTTGGCCTCGATGGCGAGGATTTCGGCGACGCGGCGCTCGCCCTCGTAGCGCAGCAGGGTCTCCACGAGAATCTTCGGCGCCGTCACCGGGCCGCGCACGGAATCGAGGATGCGCTGGCGGATCATGTCGCCGCGGGTGCCGGCGACGAAATCCGCCTCGCGGTAGCCATTGGTTTCGAGCACGCGGCGGAAGCGCTCGGGGCTGAACGCGCCGTCGGCGCCCTGGAACGCGGCATTGGTGGTGATGAGGGTCTGCACCGCCTCGTCGGAGATGCCGACGTTCATGTCCTTGGCGGCGGCGTCGAGCAGCGCGCGGGTGGCGAGCTGCGACAGCACCTGGTCGAATACGCCGAACTTCTGCGCCTCGGCGGCGGTGATCTGCGGGCCGAACTGCTCGCGGATGCGCCGCAGCTCGGTGGCGAAGGCGCGCTGCACCTGGTGGCCTTCCACCTCCACGTCGCCCACCTTGATCACCGCCTGGCGGGCGGGGCTGCGCTGCAGCATGTCGGCGACGCCCCATGCGCCGAACGCGACGATCAGCACCGCGAACAGGATTTTCATGAGGAACGAGGTCAGGACTTTGCCGGCGGATTTGGACATGGCGCTACGCAATCCGGAACAGGAGACGGGAGACGGCGGAGATGCCGCGTTCGGCGCGATAATAGGTGGGGATTTCGCGGCGCGGCAAGGTTTAAAAGCCTGCCTTGGCGCTTCACAGGCGCCCCCGGGGAACGGTATGGTGTCTGCCTGCGCGGGGGCAGGCCCCGTCAACGGATAGCCGAAGGAGGAACTGCGGATGGACCAGCGCCGCCCCCTGATCGCGGGAAACTGGAAGATGAACGGTCTCGTCGCCGACGGCGTGGCCCTGGCCGAGGCGCTCGTGGAGCGCTCGCGCCGGCATCCCGGCCTGCCGCCCGACGCCGCCGCCGAAGTGCCGCCGGACGTGCCCGCGGCGCTGCCGTGCGACGTTCTGGTGTGCCCGCCGTTCACCTTGGTCGACCGCGTGCTGCAGACGGTTTCGGGCACCAAGATCGCGGTGGGCGGGCAGGATTGCCACGCGGAGGCGAGCGGCGCCCGCACCGGCGACGTCTCGGCCGAAATGCTGAAGGACCTGGGCTGCCGCTACGTCATCGTCGGCCATTCGGAGCGCCGCGCCGACCACGGCGAGGACGACCGCACGGTGCGGCTGAAGGCCGAGGCCGCCCTGCGCGCCGGGCTGATCGCGATCGTCTGCGTGGGCGAGACCGAGGCGGAGCGCGACGCCGGGCAGACCGAGGCGGTGGTGGCGCGGCAGATCGCCGGGTCGGTGCCCGCCGCGGCGACGCCCGAGACGGTGGTGGTGGCCTACGAGCCGGTGTGGGCGATCGGCACCGGCAAGACCGCGACCCCGGCCGAGGCCCAGGCGGTGCACGCGCGCATCCGCGCCGAGCTGAACGCCCTGCTCGGGTCCGACGCCGCCGCGCGCATGCGGATTCTCTACGGCGGCTCGGTGAAGCCCGGCAACGCCGCCGAACTGCTCGGCCAGCCCGACATCGACGGCGCGCTGGTGGGCGGCGCCTCGCTCAAGGCCGAAGACTTCTGGGGCATCGTCGGCGCGGCGAAATAGAATTCCGCACTAGCCAAAGCCGCCCGCGGCGATTAAAAAGGCGCACGTCGCCCCGGGCGGCCCATGACCTCCACTGATGGGATACTCGCGTCACATGCTGACCGTCGTTCTGGTTATCCATTTGCTGCTGACCGTCGCCCTGGTCGGCCTGGTGCTGTTGCAGAAGTCCGAAGGCGGCGGCCTCGCCACCGGCGGCGGCGCCAGCGGCGGGGCGAACTTCCTGTCCGGCCGGGCGACCGGCAACCTGCTCACCAAGGCCACCGTGGCCCTCGCGGTGTGCTTCATGGCCACCTCGATCCTGCTGGCGATCATGGCGTCGATGCGCAGCCGCGGCGAGGACGACCTCCTGCGGGCGCTGATGCGTCCCCAGTCGCCGCCGCCGATCGCGGCTCCGGCGACCCCGGGCGCCGAACCCGCCGGTCCCGACGTCCTGCCGCCCGCGCCGCCCTCGGCCGCGCCCGCGCCGCAGGAGTCGGCGCCGCCGAAGCCGTAGGTCCGGCGCGACCGCATGCGGAAACCCGGCGCCTCCGCCGTTGCCGAGGCGCCGGTTTCTTGTGACGTGTTTTCAGTGCTATCATTCGCCCGGATGCGAGGGACGGGGCGCAGGGTGGCTCTTGTGCGTATTCCGGCCGGGGCTTCCCCCGGCGGACTTCAGATAAAAGGGTAGGGTGGCGAATGACCCGCTTCATTTTCATCACAGGCGGCGTGGTTTCCTCTTTGGGGAAAGGGTTGGCCTCCGCCGCGCTCGGCGCGCTGCTTCAGGCGCGGGGATACAAGGTGCGGCTGCGCAAGCTCGACCCCTATCTCAACGTCGACCCGGGCACCATGAGCCCGTATCAGCACGGCGAGGTGTTCGTCACCGACGACGGCGCCGAGACCGACCTCGACCTCGGCCACTACGAGCGTTTCACCGGCGTCTCCGCCCGCCGCTCCGACAACATCACCACCGGCCGCATCTACTCCAACGTGATCGCCAAGGAGCGCCGCGGCGACTACCTCGGCGGCACCGTGCAGGTGATCCCGCACGTCACCGACGCGATCAAGGAGTTCGTCCTCGGCGACGTCACCGACGAGGACTTCATTCTCTGCGAGATCGGCGGCACCGTGGGCGACATCGAGAGCCTGCCGTTCCTCGAGGCGATCCGCCAGCTCCACAACGAGCTGGGGGAAGAGCGCGCGATGTTCATCCATCTGACGCTGCTCCCCTACATCCCCACCGCGGGCGAACTCAAGACCAAGCCGACCCAGCATTCGGTGAAGGAACTGCTGAGCGTCGGCATCCAGCCCGACGTGCTGCTGTGCCGCTCCGACCGCCCGATCCCCGACGGCGAGCGCCGCAAGATCGCGCTGTTCTGCAACGTGCGCCAGAGCGCGGTGATCCCGGCGCTCGACAGCGAGACGATCTACCGCGTGCCGATCAGCTACCACGAGCAGGGCATGGACGTGGAGGTCTGCCGCCACTTCAACCTGCCGTGCGAGGCCGAACCGGACCTCTCCACCTGGCACGAGATCTGCCGCCGCGTGCTGCAGCCCGAGGGCGAGGTGAAGATCGCCGTGGTCGGCAAGTACGTGCGCCTGCTCGACGCCTACAAGTCGCTCGGCGAGGCGCTCACCCACGGCGGCATCGCCAACAACGTCCGGGTCAAGCTGGAGTGGCTGGATTCCGAGATTTTCGAGGCGAGCGAGACCATCGTCGAGCGGCTGGCGGACGTCCACGGCATCCTCGTGCCCGGCGGCTTCGGCGAGCGCGGGGCGGAGGGCAAGATCCGCGCCGCGCAGTTCGCCCGCGAGCACAAGATCCCGTACTTCGGCATCTGCTTCGGCATGCAGATGGCGGTGGTCGAGGGCGCGCGCCACCTGGCGGGGATCGTCGACGCCGGGTCCACCGAGTTCGGCACCTGCGCCGACCCGGTGATCGGCCTGATGACCGAGTGGGTCAAGGACGGCCAGATCCAGGAGCGCACCGCGGGCGGCGACCTCGGCGGCACCATGCGCCTCGGCGCCTACGAGTGCCTCTTGAAGCCCGGCAGCCGCGCGGCGGAAATCTACGGCTCCGACCGCATCTGGGAGCGCCACCGCCACCGCTACGAGATGAACGACGCCTACACCGCCCAGCTGGAGCGGGTCGGCCTCACCGTCTCCGGCCGCTCGCCCGACGGCGTGCTGCCGGAAATCGTCGAGATTTCCGATCATCCGTGGTTCATCGGCGTGCAGTTCCACCCGGAGCTGAAGTCCAAGCCGTTCGACCCGCACCCGCTGTTCACCTCGTTCGTGAAGGCGGCGATCGCCCAGTCGCGGCTGGTGTGACGTAGAGTTCACGGACAACCGGAAGCGGCCGGTCTAGACTGCGTCCGGCGTTTCAACGCAATGTCGTTAACCCAAGAGGTTGTTGATGCCCGTCTGCCATACCGTCGAGATCGGCGACATCCGCGTCGCCAACGATCGGCCCCTGGCGCTGATCGCCGGGCCGTGCCAGATGGAAAGCCGCGCCCACGCCCTCGAATGCGCCGAGGCGCTGGTGGGGATGGCGAAGGCGGTCGGCATGCCGCTGATCTTCAAGTCGTCGTTCGACAAGGCCAACCGCACCTCGGCCACCGGCAAGCGCGGCGTGGGGCTGGAGACGGCGCTGCCGGTGTTCGCGGAAATCCGCGAAACCTTCGGCTGCCCGGTGCTCACCGACGTGCACGAACCCTGGCAGTGCGAGCGGCTGAAGGAGGCGGTGGACGTTCTCCAGATTCCCGCCTTCCTCTGCCGCCAGACCGACCTCGTGGTCGCCGCCGCCGAGACCGGCTGCGTCGTCAACGTCAAGAAGGGCCAGTTCCTCGCTCCCTGGGACATGGCCAACGTCGCCGCCAAGGTGGAGAGCACCGGCAACCGCCGCCTGCTGCTCACCGAACGCGGCGCGTCGTTCGGCTACAACACCCTGGTCACCGATTTCCGCGCGCTGCCGATCATGGCGCGGACCGGCTACCCGGTGGTGTTCGACGCCACCCACTCGGTGCAGCAGCCGGGCGGGCAGGGGAGCGCTTCGGGCGGCCAGCGCGAGTTCGCGCCGGTGCTCGCCCGCGCCGCGGTGTCTCTCGGTATCGCCGCGGTGTTCATCGAGGCGCATCCGGATCCGGACTCCGCGCCTTCCGACGGCGCGAACATGATCGCGCTCAAGGATATGCCGGGTGTGCTCGCGACGCTCAAGGCGTTCGACGACCTGGCCAAGATCCATCCCGTAAGCATCGACTGAAGCGAGGAGCATCATGACGTCGATCATCGACATTACCGCCCGCGAGATTCTCGATTCCCGTGGCAATCCCACGGTTGAGGTGGACGTTCTGCTGGAGACCGGCACCCTCGGCCGCGCCGCGGTGCCCTCGGGCGCGTCCACCGGAGCGCACGAAGCGGTGGAACTGCGCGACGGCGATGCCTCCCGCTACGGCGGCAAGGGCGTGCAGCGCGCGGTCGAAGCGGTGAACGGCGAAATCTTCGACGCCCTCGTCGGCATGGACGCCGAGGAGCAGATGCTCATCGACCAGACCATGATCGAGCTGGACGGCACCCCCAACAAGGCGCGCCTCGGCGCCAACGCCATCCTCGGCGTCTCCCTCGCCACCGCGCGCGCGGCGGCCGAGGAAGTGGGTCTGCCGCTCTACAACTACATCGGCGGCGTGTTCGCCCACACCCTGCCGGTGCCGATGATGAACATCATCAACGGCGGCGCGCACGCGGACAACCCCATCGACATCCAGGAATTCATGATCATGCCGGTGTCCGCGCCGTCGATCGCGGAGGCGGTGCGCTGCGGGGCGGAAACCTTCCACGCCCTCAAGAAGCTGCTGTCCGACGCGGGCCTCGCCACCGGCGTGGGCGACGAGGGCGGCTTCGCGCCGAACCTCAAGTCGGCCGACGAAGCCCTGTCCTACATCATGAAGGCGATCGAGAAGGCGGGCTACAAGCCGGGCGAGGACGTGGTGCTCGCCCTCGACGCCGCCTCCTCCGAGTTCTACAAGAACGGCAAGTACGTGCTGGCGGGAGAGGGCAAGACCCTCGATTCCGACGGCATGATCGCCTACTACGCCGACCTGGTGGACCGCTACCCGATCTTCTCGATCGAGGACGGCTGCGCCGAGGACGACTGGGAAGGCTGGGAGCGCCTGACCGCCGCGCTCGGCGATTCCGTGCAGCTGGTGGGCGACGACCTGTTCGTCACCAACGTCGAGCGCCTCGCCTCGGGCATCGAGCGCGGCGTCGGCAACTCGGTGCTGGTGAAGGTCAACCAGATCGGCTCCCTCACCGAAACCTTGAAGACCGTCGAGATGGCCCACCGCGCGGGCTACACCTGCGTGATGTCGCACCGCTCGGGCGAGACCGAGGACAGCACCATCGCCGACATCGCCGTCGCCACCAACTGCGGCCAGATCAAGACCGGCTCGCTGTCGCGCTCCGACCGCATGGCGAAGTACAACCAGCTGATCCGCATCGAGCAGGAACTGGGCGCCACCGCCGCCTACGCGGGCGTGAAGATCTTCGGCTGACCGGGCCGGAAACCTTATCGCGGGCAACCGGAATGGTTCCGGTTGCCCGCGTTTTTATTTTTGCGGCATGCCTTTGGATTTGCGGCATGAAGGCGTTGACCGCGACTCCCGCTTGTGATTCACTCTGAGGCGTTCGGGCAGGAGCGGGTCGATGGCCAAGCATGTGAAAATGAGTTCGCGGATGCGCGCGGTGTTCGCGCCGCTGGCGGCCGCCGCCCTGATCGCCTATTTCAGCTACCACTTCGTCAACGGCGACCGCGGCCTTTTGGCCTATCGCGACCTGCGCGTCGCCATCGCCCAGGCCGAGACGATCAAGGAAGAGACCGGCCGCGAGCGCGCCGTGCTCGAACGCCGGGTGTCGCTGCTGCGGCCGGAAAGCCTCGATCTCGACCTCGTCGAGGAACGCTCGCGCATCATCCTCGACCTCGCGCGCCCGGGCGACATCGTCCTGTTCAACAATACCCTCTGATCGGGTAGGGCGGCGAAAACCGCGCGGTTTTTCGGCGAAACCGCGCGGGAAACCTTAACCGAACTCCGGTTAATAATACTATTACCGTTCAAAAACAACATCTTAATTCCTGAGATGTGATCGCCGGTTCCCTTGAAACCGGCGGGCGCCCAAGCTACTTGTAGGAGCGTCGCAACGGGGCGGGCAACGCCCCGGGCGGAGCCGCTCAGGCGCCGCAAACCCAAGGGGAATGGAGAACGAATGTGAGCGTTTCGCCGCGGAAGTCGACGCGCCGGTCCACCGCGAAGCCGGCGGATGTGTCCACCGAAAGCCTTTTGTCCCAATATCGCATGATGCTGCTGATCCGCCGCTTCGAGGAGAAGGCGGGCCAACTCTACGGCATGGGGCTGATCGGCGGCTTCTGCCACCTCTACATCGGCCAGGAGGCGGTGGTCACCGGGCTGCAGAGCCTCGCGCAGGACAACGACTGCATCGTCACCAGCTACCGCGACCACGGCCACATGCTCGCCGCGGGCATGGACCCCAAGGGCGTGATGGCCGAGCTGACCGGGCGCTCCGGCGGCTATTCCCGGGGCAAGGGCGGCTCGATGCACATGTTCAGCCGCGAGAAGAACTTCTTCGGCGGCCACGGCATCGTCGGCGCGCAGGTGCCGATCGGCACCGGCCTCGCGTTCGCCCAGCGCTATCGCGGCGAGGACGGCGTGACCTACTGCTACCTCGGCGACGGCGCGGTCAACCAGGGCCAGGTGTACGAAAGCTTCAACATGGCGGCGCTGTGGAAGCTGCCGGTGGTCTACGTGATCGAGAACAACAAGTACGGCATGGGCACCTCGGTGGAGCGCTCCTCGGCCAGCGTCGAGCTTTACAAGCGCGGCCAGGCCTACGGCATCCCGGGGATGCAGATCGACGGCATGGACGTGGTCCACGTGCAGCAGCAGGCGGCGCCGATGGTGGCCGACGTGCGCGCCGGCAAGGGGCCGTGCGTGCTGGAGCTGCAAACCTACCGCTACCGCGGCCACTCGATGTCCGACCCGGCGAAGTACCGCTCGAAGGAGGAGGTCAGCCGGATGCGGCAGGAGCACGACCCGATCGACAACGCCAAGGTCCTGCTGCTGAAGTCGGGCGCGGTGGACGAGGCCGCGCTCAAGGAGATCGACAAGGAAATCAAGGCGATCGTCGGCGAAGCGGCGGATTTCGCGCAAGCCAGCGCGGAACCGGACGCCACCGAACTGTTCACCGACGTGCTGCTGGAGGCCTGAGACCATGCCGATTTCCGTACTTCTGCCCGCCCTCTCGCCGACCATGACCGAGGGCAAGATCGCGCGTTGGCTGGTCAAGGAGGGCGACGAGGTCGCCTCCGGCACCGTGCTCGCCGAAATCGAGACCGACAAGGCGACCATGGAGGTCGAAAGCGTCGACGACGGCACCATGGGGAAGATCCTGGTGGAGGCGGGCGGCGACCCGATCCCGGTCAACACCCCGATCGCGCTGATCCTCGCCGAGGGCGAGGACGCGAGCGCGCTCGACGCCGCGCCGAAGGCCGAGGCGCCGAAAGCCGAGGCCAAGCCCGAGCCTGAGCCGAAACCCGAAGCCAAGCCGGAGCCGAAGGCCGAGGCCAAGCCCGCGCCGCGCGCGGAGAGCGTCTCCGCAAACGTTCCGGTGGGCGCGCTCGACAGCAACAGCCCGCTGCACATCACCGAAAGCGCCTTCTCTACCGACGATCCGGTCACCGAGCCGGAACCGGCGTTCGCCAAATCGGCGCCGATGACGGTGCGCGAAGCCCTGCGCGACGCCATGGCCGAGGAAATGCGCCGCGACAAGGACGTGTTCCTGATGGGCGAGGAAGTCGCCCAGTACAACGGCGCCTACAAGGTCTCCCAGGGCCTGCTCGACGAGTTCGGCGCCCAGCGGGTGATCGACACGCCGATCACCGAAATGGGCTTCACCGGCCTCGGCGTCGGCGCCGCGATGTCGGGCCTCAAGCCGATCATCGAGTTCATGACCTTCAACTTCTCGATGCAAGCGATCGACCACATCATCAATTCGGCGGCCAAGACGCTCTACATGTCGGGCGGCCAGCTCGGCACGCCGATCGTCTTCCGCGGCCCCAACGGCGCCGCCTCCCGCGTCGGCGCCCAGCATTCGCAGTGCTACGCCTCGTGGTATGCCCACTGCCCGGGCCTCAAGGTGATCGCGCCGTATTCGGCCTCCGACGCCAAGGGCCTGCTGAAGGCGGCGATCCGCGATCCCAACCCGGTGATCTTCCTCGAGAACGAGCTGATCTACGGCCAGAGCTTCGAGGTGCCGGAGGACGAGGACTACGTGGTGCCGATCGGCAAGGCGGCGATCAAGCGCCGCGGCGCCCACGTCACCCTCACCGCGTTCTCGCGCATGGTCGGCGTCGCCCTGCACGCGGCGGAAGAGCTGGCGAAGGAGGGCATCGAGGCGGAGGTGATCGACCTGCGCACCATCCGCCCGCTCGACCTGCCCACCATCGTCCACTCGGTCAAGAAGACCAACCGCCTCGTTTCGATCGAGGAAGGATGGCCCTACGCGGGCATCGGCTCCGAGATCGTCTCGCTGGTGTGCGAATACGCCTTCGACTGGCTCGACGCGCCGCCGCTGCGCGTCACCGGCAAGGACATTCCGCTGCCGTACGCGGTCAATCTCGAAAAGATGTCCTTGCCCGAGGTCGCCGACATCGTCGCCGCGGCCAAGGCCGTGGTCGCGCGCTGAGGGGAGAGCGAAACATGCCGATTCAGATTCTGATGCCGGCCCTGTCCCCGACGATGACCGAGGGCAATCTGGCCAAGTGGAACGTCAAGGAGGGCGACACCGTCGCCTCCGGCGACGTGATCGCCGAAATCGAGACCGACAAGGCCACCATGGAACTCGAAGCCGTGGAAGAGGGCGTGATCGGCAAGATTCTGGTGGAGCAGGGCGCCAAGGGCGTCGCCGTCAACACCCCGATCGCGATCCTGCTGGAGGAGGGGGAGGACGCCTCCTCCCTCGGCTCCGCGTCGGCCCAGGCGAAGCCGAAGGGCGACCACATGCCCGAGCCACCCGCCGCCGCCAAGCCGCAGGCGGAGGCGCCGCTGCCGCCCGAGAAGACCGGCACCGTGCCGACCCAGCCGGACGTCTCCGCCGCCGCCGGTCTCGGCTTCGGCATGGGCGGGTTCGCCCATCTCGACGAGAAGGGCGGTTCCGGCGGGCGGGTGTTCGCCTCGCCGCTGGCGCGCCGCCTCGCCGCCGAGGCCAAGCTCGATCTTGCGCGGATCAAGGGCAGCGGGCCGAAGGGCCGGATCGTCAAGGCCGACGTGGAGGCCGCCAAGAGCGGCGGCGCCCATGGCGACGCCGACGCGGAGCTGGAAGCCGCCATGGCCTTGGCCGCGGCGATCGTGCCGCCGTCGTCCAAGCCCGCGCCCCAGCAGGCCGCGCCCAAGGCCGCGCCGCCCGCCGACGCGGGCACGCCCTACACCGAGCAGCCCCATTCGTCGATGCGCAAGGTGATCGCCCGGCGCCTCACCGAATCCAGCCAGCAGGTGCCGCAGTTCTACATCACCATGGATGTGAACCTCGACGAGCTGCTGGCGCTGCGGGAAAAGATCAACGCCCGCGGCGGCGCCAAGGTGTCGGTGAACGACTTCGTCATCCGCGCCTGCGCCCTCGCGCTCAAGAAGATGCCCGAGTGCAACGTTTCGTGGACCGACGACGCGATGCGGATGTATTCCCGCTCGGACGTTTCGGTGGCGGTGGCGACCCCCACCGGCCTCATCACCCCAATCGTGCGCGGCGCCGAGAGCAAGTCCCTCGGCAAGGTCTCCGAGGAAATGCGTGAGCTGGCGGGCCGCGCCCGCGACGGCAAGCTCAAGCCCGAGGAATACCAGGGCGGCACCTTCTCGGTGTCGAACCTCGGAATGTTCGGGGTCAAGCACTTCACCGGCATCATCAATCCGCCCCAGGCGCTGCTGCTGGCGGTGGGCGCCGCCGAACAGCGGCCGATGGTGAAGGAGGGGACTCTCGCCGTGGTCACCGCGATGACCGTGACGCTCACCTGCGACCACCGCTGCATCGACGGGGCGCTCGGCGCCAAGTTCCTCGGCGTGGTTAAGGAATTGCTTGAAGATCCCATGTCCATCCTTCTGTAAGGACCGGGTTTTCGCGAATCGTTTCGGAGAAGGAGTGTCTGCGACATGGCGGACGAGAGCTTTGACCTGATCGTCATCGGTGCGGGTCCCGGGGGTTATGTGGCGGCGATCCGCGCCGCCCAGCTCGGCATGAAGGCCGCGGTGGTGGAAAAGGCGCACCTCGGCGGCATCTGCCTCAACTGGGGCTGCATTCCCACCAAGGCGCTGCTGCGCTCGACGGACGTCTACCGCGAGATCAAGCACGCCAAGGAGTACGGCCTCTCCGCCGGGGAGCCGGGCTTCGACCTTCAGGCCATCGTCAAGCGTTCGCGCGGCGTCGCGGCGCAGCTGGCGGCGGGCGTCAAGCACCTGTTGAAAAAGAACAAGGTGACGGTGATCGACGGCCACGGCCGCCTCGACGGCCCGGGCAAGGTGAAGGTGGAGAAGGACGGCAAGGCGGTCGGCACCTATGCCGCCAAGCACGTGATCGTCGCCACCGGCGCCCGCGCGCGGGACCTGCCGGGCCTGGAGGCCGACGGCAAGCTGGTGTGGACCTATCGCCAGGCGATGACCCCGGACGTGCTGCCGAAGTCGCTCCTGGTGGTCGGCTCGGGCGCCATCGGCATCGAGTTCGCGAGCTTCTACAACACCCTCGGCGTCAAGACCACGGTGGTGGAGGTGATGGAGCGGGTGCTGCCGGTGGAGGACGCGGAGATCTCCGCCGCCGCCCTGAAGGCCTTCAAGGCGCAGGGGATGGACGTGCGCGTCTCCACCAACGTCAAGGAGCTGAAGCGCGCCGAGAATTCCGTCACCGTGGTGCTGGAGAAGGGCGGCAAGCTCGAGGAGGTCACCGTCGACCGGGTGATCATGGCGGTGGGCGTGGTGCCCAACACCGAGGACGTGGGCCTCGACACCACCAAGGTGAAGGTGGAGCGCGGCCGCATCAAGACCGACGCCTTCCTCCGCACCGACGAGCCGGGCGTCTACGCTATCGGCGACGTGGTGGCGCCGCCGCTGCTGGCCCACAAGGCGAGCCACGAGGCGATCATCTGCGTGGAGAAGATCGCCGGGCTGGACGTCCACCCGATGGACACCCGCAACATTCCGGGCTGCACCTACTGCACCCCCCAGGTGGCGAGCGTCGGCCTCACCGAAGCCAAGGCCAAGGAACTGGGGCACGCGGTCAAGGTCGGCCGCTTCCCGTTCGTCGGCAACGGCAAGGCGATCGCGATGGGCGAGACAGAGGGCATGGTGAAGACGGTGTTCGACGCCAAGACCGGCGAACTCCTCGGCGCCCACATGATCGGCGCCGAGGTCACCGAGCTGATCCAGGGCTACGTCGTCGGCAAGACCCTCGAAACCACCGAGGCCGAACTGATGCACACGGTGTTCGCGCATCCGACCCTTTCGGAGATGATGCACGAATCGGTGCTTGACGCCTATGGACGGGCGATTCATTTCTAGCCCTCGGGCTTACATTCCAGGGTCATCATGGACGACAGCAAGTTGAGTGCGGCCGCGTTGCGGCACCCCGAGAAGCGCAACCGCCCGGACAACCCCAGTCCGCGCAAGCCCAAGTGGATTCGCGTCAAGGCGCCCACCTCGCAGGCCTATGGCGAGGTGGTGAAGATGATGCGCTCCAAGCAGATGCACACCGTCTGCGAGGAGGCGGCGTGCCCCAACATCGGCGAATGCTGGCAGCGCCGCCACGCGGCGTTCATGATCCTGGGCGACACCTGCACCCGCGCCTGCGCCTTCTGCAACGTCAAGACCGGCCGCCCCGGCGCGGTGGACCCGGGCGAGCCGGGCCACGTGGCGGAGTCGGTGGTGCAGATGGGGGCGAAGCACATCGTCGTCACCTCGGTGGACCGCGACGACTTGGCCGACGGCGGGGCGATGCAGTTCGTCCGCGTCATCGAGGCGGTGCGCGCCGCGTCTCCCGACACCACCATCGAGGTGCTGACGCCCGACTTCCGCGACAAGCCGGGTGCCCTCGAGGCGGTGGTGGCGGCACGGCCCGACGTCTTCAACCACAATCTCGAAACCGTGCCGCGGCTCTATCCCTCGATCCGCCCCGGCGCGCGCTATTTCCAGTCCCTCTCGATCCTGCGCGACGCCAAGCGCATCGACCCGACGATCTTCACCAAGTCGGGCCTGATGGTCGGCCTGGGCGAGACCAAGCCGGAAATCCTCCAGGTGATGGACGACCTGCGCGTCGCCGACGTCGATTTCCTCACCATCGGCCAATACCTCCAGCCGACCCTGAAGCACGCGGCGGTGGCGGAATACGTCACGCCCGAGCAGTTCGAGGACTACAAGACCATCGCGCTGGCCAAGGGCTTCCTGGTGGTGGCGGCGTCGCCGATGACGCGCTCCTCGTATCACGCCGACCGCGATTTCGAAATCCTGCGGGCGACGCGCCTCGAAAGGCTCGGCCGGGCGGCGGGATGAAGGTCTACAGCGAATCCCGCTTCCTGCCCTTCACGCCGGAGCAGATGTTCGATCTGGTCGCCGACGTGCCGTCGTACCCCAAGTTCCTGCCGTGGTGCCTCTCCACCCGCGTGGTGGGGCGGGAGGGGGAGAACGTCTTCCTCTCCGAGATGGAAATCGGCTTCAAGATGATGCGCGAGCGCTACACCTCGCGCGTCACGCTGCGGCGCCCCGGCGAGATCGAGGTCGAATCCCTCGAAGGCATCTTCAAGGAGCTGCACACCGTCTGGCGCTTCGAACCCGCGCCCGGGGGAACCCACGTCGGCTTCGAAATTCGTTTCGCCTTCCGCTCGTTCCTCTTGCAAACCATGATCGGCGCGGTATTCAACGAGGCGGCGCGCATGATGGTGCGGTCGTTCGAAAAGCGCGCCCAGGTTCTTTACGGATAGGATGCACACCATGACGGCATGTCTCTGCGGCTCGGGCAAACCCCTCGACGCCTGCTGCGGCCCCCTGATCGCGGGCCAGCCCGCGCCGACCGCCGAGGCGCTGATGCGCTCGCGCTACACCGCCTACGCCACCGGCAACATCGCCTACGTCGGCGCCACCCACGCGCCCGAGGCGGCGGCGGATTTCGACGAGGCCGCTTCCACCGAGATGTCGCGCAAGGTGAAGTGGAAGGGCCTCACCATCGAGGCCACCGAGGCGGGCGGGCCGGACGACGAAACCGGCACCGTCACCTTCGCCGCCCGCTTCTCGATGCAGGGGCAGGAGAGCGTCCACCGCGAGATTTCCACCTTCCGCAAGGTGGACGGCCGCTGGCTCTACGTCGACGGCGAGGTCAACCCCACGGTCGCGCCGCGCCGCGTCGAAAAGATCGGCCGCAACGACCCGTGCCCCTGCGGCTCCGGCAAGAAATACAAGAAGTGCTGCGCCGCGTGACGGCGTAGGAGGGCGAGGCGCCGACACCCATCGTCACCCCCGCCTCGAGCGGGGGTCCATGTCGTGGAGAAACGCCCCGAACCCGGGGTGACGATCTTCCGGGGGCGGAAGATCGGTTCCCGCCGTCAGTCGTCCAGGATGTCCGCCAGCATTGCGAAGGCGGTGCGGGCGGTGGCGGCGCGCACGGCGGCGCGGTCGCCGGGGAAGCGTTCGACGCGATGCAGGGTGGGACGGCCGTGGCGTGCGGCGGCGAGGTGCACCAGGCCCACCGGCTTGTCCGGCGTGCCGCCGTCCGGCCCGGCGATACCGGTGACCGCCACCGAGGCGTCGGCGCGGCTGTGGGCGAGGGCGCCTTCGGCCATCGCCCGCGCGGTGGCCTCGCTCACCGCGCCGTGGGCATCCAGAACCGCCCTGGGCACGCCCAGGCAGTCCATCTTCGCCTCGTTGGAATAGGTGACGTAGCCGCGCTCGAACGCCGAGGAGCACCCGGCGATCTCGGTGATGGTCGCGGCGAGCAGGCCGCCTGTGCAGGATTCGGCGGTGACGAGCAGCAGGTTCTTGGCGTTCGCGCGCTTCAGGGCCTCGCGGGCGATGTCGATGGCGGGCAGGGGAGTCTCGGTCATCTCGCTGTACCCTCTTGGTTAGAACAACCGAACGGTCGGCGGCAGCCAGGGTTCCGCCAAGGCCACCACGGCGGCGGCCATGCCGCCCGCGATCAGGTCGTCGAGCATGATCCCGAGTCCGCCGCCGACGCGCCGGTCGGCCCAGCCCACCGGTCCGGGCTTCCACACGTCGAACAGGCGGAAGGCGAGAAAGCCGACGATCCATGCGCCGAGATCGGCCCCCGCCGGGATCAGCGCCAGCCACTGCCCGGCGACCTCGTCGATCACCACCGCACCGGGATCTTCGCGGCCAAGGGCGCGGGCGGCGGCGGCGGCGACGGGAATGCCGATCAGCGCCGCCGCTGCCGCCGCGCACCCCAGCGCCAGCGGCCCGCCGGAGGCCGCGATCGGCACCGCGGCGGCCGCGGCGGCGAGCGAACCGAAGGTGCCGGGTGCAACCGGAAGGCGACCGACGCCGAAGCCTGTGGCCAGCGTCACTGACGCGAACTTCCAGATCGTGGATACCATGCGACCTCCAGAGGAGACTCGGCACGCCGGGTTTTGGCGGCGGTATGCGCGGTGTGCGCATCCTTCGCCGGTCCTCGGGGCCGCGACTGCGGGAAATGCGCATACCCTATCATGGGTTAGCGGGCCTTGAACAGGCGGAGGCGCGGCGCCGGGCGACTTCGGCCTTGTTTTCGGGCGGCCGCCAAGATAGGTTTTCCGGCGGTCGGCACGGCGGCAGAAGGCAGCCGGGCCCTGTCGTGGAAGGGCTTCGGGGAGAAGCCCGCGGGAGGGGAACGGGACGCGGACGCAAACGCGGGCGGCCCACATCGATGGAAGTATCCTGTCGGTCCGGCGTGGAAACCAGGGGTATTCGTCAGTGCCAATCGTGGGGGGAAAGCCATGACGTTCGATCCATCGCACCCGAAAGATTCGCGTCTGATGGCCTTTCTGCGTCGTCGCTTTCCCGAACGTCTGATCTACATCCGCACCGGCGGCAACAGCCGCGCCATCACCCTCTCCACCGCCAAGCAGGCGCTGATGACCTCCGTGGTGGTGGGCGCCCTGGGTTGGACCGTCTACGCCTCGGGCATGCAGGTCGCCCACGAGGCGATTCTCTCCCTCAAGAGCGACCAGGTCGCCGCCGCCCGCGCCGCCCACGGCGAGGTGCTGGCCGAACTGGTGAGCTACCGCGAGAAGGTGGCGGCCCTCACCGGCGATCTTCAGAGCAGCTACGCCCGCGCCAACGACCTGGCGGTGCAGGGCATCGAGATTCAGAAGGAGATCGTCGCGGTGGAGCGCCGACTCGGCTCTCCCGGACGCTCCGACGCGGCGAAGCAGAAGGATCAGGCGCAGCTCGAGGCGCTGGAGCAGAAATACGCGGCGGTCGAAGGCAACCGTCTGCAAATCGAACGGGAGCGCGACCGCCTGCGCGTCCAACTGGCCGAGATCGACCGGCGGATGTCGCGCGTCGCCACCCAGGGAGAGGTCTCCAGCGAGGTTCTCGAACTCCGGCAGGCGGTGTTGCAGCGCGACCTCGCGATGTCGCAGCGCGACACCCTGCTCACCGAGAACAAGCGCCTGACCGAGCGCCTCGACCGTATCCAGTCGGCGCAGAAGCAGATGTTCGAGCAGGTGGCGAGCCTCGCCGACGGCGGCATCAGCCAGATCGAGAAGACCCTCAGGAAGACCGGCCTCAACGTCGACGAGCTGCTCGGCAAGCAGGAGGCCAACCGCGGCGGACCGTTCGTTCCCGCCGATCTGCCCGACCTCGGGCGCGAGGATCTCAACAGCGCGATGCGCCTGCTCTCCGACCAGATCGACCGCTGGGACGGCCTCGCGCGGCTGATGGACAACCTGCCGCTCGGCTACCCGGTGAAGACGCCGCGCGTCACCTCCGGCTTCGGCTACCGGCGCGATCCCTTCACCGGCGAGCTCGCGGAACACACCGGAATCGACTTCCGGGGAGAAAAAGGCGACGTGGCGCTAGCGACCGCCCCGGGTACGGTGGTATATGTCGGCGACCGGGGCAATTACGGATTAACCGTCGACATCGACCACGGGATGGGTCTGGTCACCCGCTTCGCCCACCTCGAGGAAGCCCTGGTCAAGGTCGGCGACGAAGTTCCTGCGGGCGGTACGGTGGCGTTGATCGGCAACAGCGGCCGCAGCACCGGGCGTCATTTGCATTACGAAGTGCGCTACAACGGACAGCCGTACAACCCCAAGGAATTGATCAGGGTTAAGCGATATGTTCAAAAAAACCAGTAAGTCAGGCAGCGGCGAGGCGATCATGGCCGAGAAAAAGGGCGTTCCGTCGATCATCAGTCGCGGCCTCACCATCACCGGCGACCTCGCCAGCGACGGCGAGATTCAGGTGGACGGCCGCGTCGAGGGCGACATCGCCTGCGTCTCGCTGGTGGTCGGCCTGAGCGGCGAGGTGGTCGGCGAGGTGCGCGCCCAGTCGCTGCGCCTGCACGGACAGCTCACCGGCCAGGTTCACGCGGACAACGTCTTCCTCGCCGCCACCGCGCGCATGGTCGGCGACGTCCACCACCAGAGCCTCGCTATCGAACCCGGCGCCTTCCTCCAGGGGATGTGCCGCCGCAACGACGAGACCCCGGCGGTCGCGCCGGTTGCGGCGATCACCGTGCAGATGCCCGAAGCCCCGCCCGCCGAGGGCGACGCCCCGCGGGTCGTGCCGGGCCAGCCGGTGCGCGGCTTGGTCGGAGTCGCTTCCTGAGCCTCGGGCGCGGGAGATCGGATCGACGGCCGGGGCAACCCGGCCGTTTTCCGTTTCAGGGATTGTCGGCGACGCGGATCGGCTCGCCGCCGACGCGGTGGCGGTAGATCTCGACGTTTTCCAGCACCCGCTGCACGTAGTTGCGGGTCTCGCGGAACGGGATCGACTCGATCCAGGTGATCATGTCCACCTCGCCGGTGCGCGGGTCGCCGTTGAGCTTGAGCCACTGGTCCACCCGGCTTTCCCCCGCGTTGTAGGCGGCGAAGGCGAGCGCCGGATAGCGGTCGTAGCGGTCCAGCAGGCGGTCGAGATAATGGCTGCCGAGCAGCACGTTGGTGTTGGGGCGCTGGGTCAGGTGGTCGGGGGTGTAGGGCTGCTTCAGCAGCTTCGCCTCCTGCGCCGCGGTGCGCGGCATCAACTGCATCAGGCCCTTGGCGCCCGCCGAGCTGACCGCCTCGGTGTCGAAGTTGCTCTCCTGGCGGATGATGCCCAGCACCATCGCCTTGGCGGGGGCGGGGGGCAGGTCGATCCACTTCGGCACCGGGTAGGCGAGCACGGTGTCCTGGACGTTGTGCTGGCGCAGCAGGCGCGCGAGGCGCACCCCCTGGGAAACCGAATATGACGACACCGTCTCCACCACCGCGAGGCGCTGCGCGTCGGTCTGCGCGGCGTTGTAGAACGCGCGGGAGAAGGTGGAGAACAGCCGATCCTCGCCGCCCTGGTCGAACAGGCGCAGCAGGGTGGCGAATTCGTGCTTCTGCACCCAGGCGGCGGCGTCCTTGGAGATTTGCGGCGCGGGCAGGAGCGGCGTCGGCGCCGGCGCGCCGATGCGCTGGGCGGCGAGCTGGCCGTAGAAGGTGGTGGGTTCGGCGGCGGCGCGGGCGAACCACTCGGCGGCGCGCGCGGTGTCGCCCTTGGCGGCCTGCACGCGGCCGAGCCAGTAGGCGCCGCGCGACTTGCTCACCGGGGTGGAGACGGCGTCGTGGAGCCGTTGGAAGTGGCCCTCGGCGATGCCCGGCTCCTTGAGGAACTGGAAGGCGATCCAGCCCGCCAGCCACTCCGCCTCGGCAAGGTCGCCCGCCGACTTGAGGTCGTGGCGGGAGGCGAGATCGTAGGCCTGGGTGATGCGCCCGGCGGTCAGCGCGTCGCGGGCGAGCACCGCCTGCTCGACCCACCACAGCTCCGGATAGGGGCGCGCGCCCTTGTGGGCGAGCAGCAGGGCGGTCGCCTCGTCGTCCTTGCCGTTGCGCCGCAGCCACCGCGCCTGCTCGTAAATCAGTCCAGGGTCGTGCCGCAACTCCTTGGGAACGCGCAGGAAGGCATTGGGGGCGCCGGTGTTCATCGTCGCCAGGGCGATGCGCGCCTCGGCGAGGCCGCGGGTGTCGGCGTCGACCCGCTCGGCCTGGCGGTGGGCCTCGGCGAAGCGGCGCTGCCAGATCAGCCGGTCGAGGCGGTCGCGGTGTTCGGCGGCGCCGATCCAGCGGCCGTAGGCGGCGAGGAACGCCGCCTCCTGATCCGCCGAGAAGGCGCCTTCGGCCCAGAGGTCGCGGTAGCGTTTGGCGGCCTCGGCCTCGCGGCCCTCGGCTTCCGCCGTGGCGGCCAGCCACAGGGTGCCCTCGCGGGTGGAGGCCTTGCCGTTGGCGAACCACTTGCGCCGCGCCGCGTCGTCGGCGGTGGTCCAGATCGCTTCCTCGGCGCGGCGGGCGAGGGTGGCGCGGTCGGGCCACGCGGGGTTGGCCTCCATGAAACCGCGGATTTCGTCGAAGCTCGCGCCGTTGCCGGGCGTGCGCAGCAGCATCCAGGTCATCACCTTGGAGTAGGGCGCCTTGGGATTCTGCGCGATCAGGCGGCGGACTTCCTTCCAGTCGCCCTTTTCCGCCGCGACGAAGCCGGGAAAGCCGCCGCTCGGCTTGCGCACCGGCTTGGGCGGTTTGGCGGGGGCGGGTTTGGCCGGTTTGGCGGAGGCGGCGGGCTTGGGCTTGGAGTCGGTGGCCGCCCAGGCGGATGCGTCGAACCCGGCGCCGCAGCCGATCAGAAGGGCTGCGAACGCACCAAGGACGCCGGAAAATCTTTTGCCAGCTGCGTTCATCGTCTCTGTCGCCTAGTTGCGGGGTCGATTGCCCGACGGGACGCTTGTCGTTATTCTGTCGCTTCCGTCCCTCACACCCGGTATAAACCCCGGATTCGCCTCGTCCGCAAGACGGATTTTTGACCCAGGGAGCATCCGATGTTCAAAGGCTCGATGACCGCGCTGATCACGCCCTTCCGCGACGGCGCGGTGGATGAAAAAGCGTTCGCCCGGTTCGTCGACTGGCAGATCGCCGAGGGCACCCACGCGGTGATCCCGTGCGGCACCACCGGCGAATCGCCGACCCTGTCCCACGCGGAGCACAACCGCGTCACCGAGATCTGCATCGAGGTGTGCAAGGGCCGGATTCCGGTGATCGCGGGCACCGGCTCCAACTCCACCGAGGAGGCGATCAGCCTGTCGCGGCACGCCCAGAAAGCGGGCGCCGACGCGCTCCTGGTGGTCACGCCCTACTACAACAAGCCGAACGCGGAAGGGCAGTACCTCCACTTCAAGGCGATTTCCGAGGCGGTGGACCTGCCGATCTTCATCTACAACATTCCCGGCCGCTCGGTGATCGACATGTCGGTGGCGACGATGGCGCGTCTGGCGCGCCTGCCGAACATCGTCGGCGTCAAGGACGCCACCGCCGATCTCGCCCGTCCGCTCAAGGTCCGCACCGAGATCGGCCCGCAGTTCTGCCAGCTCTCCGGCGAGGACGCGACGGTGGTGGGCTTCCTGGCGCAGGGCGGCGTCGGCTGCATTTCGGTGTCGGCCAACGTGGCGCCGCGCCTGTGCTCGGAGCTGCACACCGCGTGGCAGCAGGGCGACTACGCCAAGGTGTGGCAGCTGCGCGACCGCCTGATGCCGCTGCACGAGGCGATGTTCTGCGAAACCAGCCCGGCGCCGGTGAAGTACGCCGCCTCCCGCCTCGGCATCTGCGCCGACGGCTGCCGCCTGCCGATCGCGCCGCTCTCGGCGGAAGGCAAGGCCAAGGTGGACGCCGCGCTGCAGAAGGTCGGGCTGCTGGAAGCCGCGCATTAAGGATCGGAGATGAAGCAGCCCCGCAAGGCGATGATCTCCACCGGCATGGTTTCCGAAAACCGCCGGGCGAGATACGACTACCACATCGAAACCACGCTCGAAGCGGGGCTGGTCCTCTCCGGCAGCGAGGTGAAGAGCCTGCGCCACGGTCAGGCCAACCTCAACGATTCGTATGCGGGGGCGATCAAGGGCGGGGGCGAGGCGGAACTCGGTCTCTACAACGCCTACATCCCCGAATACGCCAAGGCGACGATCTTCCAGCACGAGGCGCGCCGGGTGCGCAAGCTGCTGCTGCACAAGCGCGAGGCGCGCAAGTGGTTGGCGGCGGTGGCGCGCGAAGGCCGGACCATCGTGCCGCTCAAGCTCTACTTCAACGACAAGGGCATGGCGAAGATTCTCCTCGGCCTCGCCACCGGCAAGAAGCAGCACGACAAGCGCGAGACCGAGAAGAACCGCGACTGGCAGCGGGACAAGGCGCGAATCATGCGCGAGCGGGGGTAGCCGCCCCCGCGACCCCCGCGTCCGCCGCCCAATCGGCGCGGATCGCGGCGGCGAGGTCGGCGACGGCGCGCTCCGCCTCGGCCCGCAGATGCCGCCGCAGCCCGTCGTCCCACGGCGCCGCCACCGCCTGCTCCACCGCGTCGGCGACCCGCGCGGGCGCGCAGCCGGGCGACATCAGAAAGCCGCCGCGCCCCGCCAGCGCGAAGAACCCTTCGAGCTTCGGATCCCACCCCAGGCCCACGTACGGCACCCCGAGGGCGTGGGCGGCGATGTTGGCGTGCATGCGGTGCGCCGCCACCGCGCCGCAGCCGTCCACCGCCTCCAGCAGCGCGGCGGGGTCGCGCGGGCGCGGCGCGCGCTCCAGGCCCGGCAGGCGGGCGACCTCCGCATCGGCGACGAGGCCGTCGAGGAACGCCTCGTCGCCCGGCTCGCCGTTGGTGAACAGGCGAATCCGCCAGCCGCGCCGCGCCAGGGTCAGGCACAGGTCGCGATAGAACCCGAAATCGGCGCCGCCGCCGCTTTTCATGATGTCATGCACCACCTTGGGCGCCATCACGCCGATGCCGACGCGGCGCGGGTCCCGGTCGCACGGCGGGCGCGGCAGCACGTCGGCGAGAATCCCCGGATCGGGGGCGAGGACCGCCGGACGGTCGGGTGCCAGCAAATCCCACAGGCGCTTGGAGCGGGCATCGCGGACCCCCACCCGGCGCAGGCCCTCCCGCCGCCCGAGGGCGCGACGCAGCAGCCGCGCGTCGGCAGCGCGCCAGGTTTCCGCCTCGCTTACCCCCACCGACTGGATGTAGACGGGAATGCCGTGGCGCCGCGCGAAATCGAAGATCGCCAGCAGACGGGCGGGAAAGTAGTCGGAGGTGGCGGTGACGAGCTGACCGCCGCCGATCACGAACGCGGCGGGGCCTTCGGTCTCGGCGCGGACGCGCGCGATCCGCGTCGCCACCCGGCGATAGGCGGCGCGGCAGCGCAGCTCGCGCCGCAGCGCGAACGGCAGCGGCAGGCGGCGCTTCCAGCCGCCGCCGGTTTCGGCCGCCGGGTCCGGGTAGCCGGTCTTGCCGTCGATGTCGACGCCGACGACCTGCGCCTCGGGCAGGGCGGCGCGCAGGTGCCGCAGCAGCGCCTCCGCCAGCAGGCCGTCGCCGACGTTGGCGCTGAAGCGGTCGTTGAACACGAGAATCGCCATCGCCCCGCGCCTCAGGCCGCGTGACGGTAGAGCGCGATGTGGCGCTTGGCGATTTCCGGCCAGCGGCGGTCCCGCAGCGCCGCCGAGAGGAGGCGCTGCTTGTCCGGCGGGCGCGGCGGCGGCATCGCCCGGGCGCGCAGGAAGTCCTCGATCCGCGCGGCGGCGGCCTCCGCGTCGCCGAACGGCAGGGTGGTTTCGCGCAGCCACGCGGGGGTCTTGTCGCCGTGGACGGTCATCACCGCCAGGCCGTGCTCCAGGCAGGCGAGGGCCGAGCCGCGCTTGTCGCTGATGCCGTCGGGGAACGGCAGCACCGCCAGCGCGTGGCGTTGCAGAATCTCCGAAACCGCCCCGGCCTCGTGCCCGAGTTCGAGGGCGACGTCGCAACGCTCCGCCACCTCGCGCATCCGCTGCGCGATCGGCAGGGTGTCGTCGATCACCGAGCCGACGATCGTGCAGCGCACCCCGCAGCCGCGGCGGCGCAGGCTTTCCACCACGTCGAGGAAGGCGTTCATGCCCTTGCCCGGCGCGATCTGGCCGAAATGGACGATGCCGTCGTCGGCGGGCCGCGCGTCCGCGGGCGGAACGATGTTGGTGCCGATCGGCACCACGTGGGTCTTGTTGCGCGCCCAGGGATACATCCGGCAGAAGGTTTCGGCCTCCTCCGGCGTCACGAAGATCAGCCCGTTGGCCCACAGCGCGTAGGGCAGCATGTAGGCCTTGCGGGCGCGGCTGAAGGCGCTGAATTCGTGGAGGGTGATGAAGATCCGCGCCCGGCGGCACACCAGCGGCGGCACCGCCACCCACGGCGCGCGGCCCATGCCGATGCTGGGATACTGGATGTGGACGACGGTGGCGGGGTCGGCGGCGACGCCCGCGAGGATGCGGTTGAGTTCGCCGACGCTCCAGCCGTCGGTTTCGTGAATCCGCGCCGCGACGTCTTCCCGCCGCAGCGCCTCGACGATGCGCGTGGCGTAATCGACGACGCCGCAGAATCCGGCGCGGCGTCCGGCAACGATGTGTTCGACGTTCATCTGGCCCCTCTCCGGATGTGGGGCGACCGCCGGCACCGGCCCGGGCCGTGGGGGCGGAGCAACCGGAACGGAAACCCTGCGCACGGCGTGGAGCCTGGGCGCGGCGACGGCCGCGCGGGGGCGGCACGGGGCCGCCCGGAGCCGCGCCGGGGGCGGCGCGGGAATGCTCCCGCGGGTAACGCGCCAGCGCCGACAACGATCCCGTGCGTTATTGACGGAAATCCCGTCCCGTCACCGGGCGGGTTTCAGCGCCATCGCGGTTGCGAACACCGCGCGGAACATTTCGGGGGTGAGGCGCCGGGTGTTGGTGTTGTAACGGGAGCAGTGGTAGCTGTCGACCAGGGTGAGGCCGCCGGGCAGGGCGTGGACCGCGCCGTGGCCGAACGGATGGGCGGATTTCCTCACGCCGAGGATGCGCAGCACCGCGTCGTGGGCGATGGTGCCGAGCGCGATCAGCACCTTGAGATCCGGGTTGGTCTTGATCTCGCTGTCGAGGAACACCCGGCAGGTGTTGGCCTCCTCGGGCGTCGGCTTGTTCTGCGGCGGCACGCAGTGGACGGCGTTGGAAATCCGGCAACCCACCAGTTCGAGGCCGTCGTCCGGCTCCTTGGCGTAGGTGCCGCGGGAGAGGCCGAAGCGGTCGAGGGTGTCGTACAGCAGGTCGCCCGCGTAATCGCCGGTGAAGGGGCGGCCGGTGCGGTTGGCGCCGTGCAGCCCCGGCGCCAGGCCCACCAGCAGCAACCACGGCCGCTCCGCGCCGAAACCCGGCACCGCGCCGTTGAAATAGGCGGGCAGGGCGGCGCGGTTGGCCTCGCGGAAGGCGACGAGGCGGGGGCAGCGGGGGCAGTCGGGCGCCGGGTCGCGCGGGAACTCAGTCGTCATCGCCGAGGCCGAGGAGTTCGTGCTCGGGGTTCTCGCGGCTCATCGGCATGCGCAGCTCCTCGTTGCGGCTGGTGTTGCCGTTGGAGCGGGCGATGGTCGACTGAAGGTCGGAGAGTTCGATGAAGTTGTCGGCCTGGCGGCGCAGTTCGTCGGCCACCATCGGCGGCTGGGAGCGCACGGTGGAGACCACGGTGACGCGCACGCCCTTGCGCTGCACCGCCTCCACCAGGCGGCGGAAGTCGCCGTCGCCGGAGAACAGCACGATGTGCTCCAGGTGCTCGGCCATCTCCATCACGTCGATGGCCAGCTCGATATCCATGTTTCCCTTGATCTTGCGGCGGCCGGAGGCGTCGGTGAACTCCTTGGTCGGCTTGGTGACCATGGTGTAGCCGTTGTAGTCGAGCCAGTCGACCAGGGGGCGGATCGGAGAATATTCCTGGTCCTCGATCAGCGCGGTGTAGTAGAACGCGCGGACGAGGATGCCCTTTTCGGCGAAGAGTTCGAGCAGGCGCTTGTAGTCGATGTCGAAGCCGAGGGCGCGGGCCGCGGCGTAAAGGTTCGAGCCGTCGATGAACAGCCCGATACGCTCCTGGGAATAAAAAATCATGGTCTTGTCCTGAAATGTTCTGTTGGCAATCATCGGTGGCGGGCAACCGGCAAGAGCTTGGAAAATATGAAGCGGAAATCCGTGCGCGTCCCGCGGACGGGACCAAGTGGAGCACAATGAAGAGCGCGACACTGGTATCTAAGGTGCGCCGGGCGGGTGGGTCAACGGCTTTCGGCGGATTTTCGGCCAAAGGAGAGAGGCGATGATTCTGGTGGCGCTGGGGGCCAATCTGCCCAGCCGTTTCGGCCCGCCGCGGGCGACCCTGGAGGCGGCGCTGGCGCGCCTCGAAGCCGTCGGGCTGCGGGTGCTGGCGCGCTCGCCGTGGTATCTCACCGCGCCGGTTCCGGCGTCGGACCAGCCGGATTACGTCAACGGCGTGGCGGCGGTGGAAACCGCGCTGGACGCGGCGGCGACGCTGGCGGCGCTGCACGCGGTGGAGGCGGAGTTCGGCCGGGTGCGCACGGTGCCCAACGCGCCCCGCGCCATCGATCTCGACCTGCTCGCCCATGGCGACGCGGTGCGCGCCGAGGCGCCGATCCTGCCGCACCCGCGGATGCACGAGCGCGCCTTCGTGCTGCTGCCGCTGGCCGACGTGGCGCCCGGCTGGGTGCACCCGGTGCTGCGCCGAAGCGTGGCGGAGCTGATCGCCCGGCTGCCGCCGGGGCAGGGGATTCGCAAGGCCGAATGAGCGCTTGCGCGCCCTTGCCGCGCGGAACGCTTGCGTTTATCTATGGGAAGGCTTAAAAGGGCTTTCCCATTTTTTCGAGTCAGGACATCCCATGGCGCGCGTCACGGTAGAAGACTGCATTCTCAAGGTTCCGAACCGCTTCGAGCTGGTCCTGCTGACGGCGCAGCGTGCGCGCGACATCAGCGCCGGCGCGCCCCTGACGGTGGACCGCGACAACGACAAGACCACCGTGGTGTCGCTGCGCGAAATCGCCGACGCGACCGTCGAGGTGGACAATCTCCGCACCGCCCTGATCCAGGGCCTCCAGAAGACCGTGGACTTCGACGAGCCGGAAGACGACGCCGAGATGCAGGCGATCGAAATCGAGCTGGCCGAGGCGACGATGAATCTGGACCTCTCCCAGGAAATGCGCGAAGATTCGCTGAACGAACAGGATGAGACGGATTTCATCGCCCCCGACGAAGCCGAGGAAGACCTCTGAGGGCGTTCTGAAAGCGGCGTCTCGGCGTTCGGGCAGAGACAGCGTGGATGGCGCGCAACCCTTGCGCGGGCATTCGTCCAAAAGCGGCTGCTACGGCCGCTTTTGTCGTCTGAGGAGAATGGCGATTGGGCATGATGCGCCAGTATGAACTGGTGGAACGGGTGAAATCCTACGATCCGGCGGCGGACGAGGACGCCCTCAATCGTGCCTACGTGTATGCGATGAAGATGCACGGCAGCCAGATTCGCGAAAGCGGCGACCCGTACTTCTCCCATCCCATCGAGGTCGCGGGCATCCTCACCAAGTACAAGCTCGACACCGCCTCGATCATCACCGGCCTGCTGCACGACACCATCGAGGACACCAAGGCCACCTTGGGCGAGGTGAAGGACATCTTCGGCGCCGACGTCGCCCATCTGGTGGACGGCGTCACCAAGCTCACCCGCATCCAGTTGCAGTCGGACCAGACCAAGCAGGCCGAGAACTTCCGCAAGTTCGTGCTGGCGATGAGCGAGGACATCCGCGTCCTCCTGGTCAAGCTCGCCGACCGCACCCACAACATGCGGACCCTGCACTTCGTCAAGTCGCCGGAAAAGCGCCGCCGCATCGCCCTCGAGACGATGGAGATCTACGCGCCGCTGGCCGAGCGCATCGGCTTGCAGGAGATCAAGTCCGAACTCGAGGATCTCGCCTTCGCCGAACTCCACCCGGAGGCGCGGCAGTCGATCATCACCCGCCTCAGCTTCCTGCGCGAGCAGGGCACCGCGCTGATCGACACGGTGATCCAGGAACTGCGCGAAATCCTCGAAGCGGGCGGGGTGATCGCCCACGTCACCGGCCGCGAGAAGACGCCCTATTCGATCTGGCGCAAGATGCAGCGCAAGGACGTGGGCTTCGAGCAGCTCTCCGACATCATGGCGTTCCGCATCCTGGTGGACAACATGGAGGAGTGCTACCGCTCGCTCGGCATCATCCACAGCCAGTATCCGATGGTGCCGGGGCGGTTCAAGGACTACATCTCGACCCCCAAGCCCAACGGCTACCAGTGCCTGCACACCGGCGTGATCGGCCCGCAGCGCCACCGCATCGAGGTGCAGATCCGCACCCGCGAGATGCACGCGGTCAACGAGCTGGGCGTCGCGGCGCATTGGCAATACAAGCAGGGCCAGAGCCACGACGGCAAACAATTCCGTTGGTTGCGCGAGCTTCTTGAGATTCTCGATCATGCATCGAGCCCCGAGGAGTTCCTCGAGAACACCCGGCTCGAAATGTATGCCGATCAGGTGTTCTGCTTCACGCCGAAGGGCGATTTGATCTCGCTGCCCGCCGGGTCGACGCCGGTGGACTTCGCCTACGCGGTCCACACCGCGGTGGGCGACCATTGCGTCGGCGCCAAGGTCAACGGCCGCATCGTCACCCTGCGCGCCGAGCTGAAGAACGGCGATCAGGTCGAAATCGTCACCTCCAAGACCCAGCATCCCTCGCCGGAATGGGAACGCTTCGTCGTCACCGCCAAGGCGCGCACCCGCATCCGCCGCTTCGTGCGCACCCAGCAGCGCGAGCAGTATCTCGAGCTGGGCCGCCAGATTCTCGAACGCGCCTTCCGCCAGGCGGGCGTCGAGCTTTCGGAAAAGGGGTTGGACGGCTGCCTCAAGCAGTTCAAGGTCGGCAGCGTCGACGACCTGCGGGCGCTGGTGGGCGAGGGCAGCGTCTCCGGCCGCGACGTGGTGACCACCGTCTATCCGGAACTCAAGGACCAGCCCAAGCCCGACAAGGTGGTGCCGATCTCGCCGCGCGCCCGCACCAAGCCCAAGCCGGGCGCGGCGCTGCCGATCAAGGGCCTGATTCCGGGCATGGCGATCCACTTCGCCCAGTGCTGCCATCCGCTGCCGGGGGACCGCATCGTCGGCATCGTCTCCACCGGCAAGGGGGTGACGGTCCACACCATCGACTGCCCGACCCTCGAACGCCTCGCCGACGAGCCGGAACGCTGGCTCGACATCTCGTGGGACGAGGACTGCGCCGCCGAAACCCACGTCGGCCGGGTGAAGCTGATCCTCACCAACGAGCCGACCGCCCTCGGCACCCTGACGATGCTGATCGCCCAGAACAACGGCAGCATCGTCAACCTCAAGATCGCCAACCGCTCCAAGGCGTTCTTCGAGGTGATCGTGGACATCGAGGTGCGCGACGTGCGACACCTCACCAACATCATCGCGGCGTTGCGCGCCACCACGGTGATCAGTGCGGTGGAACGCGCGCGCAATTGAGGACGAAGCCCGTGAGTCCCAGCCATCCCCTGCGTCTCGGCGTGAACATCGACCACGTGGCGACGGTGCGCAACGCCCGCGGCGGCGCCTTGCCGGATCCGGTGCGCGCCGCCCACCTCGCCATCGCCGCCGGGGCGGACGGCATCACCGCGCACCTGCGCGAGGACCGCCGCCACATCCGCGACGACGACATGGAACGCCTCGCGCGGGAACTCACCGTACCCCTCAACATGGAAATGGCCGCGACCCCGGAAATGGTGGCGATCGCCCTGCGCCTGCGCCCGCACGCCTGCTGCCTGGTGCCGGAAAAGCGCGAGGAGCGCACCACAGAGGGCGGCCTGAACGTGGTGGCCGCCGGGCCGTTCCTGGCCGAGGCGGTGGCCGCGCTGGGGCGGGGCGGGGTGCGGGTGTCGCTGTTCGTCGAGCCGGACCCCAAGGTGCTGGACGCCGCCAAGGCCCTCGGCGCGCCGGTGGTGGAGCTGCACACCGGCGCCTATTGCGAGGCGACGGGCGCGGCGCGGGCGGCCGAACTGGCGCGCATCGTCGCGGCGGCGGCGCACGCGGAGGCGATCGGCCTCGAATGCCACGCGGGGCACGGCCTCGACTTCGAGACCGTGGGCGCGGTGGCGGCGATCCCGGCGATGCGGGAACTCAACATCGGCCACTTCCTCGTCGGCGAGGCGATCTTCATCGGCCTCGAGGCGGCGATCGGCGGCATGCGCGCGCGCATGGACGCGGCGCGCGCCGGGGCGGCCGCATGATTCTCGGCATCGGCAACGACCTCGCCAACGTCTCGCGCATCGAGGAGACCCTCGCGCGCTTCGGCGAGCGCTTCCTCGCCCGCGTCTACACCCCGGTGGAGCGCGCCAAGGCGGAGCGCCGCAAGGCGGTGCCGCGGGTCTACGCCGCCACCCTCGCCAAACGTTTCGCCGCCAAGGAAGCGTGCTCCAAGGCCCTCGGCACCGGCTTCCGCCGCGGCGTGTTCTGGCGCGACATCGGCGTCGTCAACGCGCCCTCGGGGCAGCCGACGCTGCGCCTCACCGGCGGCGCGGCGGAGCGGCTGGCGGCGATCACGCCGCCCGGGCACGTGGCGGTGGTCCACCTCACCATGACCGACGACTACCCCTGGGCCGAGGCGCAGGTGATCATCGAGGCGATCCCCGCCGGAATTGCGCCTTCGACTTGACACGGACCGCCACACCCGGTCTTATCTCGACGGCAGAACGCACAAGAGTCTCGAGGACGGTTTGAAAAGCCATAGCAAGAGCCGCAAACCCGGCGGGTTCTGGGAATCGTTCCGAACCGTCGCCTACGCCATCCTGATCGCGGTCGGCGTGCGCACCTTCGCTTACGAACCGTTCAACATCCCCTCCGGCTCGATGTATCCCACCGTGTTGGTCGGCGATTACCTGTTCGTCTCGAAACTCTCCTACGGTTACAGCCGCTATTCGCTGCCGTATTCCCTACCGCTGTTCTCGGGCCGGATGTTCGCGTCGGAGCCGGAGCGGGGCGACGTGATCGTCTTCCGCCATCCGCGCGAGCCGGACGTCAACTACATCAAGCGCCTCGTCGGCCTGCCGGGGGACCGGGTGCAGGTGGTCAACGGCATCCTCCACATCAACGGCGAGGCGGTGAAGCGCCGCCGCATCGAGGATTTCGTCTACGTCGACCAGGACGGCAGCACCCGGCGCATCCCGCAGTTCGTCGAAACCCTGCCGGGCGGCCGCGAGCACCGCATCCTCGAGGAATCCGACGACCGGCCGTTCGACAACACCCGCGAATACGTGGTGCCGCCGGATCACTTCTTCATGATGGGCGACAACCGCGACAACTCGGTGGACAGCCGCCGGGGCGTGGGCTACGTGCCCGAGGAAAATCTCATCGGACGCGCAACCGTGGTATTCTTCTCCCACGAGGCCAACGTGCACTGGTGGGAGTTCTGGAAATGGCCGACCTCGATCCGATACGGGCGCCTGTTGCAGTCCGTCGATTGAGTCCCCGATGAGCCGCGATCCGCGCCTCGCCGCGTTGGAGGACCGCCTCGGCCACCGCTTCGCCGATCCGGACCTGCTGCGCGACGCGCTCACCCATCCGAGCCTCGCCACCGGGGCGGGCCGTCGCCGCGCCCACGGCGCCTCGCCGTACGAACGGCTGGAGTTCCTGGGCGACCGGGTGGTGGGTCTCGCGGTGGCGGAAATGCTGTGGCACCGCTTCCCCGATGAGCCGGAGGGCGACCTCTCGCGCCGCTTCACCGCCCTCGTCAGCCAGGAGCCGATGGCCGAGATCGCCCGCGAACTGGGCCTCGACACCGCGCTGATCCTGTGCGCGGGCACGGAGAAGGACAACGGCCGCTCCAACCCGTCGATCCTCGCCGACGCCTGCGAAGCGGTGATCGGCGCGCTGTTCGCCGATGCCGGGTTCGCCGCCGCGCGCGCGCTGGTGGACGACCTCTGGCGGCCGCGCATCGCCCTGGCGGCGGCGCCGCCGCGCGATGCCAAAACCGCGCTGCAGGAATGGGCGCAGGGCAGGGGACTGCCGCTGCCCGCCTACGAAGTGGTGGCGCAGGAAGGCCCGTCCCACGCGCCCAAGTTCCGGGTGCGGGTGACGGTGCGGGAGACCGGGGCGGAGGAGGCGGAAGGCGCCTCCAAGCGCACCGCGGAACGTGCGGCGGCGGAGCGTCTGCTGTCGCGGATCACCTCGAAGGACCACACATGACCGATACCCCCTCCGCGCCGCGCTGCGGCTTCGTCGCCGTTCTCGGCGCCCCCAACGCGGGCAAGTCCACCCTCGTCAACGCCGCCGTCGGCTCCAAGGTGTCGATCGTCACCCACAAGGTGCAGACCACCCGCGCGCGGGTGCGCGGCATCGCCCTGCACGGCCCGGCGCAGATCGTCTTCGTCGACACCCCCGGCATCTTCGCGCCCAAGCGCCGCCTCGACCGCGCGATGGTCGCCGCCGCCTGGAGCGAGGCGCAGGAGGCGGACGCGGTGATGCTGCTGATCGACGCCGAGCGCGGCCTCCGCCCCGATGTCGAGGAGATCGTCGCCAAGCTCGCGGCGGCGCGGCCGAAGCACCTGTTCCTGGTGCTCAACAAGATCGACCTGGTGCCGCGCGAAACCCTGCTCGACCTCGCCGCCCGCGCCAACGCGCTGCTGGCGTTCGACCGCACCTTCATGATCTCCGCCAACAAGGCCGACGGCGTCAAGACCATCCTCGACACCCTGGCCGACCTGCTGCCGGAAGGGCCGTGGCTGTTCGCCGAGGACCAGCTGTCCGACATGCCGAACCGGCTGCTCGCCGCCGAGATCACCCGCGAGCAGGTGTTCCTGCAACTGCACCAGGAGCTGCCCTACGCGATCACCGTCGAGACGGAAAAGTGGGAGGACCGCGAGGACGGCTCGGTGAAGATCGACCAGACCGTCTACGTCCAGCGCGACGGCCAGAAGAGCATCGTGCTCGGCAAGGGCGGCAGCCGCATCAAGGCGATCGGCGCGGCGGCGCGGCGGCAGCTCGAAGAGCTGCTGGAATGTCCGGTCCACCTGTTCCTGTTCGTCAAGGTGCGCGACAACTGGCTGGACGACCCGGAGCGCTACCGCGACTGGGGCTTGGATTTCAACGCCTGAGCGGGTTTTCCTCGGGCGCCGCATCAGCGGGTGACGCAGCACCATGATCGCATGGGACGACATCGGCATCATCCTCGGGCGGCGACGCTTCGGTGAGACCGACCTGATCGTCACCGCGCTCACCCGCGACCACGGCCGCCACGCGGGTCTGGTGAAGGGCGGGGTGTCGCGGCGGATGCGGGGGGAGCTGGAGCCGGGCAGCCGGGTGAGCCTCTCCTGGCACGCGCGGCTCGACGAGCACCTCGGCACCTTCCGCCACGAGGCCCTGGCGGCGGTGCCCCTGGCGGTGCTGGAAGCTCCGGCGCGGCTGGCGGCGCTGGTCTCCGCCTGCGGCCTGCTGGACCTGGCGCTGCCGGAGCGGGAGCCGCACCCGGACCTGTTCGCGCTCGCCGCCGCGCTGCTCGACCGCCTCGACGGCGCCGACTGGGCGGCGGTCTACGCCGATTTCGAACGCGGCCTTTTGGAAGCGATGGGTTTCGGCCTGCATCTCGACGCCTGCGCCGCCACCGGCGCCACCGACGATCTGCGCTGGGTTTCGCCCAAGACCGGCTGCGCGGTGTCGGGCGCGGCGGGGGCGGCCTGGGCGGCGCGGCTGCTGCCGTTCCCCGAGGTGTTCCGGCGTCGCGGCGTCGCGGCGATGGAGGATGTGGTGGCGGGCCTCGCCGTGACCGGCTATTTTCTCGAACGGCACGTGCTGGAGGGGCGGGGTTTCCCCGAGGCGCGCGGCCGGTTGATCGAGCGTTTGTCGAAGGCAAGGGTGGGGAATGACGAAAACGGTTGAAGACGTGCGCGACGTGCAGCTCGGCGAGGCGCTGGGCGACCGCTATCTGGCCTATGCGCTTTCGACGATCGTGTCGCGCTCGCTGCCCGACGTGCGCGACGGGCTGAAGCCGGTGCACCGGCGGCTGCTCTACGCGATGCGGCAGTTGAAACTGGACCCGGCCTCGGGCTTCAAGAAGTGCGCCCGCGTCGTCGGCGACGTGATCGGTAAATACCACCCCCACGGCGACAGCGCGGTCTACGAGGCGCTGGTACGCCTGGCGCAGGATTTCGCGGTGCGCTATCCGCTGATCGAGGGCCAGGGCAACTTCGGCAACATCGACGGCGACAACGCCGCCGCCATGCGATACACCGAGTCCCGCCTCACCGAGGTGGCCCAGGCGCTGATGGATGGCCTCGACGAGGACAGCGTCGACTTCCGCAAGACCTACGACGGCGAGGACGAGGAGCCGATCGTTCTCCCCGCCGCGTTCCCCAACCTGCTCGCCAACGGCGCGGCGGGCATCGCCGTGGGCATGGCCACCAACATTCCGCCCCACAACGCCGCCGAGCTGTGCGACGCCCTGCGCCACCTGATCGCGCGCCCCGAGGCGACGGTGGCCGAGCTGTTGCAGTTCGTGCCCGGGCCGGATTTCCCCACCGGCGGCATCCTGGTGGAGGACCCGCTGGCGATCCGCGAGGCCTACGAGACCGGGCGCGGCGGCTTCCGCCTGCGGGCGCGCTGGGCCAAGGAAACCCTGAGCCACGGCCTCTATCAGATCGTCGTCACCGAGATTCCCTACCAGGTGCAGAAGTCGAAGCTGATCGAGCGCGTCGCCGAGCTGATGGCGCAGAAGAAGCTGCCGCTGCTCGCCGACATCCGCGACGAGTCCACCGAGGACGTGCGGCTGGTGCTGGAGCCGCGCAACCGCACGGTGGACGCGGAGCTGCTGATGGAGCAGCTGTTCCGCCTCTCCGAGCTGGAAATCCGCTTCTCCCTCAACATGAACGTGCTGGACGCCGCGGGCATTCCGGCGGTGCTCGACCTCAAGCAGGTGCTGAAGCAGTTCCTCGACCACCGCCACGAGGTTCTGGAGCGCCGCTCGCGCCACCGGCTGGCGAAAATCCGCCACCGCCTGGAAATCCTCGACGGCTTCCTGATCTGCTTCCTCAACCTCGACGAGGTGATCCGCATCATCCGCGAGGACGACGACCCCAAGGCGTCGCTGATGGCGACCTTCAAACTCACCGAGGTGCAGGCCGAGGCGATCCTCAACATGCGGCTGCGCTCGCTGCGCCGCCTGGAGGAGATGCAGCTCCGCACCGAGCACGCGGGCCTGAGCGGCGAGGCCGCCGACCTCGAAGCCCTGCTCGCCGACCCGGCGCTGCGCTGGAGGAAGCTCGACGCGGAAATCGCCGACATCGGCACCCGCTTCGGCAAGTCCACCGCCCTCGGCCGCCGCCGCACCGACTTCGGCGAGGCGGGCGAGCGCATCGACGTGCCGGTCGAGGCGTTCATCGAGAAGGAGCCGATTTCCATCGTCCTGTCGCAGAAGGGCTGGATCCGCGCCCTCAAGGGCCACGTGGAGATCAACGGCGAGACCAAGTTCAAGGACGGCGACGACCTGGCGCTCACCCTCCAGGCGCAGACCACCGACAAGATCCTGTTCTTTGCCACCAACGGCCGCTTCTACACCCTGGTGGGCGACCGGATTCCGCGCGGGCGCGGCTTCGGCGAACCCCTGCGCCTGCACCTCGACCTGCCCAACGACGCCGAGATCGTCGCGATGCGGGTCTACCGTCCGGGCGGCAAGCTGCTGATCGCCAGCGCCTCGGCCTACGGCTTCGTCGTCGCCGAGGACGCGGTGGTGGCGCAGACCCGCACCGGCAAGCAGATCCTCAACCTCAACGACGGCGAAACCGCCGCCCTCTGCCGCGCCGCCGACGCGGGCGACACCGTCGCCTCGCTCGGGCAGAACCGCCGCCTGCTGATCTTCACCCTGGCGGAAATTCCCGAGATGGCGCGCGGACGCGGCGTGATTCTGCAGAAGTTCAAGAACGACGGCCTGTTCCGCGACGGCGGCCTCGCCGACCTCAGGGTCTACCCCGGCGCCAACGGCCTGCAATGGAAGACCGAGGCGGGAGTGCGCACCATCGCCGACGTCGCCCCCTGGCTCGGCAAGCGCGCCCAGGTCGGCCGCCCGGTTCCCACCGGCTTCCCCCGCAACCTCCGCTTCGGCTTCGAGGACTGACGCCGCTTCCCGCGCGGCTTGTGTTCGGGCGGCGGATTGGGGAGACTTGGCGGAGGCGCGCAAGGGGGGGGAGGGGCGGATGACCGTGCTCTATGCCATGGACCTGTTCGGCACCGCGGTGTTCGCGGTCTCGGGCGGGCTTCTGGCGGCGCGCAAGCGTTACGACGTGTTCGGTTTTCTCGTCGTCGCCATGGCGCCCGCGATCGGCGGCGGCACTGTGCGCGACGTCGCCCTCGGCGCGCTGCCGGTGTTCTGGGTGGCGGACGGCAACTACCTGATCGTCACCGCCGCCGCCGCGCTGCTCACCTTCTTTTTCGCCCGCTTCTTCGTGCGCTATGCCACCGCGCTGCTGGTGGCCGACGCCTTCGGCCTCGCGCTGTTCGCGGTGGTGGGCGCGCAGAAGGCGCTGGCCCTCGGCGCGGCGCCGCTGATCGCGGTGGCGATGGGGGCGATCACCGCATCGGGCGGCGGCATCCTGCGCGACGTGCTGTGCCGCGAGGAACCGCTGATCCTCCGCCGCGAGATCTACGCCACCGCCGCGATTTTGGGTGCCGCCCTGTTCGTGGGAATGATGGCGCAAACCGGCGACCGCGCCGCCGCGCTGGTCACCGGCTTCCTCGGCGCGCTGCTGCTGCGCCTGGTGGCGATCCGCCGCAACCTCTCCCTGCCGGTCTATTCGGAAGCCGCCCGGGAGGAGAGCGACAGGAGGGAGTGATGGGCGGCGAAGACCTTTCCCGGCTCTACCGCGATTACATCGATTGCCTCAACCGCCAGGACTGGCCGAACCTCGGCAGGTTCGTCGCCGACGACGTGCGCTACAACGACGCCGCCCTCGGCCTCGCGGGCTATCGCGCGATGCTCGAACGGGACTTCGCGGCGATCCCCGATCTCCGTTTCGAGATCCGCCTGCTGGTCGCCGAGCCGCCGCAAGTGGCGAGCCGTCTGTGGTTCGACTGCACGCCGAAGGGCGAGCTGTTCGGATTGCCGGTCGACGGCCGCCGGGTGCGGTTCGCCGAGAACGTTTTCTACGCGTTCCGCGAGGGCCGGATCGCCGCCGTCTGGTCGGTGATCGACGCCGCCGCCGTCGCCGCCCAGATCGGCCGAGCCCCATGAAAAAGGCCCGGCTGTCCGCCGGGCCTTTCGCCTTTTGTCCGATGACGCTCAGGCCGCCTGTTCGGCCAGTTCGGCCGCCGCGGTTTCGCGCTTCACCTTGCGGTCGAGGCCCATCAGGGCGACGAGGGTGAGGATCGCCGCGCCCGAGAGATACCAGCCCACCGCCTCGAGGCCGTAGGAACGGGCCAGCGTGGTGGCGATGTAGGGCGCCAGCGACGCGCCGAAGATGCCGCCGAGGTTGAAGGTCATCGACGCGCCGGTGTAGCGCACCGACACCGGGAACGGCTCGGCGAGCGCGGTGCCGAGCGGGCCGTAGGTGAAGCCCATCAGCGCGAAGCCGAGCGCCAGGAACGCGAACACCCCGAGGGTGCTGCCGGAGCCGAAGATCGGCGCGACGAAGAACCCGAACGCGGCGATCGCCACGGTGGTCCACACCAGGGTGCGGGCGTAGCCGAAGCGGTCGGCGAACAGCGCCGACACCGGGATCATCAGGCCGAAGAACACCACGCCGCCCATCTGCATCGGCAGGAAGGTGGATTTGGCGTAGCCGAGCGCGGTGGTGCCCCAGTTCAGCGCGAACACCGTCATGATGTAGAACAGCACGAAGGTGGAGATCGCGCCCAGGGTACCGAGCAGCAGGAGCATCTTCTGCTCCTTCAACACCTTGGCGAACGGCACCTTGACCCGCTCCTGGCGCTCGATGGCGCGCTGGAAGTCGGGCGTCTCGGCCAGCGACAGGCGCACCCACAGGCCCAGGAACACCAGCAGCGCCGAGGCCACGAACGGCACGCGCCAGCCCCACGAGAGGAAGTGGGCGTCGTCCAGCACCGCGGCGAGGACGATGAAGCTGCCGTTGGCGAGGATGAAGCCGATCGGCGCGCCGAGCTGCGGGAACATGCCGTACCAGGCGCGCTTGCCGGGCGGGGCGTTCTCGGTGGCGAGCAGCACCGCGCCGCCCCATTCGCCGCCGAGGCCGAGGCCCTGGCCCATGCGGCACAGCGCCAGCAGCAGCGGCGCGGCGATGCCGACCGCCTGGTAGGTGGGCAGCAGGCCGATGGCGACGGTGGAGAGGCCCATGGTCATCAGCGCCGCCACCAGCGTCGCCTTGCGGCCGATCTTGTCGCCGAAGTGGCCGAACACCGCCGCGCCGAACGGCCGCGCGAAGAACGCGATGGAGAAGGTGGCGAGCGATTGCAGCACCGCCGAGGTGGGGTCTCCGGCGGGGAAGAACAGCTTCGGGAACACGATCACCGCCGCGGTGGCGTAGATGTAGAAGTCGAAGAATTCGATCGTCGTGCCGATCAGGCTCGCGAACAGCACGCGCCCCGCGGAATTCGTCGGCGCGGGCAAATCCCGGTGTTGGGTCATTCCCTTCCTCATAATGCGACTGCTTTGAAACGAATCGGATAGCGTGATGTATCGGAACGCAACGTTTTTATCAACGGCGTTCGGCGAATGGCTCCCCCGCGATTCTGCATGCGCGGCGGGAACGTCATGAAAGCGTCGCGGTCTCATCACCGAAGCTTCACCCCGCTTTCGAGTGAAAGCCGGTAGCGTTCGTTCGCGCATTTCCTCCACCGCGACGGACCGGCCCCTTGAACCTCTCCCCCCGACAGACGCAGATCCTGCACTCCATCCGCGACGGCGGCTCGGCCTCGGTCGAAGGGCTGGCGGCGCGCCACGGGGTTTCGCCGCAAACCATCCGGCGCGACGTCAACGCGTTGTGCGACCTCGGTCTTCTGCGGCGCCAGCACGGCGGCGCGGCGCTGCCCACGAATTCCCGCGCCGCCGCGTTCGCCGACCGCGAGGTGCTCCAGGCGGAGGAAAAGGGCCGCATCGGCCGCGCGGCGGCGGCGCTGGTGCCCCATCGCGCCTCGGTGTTCCTCGGCATCGGCACCACCACGGCGGCGGTGGCGCGGGCGCTGATCGGCCACGACAGCTTGCGCGTCGTCACCAACAACCTCGAAATCGCCGACTACCTCTGCCGCAACCCGAGCTTCGAGGTGATTCTGGCGGGCGGCCGCGCCCGCAACCGCGAGCGCGACTTCATCGGCGAAAGCGCGCTGGCGGTGTTCCGCGAGGTGCGGGTGGAGTACGGCGTGTTCGGCGTCTGCGGCGTCGACGCGGACGGCGGCCTGCGCGATTTCGACTTCGACGAGGTGCGCCTCAGCCGCCTGATCGTCGAGAACTCGGTGAAGCCGGTGGTCGTCGCCGACCACACCAAGATCCGCGCCGCCACGGCGGTGCGCTTCGCCGAGATTTCCGAGCTTCACGCCTTCGTCACCGACCGGCCGCTGCCGCCGGAGCTGGCGGCGCGGGCGGCGGCGGCCGGGGTGCGGGTGGTGGTGGCGGAGGAGGGGGCATGAGCACGCTCGAACTGCGGGGAATCGAAAAGCGTTTCGGCGCGGCGCGGGTTCTCGAACGCCTCGACCTGACGGTGGCGAGCGGCGAGTTCCTGGTGCTGCTGGGCGCCTCCGGCTGCGGCAAGACCACCGCGCTCCGGATCGTCTCCGGCCTCGAGGAGGCCTCGGCCGGGCAGGTGCTGATCGACGGGCGCGACGTCACCCGCGCCGCGCCCGCCGCGCGCGGCGTGTCGATGGTGTTCCAGTCCTACGCGCTGTTCCCGCATCTCTCGGTGGCTGAGAACATCGTCTTCGGCCTCAAGGTGCGGCGGGTGGCGCGGGACGAGCGGGAGCGGCGGCTGAAGCGGGTGGCGGCGATGGTGGGCCTCGACGGCCTGCTCGACCGCAAGCCCGCGCAGCTTTCCGGCGGTCAGCGGCAGCGGGTGGCGCTCGCCCGCGCGGCTGCGGCCGAGCACCCGCTGTGCCTGATGGACGAGCCGCTTTCCAACCTCGACGCCAAGCTGCGCCAGGAGATGCGCGCCGAGATCCGCGCCCTGCAGCGCAGCCTGGGGATGACGGTGGTCTACGTCACCCACGATCAGGTGGAGGCGATGAGCATGGCCGACCGGGTGGTGCTGCTGCGCGAGGGGCGGATCGAGCAGTGCGGCACCCCCGCCGATCTCTACGACCGGCCCGCCACCGCCTACGTCGCCCAGTTCGTCGGCGTGCCGCCGATGAACGTGCTCGCCCTCGAGGACGGCCCGCGCGGCGCGGTGGTCCGGGGCGGCGAGCCGGGCCACGCGGTGGTCGAAGGCGCGGGCGAGGGGCTGCTGCTCGGCCTCCGCCCCGAGTGTATCCGGCTGGATCCGGCCGGGTATCCGGCGCGTGTCGAGGCCGTGGACTACCACGGCGCCGACACCGTCGTCTGCGCCCGCCTGGGCGATCAGCGCCTGCTGATCCGCGTGGCGGGTCACTTCGTCGCACCGGCGGACGGGGAGATTCGCGTCTCCTGGCCGTTCGAGGCGGTGCATCTGTTCGAGGCCGAAAGCGGTCGCCGCGCGGCTCTCCCACCGAAACCTGCGAAAGGAAATCCCCAATGTTCGGTCGTTTGAGCAAGACCGCCGCCGCCGCCGCGGTGGCGACGCTGCTGGGAGCCGGTCCGGCCTCCGCCGTGGAACTGACGATGTACTACCCCGTCTCGGTCGGCGGGCCGCTGACCAAGGTGGTCGACGGCATGGTCGCCGAGTTCGAGAAGGCCAACCCGGACGTCAAGGTCAACGCGATCTACGCCGGCAACTACGACGACACCCGCGTCAAGGCGCTGGCGGCGATGAAGGCCGGGCAGCCGGTGCAGCTCTCGGTGCTGTTCTCCATCGACGCCTACGACCTGATCGAGCAGGACGTGGTGGTGCCGTTCGACGAGGTCGCCAAGTCCGCCGACGACAAGGCGTGGCTCCAGTCGTTCTACCCGGGCCTGATGGCCAACGGCGTGATCAACGGCAAGACCTGGGGCATCCCGTTCCAGCGCTCGACGATCGTGATGTACTACAACAAGGACGCCTTCCGCGAGGTGGGCCTGAACCCGGACGCGCCGCCCGCCACCTGGAGCGAGATGGTCGACGCGGCGAAGAAGCTGACCAAGGCCGACGGCTCCCGCTGGGGCGTGGAGATTCCCTCCACCGGCTACGCCTACTGGATGTTCGGCGCCCTCGCCAAGCAGAACGGCGAGCTGCTGATGAGCGCCGACGGCACCAAGACCTTCTTCGACAAGCCCAACGTGGTCGAGGCGTTGCAGTTCTGGCGCGATCTCGGCGCCAAGCACAAGGTGATGCCGGAGGGCACGGTGGAGTGGGGCACGCTGCGCCAGCAGTTCCTCGAGGGCAAGACCGCGATGATGTGGCACACCACCGGCAACCTCACCGCCGTCAAGGGCAGCGCCAAGTTCGACTTCGGCGTCTCGGTGCTGCCGGGCAACCGCGAGCCGGGTTCGCCCACCGGCGGCGGCAACTTCTACCTGTTCAAGAGCGCCTCGCCGGAAGAGCGGACCGCCGCCTTGAAACTGGTGAAGTTCATGACCGCGCCGGAGCGCGCCGCCGAATGGAGCATCGCCACCGGCTACATGGGGGTCTCGCCCGCGTCCTACGAAACCCCGGCGCTCAGGGCCTATGCCCGGGAGTTCCCGCCCGCCGCGGTGGCGCGCGACCAGCTCAAGAACTCGGTGGCGGAGCTCTCCACCTACCAGGGCGGCCGCATCCGCAAGGCGCTGGACGACGCGATCCAGGCGACCCTCACCGGCGCCAAGCCCGCCAAGGAGGCGCTCGCCGAGGCGCAGGCCCAGGCCGACCGCCTGCTCAAGCCCTACCGCTGACGCCTGCAACCGGGCCGACCCGCGCGCCGGGTCGGCCCTCCTTCGGAGATCGGCCATGCGCATCAGGGACTGGGCGACCGGATACCTGCTGATCCTGCCCGCGGCGGCGGTGCTGGCGGCGTTCACCCACCTGCCGATCGTCCGCACCGTTCGCGACAGCCTGTTCTCGCGCGGCAGCGCGATCCGCCCGGCGCGCTTCGTCGGCCTCGACAACTTCGAGGCCCTGGCGGCCGACCCGGTGTTCTGGAAGGTGCTGGGCAACAACCTCGCCTTCGCCCTCGGCACCGTGCCCGCGTCGATCGCCCTGGCGCTGGCGATGGCGCTGCTGGTGGACCGCAAGCTGAAGGGGCAGGGGGTACTGCGCCTCGCCTACTTCCTGCCGACGATGCTGCCGATGATCGCCGCCGCCAACCTCTGGCTGTTCTTCTACACCCCGGACATCGGCCTGCTCGACCAGATCCTCGGCCGCTTCGGCCTGCCCGGGCGCAACTGGCTGGGCGACCCGGCCACCGTGCTGCCGTGCCTGATGACGATGACGGTGTGGAAGGAGGCGGGGTTCTTCATGATCTTCTATCTCGCCGCGCTCCAGACCCAGCCGCCCGAACTCAAGGAGGCGGCGCGGCTCGAAGGGGCGGGGCGGTGGGTCTACTTCCGCCGCGTGCTGTTCCCGATGCTGATGCCGACGACGATGTTCGTGCTCATCAACGCGGTGCTCAACGCCTTCAAGCTCGTCGACCACCTGTTCGTGCTCACCAAGGGCGGGCCGAACAACGCCAGCAACCTGCTGCTCTACTACATTTTCGAGCACGCCTTCGCGTTCAACGACCTGCCCGCCGCCGCCGCCCTCACCGCGGTGCTGCTGGCGCTGCTGGCGGGCCTCGCGGTGACGCAGTTCGCGCTGCTCGACCGCCGGGTGCATTACCGATGAGCCGCGCCCTCGACACCGTCGCCGCCTGGGTGCTGGGCGCGCTGTGGATCGCGCCGCTGGTCTACGCCCTGTGGGCGGCGGTTCACCCCGAGGCCTACGCCGCCCGCTTCGACCTCGCGGCGCCGCTCACCTTCGAGAACTTCGCGCGGGCGTGGGCGCAGGCGCCGTTCCCGCGCTACATCCTCAACACCTTCGTGCTGGTCACCGCGATCCTGGCGGCGCAACTGGTGCTCTGCACCCTCGCGGCCTATGGCTTCGCGCGGTTCGCCTTCCCCGGTCGGGACACGCTGTTCATGCTGGTGCTGGTGCAGCTGATGATCGTGCCCGAGGTGCTGATCGTCGAGAACTACGCCACCATGGCGCGCCTTGGCCTGGTCGACACCATCCTCGGCATCGGCCTGCCCTACATGGCGAGCGCGTTCGGCATCTTCCTGCTGCGGCAGACCTTCAAGTCGATCCCCAAGGAGCTGGACGACGCGGCGCGGATCGAGGGCTGCGGCGCGCTGGGGCTGCTGGCGCGGGTCTACGTGCCGCTGGCGCGGCCGACCCTGGTGGCTTACGCCCTGGTGTCGATCAGCCACCACTGGAACAACTTCCTCTGGCCGCTGATCGTAACCAACTCGCCCGAGGTGCGGCCGATCACCGTCGGCCTCGCGATCTTCGGCGCGCCGGAATCCGGCGTCTCGTGGCCGCTGGTTTCGGCGGCGACGCTGATCTCGGTGACGCCGCTGCTGTTGGCGTTCCTGATCTTCCAGCGCCAGTTCGTGCAATCGTTCCTCCACGCCGGGATCAAGTAGCCCGCCTTGAAAACCGGAGATTGAATGGTCAGCTTTGACGGTAAACGCCGGTTTGGTCGGCGGATAACCGCGAAGCTGACCTGAAACTCAGGCGCAATCGCAGGCGGGAGGACGACAGGCGGCGGCCATGGGGCCGCCGTTGGGCCGACGCGTTCGCCGCGCCGCGCCATTCCCTCCGCCACCGCCGCCCGGGCAACAGCAGGAGGGACCAAGCGTGACAACCTACAAGCCGTTCGAATTCCGGACCGTCCCCGCGATCCTGGTGGAGTGGTCGGGGGCGCGCCGCCTCGGCGAACTCCTGGCGGAGCGGTTTTCCGCGCGTAACGCGTTGATCGTCACCGACCCGGGGCTGGTGAAGACCGGCCTGATCCGCCCCGCGTGCGACGGCCTCGCCGCCGCCGGATTCCGCGTCACGGTGTTCGACGCGGTGGTGGCGGACCCGCCCGAAAGCGTGCTGGAGGCGTGCGTCGCCAAGGCGCGGGAGGCCGGGGTGGACATCGTCGTCGGCCTGGGCGGCGGCTCGTCGCTCGACGTGGCGAAGATGACGGCGGTGATGCTGAAGTCCGACCAGCCGCTCGCCGAGATGTACGGCATCGGCAACGTCACCGGCGGCCGCGCGCCGCTGGTGCTGATCCCGACCACCGCGGGCACCGGGTCGGAGGTCACCAACATCTCCATCCTCACCACCGGCAAGACCACCAAGATGGGCGTGGTGTCGCCCCAGCTCTACGCGGATTTCGTGCTGCTCGACGCCGAGCTGACGGTGGGCCTGCCCGAAACCCACACCGCCGCCACCGGCATCGACGCGATGGTCCACGCCATCGAATCCTACACCGGGCGGCACAAGAAGAACCCGCTCTCCGACGCCCTGGCGCGGGAGGCGCTGCGCCTGTTGAGCGCCAACCTGCTGACGGTGTGCCGCGACCCCGGCAACCGCAAGGCGCGGGAGGAGATGCTGCTGGGCGCCACCCTCGCCGGGCAGGCGTTCGCCAATTCGCCGGTGGGGGCGGTGCACGCGCTCGCCTATCCGCTCGGCGGCCACTACCACGTGCCCCACGGTCTCTCCAACGCGCTGATGCTGGGGCCGGTGCTGCGCTTCAACGCCAAGGCGGCGGCCCGGCATTACGCCGAGCTGGCGGAGGTGGTGCTGGGGCCGCAGAGCGGCAGCACCGAGGCGCGATCGGAGGCGTTCGTCGCCGAAATGCTGCGGCTGATGGACGAAAGCGGCGCGCCGCGTCGGCTGCGCGACGTGGAGGTGACCGACAACAGCCTGGCGCTGCTGGCGTCGGACGCGATGAAGCAGCAGCGCCTGCTGGTCAACAACCCGGTGGAGGTGACCGAGGCGGACGCCCTCGAACTCTACCGCGAAGCCTTCTGACCCCCAAAGAAACCGCAACCGGAGGAACGTCATGTCGGACATCAGGATGTACATGCTCGAAACCGGCCGCCTGAAGTGCAAGGTCCACAACATCAAGATGAACCAGGGCCTGAACGAGGACTACGCGATCCCGGTGCCGTTCTTCGTCATCACCCACCCCAAGGGGCACACGGTGATCGACGGCGGCAACGCGGTGGAGGTGGCCACCGACCCGCGCGGCCACTGGGGCGGCATCTGCGACGTCTACTGGCCGGAAATGCGCGAGGACGAGGGCTGCGTGGCGCAGTTGAAGCGCCTCGGCATCGCGCCGGAGGACGTGCGCTACGTGGTGCAGTCGCACCTCCACCTCGACCACACCGGCGCCATCGGCCACTTCCCCAACGCCACCCACATCGTGCAGCGGGCGGAATACGAATACGCCTTCACCCCCGACTGGTTCGCGGCGGGCGGCTACATCCGCAAGGATTTCGACAAGCCGGGCCTGAAGTGGCAGTTCCTCGAAGGCCGCTCCGACGACTTCTACGACGTCTACGGCGACGGCACCCTCAAGACCATTTTCACCCCGGGCCACGCGCCGGGCCACCAGTCGTTCCTGGTGACCCTGCCCAACAGCGGCGCCTTCGTGCTGGCGGTGGACGCCGCCTACACCGTCGACCATTGGGAGGAAAAGGCGCTGCCGGGCTTCCTCGCCTCGACGGTGGACACGGTGCGCTCGGTGCGCAAGCTCCACGTGGTGGCCGAGCGGGCGGGGGCCAAGGTCGTCACCGGCCACGATCCCGACGCCTGGCCCACCTTCCGCAAGGGTCCGGAGTATTACGATTGAGCCGAGCCGCGCCTTCAGCCGCGGCCGACGAACGGCATCTTGGTGGCCATGATGGTCATGAACTGGATGTTGGCGTCGAGCGGCAGCTCGGCCATCTGGAGAACCGCGCGGCCGACGTGGGCCACGTCCATGCGCGGTTCCACCAGGATCGACCCGTTGGGCTGGGGCGTGCCGTTCGCCATCGGTTCCGACATCTCGGTGGCGGCGTTGCCGATGTCGATCTGCCCGCAGGCGATGTCGTAGGCGCGGCCGTCGAGGCTGATCGACTTGGTGAGGCCGGTGATGGCGTGCTTGGTGGCGGTGTAGGGAGCGCTGCCGACGCGCGGCGCATGGGCGCTGATCGAGCCGTTGTTGACGATCCGCCCGCCCTGCGGCGTCTGCGCCTTCATCAGGCGGAAGGCGGCGCGGGCGCAGAGGAAGGCGCCGTTGAGGTTGGCGGCGACCACGCCGAACCAGTCGTCGTCGCTCACCTCGCCGATCTCGCGCGGCGGGCTGCCGCGCCCGGCGTTGTTGAACAGAAGGTCGAGCCGCCCCCATTCGCGGCGCACCGTCTCGAACAGCGCGGCCACCGAGTCCGGGTCGGTCACGTCGGCGGTCACCGGCAGGGCGCGTCCCCCTGTGGCGAGGGCCGCTGTCTCCTCGAGCGGCGCCCGCCGACGCCCGGCGAGCGCCACGCTCCAACCCGCGTCCAGCAGCGCCAACGCCGCGGCGCGGCCGATTCCGGTGCCCGCGCCGGTCACGATCGCAGTTTTCATCGCAAGGTCCTTTCGGGTGTCGCGGGCAGGTTGATTCCCGCCGCCGGGGACAACACTTTATCCATCGCAACCCCAGTCCGCAAACCAGGAGGAACGCCATGCTCAAGCTGGCCAAACCCGAGTTGCTGCGCGATGCCTGCCTGATCGACGGCGAGTGGCGCAAGGCGGCGAGCGGCGAGACCATTGCCGTCACCAATCCCGCCGACGGCAGCGTCGTCGGCCTGGTGCCGAGCCTCTCCAAGGCCGAGGTGGAAGCGGCGGTGACGGCCGCCCACGCCGCCTTCGGCCCCTGGGCGGCGCTCACCGCCAAGGAGCGGGCGGCGCTGCTGCGCCGCTGGCACGAACTCATCCTCTCCAACGCCGAGGGCCTGGCGGCGCTGATGACCGCCGAGCAGGGCAAGCCGCTCGCCGAGGCGAAGGGCGAGATCGCCTACGCCGCCTCGTTCATCGAATGGTTCGCGGAGGAGGGCAAGCGGGTCTACGGCGACATCATCCCCGCGCCGCGCGCCGACACCCGCATCGTGGTGATGAAGCAGCCGGTGGGGGCGACCGCCGCGATCACGCCGTGGAACTTCCCCGCCGCGATGATCACCCGCAAGGTCGGCCCCGCGCTCGCGGCGGGCTGCACGATGATCGTCAAGCCCGCCAGCCAGACGCCGCTCACCGCGCTCGCGCTCGGCGTGCTGGCGATCGAGGCGGGCATCCCCAAGGGGGTGTTCCAGGTGGTCACCGGCAAGTCGTCGGTGGTGGGCGAGGTGCTCACCGGCGACGAGCGCATCCGCAAGTTCTCCTTCACCGGCTCCACCGAAACCGGCCGCAAGCTGATGGCCCAGTGCGCGGAGACGATCAAGAAGGTGTCGTTCGAGCTGGGCGGCAACGCGCCGTTCATCGTCTTCGACGACGCCGACCTCGAAAGCGCGGTGGAGGGCGCGCTCGCCTCCAAATACCGCAACGCCGGGCAGACCTGCGTGTGCGCCAACCGCATCTACGTGCAGTCGGGCATCTACGACGCCTTCGCCAAGCGCCTGAGCGAAAAGGTGCGGGAGATGAAGGTCGGCCCCGGCACCGAATCCGGCGTGGCGATCGGCCCGCTGATCGACGACGCGGCGGTGGAGAAGGTGGAGCGCCACGTCGCCGATGCCCGCGACAAGGGCGCCGAGGTGGCGGTGGGCGGCCAGCGCCACGCCCTCGGCGGCACCTTCTACCAACCCACGGTGCTCACCGGCGTGACCTCGGCGATGCTGGTGGCGCGGGAGGAAACCTTCGGCCCGGTGGCGCCGCTGTTCCGCTTCGAAACCGAAGAGGAGGCGGTGAAGGCCGCCAACGACACCGAATTCGGCCTCGCCGCGTATTTCTACACCCGGGACTCCGGGCGCGCCTGGCGCGTCGCCGAGGCGCTGGAATACGGCATGGTCGGCCACAACACCGGCCTGGTGTCCAACGAGGTGGCGCCCTTCGGCGGGGTCAAGCAGTCGGGCATCGGGCGGGAAGGCTCGAAGTACGGCATCGAGGAATATCTCGAAATCAAATACCTCTGTACCGCCGTTTCCTGAGAAACCGGACGAAGAAAAAGGGGCGGAGAGATCCGCCCCTTTTCGCATGCGCGTCGGCGTGGCCTCAGGCGCGCTTGCGCATCCGGCGCCCGGCGAACAGGGCCAGCGCCGCGCCGAACAGCGGCAGCGCCGCCGGGATCGGCGTCGGCGCCACGAACACCGCCGGGCCGTTGTAGTGGATCTCGCCGCGCTGGTTGAGGGCGGCGGCCACCACCGTGCCTTCGATGTTGTTGCCGTTGGTGAGGTTGGCGTAGACCGCGAGAATCGAGCCGCCGAACTGGCGCTCGATGTCGAGGGTGGTGGCCTCGGTGAAGTTCCAGATGGTGTTGGAGGCGAGCGCTTGCGCCGCGCCGCCGAGGAAGTTGGCGGCGATGTCGATGAACTGGCCGGTGACGTTGATCACCACCGAGACCGCGTCGCCCAGGCTGAAGGCGAACTCGGACACCGACGACAGCAGCGCGCCGGTGACGTTGAACACCGCGACGCCGTCCGACCCCGCGTTGGCGGTGAAAGTGAGCTTGTTGCCTTCCTGGACCGCCGTGCTGTCGGCCGCGAGCGCCGCGAGCTGGGAGGAATAGGTGGTGAGGCTCGCCTGGGCGGCGGCCACTTCCCCGGCGATGTCGGGCATGGTGGCGGCGGGCAGGGGCGACCCCACGTTCACCGTGCCGCCGCCGTTGGCGTTGATGTTGCCGAGCTTGGCGCCGCCGATGTAGGCGCTGCCGTTGTTGACGTTGACGTTCGACCCGGCGGTCTGGTTGCCCGAAACGTAAAGATTTCCGGCACCGTTGATGTTGAACGACGCGGTGACGTTGCCGCCGACGTGAACGTCGCCGCCCGAATTGAGATTGAGGTTGGAGGTGGCGAGGTTGCCGCCGACGTTGAGGCCCGGCCCCTGGACGGTGACGTTGCCCACCAGGTTTCCGGCGACGGACAGCGCCGGAGCCGAGGGAATCGCCGGATAGTGCATGCCGTAGACGCCGCCCGAGACGTTGCCGCCCACCAGCGCGTTGCCGTCCACATGCTGCGAGGCGCTGTTGAGGTCGCCGAACACGATGACGTTGTAGGTGTTGAGCAGGTCGCTGACGGCGTCGGCCAGCGCGGGAGCGGGGAGCGAAACCGCGCCGAGCATCGCGGCCGCGGCGACAGTGCGGGTCAGGGGCTTGAATGTCATGGGGGTCCTCGCCGTCGAAATCGTTCATCAATTGACGGAATCCACGCAATTTCCGGTCCACATCAATCGATTCATAGGGTTAGCCGGATTCATGGGTTGCCCCCGCACCGGGTCTGTAAAAAATCACGACTCCTGCAACGGTATGAACCGAACCGGCGCATCCGCGCGGGCGGAGCGGTGGACGGACCTTGAGAACTCCAGACAACATCTTGGTTCGGAAAGAGATTCATCCGCGAAAGGACGGTGGCGCCCCTGGCGCCCGAACGCATCCGGTTGGCGCGCGGCCGTGTAAATTTTTCCGACAACGCCCGGCGGATCGAGGCCCCCGGCCGAGCCTAAAATCCACCACCACCGACGGCGCACTGCGCTTCGCCTCGCCGTGGAAAACCGCCTCGATGTTGTTGCCGTCGGGGTCGAGCACGAAAGCCGCATAATATCCGGGATGATAGGTTCTCTCGCCGGGCGCACCGTTGTCGCGCCCGCCATGGGCAAGGGCGATGGCGTAGAAGGCGTCCACCGTCGCGCGGTCCTTCGCCTGGAAGGCCAGGTGGTGTCGCCCGGTCAGAACGCCCAGCGCCGCCGGACTCTCCGCCGAAGACACGACGAGTTCGTCGACCCAGAAATATCCATCGGCGGTGTCGACGACGGGAATCTCCAGCACGGCCAGAATGGCGGTGTAGAAGTCCCGGCTGGCATCGAGATCCCGCACCACCAGTTGGATGTGGTCGATCAGCCGACCGCGATGCAATCGATGAATTTCCATGGTCGCCCTCCTGATGAAAGCCGACGGAGTTCCTTCGAAGGTTAAAGCAGTTCGCGGCCCCGACCAAGATGCATCGGCGCTGGGGAGGGGAATCGGCGGGGATGGCGGATGGGGAGGGATTCGAACCCTCGAGGACTTGCGCCCCGCCGGTTTTCAAGACCGGTGCAATCAACCGCTCTGCCACCCATCCGAGGTGATGGGACATATCGCATCGGGAGGCGAATGGGAAGGGGCGGATGCGGCGGCGGCACGCCGGTTTCGTGAAAACCCGCGCAAACGCAGGTTTTCATCCTCGGCCTCCGGCCTCGGACCGCCTGCGGCGTCGCTCGGGCGCTTCGCGCCGCTCGCCAAGACCGGTGCAATCAACCGCTCTGCCACCCATCCGAGGTGATGGGACATATCGCATCGCGCCGCGAATGGGCAGCCGGTTCGCGACGAACGGCGGGGATTCCGTCGGGCGGATGAAAATCAATCGTTTCTAATGTGAATCTATCCCTCCAATTGAATGCTTTGAGATATCCTTCCCGTCATCTATTCCTTGACTCATGTATCGCTTCGCGCAACGTGCTATGTATTGAATTCGCTGCGGCGGGCGAGGCGTCGCGGCGACGCCCAGTCGGCGCCGTCTTTCCCGCCCGGGGGACCGAATGTCCGCGGACACCACCACCGTCATCGAGACCCAAAAGGCCGCCGACTGGGGCATCAAGGCATCGCAGATTTCGCGCGAGGCCGCCGATCCGTTGCTCGGCTGCCTGATGATCCTGGTGCGCCACTTCGGCCGCGCCCTGTCGTCGAGCGTGCTGGTCTCGGGCCTGCCGCTGGTGGACAACCGGCTCGACCCGCCGCTGTTCCAGCGCGCGGCCGAGCGCGCCGGGCTGTCGTCGCGGCTGGTGTCGCGGCAGATTTCCGAAATCCCGAAGCACGCGCTGCCGGTGGTGCTGCTGCTCAAGGGCCGCTCCGCCGGGGTGCTGTGGCGCATCGAGGACGACCAGGCCGAGGTGCTGCTGCCGGAAACCGGGCAGGGGTCCACCTGGATGCCCCTCGACGAACTGGCGGCGGCCTACACCGGGCACGCGATGTTCGTCCGCCCTCGGGCGCGGCTGCGGCAGGTGGACGACGAGCACGCCGAGCGCCGCCACGGCTCGTGGTTCTGGGACACGCTGCGGAAGTTCAAGTCGGTGTACCGGCAGGTGGCGCTGGCGGCGCTGATGGTGAACCTGTTCTCGCTCGCCGGACCGCTGTTCACCATGAACGTCTACGACCGCGTGGTGCCCAACAACGCGGTGGAAACCCTGTGGGTGCTGGTGATCGGCATCGCCATCGTCTACGCCTTCGACTTCCTGCTCAAGGTTCTGCGCGGCTACCTCATCGACCACGCGGGCAAGCGCGCCGACATCCTGATGAGCGCGCGCATCTTCGAGCACGCGATGAACGTGCGCATGCAGGCACGGCCCGGCTCGGCGGGCGTGTTCGCCAACCGCCTCAAGGAATTCGAGACGGTGCGCGACTTCTTCACCTCGGCCACGGTGGCGGCGATCGTCGATCTGCCGTTCATTTTCATCTTCATCGCGGTGATCGCGATGCTCGGCGGCTGGGTGGCGGCGGTACCCGCGGCGGCGGTGCCGCTGGTGGTGGGATTCGGCATGCTGATGCAGGCGCCGCTGCGCCGCGCGGTGCAGAAGTCGAACGAGGAGGGCGCGCAGAAGCACGGCGTGCTGGTGGAGGTGATCTCCGCCCTCGACACGGTGAAGAGCCTGGGCGCGGAAAGCAAGATGCAGCGGGAGTGGGAGGCGTTCGTCGGCGCCTCGGCGCAGACCGGCATCCACGTGAAGATGCTCTCGGGCCTCGGCGTGCACTTCTCGGTGTTCGTGCAGCAGATGGTGACGGTGGTGGCGGTGATCGTCGGCGTCTACCAGATCACCGAGAACAACCTCACCGTCGGCGGGCTGATCGCCTGCACCATCCTCACCGGCCGGGTGATGGCGCCGCTCGGCACCATCGCCAGCCTGCTGTCGCGGCTCAACCAGGCGCTCTCCGCCCGCCGCGCCATCGACGAGATCATGAAACTGCCGGTGGACCGCCCGCCCGACGCACAGTATCTGTCGCGCCCGGCGCTCACCGGCGACATCGAGTTCCGCCACGTCACCTTCCGCTATCCCGGCAGCGAGGTGGCGGCGCTGCGCGACGTCTCCTTGCGCGTCCACCCCGGCGAGAAGATCGCGATCATGGGTCCGGTCGGCTCGGGCAAGTCCACCCTGGCGCGGATGCTGATGCGACTCTACGACCCGGAGGACGGCGAAATCCTGGTGGACGGCACCGACATCCGCCAGATCGACCCGGCCGACGTGCGCCACTCCATCGGCGCGGTGTTGCAGGATACCGTGCTGTTCCACGGCACGGTGCGGGAGAACATCGCCATCGCCGCGCCCGAGGCCACCGACGAGATGATCCTGGCGGTGTCGCGCCTGGCCGGAGTCCACGATTTCGTCGGCCGCCACCCGCAGGGCTACGACTGGCGCGTCGGCGAGCGCGGCCAGAGCCTGTCGGGCGGGCAGCGCCAGTGCATCGCCATCGCCCGGGCGCTGCTGTCCGACCCGCCGATCCTGGTGCTCGACGAACCCACCAGCATGATGGACGTGCCCGCCGAGCAGGCGCTGCTCGGCCGCTTCGAGCGCGAGCTCAAGGACAAGACGATGATCCTCATCACCCACCGGCCGTCGCTGCTGCGGCTGGTGAGCCGGGTGATCGTGATGGGGCAGGGGGCGATCGTCGCCGACGGCCCGCGCGACGAGGTGCTCAAGCTCGGCCAGCGGCGCCCGCAGACGACGCCGGGAGCGACGCCATGAACGCCGATCCCAAGCTGGCGCCGCGCGCCGAAGCCGCCGCCCCGGCGCCGCGCAAGACCCGCGCCTCCCGCCTGCGGGACTGGAGCGACAAGGATTTCGCGCCCGAGGTGTTGCAGGCGGAAATCCAGTCCGCCAACCCCACCGCGAGCTGGGTGCTCTATAGCGTGGTGGCGTTTTTCGCGGTGGCGCTGCTGTGGGCGGCGTTCGCCCACGTGGACGAGGCGGCGCGCGGCGAGGGCAAGGTGATCCCGTCGTCGCAGGTGCAGGTGATCCAGAACCTCGAAGGCGGCATCCTCAAGAAGATCAACGTTCACGAGGGCGACATCGTCGAGGCCGGCCAGGTGATCATGGAGATCGACGACACCGGCCTCGCCGCCAACTTCGGCGAAATGCGCGCCAAGCTGTTCGGCGCCCAGGCGAAGATCGCGCGCCTCACCGCCGAGACCCAGGGGTCGCCGCTCAGCTTTCCGCCCTATCTCCTGGCCGAGGCGCGCGACGCCGCCACCGCCGAGGCGGACCTGATGCGTGCCCGGGAATCCGCCCTCGAGGTACAGGTGTCGATCCTGCGCCAGCAGCTCACCCAGCGGGAACAGGAACTCAACGAGCTGAAGATCAAGATCGAGCAGTCCCGCGCCAACCTCGCCCTGGCGCAGCAGGAACTCAACATCACCGAGCCGCTCGCCGCCAACGGCGTGGTGTCCAAGGTGCAGGTGCTGCGCCTGCGCCGCGACATCACCACCCTGCGCGGCGACATCGCCAATTCGGAGGCGGCGATCCCTCGCGCCGAATCCGCGATCCGCGAGGCCAACCAGCGGATTTCCGAGAAGTTCCAGTCGTTCCGCGCCGACGCGGGCAAGGAGCTGGTGGAGGCGCAGACGCAGCTGGCGGGCATCGAGGAAGCGATGAAGGGCGCGCGCGACAAGGTGGCGCGCACCGAGGTGCGGTCGCTGGTGCGCGGCGTGGTGAAAACCCTGAGCGTCACCACCATCGGCGGCGTGATCAAGCCCGGCATGGACATGGCGGAGATCGTGCCCCTCGACGACACCCTGCTGATCGAGGCGAAGATCACCCCGCGCGACGTCGCCTTCCTGCGCCCGGGGCAGGACGCGATGGTGAAGTTCACCGCCTACGATTCCGCGATCTACGGCGGCCTCAAGGGCAAGCTCGAGCGCATCTCGGCCGACGCCCTGGTGGACCCCAACGACCGCAACAACACCGCCTATTTCAAGATCGTGGTGAAGACCGAGAAGAACGTCCTCGAACACGACGGCAAGCACTTGCCGATCATGCCCGGCATGATCGCGAGCGTCGACATCCTCACCGGCAGCCGCACCATACTCGACTACATGATGAAACCGATCCTGAAGACCCGCGAGCGGGCGCTGAGGGAGCGATGAAGGGCGCCTGCATCCTTCTCGCGGCACTCCTCGCCGCCGCCGCGCTTCCGGCCCGGGCGGCCCGGGCGGACGACGTGTTCCGCAGCCGCACCGTGCCGGGGGGCGATCTTTCGGCGGTGCCGCAGTGGCCGGAAGCGCTCGCCCGCTCCGCCGCCGAGGCCGAGGCGCTGCGGGCGCCGCCCTCGGGCGAGCCGTGCGCCGGGGTTTCGGCCGCCGCGTGGTGCGCCGCCGTCGCGGCGGCGCGGCCGCTGCCGCCGGACCGGCGGATCTACGAGATCAACCGCTTCGTCAACGCGATGGTGGGGGGCGACGCGGGCGTGCCCGCCGCGGGCGCGCCCTGGCCCGGCCTCGCCGAGGCGTTGCGCGGCCAGGGCGGCGGCGTCGCCGCTGCGGTGGTGAAGTATCTGTCGCTGCGCGAGGCGGGAATTCCGGCAGCCGATCTGCGCGTGGTCGTCGCCGAGGACGTGCTGCGCGGCAGCCGCACGGCGTTGCTGCTGGCGCGGGCGGGCGGCGAGAACCTGGTGCTCGCCGCCGACACGGACGTGTTGCGCGGCGCCGCGCGCACCGCCAATCTGAGACCCTATTATTCTTTCAACGAGACGACTCTGTGGATGCACCTCCCGGAGCCGCAGGAGACGTCGCCATGATGCCCACGGCCGGGATCCTCGGAGCGCTTCCCTCCCGGCGCCGCGGCCGCGCGGGCATCCGCACCGCCGTGGCGGTTCTGCTGCTGCTGGCGGCGGCCGGTTTCGCCGCCGGCGAGGCGGTGATCGCCAGCCGCGGCGCGGCGATCCTGGCGGCGGCGCAGCACCGCGCCGAGGTGATCGCACAGGGGCGGGGCGAACTGGTGGCGGGCTGGCTGACGCGCTGGCGCGACGCCACCCAGCCACTGCGCGACAACCCGACGGTGCAGATCTTCGCCGCGACGATGGCGGCGCGCGGCCCCGGCGCCACCGCCGACGCCGACCTGCTGACCTATCTCCAGACCGTGCTCGACGATTACGCCGGGCGGCGCGACGAAATCGCCGCCGCGCGCATGCTCGACGCGGACGGCCGCGCCTTCCTCGCCTCCGCCCGCGCCCTGACGCTGGAGGAGGCGCAGCGGGACCAGGCGCGCGACGTCGCCGCCACCGGCAAGGGCGAAATCGGCCCCTTGCGCGAAAGCGCGGCGGGGCTGGTCTACGACGTGTTCCTGCCGGTGTTCCCGGTCCAGGCGCTCACCCCCGAGGCGGCGCAGCGGCCGGTGGCGGTGCTGGCCTTGAGCGTGCGCGCCGCCGCCGGTCTGGCCGACGCCCTGGCGCCGGGCCGCACCCTCGAAGCGGGGGAGAGCGTGCGCCTGCTCCAGGCGGACGCGGCGGCCACGGCGGACGGCAGGCTGCACCCGGTGCCCCCGGCGGTGCGCGCCGCCGCCGAACGGTTCGACGAGGCGGAGGGCGCCTACGCGCTCGCCGCGGCGGTGCAGGGCAGCCCGTGGCAAGTGCTTTACGCCCGCGACGCCGGTTCGGTGCGGAGCGCGATGGTCACGACGCGGGTGGTGGTGGATCTCCTGATTCTCGCCGCGCTCGCCTGCGTCGCGGCGGGCGGGGCGACCTTGTGGTGGCGGCAGAAGACCCAGAGCAGCGAGGACCTTGCCAATCAATACAAGGACTTCGCCGCGCACATAGAGGCGCAGCATCAACTCCTCAACGCCATCAACGACGCCATCGCCGAGGAAATCTGCGTGGTCGACGGCAACCGGCGGGTGGTCTACGTCAACACCGCCTTCGCCGCGCGCAGCGGCCGGGCGCAGGCGGCGTGCGTCGGCGAGGCGGTGGACCGGCTGCTGACCCCGCGCCTGGCGCAGCGTTACGAAGCCTGGGACGCCGCCGTGCTGCGCGGCGGCGCGCCGCCGCCCGAGGTGGTGGAGGACGCGGAGTCCGAGCCGCGCCGCTGGCTGATGGTGTCGAAGGCGCCGTTGATCGGCGTGGACGGCGGGCCGTCCGGCGTCATCACCGTGACCCGAGACATCACCGAGGCCCACACCGCCCGCGAACGCCAGCGCCGCGCCATGGAGGACACCATCCGCGTGCTGTCGTCGTCGGTGGCCGCCGCCGATCCCTATCTCGCCAACCACGCCGGGCGGCTGCGCGACGTCGCCCTGCGCATCGCCGCCGAACTCGGGTGCGGCGGCGAGGAGATGGAAACCCTCTCCACCGCCGCCAACCTCTCGCAAATCGGCAAGATCTTCCTGCCGCGCGATCTGATCCGCCGGGAATCGCGCCTCTCCACCGCGCAGCGCCAGACCCTGCAAAAACACATCGACCTCGCTCTGGAGGCGCTCGACGGCATCGCCTTCGAACAGCCGGTGCCGCAGACCCTGGCGCTGATCCACGAGCGCCTCGACGGCAGCGGCTACCCGCGCGGCCTGGCGGGCGACGAGATTCCGCTGCTCGGGCGGATTCTCGCGGTGGCCGACGTGTTCTCGGCGCGCACCGAGCCGCGCGCCTACCGCGACGCGATGCCGCCGGAAGACATTCTCGACATCCTGCGCAAGCATCCGGAAAAATACGACCCGCGTGTGGTCGACGCGCTGGAGCGGATCGCCGCCGCGCCGCAGCCGGTGAACGGCTGATCAGGGCGCGGAACGGCGGAAGATCGCCGGGCCGCTCAGCACCAGCTTCATCAGCTCCGCCTGACGGGTGGCGCCGGTCTTGCGGAACACCGCCTTGAGGTGATTCTTGAGGGTGTTGGGGCTGCTGCCGGTGGCGGCGGACACCGCCTCGAGAGTCTGCCCCGACACCAGGGCGATCACCAGCCGCGCCTCGGCGAGGGTGAAGCCGTACAACCCCGCCAGGGTTTCCGGGTGGATCGCGGGCGGGGCGTCCGGGTCGGAGACGAACAGCGTCACGCCGCGGGCGGCGCCGCCCGTGCCGCTGCCCACCGGCACCACCAGCACCGACAGCGGCACCCCGTCCTCCCGCCGCGGCGCGGCGAGGGCGCAATCCACGTCGCGTCCTTCCTGCACCGCGCGGATGGTGTGATAGAGCCGCGCATCCTGCGTGCGGTCGGCCAGCCGCACCCGCCCGAGCGGGTCGACGAACAGCGCGTCGCGCCGGGCGAGCAGGGCGCGCCCCTGGGCGTTGCCCAGCCGCACCACGCCCTGGGCGTCGGCGATCAGCACCGCCATCGGGAACATGTCCACCACGCCCTGGGCCTGCACCTCGACCTCGGGGCGGACCTGGCGCGACTGCTGGAAGCGGTGGCGCTGCAACGAGCGCAGCAGCGCCATGCACACCGGATCGCACGCCAGCGGGTCGCCCACCGACACCACCTCCTGCACCCCATGGCGCAGCAGGTCCAGCTCCACCGCCTCGGAGGGCTGGGTCTTGAGCGCCACCACCACCGGCGCGGCGCCGAGCCAGGGAGAGAGGCGGCCGTAGTCGCCGCGGTCGAGGGGAGAAAAGCAGGCCAGCACCACGTCGGCGTCGGCGGGCGGAGCGGCGGGGGCCTCCACCACGGTGAAGCGCCGCAGACGCAAACCCTCCGCCAGCGGGAGGAACTCCGCTCCGGAGGGGGCGATCATCGCAACGGTGGGGGACGTCTCGGGCATCACGTCTCCCGGAACGCAAGCAGGAGAAGGGGCCCGGCCGCGCGCGGCGGCCGGGCGAACCGCGTCAGCGGTTGGCGTTGTTCATCTCGTAGCCCGGCTGGCGGGTGATGAAGGGGGCGGTGCGTTCCGGGTCGACGCCCGCATCCCGCCGCGCCACGCCCACGGCCTCGGCCGGAACCTCGACGCCGAGGGTGCGGTTGAGCTGGCCCATCGCCGCGAGGGTGCGGAACACCGAGTAGTCGTAGGCGAACTCGGCGGTGATCGCGCGGGTGCGGGCGGTGAACAGCTCGTTCTCCGAATCCAGCAGGTCGAGCAAGCTGCGCTGGTTGATGTCGAACTCCTGGCGATAGGACGACACCACCTGCGAGTTGGCGATGCTCTGCTGGCTCAGCACGTCGAAGCGCATCCGCGCCGCTTCCATGGCGTTCCAGGAATCGCGGACTTCCTTGGCCACCGCGCGCTCCAGGCGCAGCACCGCGGCACGCGCCTGCGACACCCGCTCGGCGGTCTCCATGCGGAGGTTCTGGTCGATGTTGCCGCGGAACAGGTTGTAGCGCATCCGCAGCATCGCCGAGGCGTCGTTGTCCTCGCCGCGCACGCCGTCGACGTTGCGGTTGGCGGTGCCGCCCAGCACCGCGTCGAAGCGCGGGAAGTAGCCCGCGCGGGCCTGGCGGTGCACCGCGTTCGCCTCGTCGAGGTCGGCTCCGGCGGCCAGCAGCGTCGGGCTGGAGTTGAGCGCCACCTGAACCGCCTGGTCGACGCTCTCGGGCATCGCTTCCATCGGCAACGGATAGCGCGAGAGGTTCTCCGGCATCTCGTTGAGGATCTGGATGTAGGTGGTGTGCGAGTCCTTCAGGTCCCGGCGCGCCTGGACCAGGGTGTCCTCGGCGGCGGAGACGCGGGAGTTGGCCTGCTGCAAGTCGCCGCCGCCGCTCTGGCCGCCGCGCACCCGCGTGCTCACCCGGCCCTGCAGGGTGCGGTGGGCAGCCACGTTGTCCTCGGCCAGCTTCACCAGCTCGATGTTGCGCAGCACGTTGAGGTAGGCTTCCACGGCGCTGGCGGCCACCGCCTCGGAGCGTTCGAGCACGCGGTTCGCCGCGGCGTCGACGCGCGAGGCGGAACGGTCGATGGCGCTCTCGCGGCCGAAGCCGTCGAACAGCAGCAGCGACAGGGTCGCCGAGCTTTCGTAGCGCGGCATGGTCTTGCCGTCGGGCGCCGACTGGTTGAGGCTCCACTCGGGACCGGCGCCGGCGGCGACGTCGAGGCTCGGCAGGTAGAGGCCGCGCTGCTGCTTCAGCTCGTAATCCTGAGCGCGCCGGTTGGCCTTCGCTTCGTCGATCGAGGGGAAGGTCGTGATTGCGGTTTTCACCGCCTCGGGCAGGGTTTCCGCCTGGGCGGGCGTGGACGGGAGACCGGTCAGAGCGGTCAAACCGAGCAGAAGCGCGGCGAAACTGGCCGGACGACGAATCCTGGACATCATTGAACCCCCTTGCGACGTAACCGGTTTCCGCGTTGCGCCGGAATCCGACGGGTAACGAAGCCACCGCACGTTGAATCGTGCAGTTGGTTGTCTTCGTTATCGCATTTACTGAGAAACCTGCCAACCGATTTGTCGGGAGTCGGTTCATTTCTCGGGTGGAATTTCCGGAGTCTCGGTGCGCGACAGATAAAGATGACGAATGATTCGGTCGAGACCGCCTTCGTCGAAGCCCGCCGCATTCCCGGCAAGGTCGAGCAACGCCCGCCGCACGCTGCCCGCGGGCACCGGCGGCGCGGGCCGTTCGGGCACCCGGGCGGCGAAGGTGGCGGCGGGCACCACGGCGCTGAACACCCGCACCGGTCCGCCCGCGACGCTGCGGTGGATCTGGGCGCTGTGGACGCCCGCCACCGCCAGTTCGCCCGCCGAGTTGACGCTCAAAAGCGGCGAGCCGGAGCCTCCCTCGGGCACCACGCAATCGTGGAACAGCAGGCCGGGCGGCGCGGGCAGCACGCCGCAGGGGGGCGAAAGCTCGGGCGCGTGGGGGCGGTCGCGGCGATATCCGGCCTGGAGAACCAGAGTCCCGGGCAGGGGTATGGCGTCCCGCGCCATCGGCAGCCACCCGGCGCGCTCGCCGATCGGCTCGGCAAGCCGGATCAGCGCCCAGTCCCCCGGCACCGCCGCCAGCTCCGGGTGACGGTCGACGAGTTCGAGCGCGGGGTCGCGCAGCAGCTGGGTCGCCGCCGAGGCCGCGACCCACTCGCCGCGCAGGTATCCGGCGACGAAGCTGATCTCCTCCGCCGTCCACCAGCGGCGATTGCGGAAGTCGTACAGGCAGTGGGCGGCGGTGAGCGCCAGGGCGGGGCCGACAAGCACCCCCGAGCAATAGGCGCGCCCCCCGGCGTTGACCCGCCCCAGGGCCGACCACGGCCGCGCGTCCGCCTCCAGCGGGCCGCGCTCCAGCGCCTGGGCGGGGGCCGCGAGGAGGGCGAGGGCGAGGGCGAGCCGCCGGATCATTGGAACCGCCACCAGCCGTCCTCGTTGACCGCGTAGATCGGCCGGTAGTGCTTGATCCGCTTGTGTTCCACCATCACCGTCAGCTGGTTGTCGAGGATCAGGGTGCGGCCGCCGAACGACACCGCCAGCACCGCGTGGACGAGGTTGAGGTTCATGTCCTGCAACACCACCACCCGCATGTCGCCGATCTCCCACCCGAGGTCGCGCAGGGTCATGTATTTGGCGATCGCGTAGTCCTCGCAATCGCCGTTCTTGGCGAAGAACTGGCCCGGCGTCTCCCAATAGTCGGCCACCCCCCAGTTGATCGGGTCGACGATGTAGCGGCGCCGGTTGAAGAACGTGTTGACCTGCTCGAGCTGGCGGTCGCGCGGCAGGGCGCGGACGGTCTCGATGAACGCCATCCACTCCTTATAATGGCAGCGGTTGAACTCGGGCGAGGCGCAGTTGCCCTCGCGCTGACCGAGTTCCTTGAAATAGCGTTCGAGCACGCCGGTCCACTTGGGGAACGGGCGGAGGTCGGCGTAGGGAGTTTCCTGCTTGCCGAACAGCTCGGCATGCGCGGGCGGCGCGAGGGCGAGGGCGAGAACCGCCGCCGCGATCGGCATCAGGCGCCGCAAAATCACCATTCGTCCCTTCCTCGCTCCGACAGCCGCGCCCCGATCATATCCCAAAGCCGTCCACCTGCCACCTTGGCATTCCAACGGGGATCGGCAATACTTCCAAGCCGATGCCGCCGCCGAAAGGACGATCATGGACGAGGCGCGGGACTTCATGTCCGAAGAGGAGCGGGCGCTCGAACGGCGCGCCCGCCGCGCGACGCTGTTCTCCCTCGCCGCGGTCGCCGCGGTCGCCCTGGCGCTCGCGGTCGCCGCCTTCGTGGCGGTGGAGCGGGAGCGCGCGCGGGAGACTGTCGCCTGGCAGGTGCGCCTCGGCCTGGTGGCGGACAGCCGCGCCCTCGACGTCGGGCGATGGGTCGACGCGCGCTTCGCGGTGCTGCGCGGCATCGCGCAGAACGCCTCGGTGCAGCTCTACATGACCAACCTCGAACTCGGCGCCCCCGCGGCGGACGCGGTGGAGCGGCAGTATCTGCGCAATCTTCTGGACGCCACGGCGATGCGCGAGGGCTTCCTCGCCCAGGGGCAGACGGCGGTGGACGCCAACGTGGCGCCGACCGGCGATTCCGGCCTCGCGCTGGTGGACGCCGAGCTGCGGCCGCTCGCCGCCACGCCGGGCATGCCGCTGCCGCCGCCCGAGCTGCTGGCGGCGGCGCGGGAGTCCGCCGCCGGGCGGCCGGGGCTGATGGACCTCCGCATCGGCGCCAACGGCAAGCCGGTGATCGGCTTCGCGGTGCCGATCTACGCGATCCAGGGCGACCCCGGGGTCTCCCCGGCGCTCGGCTTCGCGATCGGCCTCAAGCTGGTGGAGGAAGACTTCTTCGACCGCCTGCGCCAGCCGGGCGACACCGAGCCGACCGCCGAGAACCTGCTGGTGCGCGAAATCGCCGGGCAGATCGAGTACCTCTCGCCCCTCGCCGACGGCACCCCGGCGCTCAAGCGCCGCCTCGCGGTGGACACGCCGGAGCTGGCCGCCGCCTTCGCGGTGCGCACGCCGGGCGGCTTCGGCGAATGGCGCGACTATCGCGGCACCCGGGTGCTGGCGACCGGCCGCGCGGTGCCGCAGACGCCCTGGACGGTGGTGCGCAAGGTGGACCGGGACGCGGCGCTCGCGGCCTCCGACCGCCGCCTCACCGTCACCTACGTGGTGATCCTGGCGCTGATCGCGGCGGTGACGGCGGGCGCCATGGCGCTCTGGCGGCACGGCAGCTCGATCCGCGTGTCGCGGCTCGCGATCCGCCACAAGCTCGCCTCCGACATGTTCGAGGGGCTGCTCCAGTTCGTCCGCACCATCACCGACAGCCAGCCCGCGCAGATCGTCGTCAGCGACGCGGAGGGCCGCATTACCTTCGCCAACAAGCCGTTCGCCGACACCTGGGGCATCGCCGTCACCGCCACCAAGGGCAAGCCGCTCGCCGACGTGATGGGACCCGCCAACGCCCGCCCGATCGAGGCGGCGAACCGCCGGGTGCTGGTCTCCGGCGAGCCGGAAAGCCAGATCGTCGCCAGCGCGCGCGAGGGGCGGGCGCTGCTGTGGTCGATCCAGCACGTTCCCGTCGCCGCCGCGCCGCGCCGCCCGGCCTCGGCGCTGGCGGTGATTTCCGACGTCACCGAACTCGACGCGGCGCGCAAGCGCTCGGAGGAAACCCTGGCCCGCCTGGTGGCGGCGCTGGTGGATCTGGTGGACCGGCGCGACCCGTTCTCCGCCCTGCAATCCGCCCGCACCGCCGAGGTGAGCGCCGCCATCGCCGCCGAGATGAACCTCTCCGAAGACGAGATCGCCACCGCGCGCCAGGCCGGGCAGCTGATGAACGTCGGCAAGATCATCGTGCCGCGCGAAACCTTGACCCGCTCCGGCCCGCTCTCCGACGCGGAACGCGCCACCCTGTCCCACGCCTTCGCCGAGAGCGCGGCGATCGTCGCCGACATTCCGTTCGGCGGGCCGGTGGCGGAGACCATCCGCCAGATCGGCGAACGCTGGGACGGCGGCGGGCCGCTCGGGCTGGCGGGGGAGGGGATTCTCGTCACCGCGCGGGTGGTGGCGGTGGCCAACGCCTTCGTCGCGATGGTCAGCCCGCGCGCCTATCGCGGCGCGCTCACCTTCGACGACGCCTGCCGCGCCCTGGTCGAGCACCAGGAGAAGGCGTTCGACCGGCGGCCGGTATCGGCGCTGATCCACCTTCTCGACAACCGCGGCGGCGCCGCGCGCTGGGCGCATTTCCGCGATCCCGCCGCGTGAATCGGCGGCGGCGAAAGACGGCGAACGAGTTTTTCGATCAATCTGCGGATTCGCTCATATACCTGATCGTTATTATCCATGACGCCCTGACCCGAACGGGTCATGTGGCCTCTTGCCGCCGGGCGTAGCCTCGAAATGTACGGAATTCCGTCATTCCGACGATCCGCGCCAGGAGGCTACCATGGAATCGCAAGGCACCCCGAACCCGTCCGCTCCCAACCTCGCCCAGGCTCCCGCCACGCCGCCCGCCGGTTATGCCGCGGTGCCGGTGACGGTTCCGCCCCGGGGCGAAACCGTGACGGTGGCGGCGGTGCCCGGCGCCGAATACCGGCTGGACGCCCCCGAGGTGACCTTCGTCAAGGACGGCAACAACCTGGTCGCCGAAGCCGCCGACGGCGGCAAGGTGGTGTTCGAGGACTACTTCACCTTCGCCTCCAGCGAACTGCCCCCGGCGGTGGCCCTGGCGGAAGGCGGCGTGGTGCCGCAGCAGCAGATTCTCGCCGCGGTCGGCAACCCGGATCTCGCGGCGGCCGAACCGGCGGCGGGTCCGGCGGCCGGACCGGCGGCGGGGCCGACCGGCGGCGGCGCGGCCTTCACCCCCTACGACGCGGGCGACATCGGCACCGGCCTTTCGACCCTCGACCTGCTCGGCAACCTCGACCTCGCGTTCGCACCTCCGGCGCCGACCGAAGGCCCGGACGTGATCGACTTCGCCGCCGGCACGGCGGGCATCGAGATCGTCACGTCCTATGAAAACGGCGTGGTCGGCGTGGTGTTCGAGGACAACCGGCCCTACGCCAACACCGGCGACACCACTCCGGCGATTCCGACCCTCAACATCGTCTTCACCCCGGCCGACGACGAAACCGTGACCGAAACCCGCGTCACCGGCTTCCCGATGGGGGTGACGCTGACGCTCAACGACGGCACGGAGATCCAGATCACCTCGCCGACCCAGGTGGTGGTGCTCGGCCCCGGCCTGCAGACCGGCATCCAGATCACCGGCCTCCCGGCGAATTCCGACGCCGATTTCACGCTTTCGGTGTCCATGGACATTCAGGACACCAGCACCGGCATCCAGACCGCCACCATCACCGCCTCCGGCACCGTGGTGGTGGACGCGGTGGCCGACCTGCCGACCTTCGACCTGCCCGGCAGCGCCACGGGCGCTTACGACGGCATCGTCACCACCGCGCCCGCGAACGAGGCGGGATCGGTGCAGTACGTGCGCTTCTCGCTGAGCGAGGACGCCACCGTCACCATCGACACCCGGGTGTTCGGCAACGACAGCTACATCTATCTGCTGCGCGACGACGGCGAGATCTCCGCCGACGACATCATCGCCGCCGATGACGACGGCGGACCCGGCCTCGCCTCGCGGCTGGTCGAGGCGTTGTCGTCCGGCAACTACATCGTCGCCATCAGTCCCTTCTCTCTCTCTTCGGACGAGGTGGTCTCCGGCGTCAACGACAGCGGCGGCGGCGAGCCGCAGACCTTCGGCCTCACCATCGGGTCGGACAACCCGGCGGCGCTGACCGTCACCACCCCCGGCTTCCCGGCGCAGACCGTGGTGAGCTACTCCGAGGACACCGCTTCCGTCGTTCCCGACGGCGCCGACCACCACACGATTTCGGGCACCCCGAGCGCCAGTGAGCAGGCGATCCTCGACGCCATCACCGGCGGCGGCACGCTCTCGCCCGGCGCGCTCTCGGCGTTCCTCGGCGCCACCAGCGCCACCGTGCCCACCGACGCCGCGCCGGTGTTCGGCATCGGCTTCTCCACCGCCACGCCGGATACGGACGGCTCCGAGGAACTGACCTCGGTGGTGGTGACGATCTCGGGCTTGAATCTCGGCGGCGGCGGCGAGCCGGACGGGCCGTCCGCGCGGATCGCCGACGAGGCGGGCGGCTACGCCGTCACCTGGAACGGTATCGACATCTCGACCCTGGGCGACGAACCGATCCAGGTGCGCGCCACGGTCTTCGACACCGCCACCGGCACCACCTTCGACACCCTGGTGGACGTGACGGTGAGCCTGACGCAGACCGCCGACGGCTACGTGCTGACCTTCACCCCGGTCAACGCCGCCGACACCACTACGCAGGTTCTGTCGCTCGATTTCGGCGCCTCCGGCGAGCAGGCGGGACTCCAGGTTTCCCTGCCGCCGCATGCCGACGACGACTTCACCGTCACCGCCGCGGCCACCTCCACCGAAACCAACCTGACCGACAGCCAACTCACCGACACCAACGACAGCGCCACCTCCACCGCCACCTTCGGCGTGGATGTGCAGGCGGTGGCCGACGCGGCGACCGGCGTCGGGTTCGAGGTCGAATCCGCCACCGTGGCGCAGGAAGACGGCAGCGTCACCCCGACCTTCACCGCCACCTTCGCCGACACCGACGGCTCCGAGAGCCATTACCTCACCGTCACCGTGCCCGCCGGGTGGACCGCGTCTCCGACGATGGAGGGCTGGCGGCCGATCTTCGACGGCGAAACCGTCGTCGCCTACACCATCGACGTCACCGGCCAGGGGTCCCCGGTTTCGGTCTCCGGCCTCAGCTTCGCCCCGCCCGCGGATTCCGACGTGGACGCGCGCATCACCCTGATCGCCACCACCGTCGAGCACGGCAGCGAAGGCCCGGTGGCGGTTCCCGTCGCCATCGCCACCACCGAACTCACCCTGGTGGTGGACGCCGACGCCGACGCCACCTCCGTCGCCTCCGCCACGGCGCAATACGGCGAGGGCCGCTCGGCGGTCGCCGACGGCGCGGCGGTGACGCTCGCGGTGGTCGCGACCTTCGGCGACCACGCGGACGGCTCGGAAACCCACTCGGTCCTGGTCGAACTCCAGCCCGGCTGGGGCAATCCGCAGGGCTACGCCACCGAAACCATCGACGGCAAGACCTACCTCTCGATCCCGGTGGACAACGCCGACATCGCGGCCGACGGCTCGGTGACGGTGCAGGTGACCCTCACCGCGCCCGCCGAGGTTTCGGACTCCACCAGCTACACCTTCGACGTGATCGCCAAGGCGGTGGAAACCACCACGGGCGACGCCGAGCCGGACGGCTCCGCCGCCGACAACGTCTATCTCTCCCACGGCGAGGTGACGGTGGTCGTCGACCCGGCCGACACCGGGGAGGGCGCCCTGACCGGCTCGGGCCAGGCCTACGAAGACGGCGACAGCGCCGCCTACACCCTCATCAACGGCAGCGAGCACGGCTATCCGGTCGCCGTCGCGCTGGCCGACAACGCCTCCGGCACCGAGCACGACAGCCACGAGGAGATCGTCGGCTACACCGTCACCGCCATCCAAGGCGGGCAGGGGACCCTCTACTACAGCCTCGACGGCGCGGCGTTCACCGAAGTGGCGGTCGGCACCACGGAAATCCCCGGCGGCGCGACCCTCTACTTCGTGCCCACCGGCGCCAACAGCGACGTCGACGTCGCCTTGAGCATCCGCGCTAGCGTCACCGACCCGGACTCGGGCGCGACCGCCGTCGTGGAGGGCAGCGCCACGGTGGTGGTGGACGCGGTGGCCGACGCGGCGGAGATCCGCTTCACCGCCGAGGCGATCGGCAGCGTCGTCACCTACGCCGGAGAGAACTCGGGCTACCGCAACGTTATCGGCACCTACACGCTGGTGGACGGGCAGCCCACCGCGCCGCAGATTCTCGTGATCGAAGGCGACGGCACCCAGGTGGGCGAGGTGCTCGCCACCCTCGACGGCGGCACCGGCGGCCAGCACTTCTTCATCGTCGCCGACGGCGCCGCGGCGCTCACCGGCGTTGCCGACGGCAGCCTCGGCTTCGCCCAGGTGGACGGCCACTGGGTGCTCACCGTGGACGGCACGCCGGTCAGCCAGAACACCTACTTCGACGTCGCCGCCTTCAACTTCGACGGCGCGGTGCACGTCCAGCTCACGCCCAATCCGGACGGCGGCTACACCCTCGGCTTCGAGGACGTCCGCAACGGCGGCGACCACGACTTCAACGACATCATGATCGCCGTGCGCCCCGGCAATTTCTACGTCGAGGACGCCAACGCCAACGTGCCGATCGCCGACGTACTCTCGGTGTCGGTCGGCTTCACCGCCGCCGCCACCGACACCGACGGCTCGGAGGAAGTCACCAGCGTCGCGGTGACGCTCACCGGCCTCGCCAACCCGGACGGCACGGCGATGACCTGGAACGGCGCGGTGCTGCACGACGGCGACACCATCTCGGCCCCGGCCACCGCCTTCGGCGAGGCCACCCCGGTGACGCTGGAGCTCACCGTCCACGTCGGCACCGACGCCTCGGGCAACCCGGTCTACACCTTCACCTCCGCCCAGGGCGGCGGCGACGACCTCCAGATCCTCGGCGTCGATCTCTCCGCGCTGCGGGTGCGCCTGCCGAGCGACAGCGACGACGATTTCACCGTCACCGTCTCCGTCACCTCGACCGAAACCAACCCCACCGACGCGGAAGTGACGGGCGCCAACGACTCCCGCACCACCACTTCGTCGTTCGACGTGGTGGTGGACGCCGCCGCCGACAAACCCACCGACGCCCGCGCCACGGCGAGCGGCCCGGTGACCGAGGGCGGCGTCGTCACCGTCACCGCCTCGGCGAAGTTCGACGACGTCGTCGACGGGTCGGAAAGCCATTACATCCTGGTGGAGGTGCCGAACCTGTTCGCGGAAGGGGCGGTCTCCGTCACCGACGCGGCGGGCAACGCCCTCGGCTACGATCTCGTCACCCTCGGCGCCGCCGATGGCGTGGTTGCCGGAACCTACCTCAAGATTGCGGTGGACGCGCAACTGCATGCGGACGGCGACGCCGCCACCGTCAAGGTGAGCTTCACCTCCGGCAACGTGGACGGCACCTCGGACAGCGCCGTCGTCCACACCTACGGCATGGCGGTGGAAGCGGCGGACGCCGCCGCGGTGGCCGCGGGCACGGAAATCACCCTCGCCAACAACGTCGCGGTCAGCAATGCCGCGACCGCGACGGTGGTGGTGAACGACACCGTGCCGACGATCTCGGGCGACGTGGCCCTCGCGGTTCAGGAAGCCGAGATCGGCACCGGCGGCGACGCCGACAGCGCGACCGTCACCGTCACCGCCGCCACCGACGCCGTCACCGTGGCGCTCGACGCCAGCGGCATTGTCGTCGGCGGCATCGAGGGCGGCATCGTCTGGGTGCTCTCGGCCGACGGCACCACCCTCCAAGGCTATGTCGACGCGGACGGCAACCTCGTCGCGGACTCGGGCGAACCCGCCATCGTCCTCACCCTGTCGGGCGACACCGCCCTGGACGCCGGGCAGAGCGCGAGCTACACCGTCACCGCGACCCTGAGCGACGCCCTCAAGCACGCTCCCGGCACCGGCGACGTCACCATCTCCGGCATCAAGGTGGTGGCCACCGACAGCGACCCGAACCATCCGGACAGCGTCGGCGCCAACGTCAGCGTCACCGTCGCCGACGACACCCCGGCCGCGTCCGACGCCACCGCCTCGGCGGGGGAGAAGCTGCCCGCGCTCACCAACCTCGGCCTGATCCTCGACGTTTCGGGGAGCATGGACGACAAGGTCGGCGACATCGACGGCGACGGCAAGAGCGACACCCGCCTCGACCTGCTCAAGCAGTCGGTCGCCAACCTGCTCGCCACCTACGGCGACAGCCTCGGGCAGGTGTTGGTGGTCACCATGCGCAACGGCGACGCCTCGGCCGGAACCTGGATGACCGGCGCCCAGGTGCTCGGCCTGCTCGCCACCTACGACAGCAACTCCGGCAACGGCGAAACCGACTTCGACACCGCCCTCGCCAACTTCCGCAGCGCCTACGACGCCAACCGCCCGGCGGGCGGGATCACCGAGGTCTACTTCCTCTCCGACGGCAGGCCGACCGGCAGCGACGCGGTGGACTTCTGGACCGACAACCTCAACAGCATCAGCACGTCCGAAGAGGCCGCGTGGAAGAACTGGCTGAACAGCCATTCCGAGATCAACAACGTCTACGCCGTCGGCGTGGGCAGCGGCTCCACGCTCAACTTCACCGACACCTACCTCACCTGGAACGGCTTCGCGACCGACAAGGGCTTGCAGGCGGTCGCATGGTCGCGGGGCGGCGGCAGCGCCGACGACACCGACGCCAACCACCTCTACGCCATCACCAACGGCGCCACCCTGGCCGACCGTCTGGTGGCGACGGCGCAGCCGGTGGGGGCGAGCGGCACCCTCGACTTCTCCGCCGGTGCCGACGGCGGCGGCATCACCGCCCTGTCCTACACCATGAACGACGGCACCGAGGTTTCGACCTCGACCGTGAGCGGCGGCGTCCTCACCCTCGCGCTGAGCTACGTCAACCCGGTCACCCACGAAACCGTCAGCTACGGCACCCTCACCGTCGACGCCGCGACCGGCGCCTACACCTTCACCCCGGCACCGGGCGTGAACGTCAACGACACCACGTTCGCCATCGCCTACACCGTGACCGACGGCGACGCGGACACCGCCAAGGGTACCCTCAACATCGCCTTCAGCGACATCAGCGAGGTGACGGCCAATGACGACTCCGCCGCGCTGACGGTCGGCGCCTTCAAGAGCACCGAAACCATCGCCTACACGGCGGCGGTGGCCGGAGAAGGCAACAAGAGCCTCGGTGCCATCGGCACCATCGATCCGGACTATGGGGAAGGTGCGGCCCAGAAGGCTACGGGGAAAACGTTCACCATCGAGGGGACGCAGAGCGCCACCGTCGCCACGCGCGTGAACTTCAACGAGTACCAGCCGGGCGATACGGTCAAGGTCTTCCTGGAATACCTGGGGTCGGATGGAAAAACTTGGTACGCCTACAATGGCGAGAATTCGAGCGTGACCGTCTCGCCCGAGAGTCCTGACGTGACCCTTACGGTTTCGGCCCCCGGAACCTACCGCGTCGTCCTCTACGGCAGCGACAACACGTATACCTATCAGTTCCCGTGGCTGGATAAATTCGACCTGAAGGCTTCCACCTCGGACGTCAAGGTGACCACCACCTCCGGCGTCAAGACCGGCACCACCACCATCGCCGACGTGGATTGGGTGGCGGCGGCCTCGGTCGCCGGGGTCGTGGGCAACGTCGTCGCCAACGACGCCAAGGGGGCGGAAGGGGCGTATGTCGCGGCGGTCAACGACCACGACGTCGCCGCCAGCGGCTCCACCGTGATCGCGGGCACCTACGGCAACCTCACCATCGCGGCGGACGGCAGCTATACCTACAAGCTCGCCGACACCTTCGACGACGGCGACTTCCACGGCACCGACGCCCACATCACCGACACCTTCGTCTACACCCTGGCGCAGGCGGACGGCGACTTCGACACCGCCCACCTCGACATCGACATCACCCTCGGCCTGGTCAGCGGCGCGAAGACCGTGGTGGCCGGGGGCTACGGCAGCGGCTCCGGCTATTCCGACGCCCAGTACTCCTCCGCCGCCGACTACATCTTCGGCACCACCAACGGCGACGTGCTGCGCGGCGGCGGCGGCGACGACTACATCAACGGCGGCGACGGCAACGACACCCTCTACGGCGAGGCCGGCAACGACCACCTCGTGGGCGGCGCGGGCAACGATGTCCTGATCGGCGGCGCGGGCAACGACCTGCTGGTGGGCGGCACCGGCGACGACGTGCTGACCGGCGGCGCCGGGGCGGACACCTTCAAGTTCACCTCGGTGGCCGACGGCCGCGACACCATCACCGACTTCCAGCTCGGAACCGGCGGCGACACCATCGACCTCGACGCCCTGTTCGACGCGCTCGGGGCCACCCCCTCCGAGGCCGCCCGCGACGCGCTGGTGTCGGTCACGCACCAAAGCGGCAACGCCTACGTGGTGTCCGTCGCCGACCACGCCGAGTTCTCGGTGACGGTGCAGGTGGAGAACCCCGGCGGCGCCAGCCACGAGGACGTGGCGGCGCAGATCAAGGCGCAGGTGGACACCCACGGCTGACCGCCGCAAACGCACAATCGAGCGCCGCCCGGTTTCCCCCGGGCGGCGCTCGGCTTTGAAGACGTTCGGAAAATCCGATCCCAGCCATCGCCGATTTCCATGATGTCCTGACCCGAACGGGTCATGTGGCCGACTTCCGCCATGGTTACTCTCAAAGGCGACATCCGCGCGCTCAAGGAGGCACCATGGAAACCCAAGGCACCCCGAACCCGTCCGCCCCCAATCTCGCCCAGGCTCCCGCCACGCCGCCGGTCGGCTACGCGGTGGAGGCGGTGGCGGTGCCGCCGCGCGGCGAAACCGTGACCGTGCCGGTGGTGCCCGGCGTGCAATACCAGCTCGACGTGCCCGAGGTGACCTTCGCCCAGCAGGGCAACAATCTCGTGGCCGAGGCGCCCGACGGCGGCCAGGTGGTGTTCGAGGACTACTTCACCTTCGCCTCCAGCGAGTTGCCCCCGGCGGTGGCCCTGGCGGAAGGCGGCGTGGTGCCGCAGGAGCAGATCTTCGCCGATATCGGCAACCCGGATCTCGGCGCGGCCGAACCGGCGGCGGGGCCGGCGGCCGGGCCGGGCGCGGGGCCGACCGGCGGCGGCGCGGCCTTCACGCCCTATGCCCCGGGCGACATCGGCACCGGTCTTTCGACCCTCGACCTCCTCGGCAACCTCGACCTGCTGTTCGACCCGCCGGACCCGCCGGAGGAGCCGGGCGTGATCGACTTCGCCGAAGGCTCGGCGGGGATCGAGATCGTTACCGACGTGGACGGCGTGATCTTCGGCGTGGTGTTCGAGGACAACCGCCCGAACGCGCACGTGGGCGACGACACCCCGGCGATCCCGACCCTCAACATCCTCTTCACCCCGGCCGACGACGAAACCGTCACCGAAACCCGCATCACCGGCTTCCCGGTGGGGATGGAACTCACCCTCGCGGACGGCACGGTGATCGCCATCGACACGCCGGACCAGGTGGTGGTGCTCGGCCCGGGCCTGCAAACAGGCATCCAGATCACCGGCATGCCCGCCAATTCCGACGCCGACTTCACGCTTTCGGTGTCCATGGACATTCAGGACACCAGCACCGGCACCCAGACCGCCACCATCACCGCCAGCGGCACCATCGTCGTGGACGCGGTGGCCGATCTCGCCAACGTGACCGCACCCGAGAACCGCGAGGTTCCGGAAGACAACGCCACCACCGGGGGCGGCGGGTACACCGACGGCACGCCGCGCTTCGGCGTGGGCTTCACCGCCGGGTTGGCGGATACCGACGGATCCGAGGAAATCACCCAGGTTCAGGTGACGGTGTCGGGCCTGATCGGCGCGACCTTGGCGGCCGGGGTCTCGGTGAGCTGGGGCGAAACCCCGCTCTGGACCACCGGCGGCGGCGAAACCCAGGTGACGGTGATTTCCGTGCCCGGCACGGTGCTGGGCGAAGGCGGCACCGAGGTGCTGCTGCAGGTGACGTCGAGCCTCGACGCGGAGGGCAACGTCGTCCTCACGATGATTCCGGTGACGCCGGACGGGGAGGGGGGCTACCTGCCGCTGTCGGGCGACGCCTTCGACCTCGTCCAGGTCGGCTCCCTCGATCTCTCCGCCCTGCAGGTGACGCTGCCGCAGCACGCGGACGACAGCTTCACCGTGCGCGTCGGCGTGACCACCGAGGAAACCAACACCACCGACGCGGAACTCCCCGGCGTCGACAACAACGTCGCGGTGCGCGAGGTGTCGTTCGACGTGGTGGTGCGCGCGGTGGCCGACGCCCCGGATATTTTCGTCGAGAACAAGACCTACGACGAGGACCAGGCGGTGCCCGGCCTGGTGTCGGTGAGCGACGGCGTGGCGAGCTACTACGCGGGCTTCGCCGCGGCGGTGACCGACACCGACGGCTCGGAAAGCCTGACCCAGGTGCGCGTCACCTTCGCCGACAACGACGGCACCCGCAACCCGGCGGAAACCGTGACCATCGGCGGCGTCGCGGTGGGCGAGACCGCCACCGCCGTGACCGTGGCGGCGCAATACATCGACGGCGACGGCAACACCGTGACCGGCACCGTGGCGGCGACCGCCACCTTCGTCGACGGCGTGCTGACCCTCACTCCGGCCGACGGCGCGCGGGTACAGCAGGTGTTCCTCGACAACGCCAACGGCACGCCGCTGGTGCTCGGCGTGCCCGAGCACACCGACGACGACTACACCGTCACCGTCGAGGTCACCAGCACCGAAACCAACCCCATCGACGGGGTGCCGTTGCAGTCCTCGACCACCTCGAGCGCCAGCTTCAACCTCGAAATCCGCGCGGTGGCCGACACGCCGACGATCGTCTGGAACGGCGACGCGAGCGGCGCCCTCACCATCACCTACGTCGACACCAACGCCAGCTTCCAGAACATCCTCGGCGTCTACATCGTCGGCCCCGACGGCCAACCCACCGACGCGCAGTTGATCTTCGCCGACACCGGCAGCACCGAGCCGGGCACCGTGCTCGCCACCCTGCCGCCGGGCGCCGAATACCGCTTCTTCCTGATCGAGAAGGGCGCGACCCAGTTCGGCGGCGACCTCGACACCCTCAACGGCCAGCTCTCCCTGACCCAGGACGCGAGCGGCAAGATGGTGTTGCAGATCGGCGCCACCACCGTCACCCACGTCTACTATTCGGACACCGCCTACAACTTCGATTCCACCGACCACGTGCGGGTGGGCTACAACGCCGACGGCTCGCTCACCATCGGCTTCGAGGACCGCAGCAACGGCGGCGACGGCGACTACAACGACGTGATCGTCACGGTCGGCGGCGGCAGCCAGAACTTCGAGGACTACAACAACGCCTCGCCCAACGGCGTCGGCTTCGGCGTCGGCTTCGTGGCGGCGACCCCGGACCAGGACGGCTCGGAGCATCTCTCCAACATCACCGTCACCTTCTCCGGCCTCGCGGACGCGAACGCCACCACCGTGCTGTTCGGCGGCACGGCGATCGGCGAGACCATCGAGGTGGGCGGCGTCACGGTGTCGGTGGTGCAGACCGTCGACCCGGTCAGCGGCACCATCACCCTCACGCTCACCCCCACCACCAACGTCGCCACCATCGACCTCGGCGGGCTGCGGTTGCAGTTGCCCGAGCACTCGGACGACGACTTCCGCGTCGACGTTTCGGTCACCACCACCGAATCCACGCCGGAAGGGGCGGTGGCGGTGCCCACCAACACCGTCACCAGCGGCTTCGACGTGATCGTCGACGCGGTGGCCGACCGCCCGGTGATGGACACCTCCGCCGCCGCGGTCACGGTGGGCGAAACCCGCGCCGTGGCGCTCGACGCCTCGGCCACCTTCACCGACGTCGCCGACGGCTCGGAAAGCCATTACCTGCTGGTGCAGGTGCCGGGCGCGCCGGGCGAGTTCGCCATCTCCAGCGTCACCGGAGCGGACGGCGGCGTCTATCACGTCGTCACCGTGACCGGCGGCGTGGTCTCCGGCACCGGCCTGCCCACCGGCTTCGACTACTCGGCGCTGGCCGACGGCACCTACGTGCTCGCGCAGGTGGACGGCCAGCTCAACGCGGACGGCGACCGCGCGACCCTGACGGTCAACCTCACCGCCCCGGCGCTCGACGCGCCCGGCACGGTGTCGGAGGCCTACAGCGCGAAAACCTACGCCATCGCCATCGAGACCAACCCCACCGACGGCGAGCTCGACCTCGACAACAACGTCGCCATCGTCGAAGGCTCCACCTGGACCGTCACCGTCACCGACGACACGCCCACCGCCACCAACCGCAGCGTTTCGGTGAACGAGGACGGCCTCACCAAGACCGCCACCACCGAAATCGGCACCACCGCCGCGCTGTTCGCCTTCCACACCGACGTGACGGACGCCCACGCGGCGTTCGCCAACCTCGGCGGCATCACGGTGTCGGGCCTGGCGGCGGGCACCACCGTCACCTGGGCGTTCGACGGCGCCGACGTCGTCGGCACGGTGGCGGGCGACGACAGCCCGTCGATCCGCCTCGGCCTCACCGGCAGCGGCAACGACATCCGCGTCCGCGCCGAACTGCTGAAGCCGTTCGACACCGCCGACGCGCAGGTGCGGATCGGCAACGTGTCGGTGGTCGGCACCGACCAGGACGGCGACACCGCCACCGCGATCGTCACCGTCAACGTCGCCGACGACGCGCCCGCGATTTCCGCCACCATGGCCGACGCGGGCAGCGCCAACGTCGGCAAGGCCCTGGAGGGCGACGCCGTCGGCGGCGCGATCAAGCTCGACATCGGCGCGGACGGCGGCACGCTCTCCGCCAGCATCGACGGCGGCGCCCCGGTGGAGCTGGTCCTTCAGCCCGACGGCACCTACGCCTGGAGCGATCCGGCCACCGGCGAAACCCTGGTCGTCACCCTCGGCGCCGCCAACCCGGCCACCGCCGAGCGCACCGGCACCTGGAGCCTCACCACGCCGAACCTGGCGAGCACCGCCACCCACACCATCGTCTTCACCGCCACCGACGGCGACGGCGACGTGGCAAGCAGCACCACCCTGCACTACATCGTCGCCGACCACCTGCCCAAGGTCACCGGCGACGACAAGACGATCTCCATCGGCCTCGCGGAAGGCAATGCCGCCGTCCGGTCCGACAGCGTCGTCATCGACTTCGGCACCGATGCCGCCGGGTCGTCGGTGGTGTTCCACACCGCCGCGGCCGGGGCGATCGCGGGCGACGCCGCCAACGTGCCGGGCATCACCGTGGCGGGGGTTTCGGAAACCCTCACCTGGAGCGCCTCGGCGGGCGGCACCGTGCTCACCGGCAGCGTCGGCGGGGTTCCGGCGATCCGCCTGACCCTCACCACCGAGCCGGGCGCGGCGGCGGACGAAACCGTCGCTCGGGTCACCGCGCAGATCCTCAACGCCACGGTGTTCGACAACGTCTCGGGCGGCAACCCCACCGCGGCGCTCACCATCGGCGGCTTGTCGCTGCTCGGGTCCGACGGCGGCCACCCGGCCGACACCGACACGGTGCTGGTCCCGGTGTCGATCTCGGTGGCCGACGGCGTGCCGCAGATTGCCGCGTCGGTGAACGAAACCGCGTTCCCCGGCAACGTCGCCTTCGTCGGCGAGGGGCAGAGCGTCAGCGGCGCCCTCGATCTCTCGGAGGGTCCGGACGGCCTCGCCACCGACGGCGGCCTCGGCATGCTCAAGGACCTGCGGGTGACGGTGACGGGCGAGGGCGGCGGCAGCGAGACCCGCGTCATCGACCTGTTGATGGGCGTGGGCATGGTGGAGACCGCGGCGGGCTGGATCACCGTCAACCTCAACGGCGCCGAGCCTTCCTGGACCTTCACCGCCAAGCCCTTCACCGGAACCGGCGGCGACATCGACCGCGCCTACGACCTCACCTTCACCGCCACCGACGCGGACGGCGACACCAGCAGTTCGGCTGTCCACGTGCTCGCCATCGACACCTCGTCGGGCGGCAACCTGGGCGGCATCTCGGGCGGCCTGATGGTCACCGTGGATACGCCGGTCAACCCGCTCTACGGCAACCTCGGCGCCGTCACCGAAACCGAGGTGGCGGGCGGCCACGTCGCCAAGATGCTCGGCGCGATCAACTTCTCCACCCTCGGCATCCGCATCTCGGGCGCCGACGGCGAGGCCGCGTTCGGCGACCGCACCGCCGGGAGCGACGCGGGCGGCAGCTTCTACACCTACACCGCCACTCTCGGCGGCGAGACCTTCACCCTCAAGCTCTACACCGGCGGTCCCTCGGCGGGCGACTGGTCGGTGACCACCCCGAACGTCTCGGGCACCTCGGCCACCTTCCATCTCACCTTCCGCGAGGGTTCGGGCATGCTGCCGCAGAGCGGCACCGCCCACCTCGTGGTGGTGGACAGCGCGCCGGTGGTCGAGGGCGACGGCCTCGCCATCGCCTTCGGCGAGAGCGCGGCGCCCGGCGCTTCGGGCAGCGCGGCGATCGCCGTGGACTTCGGCCACGATCTCGCCGGGTCGTCGGTGACCTTCGCCAACGCGGGCGGCGGCGGCGTCACCGGGATTTCGGTGGCGAACCTGCCGGGCGTGGTGTGGACGGCGGAAGACGGCGGCCGCACCCTGATCGGCACGATCGACGGCACCGAGGCGATCCGCCTCGCCATCGTCACCGAGCCGGGGGCGGAGGCCGACACCACGGTCGCGCGGGTCACCGCCACCCTGGCCTCGGGCCATGTGCTCAATGCCGGCAGCGGCATCGCGATCTCGGGCGTGGTGCTCGTCGCCACCGACGCGGACGGCGACGCGGTGAGCGTGCCGGTGAGCGTGTCGGTGGCCGACGGCGTGCCGACGATCTCGGCCGAGGGCAGCGACTTCTCCATCGTCACCGAGCAGGTGGACGCGGTCACCGGAACCCTGGCGGTGTCGGGCGGCGCCGACGGCATCGCCGCCCTCGACGCGGTGATCCGCGACGCCTCGGGCGCGGTGGTGGAAATCGTTTCCCTCAGCTCCGACGGCTCCGGCGGCTACCTCGGCACCGGCGATCTCGGCACCGTCGTCACCGTCACGGCGGGCGGGGCGTGGAGCCTGGTGCCCGGCAACGTGGACGGCGGCTACGCCGAATACGCGGTCTCCTTCGCCGTTACCGACGGCGACGGCGATACGGCGGTGAGCGACGGCTTCGGCTACGTGGTGGTGGACGGCCGCCCCGAGATCGTCGCGGTCGGCGGCAACGCGTCGGGCGCGGCGCTCGACCCGGTGGCCCCGGGGGTGCAGCAGGTGAGCGGCACCATCTCCCTCGTCAGCGTCGATCCGGTGGCCACCATCACCGCCAAGGTCAACGGCACCGAGATCGTCCTCGCCAAGACCGGAACCGGCGAATACGCGGGCGCCTACGGCTCCCAGCAGATGCGCATGAGCCTCACCCAGACCGGCGCCAACTGGACCGGCACCTGGGTGCTGGAAACCGCGATGGTCGCGGCGCTCACCTCCTACACCGTCGCCTTCCAGGCGGTGGAGGCGGCGGCGGGCAGCGATCCGCTGGGCGGCGACGGCGACGCCAGCAACTGGACGGTGGCGGTGGTGGACGCCGCGCCGAAGGTCACGGTGGGCGACCCGGCGACGGTGAGCCTCACCGACGACGGCCACCTGGTGATCGGCGGCAGCTTCGCCCAGAGCGGCACCGGCAGCCTCTCCACCGACGGCGCCACGGTGTCCGGCTCCACCTGGAGCTACACCCTCGACGCCAACGCCGGGGAGGACAAGACCGACCTCACCTTCGTCAAGACCGACGGCGACGGCGACGTCGCCAAGGCCGCCGCCCGCTTCGTGGCGGTGACGATGGCGGAGGGCGAAACCGGCGACCTCACCGGCACCGACGGCGACGACATCCTGGTCGGCAGCGACGAGGGCAACACCCTCATCGGCGGCGACGGCGACGACCACCTGTTCGGTCGCGACGGCGACGACGTCCTCGTGGGCGGCGACGGCAACGACGTGCTCGTCGGCGGCGCGGGCAACGACGTGCTGATCGGCGGGGCGGGGGCGGACACCTTCAAGTTCGGCTCGGTGGCCGACGGCCACGACACCATCGCCGACTTCCAGCTCGGCGCGGGCGGCGACACCATCGACCTCGACGCGCTGTTCGACGCCCTCGGCGCCACGCCCTCCGAGGACGCCCGCGACGCGCTGGTCTCGGTCACCCACCAGAGCGGCGACACCTACGTCGTCGGCGTCGCCGGTCACGCCGACTTCTCGGTGACGGTGCAGGTGGAGAACCCCGGCGGCGCCAGCCACGAAGACGTGGCGGCGCAGATCAAGGCGCAGGTGGACACCCACGGCTGACCGCGAACCCCCCGCCATCGCGCGCCGCCCGGACCCCCCGGGCGGCGCTTCGCTTTGGGGGTGACGCGGCTGCGGAAAAAACGTTAGCCTCGAAGGCACAACCCGCCCGGAGGGAATGATGCGGACGTCCGTCGAACCCTGGATCCTGATCGCCGACATCGGCGGCACCAACGCCCGCTTCGCCGCCGTGCCGCAAGGCTCGGGCCAGCCCAGCCAGCCGTTCGTGCTGCCGACGCGCGGGCACGCCACCATCGAGGGCGCCCTCGACCTCGCGATCCCGGCGCTCGGCGGCGGCGACGGCCTCTCCGCCATCGTTCTCGCGGTGGCGGCGGCGATCGACGACGGCCCGGTCAAGCTCACCAACGCCGACTGGGTGATCGACCCGCGCGCGGTGGCTGCCCACACCGGCGTCGCCCGCGTCGAACTGCGCAACGATTTCGAGGCCCTGGCCCTCGCCCTGCCGTTCCTGGGGGAGGGGGCGCTGCACCCCCTGCAAGCCGGTCAGGCGCTGGCGGGCGGCAACATCGCGGTGGTGGGGCCGGGCACCGGCCTCGGCGTCGCCGGGCTGGTGGCGGTGGAGGGGGGCTGGCGCACCCTGTGCGGGGAGGGCGGCCACGTCACCTACGCCCCCGAGACCGAAGCCGAATGGCGCGTCGCCCAGGGCTTGCGCGCCAAATACGGCCGCGTCTCGGCGGAGCGGGTGGCGACCGGGCAGGGGCTGCTCGACGTGGCCGGGCTCCTCGGCGCGCCGGAGGACGTGACCAGCCCCGCCACGGTGGTGGCGCGGGCGCAGCAGGGCTGCGAGGCCTGCCGCACCGCCCTGCGGCTCTTCCTCGTCGCCACCGGCCGGGTGGCGGGCGACATGGCGCTCACCCTCAACGCCACCGCCGGGGTGTTCCTCGGCGGCGGCATCCTGCCGCGCCTCGTCGGCGCCGCCGATTTCGCGCCGCTGCTCGCCGCCTTCCGCGACAAGGGGCGCAACGCGCCGCGCATGGCGCGCATGCCGCTCGCCCTGATCGTCGATCCCGCCCCGGCGCTGGTGGGCCTCGCGGCGCGGGCGCGGGAGCTTTTCGCCCCGTAACGTTTGCAGCACGCCGCCGGGTGTGGCACAAACTGTATGGCGCACCCCTGGGTAGGCACCCCGAAATCTTGCGGGCGCGCGCGGTCGTACAAGCAGGGAGCAGGAGAGCATGAGTTCGGTGCGCGGGACGATGGGTTTGAAGCCGTTGCTGACGCTCGGCTTGCTTGCGCTGCTGGCCGGGTGCACGGCCGACAAGCAGGCCGCGCCGACCGCCGCCCGCGCCGCCACGCCCCAACCGGCCGCCCGCGACTTCGGCGACGAGGCGCCGATCGCCGACGCCCAGCCGGTGCCCAAGGTCTCCGCCGAGGTGCTCGCCGCCCTCGAGGCGCCGCCCAACCCGGATTTCGAGGTGTGGCTCGGCGAGCTGCGCTCCGAGGCGCTCGGCAAGGGTATCCGCAATTCCACCCTCGACGCCGCCTTCGCCAAGGTGCGCCAGATCCCCCGGGTGATCGAGCTGGACCGCAACCAGCCCGAATTCAAGCTCACCTACCGTCAGTACATGGACCGGGTGGTGCCGCAGTCGCGCATCGACAAGGGCCGCAAGATGCTGGCGGAAAACCGCAAGCTCCTCGACCCGATCGCCGCGCAATACGGCGTCCCGGCGCAGTATCTGGTGGCGTTCTGGGGCGTGGAGACCGATTTCGGCCGCGTCACCGGCGGCTTCCCGGTGATTCCGGCGCTCGCCACCCTGGCGCACGACGGGCGGAGAAGCGCGTTCTTCCGCCGCGAGTTGCTGTTCGCTCTTCAAATTCTGGATGAAGGCCACACCACGCCCGAGCGGATGATCGGCTCGTGGGCCGGGGCGATGGGGCAATGCCAGTTCATGCCGTCGAGCTTCGTCAGCTACGCGGTGGACGGCGACGGCGACGGCCGCAAGGACCTCTGGAACAGCAAGCCCGACGTGTTCGCCTCCGCCGCCAACTATCTCCGCCAGTCGGGCTGGAAGGCGAACGAATCCTGGGGGCGGGCGGTGACCCTGCCGAAAACCTTCGACCGCCGCCTCGGCGGCTCGGATCGCCGCAGCTTCCGCACCTGGGCGAGCCTCGGCATCAAGGACGCCCACGGCAAGCCGCTGCCGCCCTCCGACGAGACCGCCGCGCTGGTGATTCCGGACCCGGACGACGCCTCCGCCGCGTTCCTCGTCACCGACAACTACTTCACCATACTCAAGTGGAATCGTTCGACGTTCTACGCGCTGGCGGTGGGTCAGCTTGCGGATGCGCTGGCGAAGCGTTAGGGTCTCTCGAACGATGGGAGGAAAGATGGCGAACACGCTCGGCACCACCATCGCCCGGATCGGCTTGTTGGCGCTGGCCGTCGCGCTCGGCGGCTGCGCCGAAACCACGTTCGTCGGCCACACCGCCAAGAGCATCTTCCCCGAAACCCAGGAGGACTCCGTCGGCGGCGCCTACAAGGTGGGCAACCCCTACCAGATCGACGGCCAGTGGTATACGCCGAAGGAGGACTACACCTATTCGGAAGTCGGCGTCGCCTCGTGGTACGGTCCGGAGTTCCACGGCAAGCGCACCGCCAACGGCGAACGCTACGACATGAACGCCCTCACCGCCGCCCACCGCACCCTGCCGATGCCCTCCCTGGTGCGGGTCACCAACATGGAGAACGGGCGCTCGGCGATCCTGCGCGTCAACGACCGCGGCCCGTTCGCCCGCAGCCGCGTGCTCGACGTCTCGCGCCGCGCCGCCGACGCCCTCGGCTTCATCGGCCAGGGCACCGCCACGGTGAAGGTCGAGATCCTCGCCGAGGAGAGCCTGGCGCTCAAGCAGCGGGTGCTGCGCGGCGAAAGCGATTTCGCCCAGGCGTCCACCCCGGTGGCGCCGCTCGCCGCGATCGGCGGGGCCTCCACCCGGGTCTCCGCCGAGGAACTGCCGCCACCCGCACCGACGCCCGCCGTCGCCCAACCGGCGGCGCAGCCGGTGCCCGCCGCGGTGCTGGCGGGGCGGGTGCCGCCCACCGCCACGCCCGCGGTCTATTACGCGCAGGCGCAGTTCGTGCAAGTGGGCGCGTTCAGCGACGCGGGCAACGCCGAGCGGCTGCGCCTCCGCCTCGCCGACATCGGGCCGGTCGAGGTTTCCCCGGCGACCGCCGCCAACGGCGCCATCCTGCACCGCGTCCGCCTCGGCCCGTTCGCCGACGGTGCGCGGGCCGAAGCGGCGCTCGCCGAGGCGCAGCGCAGCGGCTTCCCCGACGCGCGTCTGGTCCGGCCCTGACGCGCCCGACCACGCCTCCGCCGCCAATGCGGCGGAACCCTGGCCGAAATGCGGCCGAACCTTTTCGTAATGTTGACGACATGATCCGTGTGATGACTTCCCCAATCCCGTTCCGCACCGCCCTCCGTTCGGCGGTCGCCGCCCTTTGCCTTTCGCTCGTCGCGGCTCCGTCCGCCGAGGCCGCGACCTTCCCCACCAAGGCGCCGCACGCCTTCCTGCTCGACGCCGAAACCGGCGCGGTGCTGCTCGACAAGGACGGCGACGCGCCGATGGCTCCGGCGTCGATGAGCAAGCTGATGACCGTGTTCATGCTGCTCGAGGCGATCAAGGAGGGGCGGGTGTCCCTCGATTCCACCTTCTCGGTCAGCGAGTACGCCTGGCAGAAGGGTGGGGCCGCGAGCGGCAGCTCGACGATGTTCCTCCACCCCCGCGAACAGGTGAAGGTGGAAGACCTGCTGCGCGGCATCATCATCCAGTCGGGCAACGACGCCTGCATCGTCGTCGCCGAGAACCTCGCCGTCACCGAGGCGGAATTCGCCGCCAAGATGACCAAGCGCGCCCGCGAACTCGGCCTCAACGACAGCACCTTCACCAACTCCACCGGCTGGCCGGACCCGGGCCAGCGGATGAGCGCCCGCGACCTCGCCATGCTCGCCGACCTGCTGGTCGAGCGGTTCCCCGAGTTCTACCCGGTGTTCAGCGAAAAGCAGTTCGTCCACAACGGCATCAAGCAGGGCAACCGCAACCCGCTGCTCTACGGCTTCCCCGGCGCCGACGGTCTCAAGACCGGCCACACCGTGGACTCCGGCTACGGCCTCGTCGGCTCGGCCAAGGTCAACGGTCGCCGCCTGATCCTGGTGCTCAACGGCCTTGGCAGCAACAAGGAGCGCTCCGAGGAATCCGAGCGCCTGCTCAACTGGGGCTTCAGCGAGTTCCAGAACGTCACCCTGTTCGCCAAGGGCGACAAGGTGGAAACCGCCGAGGTCTGGCTCGGCGACAAGAAGACCGTCGCCCTGCAAGCCCCCGAGGCCATGACCTTCACCCTGCCGCGCGCGGCGCGGCGCGAGATGAAGGTGGCGGTGGTGGTGGACCAGCCGGTTGCCGCGCCGATCATGCTCGGGCAGAGGGTGGCGACCCTGCGCGTCACCGCGCCGGGCATGGAGCCGATCGAGCGCCCGCTGCTGGCGGGGGAATCGGTGGAGCGCCTCGGCTTCACCGGCCGCATCGTCGCCGCCGCCAAGTATCTGTTCTGGGGCTATGCGAAGTAGCATGGCCGCCGCCGCCGCCATCGCCGCCGCCCGGCCCGCCTTCGTCACCCTCGAGGGCGGGGAGGGCAGCGGCAAGTCCACCCAGGCGAAGCTGCTCGCGCAAGCCCTGGCGGCGCGGGGCGTCGCCTCGGTGCTGACCCGCGAACCCGGCGGCTCGACGGAGGCGGAGGCGATCCGCGCGCTGCTGGTGAACGGCGACCCCGACCGCTGGGACCCGATGAGCGAGGCGCTGCTGCTGTTCGCGGCGCGGCGCGAGCATCTGCGCCGCACCATCCGCCCGGCGCTGGCGGCGGGCCGGTGGGTGATCTGCGACCGCTTCGGCGATTCCACCGTCGCCTACCAGGGCTACGCCCACGGCCTCGGCGCCGAGGTGATCGACCGCCTCGCCGCAATCGCGGTGGAGGGCTTCGCCCCCGACCTCACCCTGATCCTCGACCTGCCGGTGGAGGTGGGCCTGGAGCGCGCCAAGGGCCGCGAGCCGGGGCGGGAGGACCGCTTCGAGCGCATGGGCGCCGAATTCCACCGCCGCCTGCGCGACGGCTTCCTCGACATCGCCCGCAAGGACCCGGGCCGCTGCAAGGTGATCGACGCCACCCGGCCGATCGACGCGATCCACGCGGACATCCTCGCACAGGTTCTGGCGCTGGCGCCGGGCCGGGCGGCGCGGGCATGAGCGACGACGGCCACGCCCGCCTGACCCGACGCCTGATCGGCCACGACGCCGCCTGGGAGGCGCTCGATTCCGCGTGGCGCGGCGGCCGCTTCGCCCACGCCTGGCTGATCGCCGGGCCGCGCGGCATCGGCAAGGCGAGCTTCGCCTACCTCGCCGCCAAGGCGATCCTCACCGCGCCGCCGCAGGGGGGCGGGGAGGGGCTGTTCGGCCCGCAGCCGACGCCGCCGCTGGCGCGGGAGCCGCAGGATCATCCGGCCCTCGCCCGCATCGAGAGCGGCGCCTATGCCGACCTGCTGAGCGTCGAGATCGGCTGGTCCGACGACAAGATGACCAAACGCCGCACCGAGATCGTCGTCGACGACGTGCGCGCGGTCGGCGCGTTTCTCGCCATGACCCCGGCGGAGGGCGGTTGGCGGGTGGTGGTGGTGGACGCCGCCGACGAGATGAACCGCAACGCCGCCAACGCCTTGCTGAAGAACCTTGAGGAACCGCCGAAACGCACCGTGCTGTTCCTGGTGACCCACAACCCGGGGCGCCTGCTGCCGACCATCCGCTCGCGCTGCCGCCGCCTGGAGCTGGCGCCGCTCTCCCCGGCTGAGATGGCCGAGGGGCTGGCGCGCCTGCTGCCCGAGGAACCGGAGGCGCGCCGCCGCGACCTCGCGCGGATGTCGGCGGGCAGCCTGGGCGCGGCGCTGGCGCTGGCGCGCGCCGGAGGCGACGTGCTGGCGGCGGAGATCGGCAAACTGCTGGCGCCCTGGCCGCGGCTCGATTTCGCCGCCATATATGCATTCGCCGCCCAAGTGGCGGCGGACGAGGAGAAATACCGGCTGGTGGCGGGGCTGCTGGGCGACTGGGTGGCCGCCACCCTCAAGCGCGGCGCGGGCGCCCCGGCGGAGGGCGGCGGCGGCGCCATCGCCCAAGCGGTGCCGCTTGATCGCTGGATCGAGGTGTGGGAAAAGGTCAACGACCTGTTCCGCAAGGCCGACGCCGTCAACCTCGACCGCCGCCACGTCGTGCTCTCGGCGTTCCACGCCTTGCTGTCGCCCGCCGCCTGAGCCTGCGACCCCTGGAGAATTCTTTCGAAATGTCCGCGTCCAAAACCTTTTACATCACCACGCCGATCTATTACGTGAACGACAAGCCGCACATCGGGCACGCCTACACCACGCTCGCCTGCGACGCGCTGGCGCGGTTCAAGCGCCTCGACGGCTTCGACGTGCGCTTCCTCACCGGCACCGACGAACACGGGCAGAAGGTGGAAAAGTCGGCGACCGCGGCGGGGGTCGCGCCGCTGGCGTTCTGCGACAGCGTGTCGCAGAACTTCCGCGATCTCGCGGCGGCGATGAAGGTGACCAACGACGATTTCATCCGCACCACCGAGCCGCGCCACCAGGCCGCGACCCAGGAGCTTTGGCGGCGGCTGGAGGAGCGGGGGCAGATCTACCTGGGCGGCTACCAGGGCTGGTATTCGGTGCGCGACGAGGCCTTCTTCGCCGAAAGCGAGCTGACCAAGGGTCCGAACGGCGAAAAGCTCGCCCCCACCGGCGCGCCGGTGGAGTGGGTGGAGGAGCCGAGCTACTTCTTCCGCCTCTCCGACTGGCAGGAGCCGCTGCTGAAGTTCTACGAGGAGAACCCGGGCTTCATCATGCCCGCCTCGCGCCGCAACGAGGTGCTGAGCTTCGTCAAGGGCGGGCTGCAGGATCTCTCGATCTCGCGCACCAGCTTCTCGTGGGGCATTCCGGTGCCGGGCAACCCGGACCACATCATGTACGTGTGGCTCGACGCCCTCACCAACTACATCACCGCCCTCGGCTTCCCCGATGCCGAGGCGCCGCTGTACCGGCGCTTCTGGCCCTCCGCCGTGCACATGGTGGGCAAGGACATCCTGCGCTTCCACGCGGTGTACTGGCCCGCGTTCCTGATGGCGGCCGGTCTTCAGCCGCCGCAGCGGGTGTTCGCCCACGGCTGGTGGACCAACGAGGGGCAGAAGATTTCCAAATCCCTCGGCAACGTCATCGATCCCTACGAACTGATCGACACCTTCGGCCTCGACCAGACCCGCTACTTCCTGCTGCGCGAGGTGCCGTTCGGCTCCGACGGCGATTTCTCCCGCCGCGCGATGATCCAGCGCAAGAACAGCGAGCTGGCCAACGACTACGGCAACCTCTGCCAGCGCGTGCTCTCGATGATCGCCAAGAACTGCGACGCCCGGGTGCCGCAGCCCGGGGCCTTCGCGCCCGAGGACGAGGAGATGCTGGGCAAGGCGGGGGCGCTGCTGGCCGAGGTGCGCGACGCCCTCGACGTGCAGGCGTTCCACGAGGCCCTCGACCGCATCTGGTCGGTGATCCGCGCCGCCAACGCCTACATCGATCGCCAGGCGCCCTGGACCCTGCGCAAGACCGATCCGGCGCGCATGGCCACCGTGCTCTACGTGCTGGCGGAGACGATCCGCCGCGTCGCGATCCTCACCCAGCCGTTCATGCCCGACGCCTCGGCGGCGATCCTCGACCAGGTGGCGGCGCCGGGGCGGGATTTCGCCGCCCTCGACGCGCCGCTGGTGCCGGGCACGCCGCTGCCCGCGCCGCACGGGGTCTTCCCGCGCCACGAAACCGAGGAGGCCGCCTCCTGATGCTGGTGGACAGCCACTGCCACCTCGATTTCCCGGATTTCGCCGAGGAGATCGACGACGTCCTGGCGCGGGCGCGCAATGCCGGGGTGGGGCTGATGCTGACCATCGGCACCCGCCTCGCCCGGGCCGGGCAGGCGCTGGCGCTGGCGGAGGCGCACCGCCAGGTGTTCGCCACCGTCGGCGTGCATCCGCACCACGTGGCGGAGGAGGAGGGGACCTGGACGCTGGAGGCGCTCGTGGCGCTGGCGGAGCACCCGCGAGTGGTCGGCATCGGCGAAAGCGGCCTCGACTTCTTCTACGATTTCAGCCCCCGCGCGATGCAGGAGGAAGCCTTCCGCCTGCACATCGCGGTCGCGCGCCAACTCGGCCTGCCGCTGGTGATCCACTCCCGCGACGCCGACGCCGACATGCTGCGCATCCTGCGCGAGGAACACGCCGCCGGACCCTTCCAGGCGCTCATGCATTGCTTCAGCTCCAGCCGCGAACTGGCTGAAGGGGCATTGGAACTGGGGTTCTACCTCTCGGCCTCGGGGGTCATCACCTACAAGCGCAACGCGGAACTGCGGGAGATTTTCCGCGACGCGCCGCTCGACCGCCTGCTGGTGGAAACCGACAGCCCCTACCTCGCGCCGGTGCCGCGCCGGGGCAAGCGCAACGAACCGGCCTACGTCGCCTACACCGCCGCGATGCTGGCGGAGGTCAAGGGCGTCTCGCCCGAGGAGATCGCCGCCGCCACCACCGCCAACGTGCTGCGGCTGTTCCCGCGCATCCCGGCGGAGGCGGCGGCATGAAGGTCACCGTCCTCGGCTGCGGCGCGGCGCCCGGGGTGCCGTCGATTTCCGGTGGCTGGGGAAAGTGCGATCCGCTGGAGCCGCGCAACCGCCGCCTGCGCACCGCGATCCTGATGGAGGAGGGGGGCACGGCGATCCTGGTGGACACCGGCCCCGACCTGCGCGAGCAGCTGCTGCGCGCGAACGTCCGCCGGGTGGACGGCATCCTCTACACCCACGGCCATGCCGACCACACCCACGGCATCGACGAGGTGCGCGAGATCAACCGCGCGATGAAGGCGCCGATCCCCGCGTGGGGCATGGCGAGCACCCTCAACGACCTCATGCGGCGCTTCGGCTACGCCTTCCAACCCTATGACGACATTGCTGCTCCCGGCACCGCGATCTATCACCCTTGGCTGGTGCCGCAGGTGATTCCGGTGCCGCATCCGCTGCCCTTCGCGGTGGGGGGGCTGACGGTGACGCCGTTCCTCCAGGAGCACGGGCGGGAGGCGTCGTTGGGCTTCCGCGTCGGCGATTTCGCCTATTCGACCGACGTCACCGCCCTCGACGAGACCGCGTTCGAAATTCTCGCGGGGGTGAAGGTGTGGATCGTCGGCTGCCTCACCGAGCACCGCCACACCACCCATGCGGACGTCTCGCAGGTGCTGCGCTGGGTGGAGCGGGTGCGCCCGGAGCGCACCGTGTTCACCCACATGGGCGCGGGCCTCGACTACCGCACCCTCAAGGACGGGTTGCCGCCCGGCGTGGAGCCGGGGCACGACGGGCAAATCCTCGAAATCTGAAGGCGTTACGCCCCGAACGCGGCGGTGGTGGACATCCGCATGCCGCGGCTGCGCATTTCCGTCAGGAACGCCTCGCCGTAGGCCTCGAATCCCGGCACGCTGGTGCTGGCGTCGGTGAGGAAGACGAAGCGTTTGAGACGGTCGTGGCCGAGGGTGCGGGCGATGTCGCCCACGGTGGCGCGCACGCAGTGGCTCAGCGCCTCGCCGGCGATCAGCACGGTGTCGGCGGCGTCCAGGGCTTGCAGCAGGTCGAGGTTGGGCAGGGTTTGCGCGTCTTCCGGGTCGGCCACCTCGGCGCGGATCGCGCTGTAGTGCTCGGTCCAGGGATTGGTGCCCTTGATCGCGTAGTTCACCTGCGCCAGCCGCGCGGTTTCCCACGCCGTGAGGGCGGCGAACAGCTCCGGGTGCAGCGATTGCCCGGCCGAGCCGATCAGGCAGTGGGGCGGCCAGATGCACAGGGGATAGTTGCCCTGAACCTCGAGCTGGCGCACGTAGCGCAGCGAACGCTCGCGCCGGGCGGGGTCGCGCGGCTTCCAGAGGCCGGATTCGATGTCCTGCGCGGTGACGATGGTGAACGGCGGCGGCGGCGCGCCGGTCGCGTCCATCCACCACGCGGGGTGCGCGATGTCGACGGTGTGGTGCGCGTCCATGGTGGCGTGGATCGCGTCGATGCGGGGGCCGAGGCGCCCGATCATCCGCGCCACCCGCGACATGTCGTCGTAGGCGCCGGGGATCGCCAGCGCGCCGTGGCACGGGCCGTCGCAGAAATCCTGCTGGGCGTCGACGATCAGGAGATGCAGGCTCATCGGGCGTTCCTTGATGCGGGCGGTCCGGCGGAAGGTGTGGCGTCGGCGACCGAAACGCAACGGTGCGAATGGCGAAATCGGCGTCGGAGCGAGAGTTCCTGGGATATCAAAACCTTAAGGAACCCTGGAAACAGCATCTCCGACTATTCATAATATAAATTATGCGACAAACCGATGTGGGTGTCCGGGACGGGACGCGATCGGACGAAAAGTCCTCTTTCGGGACATCCCCTCCCGGCGACGGCTCCCCCATATCCTTGCGGCCCACCGCCGTGGAACCGGCGGCGGCTGCGTGCGGTTTGCCGAACGTCCCGGCCGCCGCGCTTCGTGCTTGAACCCCCCGGCCTTCGCGCCGATAGTGTTGCCCGGCCGGACCCCGCGCGGCCAGAGTCCAGGATTTTCGATGAACCTCCCCCAGCTTTTGTCCGATTACGGTTATCTCGCGGTGTTCGTCGGCGCGTTGATGGAAGGCGAAACCGTCCTCCTCCTTGCCGGATTCGCGGCGCACCAGGGATACCTGGCGCTTCCCGGCGTGATCGCCATCGCCTTCGTCGGCGGCACCCTGGGCGACCAGATCGCCTTCTTCCTCGGCCGCCGCTACGGCAACCGCCTGATCCACCGCTTTCCCCGCCTCGCCGCCCACAAGCCCCGCGTCGACCGCCTGATCCACCGCCATCAGGTGCCGCTGATCATGGGGGTGCGCTTCCTCTACGGCATGCGCATCGCCGGGCCGATCCTGATCGGCACCAGCCGCGTCGAGGCGTGGCGGTTCATGGTGTTCAACATGCTGGGCGCGGCATTGTGGGCGGCGATCATCTCCACCCTCGGCTACCTCTTCGGCTCCACCATCACCGCGGTGCTGAAGGACATCCACGGCTACGAGAAAACCCTGTTGTTGGGGGTCGCGGGCGTGGTTGTGCTTTTGACGGCGGCGCGTTGGTTGTACGGTCGTTGGCGCGGCTGATTTCGAGCTTCAGGATCCTCCGATGACGTCTCCGGTTTCCCTCGACCACCTCGCCGACATCATGGCGCTGCTGCGCGACCGCGACCGCGGCTGCCCCTGGGACGTGGAACAGACCTTTTCCAGCATCGCGCCGCACACCGTCGAGGAAGCCTACGAGGTGCTCTCCGCCATCGACGAGGGCGACCCCGCCGCGATCAAGGACGAATTGGGCGACCTGCTGCTCCAGGTGGTGTTCCATGCCCGCATCGCCGAGGAAGACGGCCTGTTCGCCCTGCCCGACGTGATCGCCGCGATCTGCGACAAGCTGGTGCGCCGCCACCCCCACGTGTTCGGCGAGCAGCGGGTGAAGGACGCCCGCGACCAGTTGGTGAACTGGGAAAACGTCAAGGAAGGCGAACGCAACGGCGACGCCGCCGCCTCGGCCCTCGACGGCGTGGCCAAGGCCCTGCCCGCCCTGCTGCGCGCCGCCAAGCTGCAGAAGCGCGCCGCCCGCGTCGGCTTCGATTGGACCGACCCGGCCGACGTGTTCGCGAAAATCCGCGAGGAGATCGACGAACTGGAAGCCGAGGTGCGCGCCGCCGCGCCGCGTCCGCGCATGGAGGACGAACTGGGCGACGTGCTGTTCGCGGTCGCCAACCTCGCCCGCAAGCTCGAGATCGACCCGGAGCAGGCCCTGCGCCGCACCAATGAAAAGTTCGAACGCCGCTTCCATTTCATCGAGCAGTCTCTTGAAAAGGCGGGAAAGCCGATCAAGGAGGCATCGCTGGACGAAATGGAGGAACTGTGGCAGAAAGCGAAGGGACTGGACCCTTCCGGAGGTGCCGCATGATCCGCCGCCTGCCCCGCCTTCTGGCCGCGCTGCTGCTGGTCGCGGCCCTGCCCGCGCTCGCGTCCTGCTATGTGCCGGACCGCTTCCGCGCCGAGATCCGGATCGCCCGCAACGGCGATTTCACCTTGGATTACAAAGGTGTCCTCACTTGGGCACCGCTCTACATGGAGATCGCGGCGGGCAAGTATTCCGAGGCCGAGGCGCAAGAGAAGATCGAAGGCATTCGCCGCGATCTCAAGCGCGACAGCCAGTTCACCAGCATCCGCTCGATCGGCCGCGGCCAGTTCGAGGTCGCCTACCGCCGCACCGGCAACTATGTCGCCAACCCGGGGATGGTGTCGTTCGTGCGGCGCAACGCCCGCATCCTCAACATCGACGCGCGGCCCGACGGCACCGTCACGGTGTTCGCCGAAACCCCGAACATCGACAAGGCGCGGCCGATGGCCGAGGCCGGGCTGCTGGTGCGCGGCTCGCTGCGGGTGATTTCCGACATGAAGGTGAGCGGTGCCTCCAACGCCAACGCCACCTACAAGGACCCGAACGGCGACTGGACGGTCTACGACTGGATCCTCGACGGCAGCGCCCCCGCCTACCCGACCATCACCTTCCGCCGATAGCTCAAACGCCGAGGGCGGCGCGGACCTCGGCCCAGGTGGCGGCGTCGGGCGCGATCAGCAGCGCGTCGTCGGCGTGGAACACCGGCGCGTAACGTTGGCCCGAGAGCATCCGCACGTAGCCCCCCGCCTCCTCCACCAGCAACACCCCCGCCGCGTGGTCCCACGGCTTCAGCAGCCGGAACAGGCGGAAATCGAGACGCCCCTCGCCCAGCGACATGTAATCGTGGGCGGCGCTGCCCTGCTGGGTGATTTCGCCGAACAGATGGCGCTTGCGCTCCGCCAGGCGGCGGCTGATGCAGCCGGACAGCGCCGAGAGCGTGCGGCGCCCGCGCGGCGCGATGCTTAAACGGCGGCCGTCGCACCACGCCCCCGCGTCGGCGGCGGCGGTGTAGAGGCGGCCGGAGACCGGATCGTGAATCCACCCGGCGAGGGTGCGGCGGTTCTGCACCAGGGCGACGATCACCCCGAACTTGGGCACGCCGCGGGCGAAGTTGGCGGTGCCGTCCACCGGGTCGACGATCCACACCGGCGCGTCGCCGTCGAGGACCTTGCCGATCTCGGGGGTCTGGTAGACCGCCTCCTCCCCCAGCACCAGCGAGCCGGGCAGCAGGTCGGTGAGGCGCCGGGTCAGGAACACCTCGGCTTCCAGGTCGGCGACGGTGACGAGGTCGTTCTCGTGGGTCTTGACCGACACCGCGTCCGCCCCGAGGTGGCGGAAGCGCGGACGGATCAGGGTGTCCGCCGCCTCGCGGATGATCGCGCCGACGCGTTCGAAGCTGACCTCATCGGCCATCGCCGCCGGTCCTGCTGCGCAGCACGTCCCAGCGCGCGAGATCGTCGGCGGAAAGGCGCACGGTGAGGCGGACGCCGAAGTCGCCGTCCTCCCGCGCGGTCACGTCGCCGCGGTCGTAGAGCCAGGCGATGTCGCGCCCCTCGGTGTGGCCGAGAAGCACCGTGATCTCGACGTGGAGGGCGCTGAGGTGGGCGTCGACGGCGCGCAGGAGGTCGTCCACGCCCTCCCCGCTCTGCGCCGAGATCGCCACCAGGCCTTCGTTGCGGTCGGCGCGGGCGCGCCAGTAGTCGCGGGAATCGCCGTCCAGGCGGTCGATCTTGTTGGCGACCTCCAGCCCCGAGACCCGCAGCGCCTCCTCGCCGACGCCGAGATCGTCGAGGACCGCCACCACGTCGTCGCGCTGGGCGTCGGAATCCGGGTGGGAAACGTCGCGCACGTGGAGGATCAGGTCCGCCTCCAGCACCTCCTCGAGGGTGGCGCGGAACGCCGCCACCAGCTCGGTGGGCAGGTCGGAGACGAACCCCACGGTGTCGGAAAGGATAATCTGCCGCCCCGAGGGCAGCGTCACCCGCCGCATCGTCGGGTCGAGGGTGGCGAACAGCATGTCCTCGGCGAACACGCTCGCCCGGGTCAGCCGGTTGAACAGCGTCGACTTTCCGGCATTGGTGTAACCCACCAGCGCAACCACCGGGAAAGGCACGCGTTTGCGCGCGGCGCGATGCAGCGTGCGGGTGCGCTTGACCTCTTCCAGCTCGGCCTTGAGGCGGGCGATGCGCTCGCCGATCAGGCGGCGGTCGATTTCGATCTGGGTTTCGCCCGGACCGCCGACGAAGCCGAGGCCGCCGCGCTGACGCTCCAGGTGGGTCCAGCTGCGCACTAGGCGGCTGCGCTGATAGGAGAGATGCGCCAGTTCCACCTGCAACGTACCCTCGCGGGTGCGGGCGCGCTCGCCGAAGATTTCGAGGATCAGCGCGGTTCGGTCGATGACCTTGCAATCCAAGGCCTTTTCGAGGTTGCGCTGCTGGATCGGGGTGAGGTGGGTGTCGAACACCGCGAGGCCGGCGGCGTTCTCGGCGATCATCGCCTTCAGGGCGTCGATCGCGCCCTGGCCGATCAGGGTGGAGGGGCGCGGCCGGGACACCGGCACGATCTCCGCCCCCACCACGTCCACCGACATCGCCCGCGTCAAACCCACCGCCTCGTCGAGCCGGGCGGCGGGCGGGCGGGCGGGAACGCCTTCGCGCGGGCGCGCCGTCTTCAGGAACGGCGTGACGACGATGGTCCGCGCGGGGGCGGTCGAAATGTCTGTGGTCATGATACGCGGGCGATGGTCACGCGCCCTCTTCTTCCTTTCCGGGTTCGAACAGCTGGATCGGCTGCGACGGCATCACCGTCGAAATCGCATGCTTGTACACGAGCTGGGTGTGCCCGTCGCGGCGCAGCAGCATCGAGAAGTTGTCGAACCACGTGACGATGCCCTGGAGCTTGACGCCGTTGACAAGGAACACCGTGACCGGGGCCTTGTTCTTGCGAATGTGGTTGAGGAAAACGTCCTGGACGTTCTGGCTTCGTTCGGACGACATTTTTTTGGTCCCCTTGTTGTTTTTAGCCGGGCCGCGGATGCCACTCCGCTCCCGCATTGGACTTAGGTATCGCGGCCCCGATTGTCGAATCCGACCAGCCGGAGCAGCGCGTCGCAGCCGCCGACGACGGCGGCGGGCGCCGTGGCGCAGGCGGGGGCCGTGCCCTCCCCGCTCCAAACCAGCACCGACGCGCAGCCCGCGGCATGGGCGATTTCCACGTCCACCGGGCTGTCCCCAACAAACCAGATATCCCGCCCAGGGGCAAGGCCCGCCCGTTCGAGAAAAGCGAAAACCGCGTCGGGCGCGGGCTTGTCGCGGACCAGTTCCCCGGCACCGAAGACGGCGGTGAAATAATGCGTCCAGCCGAGGTGCGCAACCTCGGCATGGAGGTAGCGGGCGGTCTTGTTGCTGACCACCGCGAGCGGAATCCCCTCCGCCGCGAAGCGGGCCAGCGCCGCCTCCGCCCCCGGCAGGGGCCGCAGGCGTTCGAGGTGGCCGCGCTCCAGCTCGGCGTAGAACACGTCCCTCGCCTCCTCCCACCGATCGCCGAACAGCTCGGGGAAGCTCTCGCGCAGGGAGCGGGCGATGCGCACCTTCGCCTCCTCGGCGCTCCAGGGCGCGTGGCCCATGGCTTCGAGGGTGACGTTCATGGTGCCGGTGATGGTGGGCCAGGTGTCCACCAGGGTGTTGTCCCAGTCGAACACCACCGCCCGCGGCGGCGGAACGCGGGGGTCCGCGTCCGCCGCCAGGGCCGCGCGCAGCGCCTCGTCGGTCACGCGCGCGGCTCGCGGATGTTGGTGGGCTGCTTCGGCAGGATGCCGCCCTCGGCCGCCGCCGCCCAATAGATGCGGCGCAGCTTCGCCACGGTCTCGCCCGGGTGGCCGTTGCCCACCGGCTTGCCGTCGATGCGCACCACCGCCTTGATCCGGGTGGTGGAGGCGGAAATGAACGCCTCCTTGGCTTCCAGCGCTTCGGCCACGGTGAACTTGCGCTCGACGAAGGTGAGGCCGTTGGTGGCCATCAGCTTGATGAACGCCTGCCGGGTGATGCCGTTGAGGATCGCGTTGCCGCCGGTACCGCGGGTGACCACCTCGTTGTTCTTGGTGACGATCCAGGCGTTGGTGGACGAGCCTTCGGTGACGTAGCCGTCCGCGTCCACCAGCCACGCCTCGTAGGCCCCGGCCTCGCGCGCCTTCTGCTTGCAGAGGATGTTGGGCAGCAGCGCCACCGACTTGATGTCCGGCCGCGTCCAGCGGATGTCGGGGGTGGAGATCACCGCGATGCCCTGGTCGTCGGGCTGCTCCGCCGGGACCGGCTTGGTGGACTTGGCGGTCATCACCAGCGACGACGGCACCCCCGCCGGGAAACCGTGGTCGCGCGGCGCCACGCCACGGGTGATCTGGATGTAGATCATGCCGTTCTTGACGAGATTGCGGGCGATCACCTGGCGCATCACCAGCTTCATCGCCCGGCGCGACATCGGCCATGCGATCCGCAGTTCGTCGAGGGAGCGGTCGAGACGGTCGAGGTGGGGTTCCTCGTCCACCAGCTCGCCGTTCGCGATGTCGACGACTTCGTACACGCCGTCGGCGAACTGGTAGCCGCGGTCTTCGATGTGGACCGCCGCCTCGCCGTGGAGAACATACTGGCCGTTGACGTAGGCAATGCGCGACATGGACTTCCAACTCCTCAGGTTCGGGATCGACGCGCCGCCATAGCGCGTTGTGGTATCAGATATAAGTGAGGCGGACGGCGAACAGCTTCTCCGCCTTGCGAATGGAATCGGCGGCCGCGAACAGCACCACCCGGTCGCCCGCGTGGACGGTGGTGTTGCCGCGCGGCACGATCACCTTGCCGTCGCGCACGATCGCGCCCAGCAGCACGCCGTGGGGCAGATTGGCGCTCTTGATCGACTTGCCGACGATTTCCGAGGTTTCGAGCGCGTCGGCCTCGATCAGTTCGCCGAACCCTTCGTGCAGCGCGTGGACCGAATGGATGCGGCCGCGGCGGACGTGCTGAAGGATGGTGGAGACGGTGATGTCGCGCGGGTTGATCGCGGTGTCGATGCCGAGATGGCTGACGAGGCGGCCGTATTCGGGCTTGTTGGTGAGGGTGATGGCGCGGCGCACGCCGTGGCGCTTGGCGATCAGCGAGGCGAGGATGTTGGTCTCGTCGTTGTCGGTGATCGCCACCACGGTGTCGGAGGTCTTGACCCCCGCCTCGTCGAGGATGTCGGCGTCGAGGGCGTCGCCGTGGATCACCACGGTGCTGGAGAGGGTCTTGGCGGCGAATTCCGCCCGCCCCTCGTCCATCTCGATGAGCTTGGAATTGAAGCTCAAGGGGTGGTCCTCGAGGGCCTGGGCGAGCGCCAGGCCGATGTTGCCGCCGCCCATGATGACGACGCGGCTGGAGAGCGCCTCCTCGTGCCCGAACACCGCGAGCGCGCGCTGGGTTTTGGCGGTTTCGGTGACGAAGTAGACGTCGTCGCCCGGCTGCATGATGTCGTCGCCGGTCGGCACCCAGGCGCGTTCGTCGCGGATGATGCCGAGGATCACGATCGACAGCTCGGGGAACAGCTGCGACAGCTGCCGCAGCGGCGTGTTGAGGATCGGGCAGTTCTGCTCCGCCCGCGCGCCGATCAGGCGCACCTTGTCGTCGCACAGCGGGATGACGTCGAGCGCACCCGGCACCTCCAACAGCCGCGTCACCGACTGCGCCACCTCGTACTCGGGCGAGATGATCACGTCGATCGGCATGTTCTCGCGGGAATAGAGATTGGCCCAGATCGGGCTGAGATAGCTCTGCGAGCGCACCCGGGCGATCTTGGTGGGCACCTTGAACAGCGAGTGCGCCACCTGGCAGGCCACCATGTTGACCTCGTCGGTGGGCGTCACCGCGATCATCATGTCGGCGGTGTTGGCGCCCGCCTGCTCGAGGGTTTGCGGGTGGGCGGCGTGGCCGACCACCGCCTGCACGTCGAGCTGGTCCTGAATCTTGCGGATCAGGTCGGGGCGGCGATCCACCACGGTGATGTCGGCGTCTTCGGCGGCGAGGTAGCGGGCGATGTTGAACCCCACCTGCCCCGCCCCGCAAATCAATACCCGCATGGTTTCGCGATCCTCATGTCAGCGCGCATGATCGTCGGCGAAGATGCCGAGCGACTTGAGTTTCCGGTGCAGGGCGGAGCGTTCCATCCCGACGAAACCGGCGGTCTTCGAAATGTTGCCGCCGAACCGCATCAGCTGGCTCGAGAGGTAGTCGCGCTCGAACAGTTCGCGCGCCTCGCGCAGCGGCAGGCTCATGATCTCGGCGGAATAGGAGGAATGCAGGGTGACCGGCGCGGTGGCGCCGATTTCCGGCGGCAGCATCTCCGCCGAGATCGGCGCCCGGGTGTCGCCCGGCGCCATGATCGTCGCCCAGTCCATGGCGTTGCGCAACTGCCGCACGTTGCCGGGCCAGTCGTAGGCGCGCAAGGCCGCCAGCGCGTCCTCGCCCAGGCTGCGGGGCGCGGTGCCCGCGGCGGCGGCGGCGTGGCGCAGGAACTCGGCGGCGAGTTCGGGGATGTCCTCGCGGCGGTCGCGCAGCGCGGGCATCGCCAGCGGCACCACCGCCAGGCGGTAATAGAGGTCCTCGCGGAACAGGCCGTCGCCGATGGCGCGGGAGAGGTCGCGGTTGGTGGTCGAAATCACCCGCACGTCCACCTTGACCCGGCCGTGGCCGCCGAGCCGCTCGAAGCTCTGGTCCTGCAGCACCCGCACGATCTTGCCCTGGGTTTCGAGGGGCATGTCGGCCACCTCGTCCAGCAGCAGGGTGCCGCCGTGGGCGCGCTCGAACACGCCCGGGTGGCCGGGGGCGTCGGGCGCGGCGTAGCCCGGCTCCATGCCGAACAGCTCGCGCTCCATGCGGTCCGGGTGCATCGCCGCGCAGTTGACCACCACGAACGGACCGGTGCTGCGCTTCGATTGCAGGTGGATCTGCCGCGCCACCACCTCCTTGCCCGCGCCCGCCGGGCCGGTGACCAGCACCCGCGAGCCGGTGGGCGCCACCCGTTCGACGATCTGGCGCACCTGCTGCACCGCCGGAGACGTGCCGATCAGCTCGGTGACCGATCCGGCCAGGGCGCGCAGGTTGCGGTTTTCGGCGCGCAGCGAGTTGGCCTCCAGCGCGCGCTCCACCACCAGCAGCAGGCGCTGCATCTTGAACGGCTTCTCGATGAAGTCGTAGGCCCCTTCCTTGAGGGCGGCGACGGCGGTCTCGACGGTGCCGTGGCCGGAGATCATCACCACCGGCATCTCCGGGTCGCGCTTGCGGATCTCGCGCAGGATGCCGAGGCCGTCGAGGCGGCTGCCCTCCAGCCAGATGTCGAGGATGACGAGGTGCGGGCGACGCTCCTTCATCGCCGCGAGGGCGGTGTCCGCGTCGCCGGCCTCGCGCGTGGTGTAGCCTTCATCCTCCAGGATACCGGCGACCAGCATGCGGATGTCGGCTTCGTCATCGACGATCAGGATGTCCATGGCACTCTTCTTACACGTGTTACGCTTTCGGGGCTTCCCGCTGCGGGAGAGCCTCGGCCGCGGCGACCGCCGCGGGGAATTCCAGAACGATGCGTGCGCCCTGAGTGGGCTGCAACTCAGGCCCGGTGTCAAGACCGCTTGCGGTCGCGGCGGCGACATCGTCGCGCCGATCCGTCAGGCTGATCCGTCCGCCGTGATCTTCCATGATCTTCTTCACGATCGCGAGACCGAGGCCGGTGCCCTTGGCGCGGGTGGTGACGTAGGGATCGGTGAGGCGCTCGCGGCCCTGAAGCGGCAGGCCGAAGCCGTTGTCGCGAATCTCGACGCGGATGGTCTCCGCCCCCGCCGTCACCGAAACCTCCACGAGACCGGGCGGCTCCGGGGTGGTTTTCTGCCGTTCCTCAATCGATTCCATCGCGTTCTTGAGAATGTTGGTGAGGCATTGCGCCACCAGACCGCGATCGCATTCGACGATCACCGCGCGCGGCGGCAGCGCCAGCGCGAAGCGGATGTGCGGATAGGCGCCGCGTTGCAGCTCCACCGCCTGCTGCACCAGCAGCGGCAGGTTCTCGCGGGCGAACTGGGGGGTGGGCATCCGCGCGAACGAGGAGAACTCGTCCACCAGGCGGCGGATGTCGCCCACCTGCCGGACGATGGTGTCGGTGAGGGTGCGGAAGGTCTCGTTGCCCTCGGCGATCATCGGCAGGTATTTGTGCTGCAAACGCTCGGCGGAAAGCTGGATCGGCGTCAGCGGGTTCTTGATCTCGTGGGCGATCCGCCGCGCCACGTCGGCCCACGCGGCGGCGCGCTGCGCGGTTTGCAGCTCGGTGACGTCGTCGAAGGTGAGCACGTAGCCGATGACGTCGAGTCCCGCGTATTCGGTGCCCACCCGCACCATCAGCACCCGCTCCGGCCCGTCGCGGCGGATGCTCACCGGCTTCTGCACCGCGCGGCCGCTGGCGTGGCGCATTTCGGTGAAGGCGGAATCGAGTTCGGCCGAAAGCTCGCCCAGCATCCGCCCCACCGCCGACGCGGCGTCGACGCCCAGCAGGTCCGCCGCCGAGGGATTGACCGCCCGCACCCGGCCGACCGCGTCGAGGCCGAGAACCCCGGCCGAGACGCCGGTCAGCACCGCCTCGGTGAAGCGGCGCCGCTGGTCGAGCTGCTGGTTGGCCTCAAGCAGGCTTTCGCGCTGCTCGGCCAACTGCGAGAGCATGCGGTTGAAGGCGCGGGACAGCACCGAAAGCTCGTCGGCGTAGGGGTATTCGGGCACCTTGGCGGACAGGTCGCCCTCGCCCACCTTCTCCGCCGCGCCGATCAGCTCGGAGACCGGCTGGACCAACTGGTTGGAGAGGGTCAGCCCCAGCCACATCGCCGTCAGCAACAGCAGCAGCGACACCAGGATGTAGACCAGGGTGAAGGTCAGCTCGAAATCCCAGCGTTCGATTTCCAGCGCCTGATACGCCTGCACCGCCTCCTGCGCCGCCTCGATATGGCCGATCACGTTGGCGTCGACGAACCGGCCGATGTAGAGGAAGTTCTCCCCCGGCGCCAGCACGTCGAGGCGGATCAGCGCCCGCACCCGGTCGTCGCTGCCGCTGGTGAGCAACGCCACCTCGCCGCGCCGCGCCTTTTCCAGCGCCCACATCGGCACGTCCTCGTATTGCAGCGAGAAGGTGAAGCCCGCCCGCGCCAGCACGTCGCCGGTTTCGTTGAAGATCACCGCCTCCGACAGGCCGCGCTGGAGGCCCTGCTGGCGCAGGAAGCTGTCCATCCGCGCGGTGGAGATGTAGAGCGTGTCCCAGGCGCGGGTGACGTCGTGGGACATGCTGAGGGCGTCGGTGGCGAGGGCCTGCTGGTGCTCCTTGAGATAGGCTTCCGCCACCACCAGGGATTCGTGGACGGCGGTGCCGACGCGGTTGGAGAACCACCCCTGCAGGCCGTTGTGGAAGAAGATCGCCGAGAACGTCCCCACCAGCACCGTCGGCACCACCGCGAGCACCGCGAAGCTCAGCACCAGTCGGCTTTGCAGGCGCGACCCGGCGCGGCCGGAGCGGCGCTCGGCGTAGACCTGCACCAGCCGCCGCCCGACGACGATCGAGAGCGCCAGCAGGAACGCGAGATCGAGATTGAGGTAGATGAACGCCAGCTCGGGCGACGGGCGGAACGGCCCGGCCTGGAACAGCGCCGCCATCGTCAGCAGGCCCGAGACCAACGCGCCGAGGCCCAGCAGGAACGCGAGCTTACGCCCGAGGCGGACGCGCCGCCCCCAGATCCCGAGGCGGATCCACAGGCGGTGCGTCGATTTGGGCGGCGTCACCATGCCGCGCGCCTCACTTCACGCCGCGGATCACGTGGATGTCGAGCTCGCGGATCTTCTTGCGCAGGGTGTTGCGGTTGAGGCCGAGTACGTGGGCGGCCTTGATCTGGTTGCCGCGCGTGGCGTCGAGGCACAGCGAGATCAGCGGCCGCTCCACCTCGCGCAGGATGCGCTCGTGCAGCCCCGGCGCGGGCAGGCCGTCGGCGTGGGCGACGAAATATTCGCGCAGGTGCCGCTCCACCATGCCCGAGAGGCCCTCGTTCTCGGTGGGGCCGCCCGAGGCGGCGGGCGCCATGGAGGACGACAGCTCCGCCTCGATCGCGTCCACCTCGATGGTTTCCTGCGAATAGAGGGCGGCGAGGCGGCGGATCAGGTTTTCCAGCTCGCGCACGTTGCCGGGCCAGCGGTGCTGCTTCAGCCGCTCCACCGCCTTGGCGTCGAGCGACTTGATCGGCAGCCCCTCCTGCGCCGCGACGTTGAGGAAGTGGTTGACCAGCTCCGGAATGTCCTCGGCGCGCTCGCGCAGCGGCGGCAGGCGGATCGGCACCACGTTGAGGCGGTAGTAGAGGTCCTCGCGGAACAGCCCCTGGCGGATCTGCACGCTCAGGTCGCGGTGGGTGGCGGCGACGATGCGGACGTTGGCGCGGATCGGCGTGCGGCCGCCGACGGTGGTGTACTCGCCCTCCTGCAACACCCGCAGCAGGCGGGTCTGCGCCTCGGGCGGCATGTCGCCGATCTCGTCGAGGAACAGGGTGCCGCCCTCGGCCTGCTCGAAGCGGCCCGCCGAGCGGGTGGTGGCGCCGGTGAAGGCACCCTTCTCGTGGCCGAACAGCTCGCTTTCGATCAGCTCGCGCGGGATCGCCGCCATGTTGATGGCGACGAACGGGCCGTTGCGGCGCTTGCCGTATTCGTGCAGGGCGCGCGCCACCAGCTCCTTGCCGGTGCCGGATTCGCCGTTGATCATCACCGTGAGGTCGGTGTTCATCAGCCGCGCCAGGGTGCGATAGATTTCCTGCATCGCCGGGGAGCGGCCGATCAGCGGCAGGCGGTCGTAGTCCTCGTCGTCGGCGTGGCCCTTGTCCGGCCCGGTCTTCGGCATCGACAGCGCGCGCTGCACCACGCCCACCAGCTCCTTGATGTCGAAGGGCTTGGGCAGGTATTCGAAGGCGCCGCGCTCGGTCGCCTTGACCGCCGTCAGCAGGGTGTTCTGCGCGCTCATCACGATGATGCGCATCTCGGGGCGCAGCTTCTTGATGCGCGGGATCAGGTCGAGGCCGTTCTCGTCGGGCATGATCACGTCGGTGATCACGAGGTCGCCCTCGCCGTCCTGCACCCAGCGCCACAGGGTGGCGGCGTTGCCGGTGGTGCGCACCTCGTAGCCCGCCCGCGCCAGCGCCTGGGAAAGCACGGTGCGGATGCTGCGGTCGTCGTCGGCGACGAGAATCGTGGATGGCGTCATGGTCTGGTCGTCTTTCGTTCTGAAGGCGTCACGCGACGGGCAACATCACCCGGAAGATCGTCTTTTTCGGCTGGCAGTCGAACTCGATGATGCCGCCGTGGTCGTCGACGATCTTCGCCACCAGCGACAGGCCGAGGCCCGAGCCGCTCGACTTGGTGGTGACGAAGGGGTCGAAGAGGTTCTGGCGCAGCTCCTTGGGGATGCCCGGGCCGTTGTCCTGCACCGCCACCACCAGCGGCACGTGCTGGCGGCTGTCGGCCCCGCCCGGTACCGCGAGGCGGATGCCGTGCTGGTAGTTGGTGCTGATGACGATCTCGGGGCCGTCCTCGGGGCAGGCTTCGGCGGCGTTCTTGACGAGGTTGAGGAACACCTGGATCAACTGGTCGCGGTCCCCCAGCACCGGCGGCAGCGAGGGGTCGTACATCTCGACCATGCGGATGCCCTTGGCGAAGCCGTTCTCCGCGACGCGGCGGACGTGCTCCAGCACCTGGTGGATGTTGACCGGCTGGCGCGAGAGTTGCGGCTTGTCGGAGAACGCCTCCATCCGGTCCACCAGCGCAACGATGCGGTCCGCCTCGTCGCAGATCAGCCGGGTGAGGGTGCGGTCGTCCTCGGTGGCGTTCTGCTCCAGCAGCTGCGCCGCGCCGCGAATGCCCGAGAGCGGGTTCTTCACCTCGTGGGCGAGCAGCCGCGCCATCGCCGTCACCGAGCGGGCGACGTTGCGGTGGGACAACTGCTGGCCGATCTTCTTGGCGATCGAGTGCTCGTGCATCGAGAGCACGACGCAGCGGGCGTCGTCGAACACCGGCGCCACCTGCACCGTCATGGTGCGCGGGCCGGTGCGCGGCGTGTCCAGCTCCACCCCGTGCTCGGAATAGCGGCAATGGTCGGCGCGGCACTGGTCGAGCAGCGCGTAGGCCGGGCTGTCCTGCGGCACGAAGTCGGACAGCGGCAGGCCGAGCATGTGGGAGCCGCCGGTCTCGAACAGCGCCTCGGCGGCGGCGTTGACGTAGGTGATGCGGTTCTCGGCATCCACCGCGACCACCGCCTCGGGCAGCGCATAGAGCAGGCTCGCCATCTCCTCCGCCGGAACCGCCCCGGGTTTTTCCTTGCCCGGGCTTCCGGGTTTGGCGGTGTGGAACTTGCTGAACATCGACATCAGGCAGCCAGACTCCTTGCAGCGCTCTCGGCGCGACGGAACAGATCGGCGATCGCCGCCAGGGTTTCCTCGACGGTTTCGGCGGCGAACACCCGCTCGCGCGCCGCCGCCGCGCCGTCGATGCCGGAAAGCGCCCAGGCGACGTGCTTGCGCGCCGCCCGCAGGCCCGCCTCGCGGCCGTATTCGGCGAGCATCAGCTCGATGTGCTCGACGAGGATCGCCTCGCGTTCGGAAAGGCCCGGCGCGGGCGGCATCTCGCCGGTGGCGAGGCCCCGGGCGAGGTGCCCGGCGAGCCACGGCTTGCCGCACGCGGCACGCCCCACCATCACCCCCGCCGCGCCCGACTCGGCCAGCGCGCGGCGCGCGGTGTCGAGGTCGCAGACGTCGCCGTTGGCGATCACCGGAACCCGCACCGCCGCCACCACGTCGCCGATGGCGCGCCAATCGGCGGCACCGGAGTAGAGCTGCTCGCGGGTGCGTCCGTGCACCGTGATCGCCCGCGCCCCCGCCTCCGCCATGCGCACCGCGAAGGCCGGGGCGTTGACGGATTCCGCGTCCCACCCCAGGCGGATCTTCACCGACACCGGCAGGCGAACCGCCGCCGCGACCGCCGCAACGATCTCCGCCGCCCGCTCCGGCTCGCGCATCAGGATCGCGCCGCCGCCGGATTTGGCGATCTTCTTCGCCGGGCAGCCCATGTTGACGTCGATCGCCGCAGCGCCCGCCGCCTCGGCGATGCGCGCGGCCTCGGCCATCATCGCCGGGTCGCCGCCGACGAGCTGCACGGTGAGCGGCGCCTCCGCCGCGAAGCCGAGGCTGCGGCGGTTGGTCTTGCCGCCGAAGGCAAGCAGGCTGGAGGCGAACATCTCGGAAACGATGGCGGGGGCGCCGAAGCGCCGCGCCAAGCGGCGGAACGGCGCGTCGGTGACGCCCGACATCGGCGCGAGCGCGACCGACGGGGCGGACGAGGGCGAAACATGAGTCAACGATGCTGTCCCAAACACACGGGATTCCGGGGGTATTCCACCCAAAATCTGCCTGAATTTCAAGCAAATTCGGCGCAATATGAACAAATATTCGGCCGCGCCTACGAAGTAATCAGCCGCTTTCGCCACCCCCTGCCCGCGCCACGGGCAATTCGTCGCGCCGGGCCAGGATTCCATGGCACCGCGCAAAAAACCGCGATACCGTAGCTCGGGTTTGCAGTCACGGGTACGGGGGAAGCCTGATGAAACGGTGCGTGGCGTTGGTGGTCGCGGCGGGTCGCGGCCAACGGTTCGGCGGCGACATTCCCAAACAATATCGGATGCTGGGCGACCTGCCGATGTTGCGGCACACCCTCGGCCGCCTCTCCGCCCATCCCGACATCGCCGAGGTGCGGGCGGTGATCCATCCCAACGATCTCGCGCACTACGAAGCCGCCGCCAAGGGCCTCGGCCTCGCGCCGCCGATCTTCGGCGGGCAGGAGCGGCAGGACTCGGTGCGCCTGGGCCTGGAGGCGCTGGCCGCCGACCCGCCCGACCTGGTGCTGATCCACGACGGCGCGCGGCCGTTCGTCGGCGCCGGGCTGGTGGACCGGGTGCTCGACGCCCTCGAGCACGCCGACGCGGCGGTGCCCGCCCTGCCGGTGTGCGACACCCTGAAGCGCAGCCGCGACGACGGCCCCAGCGAAACCGTGGACCGCGCCGCGGTGTGGCGGGCGCAGACCCCGCAGGGCTTCCGCTTCACGCCGATCCTCCAGGCGCACCGCGAGGCGCAGGGCCGCGCCCTCACCGACGATTCGAGCGTCGCCGAGGCGTGCGGCATCGCCGTCGCCACCGTCGACGGCGACGAGCGCAACGTCAAGATCACCACGCCGGCGGATTTCGAGCACGCCGCGCGCCTGCTTTCCGGCCCGATGGACACCCGCATCGGCCAGGGCGTCGACGTCCACAAGCTCGGCGAAGGCAACTCGGTGACGCTGTGCGGCGTGCTGGTGCCCCACGACCGGGGCCTGGTGGGCCACTCGGACGCGGACGTGGCGCTTCACGCCCTCACCGACGCCCTGCTCGGCACCATCGGCGCGGGCGACATCGGCCGCCACTTCCCGCCGTCGGACGAAAAGTGGCGCGGCGCCTCGTCGGTGCTGTTCGTCAAGCGCGCCCTGGCACTGGTCAAGGCGCGCGGCGCCCGCGTCGTCAACGCCGACATCACCATCCTCGGCGAGGCGCCGCGCATCGGCCCGCACCGGCGGATGATGACCACCCGCGTCGCCTCGATCCTCGGCATCGACAACGGCCGCGTCGGCATCAAGGCCACCACCACCGAGGAACTCGGCTTCATCGGCCGCCGCGAGGGCCTGGCCGCGTTCGCGGTGGTGACGGTGCAGTGCCCCGCCTCGGTGCCTTAAGCCGGGCGCGTCTGCCCCCCCAGCCATGCGAGATACGTCGCGCTGCCCGCCTCCAGCGGCAGCGCGACGACGCACGGGCACGCGTAGGAGTGGGCCGCGACGATCTCGTCCTTGAGGGGTTCGAACAGGTCGCGGCGGGTCTTGAGGATCAGGGCGCATTCGGAGTCGTTCTGAATCGCCCCCTCCCACCAATAGAACGAACGGATTTCGCCCAGGACGTTGGCGCACGCGGCGAGCCGCGTTTCGACGGCGCGACGGGCCAAAGCCTCGGCCTCGGCGCGGTCGCGGGCGGTGACGTAGACCAGGCAGAACGGCGTATCGGTCATTTCGCTCCTCCGGGATGACAAGCGCCCATTCCCCCGATTACCATGAACGTCCCGCTCCACCAACCGCGCCGAGGGACCCCCGCGGATGACTTCCGACAGCGACGACGGCGACGACCGCGCCTCCCCCACCCCGGCGCAGATCCGCTGGCTGCACCGCGGCCTCTCCCAGGCGGGCGGCAAGCTGCCGCTGTTCGACGAAACCGGGCGACGGGTGAGCGGACGGCTGGTGCGCGCGTGCATCGCGCGCGGCTGGGCGGAACCCTGGTTCGCCAATCCCTTGATGCCCAACTGGCTGGTCTGCCGCCTCACCGATCGCGGGCGGCGCCTGCTGGCGGAAAGCAGCGCCGAAACCTCACTGCGTTCGTAGTTACGGCACCCGGGCGCGTAACGAATTCCCCGCGGAGACGCGCGATGGACGAGGACGTCTTTTCGATTTACGCGGCGGCTGCGCCCGCGCTGGTGACCCGCTTCGAGGAGGTTCCGCCGGAGCGGTTGTTCGCGCCGGTGGCGGACCTTCTGCCGCGGCCTCCGGCGCGGGTGGCCGACATCGGCGCCGGAAGCGGCCGCGACGCCGCCTGGTTCGCCGCATCCGGCCACACCGTGCTGGCGGTGGAACCGGTGGCGGAACTGCGCACCGCGGCGATGGCGCTGCACCCCTCGCCGCGGATTTCCTGGCTGGACGACCGCCTGCCCCACCTCCCCGCCCTGGCGGCGCATGGAACCTTCGACCTCGTCACCCTCTGCGCGGTGTGGCACCACCTCGTGCCGGAGGACCGGGAGATCGCCATGGCGCGCCTCGCCGCGACGGTGGCGCCCGGCGGGCTGTTCGTGCTGTCGCTGCGCCACGGCCCCGAAATGCACGGACGCCCGGTGTATCCGGTGCCGCCGGAGGAGACCGTCGACGCGGCGACGCGCGCCGGTCTCGCGCTGGTGCGCCGCGTCGAGGCGGACTCGCTCCATGGCGAGAATCAAGCGGCGAACGTCCGCTGGACCTGGCTGGCCCTGCGGAAGGTCTGACGAAAACCGATTTGGGGAAAAGTGGTCGGAGCGGCGGGATTCGAACCCACGACCCCCAGCACCCCATGCTGGTGCGCTACCAAACTGCGCCACGCTCCGACACCCGAAACCCTCAGGAATTCCCTGGGGTTCGTTCAAGGAGGCGCACTATAGACCGCCCGCCCCCGCCGCGCAAGCGACGTTTCGCGCCTGCCGTCATTCTTGTGCGGAAACCCCGGAACTGTCGCCAAGCACTTGGTCCACCTGGGCTTTCAACCGCAGCAGGGAACCGATGGCGGCCTTGATTTCGGCGCGCTGATGGGGCGAAAGCCCGGCGCGGGGCGCCACCGGCAGAGCCATCGGCAAGTCCGGTTCGCGCACCGCCGGTTCGGCGCGCGGCGCCTCCGGCTCGGCCGCCAGCGCGGGCGCGCCGCGCACCAGCGCCTCCGACCCCATGTCGGCCAGAAGCTTGCGCACGCCCTTGATGGTGAAGCCGTCGTCGTACAGCCGGGCGCGGATGGCGCGCAGCAGCGCCACGTCCTCCGGGCGGTAATAGCGACGCCCGCCGCCGCGTTTGAGCGGCTGGATCGCGGGGAAGCGGGTCTCCCAGAAGCGCAGCACGTGCTGCGGCACGTCCAGCTCCTCGGCAACCTCGCTGATGGTACGGAACGCCGCCTCGGACTTGTGGGTCCGGCGCTCGCCCTCTGGCCCGGTGGTCATGTCTGCCTCTGCCTGCCGAAAGGGTTACGCGCCTTCGTTGATGCGCGCCTTCAGGAGCTGCGACGGGCGGAACACCAGAACCTTGCGCGGCAGGATCGGCACCTCTTCCCCGGTCTTGGGGTTGCGGCCGATGCGTTCGCCCTTGCTGCGCACCGAGAAGCTGCCGAACGAGGAAATCTTGACGACGTCGCCCGCGGATAGCGCCGTGGAGATTTCGTCCAGCACCATTTCCAGGAGATCCGCGGATTCGTTCCGCGAGAGACCGACCTCCTGGTAGACCGCTTCGCTCAGGTGCGCGCGGGTAACCGTTTGCTCACTCATCGGAAGCCTCCACTGTCAGCCATCGCAAACCATAACAACCGCGAAATTCTGTCGCAATATCAAAATGGTGGCGCGGCGCCTGAAAACCAAACGCGGACGCGAAAAAAACCGGCCCGCGAGGGGGCCGGTTTCCGGCGGCGGCGCGTGGCCGCCAACGTGTTACGATCCTTGAGGAATTACATCCGGACCAGGGCCGAACCCCAGGCGAAGCCGCCGCCCATCGCCTCGATCAGGATGAGGTCGCCCGCCTTGATCCGGCCGTCGCGCACCGCGGTGTGGAGCGCGAGCGGGATCGACGCCGCCGAGGTGTTGGCGTGGCGGTCGAGGGTGACGACGACGCGATCCTCCGACATCCCCACCTTTTTCGCGGTGGAGGCGAGAATCCGGCGGTTGGCCTGGTGCGGCACGATCCAGTCGAGGTCGGCGCTGGTGAGGCCGTTGGCCTTGAGCGCCTCGTCCACCACCGCGGCGAGCTTGGTCACGGCGTGGCGGAACACCTCCTTGCCTTCCATGTGGACATGGCCGACGGTCTGGGTGCTCGACGGCCCGCCGTCGACGTAGAGCAGGTCGCGATAGCGGCCGTCGGCGTGCAGGTGGGTGGAAAGCACGCCCACGTCGGTGGCCTTGCCCTCGCCCTCGGTCGCCTGCAGCACCACCGCGCCCGCGCCGTCGCCGAACAGCACGCAGGTGTCGCGGTCGGTCCAGTCGAGCAGGCGGGAGAAGGTTTCCGCGCCGATCACCAGCGCGGTCTTCACGTCGCCGGTGCGGATGAACTTGTCGGCGGTCGCCAGCGCGTAGAGGAAGCCCGAGCACACCGCCTGGACGTCGAACGCGAAGCCGTGGTCGACGCCGAGGTTCGCCTGCACCTTGACCGCGGTGGCGGGAAAGGTGTCGTCGGGGGTGGTGGTGCCGATGACGATCAGGTCGATATCCGCGGCGGTCACGCCCGCGTCCTCCATCGCTTCCCGCGCGGCGGCGGTGGCGAGGTCGGAGGTGAGCTGGCCCTCGGCGGCGATGTGGCGCTGACGAATCCCCGACCGCTCGACGATCCACTCGTCCGAGGTGTCGACGATCTTCGCCAAATCGTCGTTGGTGACGATGCGTTCGGGCAACGAAGCGCCCACGCCCGCCAGTCGCGAACGGATAATCCTCATATGGCGTGTACCTCGGCGGTAACGGATTGGGAATCGAGCTTCTTGAGTTCGGTGGCGATGCGCTCGTTGAAGCCGTGCCGCACCATGTCCACCGCCACTCCGATCGCGTTGGCGAAGCCCAACCCGTCGGTGCCGCCGTGGGACTTGACGACGATTCCGTTGAGGCCGAGGAACATTGCGCCGTTGTAGCGACGGGGATCGGTGCGGTGGCGCACCCGGTTCATCGCCGGGCGGGCGAGCAGATAGCCGATCTGCGCCAGCAACGAGCTTTTGAACGCCTCCTTGAGGAAGCGGCTCATCACCTTGGCAGTGCCTTCCATGGTCTTGAGCGCGACGTTGCCGGTGAAGCCGTCGGTCACCACCACGTCGACGGTGCCGACGCCGATGTCGTCGCCCTCGACGAACCCGGCGAAGTTCACTACGCCGCCCGCCTCGCGCAGCAGCGCCGCCGCCTCCTTCACCTCGTTGCGGCCCTTCTGTTCCTCCTCGCCGATGTTGAGGAGGCCCACGGTGGGCGAATCGAGGTCGAGCAGGCTGCGGGCGAACAGCGTGCCCATCAGCGCGAACTCGACGAGGTTGTTGGCGTTGCACTCGGTGTTGGCGCCGAGGTCGAGCACCACGCTTTCGCCGCGCTGGGTCGGCATCAACGCCGCGATCGCGGGGCGGTCGATGCCGGGCAGCGTGCGCAGCGCGAGCTTGGACATCGCCATCAGCGCGCCGGTGTTGCCCGCCGACACCACGCCGTCCGCCTGCCGGTCCTTGACCGCGCGGATGGCGAGCGCCATCGACGAATTGCGACCGGTGCGCAAGGCCACCGACGGCTTGTCGTTGTTGGTGACGACGTCCGGCGCGTGGCACAGGGTGACGATGTCGCGCAACGACTTGTAGCGCTTCTCGAGCAGCGAGCCGAGAACCGCTTCGTCGCCGTACAGAAGGTAGCGGACGTCCGGGTGGCGTTTTCGGGCGAGGGAGATGCCGTCCAGAACGATGTCCGGCGCGTCATCGCCCCCCATACCGTCCAACGCGAGCGTGATGGACTTGGCCACCGGCCGGGCTCCCTTCCACACCAAGGTCACGCGAGGTCGCTTCAGGCGACCTGCGTCACGACCTCACGGCCATCGTACTGACCGCACGACGCGCAGACGTGATGCGGGCGCTTCAGTTCGCCGCAGCTCGGGCACTCGACGTAGCTCGAGGCCTTCAGCGCGTGGTGCGACCGGCGCATGTTGCGCTTCGACTTCGAGGTCTTTTTCTTTGGAACAGCCATTGGCTCTCTCTCTTTTCGTTCTTGAAGGGTTCCCAAGAAGGCCGGTTAATTAGACGAAATCCGGCCCCAGGGCAAGCGTTATGAGCAAACGCCCGCCATCACGTTTCGTTACCGTCCGTGTCGGTGTCGCGGCCGCCCCGCAAAACCTCCAGGGAGGCGAAGGGATTGCGTTTCGGTTCCTCCACCGGCTCCGCCGCCGGCGCGGCGAAAACCGCGTCGGGCCGCCGGGGATAGGGATCGAGGGCGAGCGCCAGGCATTCCGACACCGCAGCGCCCACGTCGAACGCGCCGCGCACGATCGGATCGGGGATCGGCTCGCCGTCGTCGAGGTCGTCGTCGGAGAACACCATTTCGTCGGCGCCGGTCTCGATCAGCGATTCGTCGAGGAACAGAAGCGCGAGCGGTTCGTCGATGGTTTCCGGCACCGGCTCCAGGGTCACCACGCAGGCCTGGGTCACCTGGGCGGTCAGCCGTCCGCGCGCGTCCACCCGGCGGCCGCCGTCGGAAACCTCGAGGGTCAGCTCGGCGCGTACCGCCTCGCACGACAGGATGCCGAGGCGCGCCGCCAGCGCCGCGCATTCCTCGGGCGTCGCCACCAGGGTCACCGCATGCGCCTCCTTCGGCAGCTTGCGCACCTGGAACACCCGGGAGAATTCTTCCTTCGCCGTCATCGCTCGTCCAAACCTTCTCGCACCGCGGGGAACGCCAGCGTGCCCGCGACGATCTCCGCGTCGTCCTGGCGCGCCAGCGCCGCTTCCGCGCCCACCATATACTCCGCCAGCGCCGCCGCCGCCACAGGCTTCTCCGCCGGGCTGCGGAAGACGTTGCGCGCCACCGCCTCGGCCAGCGCCGCCGGATCCGCCAGCGCGGCGTCGTAGGCCGCCACCCGGCCGAGGAACGCCTTGGCCATCGTCTTGACCTCCTTGCCGATGCGCAGATCGGAGACGCCGATCTGCCGCAGCGCCGCGTCGAGGTCGAGGAACATCGCGTCGAACACCGCCTGCCCGAGGGCCGCCGCCTCCTCCGTCCCCACCGCCTTGATCCGCCGCAGCGCCAGGAAGGCGTGGACGCACAGCACGTCGAAGCGGCCGTCGAGGGTGTCGGGGGCGCCCATGTCGCGGTAGAACGTCGGCCGCCGCGACGCCGCCAGGATCGCGGCGTAGAGCGCCTCCGCGCGGCCGGGCGCGACGCGCGGGGACTTGCGGAACAGGGGCAATCCAACCTCCTCGGAAGCTCCGGCGCGAAGCGGCTTCCGTCGCCGCGCGAGCTGTTCTATAAGGGGCGTAGCGACGCCGTGGAGACGAGGTAGCATGAACAGGACCATCACGAAATCCCGAATTTCGGCGGTCGCCGGAATTCTCCTCCTCGGTTCGGCCCTGGCGGCTTGCAGCCCGCAGGTCACCACCGTCGGCAACAAGCCGCTGAACACCGATCTCGCGCAGATCAAGCCGGGCCAGCAGACCCGCTCCGAGGTGCAGCAGATTCTCGGCTCCCCCTCCTCCCGCTCGCTCTACGGCGAGGAGGTGTGGTTCTACATCGGCGGCACCCGCGAGGTGGTCGCCTTCCTGAAGCCGGAGGAAACCGAGCGCAACGTCGTCGCCATCGCCTTCGACGACAAGGGCGTGGTCAAGGACGTGCGCGCCCTCGGCCTCGAGGACGGCGAGAACGTCGCGATGTCGGCGAAAAAGACCCCGACCGCCGGACACAACATGACCATCGTCGAGCAGATGGTCGGCAACATCGGCCGCTTCAACTCCACCACCGAGAAGAAGGGCGGCGGCATGCAGTGAGGCGCCCCGCCTCCCCTTCCCCGCCTAGGTGCTGTACCCATAATTTTCCACCGCCTGCGCCGGTCGATTTCGTTCGTCCGGATAGGAGAAGGGCGCAGGACGTAGCCGGGACTACGTTCAAGCCCTTCGACGCATCCGGCGGGCTAAATCGACCGGCCCTTCGGGTTGCCCTCCAAGGGGTGCCCTGGTGCGTTGCCGCCGCTTGCCGATGCGCCGCATCGGCTGCGCGACGGCGCCTGCCATTGCACCCCTTGGAGGGCAACGCAGGCGGT
>JAUVUZ010000011.1 GCA_030604885.1 Alphaproteobacteria bacterium | reverse complement strand
TGGGCGGCTTCGGCCGGTCGAAACACCGCGTGACCACGAAGGACCAGATCAAGCTGACCTTCGACGACGTCGCGGGGATCGAGGAGGCAAAGGACGAGGTCGCCGAGGTTATCGAGTTCCTGAAGGACCCGGGGAAGTTTCAGCGCCTGGGCGGGCGGATCCCGCGCGGCGTGCTGCTCGTGGGCGAGCCCGGCTGCGGAAAGACGCTGCTGGCCAAGGCCATCGCGGGCGAGGCCGACGTGCCGTTCTTCAGCATCAGCGGGTCCGACTTCGTCGAGATGTTCGTGGGCGTCGGCGCCAGCCGCGTGCGCGACATGTTCGAGCAGGGCAAGAAGAACGCCCCCTGCATCATCTTCATCGACGAAATCGACGCGGTCGGCCGCCATCGTGGTGCGGGCCTCGGCGGCGGCAACGACGAGCGCGAGCAGACCCTCAACCAGCTGCTGGTGGAGATGGACGGCTTCGAATCCACCGAAGGCGTGATCCTGATCGCCGCCACCAACCGCCCCGACGTGCTCGACCCGGCGCTGCTGCGCCCCGGCCGCTTCGACCGCCAGGTGCACGTGCCGAACCCGGACGTGCTCGGCCGCGAGCGCATCCTGCGCGTCCACATGCGCAAGGTGCCGCTGGGTCCGGACGTGGACCCGAAGGTTCTCGCGCGCGGCACCCCGGGCTTCTCCGGCGCCGATCTCGCCAACCTCGTCAACGAGGCGGCGCTGATGGCCGCCCGCCGCTCCAAGCGGGTGGTGACGATGAGCGAGTTCGAGGCCGCCAAGGACAAGGTGATGATGGGCGCCGAGCGCCGCTCGATGGTCCTCGGGCCGGAGGAAAAGCGCCTCACCGCCTATCACGAGGCGGGCCACGCCCTGGTGCAGCTGCACTTCCCGGTGTCGGACCCGATCCACAAGGCGACGATCATTCCGCGCGGCCGCGCCATGGGCCTGGTGATGGGCCTGCCGGAAAAGGACCGCTATTCGATGTCGAAGGAGTTCCTCGAGGCGCGCATCGCGGTGGCGATGGCCGGGCGCCTCGCCGAGGAGATGACCTTCGGCCCCGAGAAGGTGACCAACGGCGCCCAGCAGGACATCCGCATGGCCACCGGCATGGCCCGCGCGATGGTGACCCAGTGGGGCATGAGCGACCTCGGCCCGCTCGCCTACGAGGAGCCGGATCAGGAGGTGTTCCTCGGCCACTCGGTGACCCGCAACAAGAACATCTCGGACGAAACCGCCCGCAAGGTGGACGACGAGATCCGCAGGCTGGTGGAGGAGGGCAACGCGCTCGCCCGCAAGATCCTCACCGAGGGCCGCGACAAGCTCGAGATCATCGCCCAGGGCCTGCTCGAATACGAGACCCTGTCGGGCGAGGAGATCAAGGCGCTGTTGCGCGGCGAAACCATCGTCCGCGAGGACCCGGCCGCGCCGCCGAAGCGCGACGGCGGCCGCCGCACCTCGGTGCCCACCGCGGGCGCGGCCCCGACCGGGCCGGAACCCCAGCCCGGCGCCTGACGTGAACGCCGACGTGCTGCAGGAAACCGTGCGATACCCGACCGCCGGGTCGGGTGTCGCATTTTCGTCTTCGGCGAAGGTCTACATCGCCCCCGCCGGTCTGCTCTCCGGCCCGCGCGCCGAGGGCATCATCGCCTCCGGCCGGGCGCTGCGCTTCGGCGGCGACCAGGCGTTCTGCTGCGCCTACCTCGCCGCGCGCTCGGGCGGCAAGATGGCGGTCTACCGCATGGGCGTGCAGGAGCTGATGGACCTGCATCCGGCGGTGGACGCGGCGATGGCCGCCCTCGCCCCGGCGCTGCCGCGCTTCGGCGGCGTCGCCATGGACCGCACCCGGGTGATGGGTGTGGTCAACGTCACCCCCGACAGCTTTTCCGACGGCGGCGAGCGCTTCGACCCGGCGGTCGCCGTGGCCGACGCCCTGGCGATGGTGGAGGCGGGCGCCGACTTCATCGACGTGGGCGGCGAATCCACCCGCCCCGGCGCCGACGCGGTGCCGCCGCAGGAGGAGATCGCCCGCGTGGTGCCGGTGGTGCGCGCGCTGGCGGAGCGCGGGGTGAGCGTGTCGGTGGACACCCGCAACGCCGCGACGATGGCGGCGGCGGCGGCGGCGGGCGCGCGCATCGTCAACGACATCACCGCCCTGACCGGCGACCCGGACGCCCTCAAGGCGGTGCGCGACGCGAGCGTGGACGCGGTGCTGATGCACATGCAGGGCGAGCCGCAGACGATGCAGGCGGCGCCCCAATACGCCAACGCGCCGTTCGAGGTGTTCGACTATCTGGAAGGGCGGATCAAGGCGTGCGTCGCCGCGGGCATCCCGCGCGAGCGCCTGTGCGTCGACCCGGGCATCGGCTTCGGCAAGACCAAGGCCCACAATCTCGCGATCCTGCGCTGGCTGGCGGTCTACCGCACGCTCGGGACCCCGGTGCTGCTGGGGGTGTCGCGCAAGAGCCTGATCGCCTCGGTATGCGGCGACCTGCCGCCCAAGGAGCGGCTGCCCGGCTCCCTCGCCCTGGCGTTGGGCGGCGTGCGCGCCGGGATCAACGTCGTGCGCGTCCACGACGTCGCCGAAACCGTGCAGGCGCTGGCGATGCAGGCGGCGGTGGAGCGGGCGGAGTAATCCCTTTCCCCCGCCCGCGTCATCTTCTAATGTCTCCCCGGTTGGATGGTTCTGACGTGGGGTAGGGTTGACGATGGCTAGACGTTTGTTCGGTACGGACGGGGTGCGCGGGCTCGCCAACATCGAGCCGATGACGGCGCTCACCGCCCTCAAGATCGGCATGGCGGCCGGTCGGATGTTCCAGCGCGGCGAATATCGCCACACCGTGGTGATCGGCAAGGACACGCGGCTCTCCTGCTACATGCTGGAGCAGGCGCTCACCGCCGGGTTCACCTCGGTGGGGATGGACGTGCTGCTGCTCGGGCCGCTGCCCACCCCCGCCATCGCCAAGCTCACCCGCAGCATGCGCGCCGACCTCGGGGTGATGATCTCCGCCTCGCACAATCCGTTCGAGGACAACGGCATCAAGCTGTTCGGCCCGGACGGATACAAGCTTTCCGACGACACCGAGGCCCGCATCGAGGAGCTGGTGACCGGCGGCGTGCCGCTGGTGGATTCCAAGCGCCTCGGCCGGGTGCGGCGCCTCGAGGACGCCTCGGGCCGCTACATCGAATACGTCAAGAGCACCTTCCCCAGCGGCAAGCGCCTCGATGGCCTCAAGATCGTCCTCGATTGCGCCAACGGCGCCGCCTACAAGGTCGCCCCCACGGTGCTGTGGGAACTGGGCGCCGAGGTGGTGCCGATGGCGGTGACCCCCAACGGCACCAACATCAACGCCAAGTGCGGCGCCACCCATCCCCAGGCCCTGGCTGAGGCGGTGGTGACCCACGGCGCCGACCTTGGCATCGCGCTGGACGGCGACGCCGACCGGGTGGTGATGTGCGACGAACGCGGCCGCGAGATCGACGGCGACCAGGTGCTCGCCCTGATCGGCCGCACCTGGGCGGAAACCGGCGAACTCACCGGCGGCGGCGTGGTCGCCACGGTGATGTCGAACCTCGGCCTCGAACGCTATCTCGAGGGGCGGGGCCTGCACCTCAGGCGCACGCAGGTGGGCGACCGCTACGTGGTGGAGACGATGCGCGACCGGGGCTACAACCTCGGCGGCGAGCAATCGGGCCACGTGGTCCTCGGCAACCACTCGACCACCGGCGACGGCCTCGCCGCCGGTCTCCAGGTGCTGGCGGCGCTGGTGGCGGAGGGCGGCCCGGCGAGCGAGGTTCTGCGGGTCTTCCAGCCGCTGCCGCAGGTGCTGAAGAACGTCCGCTTCCCCAGCCGCGACGTCGCCAAATCGGTGATGGCGCAGGCGGCGGTGACCGACGCGATCGCCGAGGCGGAGCGCCGCCTGGCGGGCGGCGGGCGGCTGCTGATCCGCTCCTCCGGCACCGAACCGTTGATCCGGGTGATGGCGGAGGGCGAGGAGGAAGGCCGGATTCGCGAAATCGTCGACTGGGTGTGCGCCCAGCTCGAAGCCCGGGTGGAGTAGGGGCGATGCACGGACGGGTTCTGATCGTGGCGGGTTCGGATTCCGGCGGCGGCGCGGGAATCCAGGCCGACATCAAGGCGGTGACCGCCCTCAACGGCTTCGCGATGACCGCGATCACCGCGCTCACCGCGCAGAACACCCTCGGCGTCCACGGTATCCATCCGATCCCGGTGGAGTTCGTCCGCCAGCAGATCGAGGTGGTGATGACCGACCTCGGCGCCGACGCGGTGAAGACCGGCATGCTCGCGGCCTCTCCGGCGATCCGCGCGGTGGCCGAGGCGCTCTCCGATTTCGCCGCCGAGGTGCCGCTGGTGGTGGACCCGGTGATGGTGGCCAAGGGCGGCGCCCTGCTGCTGGAGACCGAGGCGGTCAAGACCCTGAAGTGGACGCTGCTGCCGCGCGCCACCGTCATCACCCCCAACCTTTACGAAGCCGAGGTTCTGACCGGCCGCAAGATCGCGGGCGAGGCCGACATGCGCGCCGCCGCCCACGACCTGCTCAAGCTCGGGCCGAAGGCGGTGCTGCTGAAGGGCGGCCACCTGGAGGGCGGGCTGGTGGTGGACCTGCTCGCCACCGAGGAAGGGGTGACGCGCTTCGCCGGGCTGCGGGTGGACACCCGCCACAGCCACGGCACCGGCTGCACCCTGGCCTCGGCGCTGGCCTGCGGCATCGCCCAGGGCCTGGGCCTGACCCGGGCGGTGGAGCGGGCGCGGGACTACGTGCGCGTGGGTCTGGAGACCGCGCCGGGGTTCGGACACGGGCACGGCCCGCTCAACCACGCGCATACGCTCAGGCCGGGCGTCTGACCCGGTGAGTCCGCAGGGCTTCAGGTGTTGCCTCGGCCCCACGGTTCGGGGTAAACCACAACGTTTGCCGGTGGCTCGCGCCGCCGCTCCAGGGCCAGACAGGGACTTGTGATGTCGGAACCGATCAATCGGGCGCTGCTCCCGGCGGGACTGCGGGACGTGCTGCCCGGCGAGGCGGCGTTCGAGGCGACGGTGGTGCAATCGCTGCTCGCCACCTTTTCCGCGCACGGCTACGACCGCGTCAAGCCGCCGCTGCTGGAGTTCGAGGACAGCCTGCTCGACGGCCTCGGCGCCGATCTCGCGGCGCAGACCTTCCGGGTGATGGACCCGGTGACGCAGCGGATGATGGGCATGCGCGCCGACATGACGGTGCAGGTGGCGCGCGTCGCCTCCAGCCGTCTCGCGCGCGAGCCGCGCCCGCTGCGCCTCTCCTACGCGGGCGACGTGCTGCGGGTGAAGGGGTCGCAGTTGCGGCCGGACCGCCAGTTCATCCAGGCGGGGCTGGAGCTGATCGGCTGCGACACGCCGGAGGCCGACGCCGAGGTGATCGTGGTCGCCGCCCGGGCGCTCGACGCCATCGGCGTGCGCCACGTCTCGGTGGACCTCACCCTGCCGCCGCTGGTGCCGCTGATCCTCGACGCCGCCGGGCTGTCGGAGGCGGAAAAGCAGGACGCCCGCCACGCGCTCGACCACAAGGACGCCGCCGAGGTGGCGGCGCTGCCCGCGTCGGTGGCGCATACCCTCGGCCGCCTGCTCGACGTCTGCGGCCCGTTCGACCGCGCCTTTCCGGTTCTCGAGAGCCTCGACCTGCCGCCGCCCGCGCGCGCTTGGCAGGAGCGCCTCGGCGCGGTGGCGAAGCGCCTGAAGGCGCTCGCGCCGTGCGTGCGCCTGACCGTGGACGCGGTGGAGAACCGCGGCTTCGAATACCACACCGGCCTGTGCTACACCTTCTTCGCCCAGGGCTGGCGCCACCACCTCGGGCGCGGCGGCCGCTACGGCGGCGCGAACGGGCGCGAACCCGCCACCGGCGCGAGCCTGTTTCTCCATTCGCTGATCGGCATCCTGCCCAAGCCCAAGGCCGCGCCTCGGCTGCTGGTGCCGCTCGACGGAGCGGACCCGGACCGCCTCGACGCGCTCCGGGGGGAGGGGTTCGTCACCATCGCCGCGGTTTCCCCGGCGGCGGATTGGACCGCCGAGGCGATCCGTCTCAACTGCACGCACCTTCTCGAAAACGGCCGGCCGTGCCCGGTCGGAGATGCGCAATCCTCTAACCAGCGAGAACATCCATGAGCAACGTCGCGGTGGTCGGCGCCCAGTGGGGCGACGAGGGCAAGGGTAAGATCGTCGATTGGCTCTCCGAGCGCGCCGACGTGGTGGTGCGTTTCCAGGGCGGCCACAACGCCGGTCACACCCTGGTGATCAACGGCGTCACCTACAAGCTCAGCCTGCTGCCCTCGGGCGTGGTGCGCGGCAAGCCGTCGTTCATCGGCAACGGCGTGGTGGTGGACCCGTGGGCGCTGCTCGACGAGATCGGGCGGGTGTCGAAGCAGGGCATCGTCATCACCCCCGACCTGCTCGCCCTCGCCGACAACGCCAGCCTGATCCTGCCGCTGCACCGCGACCTCGACCAGTTGCGCGAGAACGCTTCCGAGGCGGGCAAGATCGGCACCACCGGTCGCGGCATCGGCCCGGCTTACGAAGACAAGGTGGCGCGCCGCGCCATCCGCGTCTGCGACCTCGACGACCTCGCGGCGCTGGACGACAAGATCGAGCGCCTGCTCACCCACCACAACGCGCTGCGGCGCGGCCTCGGCGTCGCCGAGATCGACGGGCGCGGCCTCAAGGACGAGCTGCTGGCGATCAAGGACAAGGTGCTGCCGTTCGCCAAGCCGGTGTGGCAGGAGCTGGACCGCCTGGTGCGCCACGAGAACAAGCGCCTGCTGTTCGAGGGCGCGCAGGGCGCGATGCTCGACGTCGACCACGGCACCTATCCGTTCGTCACCTCCTCCAACACCGTGTCGGGCCAGGCGGCCGCCGGAACCGGCCTCGGGCCGTCGGCGGTGGGCTTCGTGCTCGGCATCGCCAAGGCCTACACCACCCGCGTCGGCGCCGGTCCGTTCCCGACCGAGCTGTTCGACGACACCGGCGAATACCTCACCGACCGGGGTCGCGAGTTCGGCGTCGTCACCGGCCGCCGCCGTCGCTGCGGCTGGTTCGACGCGGTGGCGGTGCGCCAGGCGCTCAAGACCGGCGGCGTCAAGGGCATCGCCATGACCAAGCTCGACATCCTCGACGGCATGCCGGAAATCAAGGTGTGCGTCGCCTACGACCTGAACGGCGAGCGCATCGAGCGCCTGCCCGCGTCGATGAGCGGCCAGGCGGGCGTGAAGCCGATCTACGAGACCATCGAAGGCTGGAGCCAGAGCACCTACGGCGCGCGGTCGTGGGCGCAGTTGCCCGCCAACGCGATCAAGTACGTGCGACGCATCGAGGAACTCACCGAAACCCCGGTGGCGCTGCTTTCCACCAGCCCCGAGCGCGAGGACACCATCCTGGTTCAGGATCCCTTTGCGGCTTAAGGACTTGCAGTGACGGAGCGCATTTGCGCCGGGTGGGGGAAGGTGCCACACTCGGCGCAAACGCAGGGACAGAGGGAGCGATAACCGCATGGCCGACGGAGGCGCCGCGACGCAGACCAACGCCGCCGTCGCAGGATCCGACGGCGCGGTGGTGCTGCGCGAACGCTACATCATCCACCCCGGCCGCCCGCTCCCCGATCTCAACTCCCCCAACGCCCTGGCCTACGCGGTGGACGACCGCCGCGGCGGCCGCCCGCTGTTCGCCCTGGCGCTGGCGCCCGACCTGCCGGTGCGGCTCGCCACCATCCAGAGCATGCGCGGGCAGCAGTTCGCCTCGGTGCTGGCGCTGATCGACTACGGCTTCGCCTATTGGCCGCCGCTCGGCCGCGAAACCGTTCTCGTGCTGTTCGAGCGCCCCTCCGGCGGCCGCCTGATCGCGTCGCTGGAGGAAACCTTCCACCCGCTGTCGGACCCGGACTACCAGAAGATCATCCTCCGCCCCCTGGTGCAGGGCATGGAGGAATTGAAGGGCAGGGGCGTGGTCCACCGCGCCATCCGCCCCACCAACATCTTTTTCATGGATGCGGAGCGCACCCGCCCGGTGATCGGCGAGTGCATCAGCGCGCCCCCCGCGTTCGACCAGCCGACCCTGTGCGAGCCGCTGGAATCCGCCATGTCTCTGCCCGAGGGACGCGGACCCGGCACCTATGCCGACGACATGTTCGCGTTCGGCGTGACCCTGCTCTACATCCTCATCGGCCGCCGCCCGGGCGGGCAGCTGCGCGGGCGCGACCTGATCCGCGCGCGCATCGCCAACGGCAGCTTCACCGCGCTCACCGGCGACGCCCGCTTCCCGATCGCGATGATCGAGGTGCTGCGCGGCCTGCTGATCGACGATTCGCAGCAGCGCTGGGACCTGGAGGCGATGAAGCTGTGGGTGGCGGGCCGCCGCCTCAGCCCGATTCTCGCCAAGCCGGAAAAGCGCGCCGCGCGCCCCTTCCGTATCGGCGGGCTGGAGGTGATGTCGCGCCGCGACCTCGCCCTCGCGCTCGCCGACCACTGGGACCAGGCCACCGCCCCGGTGATGGACGGCCAGGTCGAGGTGTGGCTGCGCCGCGCCCTGGACGAGAAGGAGGTGGCCGAGGCGGTCGCCGAACAGGTGCGGCAGGCGTCGTTCCCCGGCGCCGCGACCAACGGCGTCACTCCGGATTCGGTGCTGGCGCGGGTGTGCCTGCGCCTCGACCCGCAGGGGCCGATCCGCTTCAAGGCCGCGCGCTTCCTGCCCGAGGGGCTGGGTCCGGCGCTGGCGGTGGCGTCGATGCGCGGCAAGGACGTGCGCGCGATCGTGGAATCGCTGCTGCGCGAAATGCCCGAAGCGTGGTTCGAGGTGCAGACCACCTTCGACCCCGCCAACGTCTCGCTGATCTCGCAAATCAAGCAGATCCGCAGCCATCTGCGCCTGCCGCAGCCGGGCTTCGGCGTCGAGCGCTGCCTCTACGAACTTAACGAAAGCCTGCCCTGCCTCAGTCCGCTGGTGGCCAGCGAATACGTGCTGGAAATCGAGGACCTGCTGCCCGCCCTCGACCGCGCGGCGAAGCAGGTGGACGCCAAGTCGTGGCCCGCCGACCGCCACATCGTCGCGTTCGTCGCCGCCCGCTTCCGCTTCGACGTGGACAAGCAGATCGCCGCCCTCAACAGCCCCCAGGCCGACACCTCCGCCCTCGGCCTGCTCAGCCTGCTGGCGGTGCTGCAATGGAAGCTGGGGCCGGAGGCGCTGCCCGGCCTCTCGGGCTGGATCGGCGGTCTGGTGGCGCCGATCATCAACAGCTACCACAACCGCGACGTCCGCAAGAGCCTCGAGAAGGAGGTGCCGAAGCTGGTGCGCAAGGGCAGCCTGCCGGACCTCTACAACGCGCTGGACGACGTGGAGGCGCGGCAGAAGGACCTGGACGGCTTCGCCTGGGCCAAGGCCGAATACGCGGGCGCGGAACAGGAAATCCTCGACATGGAGGCCGACGCCGCCAACCGCGAAACCCAGGCTCTGCGCATCGGTCAGCAGTCGGCGGCGGTGGTTTCGGTGATGATCGGCCTGATCACCGTGTGCGTGTTCCTGGCCCTGCAGGTGTGGTGAGAGATGGCGAAGAAACCCGCTCCCGGCAAATCCAAGACCAAGCCCCAGGCCAAAAGCGGCGCGTTCTCGCGCATTCTGCTGCTGTCTCTCGCGCTGGCGTTCGGCCTGATGTTCCTGCCGACGGTGATCTTCCTCGCCTTCGCGATGCTGCCGACGCTCGCCGCCTATCTGGTGGACCGCAATCCGGACAAGTACGAGTGGATCTGCGTCGGCGGCCTCAACTTCGCGGGCTGCGTGCCGTTCCTGATCCGCCTCTGGACGGTCCGCCACACCCTGGACGCGGCCTCCGACATGCTCACCGACGTCTTCACCCTGATGGCGGTCTACGGCGCCGCCGGGGTGGGCTGGCTGTTGTTCATGGCGCTGCCGCCGATGGTCGGGGTGTTCATGCAGATGAAGGCGCAACGCCGCATCGCCAACCTCAAGGCGACCCAGCAGCGCCTGATCCAGACCTGGGGACCCGAGGTCGGCAAGACCAAGGCCTGACGCGGAAATCGCCCCGGTCGGCTGCAAACCGCAATCTCCCCAGCGAGCCTGAAGGCTCGCTCCGACCCGGCCGATTTCCGTACATGACTTCATGCACCCCCATAAAAACCCAACCCCCGCCGGGGGGAGCGGGGGTTGTCCTGGTTGGCCGTGTGGGGAAACTCAGAGGTGGAGGTTCTGCTCCACCACGGCGGTGCGCATGCTCTTTTGCAGTTTTTCGAGGGCGCGCACCTCGATCTGACGAATGCGTTCGCGGCTGATGCCGTATTCGCGCGAAAGGTCCTCGAGCGTCGCCGGGGTCTCGGAGAGGCGGCGCGCCTGGAGAATGCGGCGTTCGCGCTGGTTGAGGAGGCAGAGGGCGTCCTTCAGCAGGCGGCGGCGCTCGCCCAGCTCCTCGCGCTCGGCGAGCAGGGTTTCCTGGTCGTCGCTGTCGTCCACCAGCCAATCCTGCCATTCGCCGTCGCCGTCGATGCGCAGGGGCGCGTTCAGCGAGTGGTCGGGGGAGGAGAGGCGGCGGTTCATGCTGATGACGTCGGTCTCGGTGACCGCGAGCTTGTGGGCGATCGCCGCGACCACCTCGGGCTTGAGGTCGCCTTCCTCGATCGCCTGCATCTGGCCCTTGAGCTTGCGCAGGTTGAAGAACAGCTTCTTCTGGGCGGCGGTGGTGCCCATTTTCACCAGCGACCACGAGTGCAGGATGTACTCCTGGATCGACGCGCGGATCCACCACATCGCATAGGTGGCGAGGCGGAAGCCCCGGTCCGGGTCGAAACGCTTCACCGACTGCATCAGGCCGACGTTGCCCTCGGAGATCACCTCGCCGATCGGCAGGCCGTAGCCGCGATAGCCCATGGCGATCTTGGCGACCAGGCGCAGGTGGCTGGTGACCATGCGGTGGGCGGCGGACATGTCGTTCTGGTCGCGATAGCGGATCGCGAGGTCGTATTCCTCTTCCGGGGCGAGCATGGGGAACTTGCGGATTTCCTGAAGGTACCGCGTGAGGTTCTGTTCCGGTCCGATTGACAGGTCGACGGTCGTCTGGGACATGAATCTGCCCTCCTCTCTGCCGTTGCGTTCGGTCCTGGCGTGTCGCCGTCGCCGGAGACACTTATTGTGCGGGGAATTTTATAGTCTCACCCCCGCTTGGGATGACTCGATGGTGCAATTCCCTATATTTCAAGTCAAGTATTCAATTTTCGGCTCCCCGCGGAACGCCGCGAGCAGCGCCAGCATGTCGTCGGGCAGCCCACTTTCGAAGGATAAAAAATCCTTTGAAACCGGGTGGTTGAAGCCGATCTTCCAAGCGTGCAAAGCCTGCCGCCCGAATTGATCGATAAAACCCTTCGCAATGTCGGAAAATTCCATCGCCGCGGAACGGGGCTTGCGACCATAAAGCGGGTCTCCCACAAGGGGATGCCCGTGTTCCGCGAAATGGACTCGGATCTGATGGGTGCGGCCGGTGGCGAGGCGGCATTCCACCAAAGTGGCGATTCGGCCGAACCGTTCGCGCACCGTATAGCGGGTCAGGGCGTGCTTGCCGCCGCTGGCCACCACCGCCATCTTCTTGCGGTCGCGCGGGCTGCGGCCGATGTTGCCGACGTATTCCCCGGCGGCGGGCGTCACCATGCCCCACGCCAGCGCCAGATAGGCGCGGTCGAGGCTGTGGGCGGCGAACTGGGCGGAGAGGCCGACGTGCGCGACGTCGGTCTTCGCCACCACCATCAGGCCGGAGGTGTCCTTGTCGATGCGGTGCACGATCCCCGGCCGCCGAACGCCGCCGATGCCGGAGAGGCTGTCGCCGCAGTGGGCGATCAGGGCGTTGACCAGGGTGCCCTCGGCGTTGCCCGCGGCGGGGTGGACCACCAGCCCGGCGGGTTTGTCGAGCACCAGCAGGTGTTCGTCCTCGTAGACGATGGCGAGGGGGATGTCCTCGCCCCGGGGTTCCGGGTCCACCGGCGGCGGCGGCACGAGGCTGAGGCTCTGCCCCGGTTTGACCTTGGCGGAGGGGTCGGTTAAGGTGCCGCCGTCCACCGCGACGCAGCCCTCTTCGATCAGCGCCTTGAGGCGCGAGCGGGACAACGCGGGGAACAATGTCGCGCAGACCTTGTCGAGACGCGCGGCGGGATCCTCCCAAACGGCAACGAGAGGAACGTTGATGAACGACGCTTCGGGCGAGAGCATGGGCCGATCTGTGATGATGCTGAGGATCGTCAAAGGTGTATCCTTCGTGCTCGGCGCGGCGATCTTGGCGACCCTCGTGCTGATCGGATACGGCCTCTACACCCGCGATAGTAAGGCCCCCGACGCAAACCCGCAGCCCCTAAACGCGCAGACCCCGGTTGCGGTTCCCGCGCCGGTGGGCGATTTTTCCGACATCCCCCTCGACCAGCCCGCCGGATCGGCGATCGCCGCGGTCGCGCCCCACGGCGACCGGCTCTATGTCACCGTCACCGGCGGCGGCCGCGCCGACCGCGTGGTGGTGGTGGACCTGACGCGCCGCCGCCCGATCGGCACCGTCACCCTGGATGCGGGCGGGCCGCCGCGCCCGGCGCGCTGACGTGCGCGCGATCTGCCCCGCCTCCGTGCGCGCGGCGATCGCCGCCCACGTCGCCGCCGACTGGCCGCGCGAAGCCTGCGGCCTGCTGGCGGGCCGGGTGCGGGCCGACGGCACGGTGGAGATCGTCTCCGCCCATCCCGCCGCCAACCTTTCCGCCGCCGCCGACGCCTTCGAACTGGACCCGGCGGCGCGCCTTGCCCTGCAACGGGCGCTGCGCGAGGCGGGGGAGGGCCTGGCGGTGGTCGGGCACTACCATTCCCACCCCGACGCCCCGGCCGTGCCCTCGGCGCGGGACCGCGCCCGGGCCGGCGAAGCGGGCCTGGTGTGGCTGATCGCGGCGGCAAAGGAAGGCCGCATGACGGCGCTCGAAGCCTATCTCGCGGCACCCGGGCCGGAACTGGCGCCGCTGCCGCTCGAAGGAATTGCCGAAGCCTGAAAAAACCGCTTGCGCAGAGGCGTGTGGACGGGTAGAAGGGCGCTCCGCTTCCGGCCCGACCCCATCGTCTAGAGGCCTAGGACACCGGCCTTTCACGCCGGCAACACGGGTTCGAATCCCGTTGGGGTCGCCAAGCGAAAGCGGAAAAAAGAAGTTGTCAGACCGGCTGACGCCTGCTAAACACCTGCCGGTTCGTGCCTCTGTCCCCATCGTCTAGAGGCCTAGGACACCGCCCTCTCACGGCGGCAACCGGGGTTCGAATCCCCGTGGGGACGCCAACTTCGCCCGATGAAGTTGCGACAACGAAAAAGCCCTCGGCGCAAGCCGGGGGCTTTTCCTTTTTTCGCGTCAGTCGGCGTCCTTGCCGCCCTTCACCAGGGTGAACCGGGGCGGCGGCGGGGTGTCGGGCGCGCCGTTCTCCACGTCGGCGATGGTGGCGCGCAGCGGCGCGGCGAGGGCCTCGCGGATCGCCGCCATGGTTTCGGGCGGCACCGGCACCGGCATTTCGAGGTTGGGCAAGGATTCGTCGAGGAAGGCGCGCAGGCCGTCGACCACCCGCCCGGGGCGGCCCTCCAGGCCATCGACGTAGGCGTAGAGGTTGCGCACCATCAGGATCAGCGCCTGAAGCTTCATCTGGGTGTCGAGTGCGAGCATCTCGTCGTCGGTCATGGCGTCCCCCTCCGGTTTTTTCGCAGGGAGTGTACCCTGCGCGCGGGCGGTCGCGTCAACCCGCGATGGCGGGGAAGGGTTTGCCAACGGGGCCGCGGACTGGTAGAGCGTGAGTATCCGCGCATGCGGCGGCGGAGCGCGGCTTCGCGATCCGGCTGCCGGGGGCTGCAAGGCGCCGATGTTTCAGGCGCCTCCCGGCCCGACATAAATCGTGACGCAGACGACGGTTTCCGCGGTTTCGCGCCCCGCGGTTGCGCGCTATGATTGGGCGTTGAGGACATGGCTTGCCGCACCGGTTGTCGCGGCGTGGGAGAGTGAGCGTTGCACACCGAGAATGCCTCCGCCGAGGGTGCGGCCCCGGTTCCGCCGCCCCGCGATTACGAGGACGCCAAGCGGATGGCGCGGCATCCGGACCCGCGACATCGCATCGCCGTGGCGTCGGCGCAGGGGGTGGCGCCGGAAATCCTCTACTACATGGTCGACGATCCGCACCCCGCGGTGCGCGCCTGCGTGGCCGCCAACCGCGCGACCCCGACCCAGGCCGACGGCAAGCTCGCCAACGACGAGGACGCGAGCGTGCGCGCCGCGCTGGCGCGCAAGATCGCCGAGCGGGCGCCGGGGCTGGATCACGCCTCCCACGTTCACACCGCGCAAACCCTGGCGCTGCTGGAAAAGCTCGCCCGCGACCAGTTGCCGACGGTGCGTCGCGTCGTCGCCGAGGTGCTGAAAAGCGAGGACCGGATTCCGCCCCACATCGTCCAGGCGCTGGCGCGCGATATCGCGCTGGCGGTGGCGGCGCCGGTGCTGGAGTGCTCGCCGCTGCTGGCCGACGGCGACCTGGTGGACATTCTCAGCACGCATCCGATCCCCGGGGCGATGACGGCGGTGTCGAAGCGCCCCGGCCTCGGCGCCGAGGTGGCGGATCTGGTCGCCCGCAGCGACGACATCGAGGCGATGGTGACGCTGCTCAACAACCCCACGGCGCAGATGCGCGAGGAAACCCTCGACGTGCTGATCGCCCGCGCACCCGACCTGCCGCCGCTGCACGAACCCCTGGTGCGCCGCCCCAGCCTGCCCGCGCGCGCGGCGGTGCGGCTCGCCACCTTCGTCGCCGACGGGCTGCTCGACCTGCTGGTCGTCCGCAAGGACCTGGACGCCGAAACCGTCGGCGTGCTGCGCGCCGCGGTGCGCGACCGCATCGAGCGCAACTTCGCCGCCCGCGCCACCGAGGCCGACATCGAGCAGGAGGCGTTCGAGCAGGAGGTCGCCTCGGCGCGGGTGCTGCACGAGCGGAAGCCGATCACCGAAAGCCTGATCCGCCGCTCGCTGGACTACGAGCACGACATGTTCGTGAAGACCTGCCTGGTGGTGCGCAGCGGCTGCACGCCCGCCACGGTGCGGCGGATCCTCGCCTCCGGACGGGCGGAGGCGGTGCTGGCGCTGTGCTGGAAGGCGGGCCTGGGGGGCGACGTGGCGGTGCTGGTGCAGACCCGCCTCGCGCGGATCGAAACCCCGCTGCGCCCCGACATCGCCGAACTGGAGCCGCCCGAGATGGAGCAGCTCCTGGCCCTCTACGACGCGCCGGAAGGCTGATCCGCCAGCCGGGCGATGGCGTCGCCCAGGCGGTCCACCGCGTCCCAATCGGTGAATTCGATGGTGACGCCGGGGTCGGTGGGGCCGCCGGTGATTTTCATGATCAGGCGGATCATCAGGCGGTCGAACCAGGCATAGCGGGGGTAGTCGAGCTTGCCCGCCACCGCCTCGGCCACCTGCGGCCGCAGGCCGGTTTGCTTCAGCCATTTGCGCAGATAGACGCTGCCGGTCACGCTGCGCTTTTCCGGCTTGCGGGCGGTGAGGTTGACGGAGATCGCCGCCACCGGCTTGGCGGCGAGGCGGGCGCCGTGGGCGGCGAGGAAGCGCCGCGCCGGGGGCAGATGATGGCCGTAGCGCACCGCGGCGACCACCGCCACCGCGTCGGCGGCCTCCACCTCCGCCGCAGTGGGCTGGCGCTCGGAAAGGTCTGTGAGTTCGACGCGGCCGCCATGCGCGGCGACGCGCGCCGCCATGCGTTCGGCGATGCGGCGGGTCTGGCCGTCGTGGCTGGCGTAGCAGAGCAGAACGGAGGGCATGATGGGGCGCGATCCTGTGAACGAATGCCCGGGCAGGCTACAGGATCGCGCCGGATTTGTCAGTCGAGGATGGTCTTCATCGTCGCGAACAGCTCGCTCTTGAGTTCGAAGCCGATGCCCGGCGCGTCGGGCAGGCGCACGTAGCCGTCCTCCACCGCGAAGCCGTCGGCGAAGCCGCAGAACGGCTTGAACACGTCGGGATAGGACTCGTTGCCGCCGAGGTGCAGGCCCGCGGCGATGGCGAGCGACATCTGGTGGCCGCCGTGGGGCACGATCCGGCGGGTGGACCAGCCCTCCGCCTTCACCGCCTCGAGGGTGCGCAGGTATTCCACCAGCCCGTAGGAGAGGGCGCAGTCGAACTGGAGGAAGTCGATGTCCTTGCGCATGCCGCCGTGGCGCAGCAGGTTGCGCGCGTCCTGGTGGGAGAACAGGTTCTCGCCGGTCGCCATCGGCAGCGGATAGTGCTTGGCGATCTCGGCGTTGAGGGCGTAGTCGAGGGGGTCGCCCACCTCCTCGTACCAGAACAGGCCGTAGGGTGCGATCGCCTCGGCGTAGGCGAGGGCGGTGTCGAGGTCGAAGCGGCCGTTGACGTCCACCGCCAGGTATTTGCCCTCGCCGACGACCTCGAGCGCCGCCTCGATGCGGCGGATGTCGTCGTCGAGCGACGCGCCGCCGATCTTCATCTTGCACACCTTGTAGCCGCGCTCGCGGTAGCTGCGGAGTTCGTCCTGCAGGCCCTTGGTGTCCTTGCCCGGATAGTAGTAGCCGCCGGCGGCGTAGACCCACACCTTGTCGTCGGCGACGCCGTCGGAGTAGCGGTCGGCGAGCACGCGGTAGAGCGGCTTGCCCTCGATCTTCGCCACCGCGTCCCACACCGCCATGTCGGTGGCGCCCACCGCCACCGAACGCTCGCCGTGGCCGCCGGGCTTCTCGTTGCGCATCATCGTCGCCCAGATGCGGAAGGGGTCGAGGTTGGCGCCGTCCTCGGTCAGCAGGCTGTCCGGGTCCGCCTCGTTGAGGCGCGGCAGGAAGCGCTCGCGCAGCAGGCCGCCGACGCCGTAGCGGCCGTTGGAGTTGAAGCCGAAGCCCACCACCGGCTTGCCGTCGCGGATCACGTCGGTGATCACCGCCACCACCGAGCAGGTCATCTTCGAGAAGTCGATGAAGGCGTTGGCGATCGGCGACGCGATGGAGAAGGTCTTCTCGCGAACCTCGAGTATGCGCATGGCTCCGGTTTCCCATCTGGAAGGATTGTCGGCCGGATCGCGCAGCGCAGGCTCCGGCTTTTCGAGAAGTATGGTAAGAGGGGGAAGGGGCGGCAATGTTCGAGGGCGTATCGCGTCATGCCGTCGGCGCATCGGGAGAGGGGCGGATGGAACTGTCGTGGCTGGAGGATTTCCTGGCGCTCGCCGAAAGCGGCAGCTTTTCCCGCGCCGCCGAGCGCCGCAACCTCACCCAGCCCGCGTTCAGCCGCCGCATCCGCAGCCTCGAGGCCTGGACCGGCGCGACCCTGTTCGACCGCGACACCCGCCAGGTGCGCATGACCCTGGCGGGCGAGCGCTTCCGCCCGGTGGCCGAGGAAACCCTGCGCCGCCTGATCCAGGTGCGCGAGGAGGTGCGCGAGGTCGAGGGCACGGTGTCCTCCACCCTGCGCTTCGCCTGCACCCACGCGCTGTCGCTCACCTTCTTCCCCGACTGGCTGCGCGGCGTCGAGCGCCGCAGCCCGCTCGGCTCGATCCGCCTGATTTCCGAGAGCATGGAGCTGTGCGAAGGCCTGATGCACGACGGCCAGGCCCAGTTCATGATCTGCCACCAGCACGGCGCCTCGGTGCCGCGCCTCGACCCGCGGGGGTTCGTGTCGCTGCCGTTGGGGGACGACGTGCTGATCCCGGTGAAGGGCGCCGAAGGGGCGGGCGAGCTGCCGGGCGCCGAGGGGGCGCGGCTGCCGTATCTCGCCTACAGCGCCGAATCCGGCCTCGGCCGGATCGTCACCGCGGCGCGCGCGAAAAAGGATCCGCCGGTGTGGCTGGAGCCGGTGTTCACCGCCCACCTCGCCACCGCGCTGAGGGCGATGGCGCTCACCGGACGGGGGCTGGCATGGCTGCCGCTCACCCTGATCCAGGCGGATCTCGCCGCCGGGCGCCTGGTGCGCGCGGGCGGCGGCGAGTGGGACATTCCCGTGGAAATCCGCGTCTACCGCCCCCGCCACCGCCTGAGCGCCGCCGCCGAAGCCTTCTGGCGCGCGCTGCTGTGAGCGTCGGATGAATCTGTTATAATATAACAATTGCGTTGACGCGCGCCGCCCCGCCGCATAGAGGAGTATGGGATCGATCCCGGACGGCGGAGGAAGCGTGGACGGAACGTGGGGGCATGCGCGGGCGGACGGGGCGGACACGCGGCGCATCGGCGCGGCGGATCTGGCGTCCTACCTGCCCGAGCGCGGCTGGCGCGACAGCGCCATGGCCGATGCGCCGGGGCAGGCTCGCTTTCGCTGCGCGCGAATTTCCGCCGACATCACCGTCACCCGCTCCGCCTGCCGGTTCGCGCGCGCCTACGATGCGACGATCGCCCATGCCGGAGCCACGGCGATGCTGGTGTTCGGCGAGAGCGGGTGCTCGCGCTTCGACATGGACGGCTCCGGCGCCACGGTTCTGCCCGGCGACGTGTGGCTGATGCGCGCCGGGGAACTGCGGCGGCGCACGCCGCCCGGCGTGACGGCGGGCATGACGGTGATCAAGTTCGACGCGGCGCGGCTGGCCGAAGTGCTGGGCGAGCACCGGGGCGCCGCCGCGATGCGCCTCGGCCGCAACGTCTGCGCCCGCGCGTGCCTGGGCGGGGTCCTCGACAATCCGCTGGACTCGCCCCTGGATCGCCTGCTGGCGGAAGGGCAGTCCCTGGCGCTGCTGGCGCGCTGGCTGGGGCCGCCACCCGAGGCGGTCTCGGGAGTCTCGGGCGAGGATGCGCGCCGCCTCGCGCGGGTGGTCGAGATGCTGACCGCCGATCTCAGCGCGCCGCCCTCCCTCGATACCCTGGCGGCGGCGGCGGAGATGAGTCACGTCCGCCTCAATCGGTGTTTCCGCAAGGCGTATGGCGTGACGGTGTTCGAGTGGCTGCGCGGCTACCGCCTCGACCGCGCGCGCCGCTGTCTCGATGACCCGGAGCAGAGCGTCACCGAAGTGGCGTTCCGCTGCGGCTTCAGCAGTTCCAGCCATTTCGCCGCCGCCTTCCGCGAGCGATTCCGCTGCTCGCCGCACCAATACCGGCGCGGCAGGGGTTCGGCGTCTGCCGACGACGCGTTCGCCGGATGACGGCGGCCGCGCCCCGCCACCGCTAGGCTCGCGTCTTTTCCAGCCGAGTTCGGATCGCCGCCATGTCCCTGTCCGTCGCCCAGCCCCGCCAGATCGCGGCGCTGCTGTTCTCCGCCCTGGTCGCCAACGCCGCCGGGCACTCGTTCGTCCTCGTGGTGCTGCCCGGATTGGCGCGACGGCTGGGGTTCTCCGATCTTCAGGCGGGGCTGCTGGTCGGGCTGTCGGCGCTTGCCGCGACCCTTGCCGCGCCGCTCTGGGGCGTCGCCGGGGATCGCGGCGGTCGCTGCCGCGTGCTCCTCGTCGGCTTGGCGGCGGGCGGCGCGTTCCTGGCGGTCGCGGCGGCGCTGGTGCGCTGGCGGCTGTCGGGCGGGATCGGCGCCCAGGCGACGTTCGCGGCGCTGTTCGCCGCCCGCCTCGCGCAGGCGGTCCTGGGGGCCGGACTGATGCCCGCCGCCCAGGCGGTGTTCGCCGACATCACCGCCCGGGACCGCCGCGCCGGGGGCATGGGCCTGATGGGGGCGGCGTTCGGCATCGGCTCGATCGCGGGCGGCGCGCTCGCCTGGCGGATGGCGGCGCCGCTGCCCGCCCTCGCCCTCGCGCTGCTGGCGGCGGCGGTGGCGGCGGCGGCGCTGGGCGTGGCGCTGCGGTTGCCGGAAACCCGGGGCGGGGAGGGGGCCGCGCCGCCCCGCCCGCGGCTCGTGCGCGGCCTCGCGCGGTTTCTGGCGGTGACGCTGCTGGCCCTCGCCGCCTACGCGGCGTTGCAGCAGGTGACGATGCTGCGCCTCCAGGACGGCTTCGGCCTTTCCGCCGACGCGGCGATGCGCACCGGCGGCGGCATGATGATGACGGCGATGGCGGCGATGGTCGCCGGGCAGATGCTGCTGGCGCGCCGCCTCGCCTGGACGCCGCTCCGCCTGAGCCGGTCGGGCGCGGCGGTGGCGGCGGCGGGTCTCGTCGTGGCGGCGGCGGCGCCCGCGCTGCCGGTGCTGCTGGCGGCGATGGCGGGGGTGGGGCTGGGCCTCGGCCTGCTGCTGCCGGGCAACCTCGCGCAGATCAGCCTGCGCGCGGGCGGTGCCCAGGCCGCCGCCGCCGGAGTCAACGCCCTCGCCCAGGGCCTCGGCATGGCGCTCGGGCCGATCGCCGGGGCGGCGCTGCACCGGGTCTCGCCGCAGGCGCCCTATCTCGCCGCCGCCGCCGCGCTCGCCTGCGTCGCGCTGCTGGCGTGGCGCGCACCGGCGCCTTTCGCCGATTGATCGCCGCGCGTTCGCCGAACGGCCGCGCGCCCCGCCGCGCCGGATTAGGGTCGGGCGGCATGTCGATGTGAAGGGGGAAGCGATGAAAGCGATCCGCTATGCGATCCTGCCCGCCGCGGCGGGATTGGCGATGGCCGCGCCCGCGGCGGCCGAAGAGGCCCTGCCGACGCTGGAGGTGACGGCGCGGCAGTGGAAGGAGAGTCCCGAGAAGGTGCCGGGCGGCGTGGCGGTCGTCGACGCGACCCGCCTCGGCGGTCCGGGGGGCGACGATTTCGGGACCGTGGCGGCGGCCACCCCGAACGTGGCGATCGAGCAATCCTCGGCGCAGACCCGGGTGGTGATGCGCGGCATGTCGGTGGCCAACACCGGCCTTCAGGACCCGGTCGGCTATTTCGTCGACGGCGTCGCCCTGCCGTTCGGGGCGACCCAGGCGCCCGGTCTGTTCGGCCTCCAAAGCATGGAAATCCTCAAGGGGCCGCAGGGGACGCTCTACGGTCGCAATACCGAGGCGGGGGCGATCAAGGTGGAAACCCGCGCGCCGTCGTGGACGCCCGCCGCCAGCCTCGATCTCGTCGCCGGTCTGGCCAAGGGGGCGGGTGGCAACGCGCCGCTCGGCTCGCTGGAAGGCTGGGTGTCCGGCGCGGCGATCCCCGATCGCCTCGCCCTCGGCCTGACGGTGCGCGCCGACGGCGCCGAGGGACCGTTCCGCAATCGCCTGGACGGCCGCGACGACGGCGGCGACACCAGCCGCCTCGGCGTTTCCGGCGCGGCGAGCCTGATCGTCGGCGACGACACCGACGTCTCGTTCAAGAGCACGGTGGCGCGCAACGACATGGGCAAGATGCGGATGCGCTACCTCACCGGTGCGCAGGCGACGCCGCGCTTCGAAACCAATTACGACACCGATGCCTGGGACGACAGCACCAGCGCGGTGCAGGCGTTGCAGATCAACCGGCGGATCGACGACGTCGAACTCACCGCGATCACCGGCTGGACCCACTACGACCGCGATTTCCAGATGGATGTGGACACCGCCGCGCTGCCGACGCTGCCCGCCCTCTACGCCCACACCGACGACGCCCTTTCGCAGGAGTTGCGCCTCGCCTCGGCGGATCCGGGCGCACGGTTGAAGTGGCTGGGCGGAGTCCATGTCTATCGCCAGTGGACCGATATCGACTACGCCATCGGCACGCCGCGCGTCACCCGCCGCACCGAGCTCGACCAGACCGGGGTCGCCGGGTTCGGCCAGGTGGAATACGCGGTGCTGGAGCGTTTGCGCCTCGGCGTCGGCGGGCGGGTCGAACACGTCGCGCAATCGGGCGACCAGCGGTATGCCAGCGCCGCGCTCGACACCGCCTACGGCGTCGACCAGGACGTCACCGCGTTCCTGCCGCGCGTCACCGCCGCCTTCGACCTGACGCCGGAGACGATGCTCTACGCCTCCCAGGCACGGGGCTACATGCCGGGCGGCTACAACTATGCGATGGCGTTCAGCGGCGCGTCGTTCGCCTACGACCCCGAATACAGCTGGACCACCGAGGTGGGGCTGAAAAGCCGCTCCGCCGACGGCCGCTACGGCGCGGGCGTCGCCGCCTTCCGCACCGTCACCCGCGACAAGCAGGTGGTGGAGATCGCCGTCGGCGGCGCCACCAGCTACACCAACGCGGGCGAGGCGGAGGTCTACGGCCTGGAGTTCGAAGCGGACGCGGAGATCGCCCCGAAGCTCAGGGTTTCCGGCAATCTCGGCCTTCAACACGGCGAGGCCACCGACTATCGCACCGCCACCGCCGACTATTCCGGCAACCGCCTGCCGATGGCCGCCAACTACACCTGGGCGGCGGGCCTCGATTACGGCCGGGGCGAGGGCGTCTTCGCCGGGGCGCGGGTGCGCGGCTCGGGGCCCTACTCTTTCGACAGCGCCAATCTGGTGCGGCAGGCGGCGTTCGCCACCGTCGATGCCGAGGCGGGCTACGATTTCGGCGGCGTGCGGGTGTCGCTGTGGGCGACCAACCTGTTCGACGAAGCCACCTACACCCGCGGTCTGGTGGCGCCCCTCGGCCAGATCGTCGAAGACGGCGCGGGCCGCGAGGTGGGCCTGCGCGTGAGTGCCAAATGGTGAGCGCGGCGGAACCGGGGCGCCTCGGCGCGGCGCTGTTCGACCTGGTGCAGGCGCCGATCCGCTGGCAGGTGGTGCGCACCGCCATCGTGCTCGGGGTGTTCGATCTTCCGGCGGAGGGCTTCCCGGCAGCCGAAGCGGCGGCACGGCTCGGCCTCGACGCCGGGCGCACGGCGCTGTTCCTCGATGCGCTGGCGGCGATGGGGCTGATGGAGAAAACCGGCGGCCTCTATCGCGCCACGGCGGAGGCGGCGGCGTTTCTCTCCGCCGCCTCGCCCACCTCGCTGGCGCGCTCGCTGTTGCAGCTCGGCGGCTTGCGCCACGCCGGGCTGGAGCGCTTGCCCGACCTCCTGCGGGGCGAGGCGGCGGCGCGGGCGGATCTCGACCTCGCCGACCCGGAGTTCTGGCGCCGGGCGGTGGCGAGCCTGCGGTCGTTCCACCGCGGCCTCGGCTGCGGGGCGATGCTGGAGGTGCTGGACTCCCTGCCCGAATGGCCCGGGGCGCGGCGCTTCCTCGACATCGGCGCGGGATCGGAAACCCTGTGCCTAGCGGTCAAGGCGCGTCGGCCGGAAATCGACGTGACGCTGTTCGATCTGCCGGGCGGCGCCGCGCGCATCGCCGCCGATCTCGCGGCGGCGGGTCGGGCGGATGCGGTGGCGGTGCGGCCGGGAAACTACAACGCCGACGATTTCGGCGAGGGCCACGACGTGATCTGGGCGTCGATGACCCTCTACTACGCCGACGACCTCGCCGAAGTGCTGCGGCGGGTGCGCCGCGCGCTGGCGCCGGGGGGCGTGTTCGTGAGCTTCCACGAGGGGCTGACCGGCGAACGCACCGCGCCCGAAACCCACGTGATCGGCCGCCTGATGCCCGCGCTGCGGGGGCAGGACGTCTCGTTCGACCGGGGGCGCATCGCCGAGGCGGCGCGGAGCGCGGGGTTCCGTCGCGTGGACAGCCGTGCCGTCGACACCGCCTTCGGCCCGATGTGGGTGGACTGCGCCCGCTAGGCGGCGGCGAAATCGCGCAGGAAGGCTTCCACCTGGTCGCGCAGGGCGCGGGTGCGGCCGGCCATTTCGTCGGCGGCGCCCGAGACCGTCTGCGACATGCCGCCGATGCGGTCGTTGGCCTCGGCCACGCCCGCGATGTTGGCGGTCACGTCGCGGGCGCCCCCGGCGGCGTTGAGCACGCTGTGGCTGATCTCCTCGGTGGCGGCGCGCTGTTCCTCGATGGCGCCCGCGATCATGCCGGAGATTTCGCTCATCTCGACGATGTTGCGGGTCACCCCGTCGATCGCCGCGATCACCTGCCGGGTGGCGCCCTGCACCGCCGAAACCTGCCCGGCGATTTCGCCGGTGGCGCGTTCGGTCTGGCCGGAGAGGGCCTTGACCTCGCCCGCCACCACCGCGAAGCCCTTGCCCATGTCGCCCGCGCGCGCCGCCTCGATGGTGGCGTTGAGGGCGAGGAGGTTGGTCTGGCTGGCGATGTCGGTGATCAGGCCGACCACGTCGCCGATCCGGGTGGCGCTGTCGGAGAGAACGGTGATCGCCTGATGGGCGGAGTCCGAGCTGTCGGCGACGTTGCGGCTGATTTCCGCCGCGCGGGTCACCTGCCGGGCGATCTCGGCGATCGAGGCGGCGAGTTCCTCCGACGCGGCGGCCACCGCGTCCACCGAGCGCGAGGCCTCCACCGCCGCGTCGGCGACGTGGGCGGCCTGGCGGTGCCCCTCGCTGCTGGTGGTCGCCATGCCCGAGGCGGCGGTGCGCAAGTCGCCCGCCGCGCCGGAGAGGGCGGCGAGGAAGGCCTCCACGTCGCCGCGGAAGCGTTCGGTGATGCGCTGGCGGGCCGCCGCGCGGTGGCGCTCCAGGGCACCGTCGGCGGCGGTCTCGGCGTCGGCGAGGGCGGCGGCGAGGAGGTTCTGACGGAACGCCTCCACCGCGCGGGCGATCACGCCGATCTCGTCGGCGCGGGTCTGGCCCGAGATCGGCGCCGTGGCGTCGCCGCCGCTCAAGGTGGCGATGGCGGCGCGCAGGCGTTCCATCGGCCGGGTGATCGAGCCGCTGATCGCCACCGCCAGCGCGCCCACGACGAGGATCAGCGCCGCCAGCCCGCCGCTCACGCCGAACGCCAGGGCGCGAGCGTCGGCGGCCTTGGCGTCGGCGGACGCGGCGATCATCGTCGCGAGGCGGTTTTCCGCGCCCTTCAGGGTTTCGATGCGGGCGCTGGCGGCGGCGAACCACTCCGGCCCGGCAATGCCCTTGAGATCGCCGGTGTCCTGCGACGCGGCGGCAACCTCGCGGAGTTCGGCCACCCGCCGCTCCGCCGGGCTTTGCAGCGCCGCCGCCACCACGTCGGCCATGGCGGGCGAGAGCATCCGCTGCGCGATGCGGAAGTTGGCGCTCTGCTGGCCGCCGATGGAGAAGAAGTCGCGATAGAGGGCGGCGCCGAAACGCCCCGCCGCGAATCCGGCGGCGCCGCGCGCCCGCTCCAGTCCCGCCAGGTCCTTGCCGTGGAGGAACACCGAGAAGGCGGCGAGGTCGGCGGTGAGCTTGTCGTCGGGGCAGAGGTCGGCGATGCCGTCGATCATCGCCAGCATCGCGTGGATCGTGGCGCTGTAGGCGGCGATCTGCTCGGGGGCGGGGATCGCGAAGCCGTCGACGCGGGTGCGCAGCCCGTTGAGGTCGGCAAGCGCGCGCCGCGCCGCGCCGGTGCGCTCGGCGAGGCCGAGGGCGGCGGCGTCGGCCGCGGCGGCGGAGAAGGCGGCGAGGGCGGCGTCGCTCTCCTGCCGGAAGGCGCGCATCTCGGGGGCGAACTGCCGCCCCTGGCTGTTGAGGAAGCCCGCGGAGGCGCCGCGCTCCTTTTGCAGCGCGTGGACCGCGTCGCCGACCGACGCGGCGGTTTGCGTCAGAATCACCACGCGTTCCAGGGCCGCCGCCGCGTGGAAGCGTTCGTAGACGATTTCGCCCGCCATCGCGGCGAGCAGCACCAGCGGCGCCAGCGCCATCAGCCAGACGCGGCGGCCGATCCGCAGGCGCGACAGCACCGGGGGGCGCTCCGTCGCGATGGAGAGGCGCCCGGCGGCGATCATCCGGTCCCGCGCGCGGACGTTGCGCACCAGGATGTGGTCGAGCAGCCATTGGCGCAGCAGGTCGCGCAGCACCGGCGCGGGAATCCGGCGTTCGCCGCTTTCGGCGTCGGCGCGGGCACGGTCGAGGATCGCGGCGATGCGCCCGGCGTCGACTTCCGCCGGGGACTGGAGGCGCTCGGCCTCGCGGGCGAGGTGGGCGCGCAGCAGGGAGTCGAACGCCGCCACCGCCCTGTCGAACTCGGCGTCGCCGTCGACGGCGGCGTCGATGCGGTTGACGGCATCCACGAGCTTGCGGTGGTCGGCGTCGAGTTCGGGAACGCCGATGTCGAAGGCGGCGCTCCAGACGATGGCGGCTTTGGGTTCGGCCATGACAATCCCCGTTGAGGACGCCCGCATTGCACGGGCACGCCCAGGCGCGGCTGCGCCCGATGGTGGAGATGCCAGATTACCCATCGCCTTTTGCGTTTGCACGGATAAAGTTCATTCAAGATGCCGTGCAAACGCGTGGATTTGCGTTTTTACACCCGAGGTTTCAGGCGGCCCGTACCTCCTTCAGGAATTCGAAGATCCGCGCGCGCAGGGTGCCGGTCTCGCGCGCCATCGTCTGCGCCGACTGGAGCACCAGGCGCGAGGTGTCGCCGGTTTCGGTGGCCGCCTGGTTGACCCCGGCGATGCCGTCCGCCGCCTCCTGGGTGCCCGCCGCCGCCTGTTGGATGTTGCGGGCGATCTCGTCGGTGGCCGAGCTTTGCTCCTCCACCGCCGAGGCGATGGCGGCGGAAATCTCGCCGATCTGGTCCATGTGCCGGGCGATGCCCGCGATCGCGGTTTCCGCGTCCCGCACCGAGGTTTGCACCGCGGTGATCTGGCCCTGGATTTCGTCGGTGGCCTTGGCGGTCTGGTTGGCGAGGGTCTTCACCTCTCCGGCGACCACCGCGAAGCCCTTGCCCATTTCGCCCGCGCGCGCCGCCTCGATGGTGGCGTTCAAGGCGAGGAGATTGGTCTGGCTGGCGATGTCGGTGATCAGGCCGACGACGTCGCCGATCTTGCCCGAGGCGAGGGCCAGCGCCGCCATGGTTTCGCGGGCGCGGCCCATTTCGCTGCGGGCGGTGGCGGAGAGTTCGCTCGACTGCGACACCTGGCGCGCGATTTCCTGGATCGCGGCGGACAGTTCCTCCGCCGCCGAGGCGACCGTCTGCACGTTGGTGGAGGCTTCCTCGGTGGCGGCGGCCACGGCGGTGGAGCGGTGGCTGGCGGTCTCGGCGGTGTGGGACAGGCTGTGGGCGGTGGCCTCCAGGTCGTCGGACGCGCTGCCGAGGGCGTCGAGGGCGGTTTCGGCGGTGCTCTGGAAGCGGGCGATCATCGCGTCCATGGCGGCGGCGCGGCGCTCGGCGGCGAGGCGCGCGGTCTCCTGCTCGGCGGTGAGGCGGTCGGCCTCCTGGCGGTTGGCGCGAAACACCTCCACCGCCTTCGCCATGTCGCCGATTTCGTCGCCGTTGCCGAGGCCGGGGATCGCCACCCCGGTGTTGCCCGCCGCAAGCTCCTGCATCGCGCCGGTCATCGCCTGGATCGGCGACGAGATCATCCGCACGCCGATGATGCGCGACACCACGGTGCCGGTCACCGCGCCGGCGAGGAGAATGCCGCCCAGGAGATAGGCGAGGGAGGTGGCGAAGGCGGTGAGTTCGGCGTTCACCGACGCCATGCGGTCGGTCAGCACCTTGCGCCGCCCTTCGACCTGGGCGTTGAGGGCCTGGCGGTTGGTGCGGTTCTGCTCGTTGTTGCCGTAGGCGTCGGCGGCCGGGCCGCCGCCCTCGCGGGCGCGCTTGACGGTCTCGGTACGGAAGGTGACGAAATCCGCCACCGCCGCGTCGAGCTTGTCGAAGTCGCCGCGCGCCTCGGGCGGGGTGAGGCTTTTCCAGCGCTCCACGTCGGCCTTGAGGGCTTCGAGGTTGGCGAGCAGGGGCTTGGCGAAGCGCTCCACGCTTTCGGCGTTCTTCGACAGGTACAATCCCCGGCTGTCCATCACCACCGCCAGGATCAGCGCGTTGGAACGCTCGGCGACCACCGCGCGCTGCCCGAGGGCGAGCATTTCGTCGGTGCGGGTGTTGAACACCCAGAGGCCGTACAGGCCCGCGGTTCCGATGGCCATCGCCACCGCACCGAGGATCGCGCCGAGGAGGTTGACCTTCCACTTGATCGACAAATTGCGCATGGGCAGCTCCGGAACTCGCGGGAATTACCTCAACCATGACTCACTGAATAGTTTATATCAAAGTATCTAAAGTATGCGTGGATCCGATCCCTCCGCGTGAGGCATGAAAAAACCGGCCCCCTCGCGGGGGCCGGTGCGGATGGTCGAACGGCGGTGCGGCTCAGAGGCCGGCGATCCGCCTCAGGATGTCGGCGCGGCGCTGCGCGTGCGTTACCGCGTGGCCGACCAGCTCCTTGTAGGCGGCCGGATCGGCGTGCTCGGTGATGCGGAAGCGGGTCTCCGCCTCCATGAAGCCGCCGATGTCCATGGTCGGCATCTTGCTGTCGAGGCTGAGCGGGTTCTCCTCGGTGCCGAGCAGGCGCGGGTCGTAGCGGTAGAGCGGCCAGTAGCCGGTCTCCACCGCCTGGGTCTGGCGCTGCAGGCCGCAGGTCATGTCGTAGCCGTGGGCGATGCAGTGGGCATAACCGATCACCAGCGACACGCCGTCGTAGGATGCGGCCTCCTGGAGCGCCTGCACCGTCTGCACGTCCTTGGCGCCGAAGGAGACCGAGGCGGTGTAGACGTCGCCGTAGGACATCGCCATCAGGCCGAGGTCCTTCTTCGGCCGCGCCTTGCCGCCCACCGCGAACTTGGCCGCCGCGCCGGTGGGGGTGGACTTGGAGGCCTGGCCGCCGGTGTTCGAATAGACTTCGGTATCGAGCACCAGGATGTTGACGTTGCGGCCCGAGGCGAGCACGTGGTCGAGGCCGCCGTAGCCGATGTCGTAGGCCCAGCCGTCGCCGCCGATGATCCAGATCACCCGTTCCACCAGGGTGTCGGCCACCTCGACGAGGCGCTTGGCGGCGAGGTCGTCGGCCCCGGCGAGCAGGGACTTCAACTCCGCCACGCGGGCGCGTTGGGCGCGGATGCCCGCCTCGGCGCTCTGGTCGGCGGTGAGGATTTCCTCCACCAGCCGCGCGGGCAGGCGGTCCGCCAGCGCCGCCACCAGGCCCTGCGCCATCCGCTTCTGATGGTCGACGGCGAGGCGGAAGCCCAGGCCGAACTCGGCGTTGTCCTCGAACAGCGAGTTGGCCCACGCCGGGCCGCGGCCGTCGGCGTCGGTGGTGTAGGGGGTGGTGGGCAGGTTGCCGCCGAAGATCGACGAGCAGCCGGTGGCGTTGGCGATCATCATGCGGTCGCCGAACAGCTGGGTGAGGGTCTTGATGTAGGGCGTCTCGCCGCACGCCAGGCACGCGCCCGAGTATTCGAACAGGGGCGTGATGAGCTGGGTGGTCTTGACGTTGAGGTTGGCGATCCTGCTGCGGTCGAAATCGGGCAGCTGCATGAAGGCGTCGAACTTGGCCTTCTCGCGCTCGAGGATCGGCAGCTTGTCGGCCATGCTGAGGGCCTTGTGGTCCGGCTCGGCCTTGTTCTTGCCGGGCATGCAGGCCTGCACGCAGACGCCGCAGCCGGTGCAATCCTCCGGCGCCACCTGGAGCACGTAGACCCCGCCCTTCGCCTCGACGCCGCGATAGGGCAGGGACTGGAGGTCGCCGCCGACCGCGTCCAGCTCCTCGGGCGTCACCACCTTGGCGCGGATCGCGGCGTGCGGGCACACCATCGTGCACTTGTTGCACTGGCGGCAGGCTTCCGGATCCCACACCGGGATTTCGTCGGCGATGTTGCGCTTCTCGAACTTCGAGGTGCCGACCGGCCAGGTGCCGTCCACCGGGAAGGCGGAAACCGGCAGCAGGTCGCCCTTGCCCGCCAGCATCATCGCGGTGACGCGCTTGACGAAGTCCGGCGCGTCGTCGGGCACGATCGGCGGCAGGTCGCGGCCGTCCGCCACCCGCGGCACCGCCACCTCGAAGAGGTTGGCGAGGGTGGCGTCCACCGCCGCGTAGTTCTTCTCCACCACCGCCATCGACTTGCGGCCGTAGGTTTTCTTGATCGACTTCTTGATCTCGGCGATCGCCTCCTCGCGCGGCAGCACGCCGGAGAGGGCGAAGAAGCAGGTCTGCATCACGGTGTTGATGCGCCGCCCCATGCCGCTGTCCTGCGCCACCTTGCGGGCGTCGATGGTGAAGACCTTGATCTCCTTGTCGAGGATTTCCTGCTGCACCGGCCCGGGCAGCTCGCCCCACACCTCGTCGGGCGCGTAGGGGGCGTTCAGCAGCAGGGTCGCGCCCTTGGCGGCGAGGCCGAGGACGTCCACCCGGTCGAAGAACACGAAGTGGTGGCAGGCGACGAAATCGGCGCCGTTGATGAGGTAGGGCGCGCGGATCGGCTTGGGCGAGAAGCGGAGGTGCGAGGTGGTGAGGCCGCCCGACTTCTTCGAATCGTAGACGAAGTAGCCTTGCGCGAAGAGGTCGGTGTTCTCGGCGATGATCTTGATGGAGTTCTTGTTGGCGCCCACCGTGCCGTCGGAGCCGAGGCCGAAGAACACCGCGCGCTTGGTGCCCGGGGTGCCGAGGGAATAGGGCGCGTCCGCCAGCGACAGGCCGGTGACGTCGTCGACGATGCCGACGGTGAACGGGCGCTTCGGGCGGTCCTTCTTGAGTTCGTCGAACGCGGCCTTGGCCATGCTCGGGGTGAACTCCTTGGAGGAGAGGCCGTAGCGGCCGCCGGTCACCACCGGCATCGGCCCGGCGAGGCGGCCTTCCTGCTGCGCCTGCTGGAGCGCGGCGATCACGTCGAGGTAGAGCGGCTCGCCGGGCGCGCCCGGCTCCTTGCAGCGGTCCATGGCGGCGATCGCCTTGACCGTCTTCGGCAGCGCCGCCACCAGCAGCGAGGCGGGGAAGGGGCGGTACAGCCGCACCTTGAGCACGCCCACCTTCTCGCCCTCGGCGACCAGCTTGTTGGTGGTCTGCTCGACGGTTTCGGCGCCCGACCCCATGATCACGATCACCCGCTCGGCATCCGGCGCGCCCACGTATTCGCACAGCGAGTAGGCGCGGCCGGTGAGCTTGGCGAAGCGGTCCATCTCCGCCTGGACGATGCCGGGCAGGGCGGCGTAGTAGGGGTTGCGGGCCTCCTGGGCCTGGAAGAAGGTGTCCGGGTTCTGCGCGGTGCCGCGCACCACCGGGTGGTCGGGCGAGAGGGCGCGGCGGCGGCTTTCGGCGATCAGGTCGTCGTCGATCATCCGGCGCAGCTGGTCGTCCATCAGGTATTCGATCTTCGCCACCTCGTGCGAGGTGCGGAAGCCGTCGAAGAAGTGCAGGAACGGCACCCGGCTGCGCAGCGTCGCCGCGTGGGCGACGGCGGCCATGTCCTGGGCCTCCTGCACCGAGTTGGAGGCGAGCATGGCGAAGCCGGTCTGGCGGCAGGCCATCACGTCGCCCTGGTCGCCGAAGATCGAGAGCGCGTGGGTGGCGAGGGTGCGCGCCGACACATGCATCACGAACGGGATCAGCTCGCCCGCGATCTTGTACATGTTCGGGATCATCAGCAGCAGGCCCTGCGACGCGGTGAAGGTGGTGCCGAGCGCGCCCGCCTGCAAAGCGCCGTGGACCGCGCCCGCGGCGCCGCCCTCGGACTGCATTTCCGTCACTTCCGGAATGTCGCCCCAGATGTTGGGCTTACGCTCGAACGACCATTGATCGGCAAGCTCGCCCATCGTCGAGGACGGCGTGATCGGATAGATGACCGCGATCTCGCTCGCCCGATAGGCGACCGAGGCGCACGCTTCGTTGCCGTCGACGGCAACCCATTTGGCACTGGACACGGATGGCACTCCTGTTCCGGCTTGGACCCTGGACCCGGCGCGCCGGGTCCGCATAACCGTGGCCCGGGGCGGGAAGGCACACCCGCCGTCGGACCACCCCCCATGGCGGCGCTGGCGTCAGAGCGCCAGTCCGGCTGCCGCCTCCTTCAAGATCGTCGCGCTGCGGACCAGCGCGGCGCGTTCGTCGTCGTCGAGCACCGGCGTCAGGGTCGCGACAATTCCGCGCGCCCCCACCACTCGCGGCAACGACAAGGTAACCCCTTCGATACCCACGATTTCCGCCGTGGGGGCGGAAACCGACAGCAGGGCGTGTTCGTCGGAACGGATCGCCTGCACGATGCGTGCCAGCCCTCCGCCGATGCCGAACCACGTCGCTCCCTTGCCGCGGATGATCGAATCCGCGGCGCGGCGCACGCCGGAATCGATGCGCGCCCGCACCTCGGCGTCCAGCGGGCGGCCGCGCTGCGCCGCCATTTCCGTCACCGTCAGCCCGGCGGCGGAGGCGCCCGACCACCACAGCACCTCGGAATCGCCGTGCTCGCCCAGCACGTAGGCGTGGACCGAGGTGGGGGCGATGTCGAGATGCTCGCCGAGCAGGGCGCGGAAGCGCGCGGAATCGAGAATCGTGCCGGAGCCGAACACCCGCTCCGGCGGCAGGCGGGAGATCTTGGCGGCGATTTCCGTCATCACGTCGAGGGGGTTGGTAGCGACCAGCAGGATCGCCTCCGGCGCGGCCTCGAGCACCGCCGGAATGATCGTGCCGAACACCTTGGCGTTGCGCCCCAGGAGTTCGAGCCGGGTTTCCCCCGGGCGCTGGCCGACGCCCGCCGCCAGCACCACCACGTTGGCGCCCTTGAGGTCGGCATAGCCGCCCGCGCGCACCCGTACCGGCTTCGAGAGCGGCGTGGCGTGCAGGATGTCCTGCGCCTGGGCGTGCGCCAGCGCGGCGTCGAGATCGACGAGCACGATCTCGCTGGCCGCGCCGGTCGTGACCATGGCGAATGCCGCGGTCGCGCCGACATTGCCGGCGCCGACGATTCCCACTTTCATGTTTCGACCCTCGTTGGCCCCGATCCGCCCCGCGTCGCGGAACTCCCGTCGCCGGTGACCCGGGCAGAGCCTACAGTCGCCCCGTCCTTTGCCACAAGGATTCTTTCGGCCTGCGAATCGGCCGCGCAGGGGATTGAGGGAAAACGCTTTTTCCCGCCCGTTCGGGTTGGTGTCCCGATACATCCGCCCGTGCCCTGAAAAACCGCGCGAAAACCCCTTTCGCGAGTCGCGGCGGACGCCCGGAACGGGTGTGGAAAACCACCCCAATCCGTTGCGCGGGAAGGCGCTTCCCCTTGTCCGCCGGGCGCGCCGCCCCAGGTTGACAAGGGCGGCCGGACGGGTTACCACGGCCTCGACCGTGCCGCCACGGTTTTGCCGGAGTTCACCGCATGCCGACCGAACCTCCCAGTTGCGTTGTCAATTCCGCCCGCGTTCCGGGGCGGGCGGCGTAGGCGTTTGCGCAGGCGTCCCCGTCCCGAGCCTCGAATAGGGGGACCGCCATGCTGACGCTGTTTCATTTCGATCAGGGCATCCTGCAAAACACGCGGGTCGAGGGCGTCCTCGACGTTCTGCCGGAGCAGACCGTCTGGATCGACATCGTCAGCCCCAGCCGGGACGACGAGGCGGCGATGCTGCGGCTGCTTTCGGTCGAGCTGCCGAGCCACGAGGAAATGCAGGAGATCGAGGCGTCGAGCCGCCTCTACGAGGACGGCGGCGCGCTGGTGATGACCATGCCGGTGCTCTCCCGCGCGCTGACCGACGACCCCGAGGCGGCCGCCGTCACCTTCATCCTCGCCGGTTCGCGACTGATCACCGTGCGCTATGTCGAGCCGCTGCCGTTCGCGATGTTCCAGCGCCGCCTGGCGCGCCAGCCCGCCCTCGTCGCCACCGGCGAGGCGGCGATGGTGGGGTTGCTGGAGCAGATCGCCGACCGCCTCGCCGACGTGCTCGAAAACGCCACCGCCGACCTCGAGAAGATCTCGCGCGACATTTTCCGCAAGGACGCGGTGCGCGGCGGCGGCGACCTCAAGGACATCCTCCAGCGCGTCGGCCGCGCCGGGGATCTCGCCACCAAGGCGAAGGACAGCCTTCTCGGCCTCAATCGCGTGCTGCTGTTCCTCGGCGCGCAGACCGGCATCCGCAAGGACACCAAGCAGCGGATGAAGACGGTGATGCGCGACGCCAACTCGATCGCCGAGCACGCGATCTTTCTCTCCACCAAGGTGGCGTTCCTGTTGGACGCCACCCTCGGCATGATCAACATCGAACAGAACAACGTCATCAAGATCCTGACGGTCGCCTCGGTGGTGTTCATGCCGCCGATGCTGATCGCCAGCATCTACGGCATGAACTTCGAGGTGATGCCCGAGCTGCATCTGCCCTGGGGCTATCCCATGGCGCTCGGCATGGTTCTCCTCTCCGCCATCGGGCCTTTCCTCTACTTCCGTCGTAAGAAGTGGCTTTGATATAAATCCCTGAGTAGAATTCGAACGTACACACTGGTCGGCCGGGGCGCAGCGCCCGCCGACAACGGAGGACTGACACGTGACTCAAGACCGCAAGCCCGGGCTGTTCGGGCGCTGGAACGCCATTCCGTTGTGGCAGAAGATTCTCGCCGGGCTGGTGCTCGGCCTGATCGTCGGGCTGGCCTTCGGCCCCGCCGCCGCAAAACTCAAGCCGATCGGCACCGCCTTCATCTCGGGCATCAAGATGCTGATCGTGCCGTTGGTGTTCGTGTCCCTGGTGAGCGGCGTGACCGCGATGCGCGACCCCGCCAAGATGGGCCGCGTCGGCATCAAGACCATCGGTCTCTATCTCGTCACCACCGCCGTCGCGATCACCATCGGCCTCGTCCTCGGCACGGTGTTGCAGCCCGGCGCGGGCGTCGGCATGGAGGCCGCCAAGGCGGTGGCGCCCAAGGCCCCGCCGTCGCTGATCGACACCCTGGTGGCGCTGATCCCCACCAATCCGATCGAGGCGATGAGCACCGGCAACGTGTTGCAGGTGATCGTGTTCGCGATCCTGCTCGGCCTCGCCATCAACATGTCGGGCACGGCGGGCGAAAAGGTGCGCGACGGCTTCGACGCCCTCGCCCAGGTGATCTACAAGCTCACCGCGATCGTGATCTGGTTCGCGCCGTTCGGCGTGTTCGCGCTGATGGCGTGGACCGCGGGCACCTACGGTCTCGACCTGCTGCTGCCGCTCGGCATGGTGATCGTCGCGGTCTACGTCGGCTGCCTGATCCACGCCTTCGTCGTCTACGGCGGCGCGATCTGGGCCATGGGCCTCAACCCGCTGCTGTTCTTCAAGGGCGTCGCCGAGGCGGCGGCGGTGGCGTTCACCACCACCTCGTCGTCGGGCACCCTGCCGGTGACGATGACCTGCACCCGCAAGAACCTCGGCGTGTCGGAGGGCGTGTCGGGCTTCGTGCTGCCGCTCGGCGCCACCATCAACATGGACGGCACCGCGCTCTACCAGGGCGTCTGCGCGCTGTTCGTGGCCCAGGTGTTCGGCGTCAGCCTCTCGGGCGGCGACTACATGATGATCATCCTCACCGCCACCCTCGCCTCGGTCGGCACCGCGGGCGTGCCGGGCGCGGGCCTGATCATGCTGTCGCTGGTGCTGACCACCGTCGGCCTGCCGCTCGAAGGCGTGGCGATCATCGCGGGCATCGACCGCGTGCTCGACATGGCGCGCACCAGCCTCAACGTCGTCGGCGACGCGATGGTGGCGACCCTGGTGGCGAAGTCGGAAGGCGAGCTGGACCGGAACGTCTACGGCGCCGGTCGCGACGTGGTGGGCGAGCTGGAAGAGGTCTGACCCTCCGCGGACCCTTGCAGGCAAAAGGAAAGGCGGCGCATCGCGCCGCCTTTTTTCATGTCCGCCGCGGGGCGCTAGACGTCCGCCCGCGGAGTCGGCGGGAGGTGCGGGTCGAGCCACAGGGCGTTGAGAATGCCGAACAGGCAGGCGAGGCCGACGCCGAGAACCCAGGTGAAATACCACATCGCGCAGTCCTTTCGATCAATAGCTGCCGTGGGCGCCGTCGGCCGGAACCTTGCCGCGCAGAACGCGGAAGATCCAGCCGGTGTAGGCGAGGACGATCGGCACGAACACCAGCGCGCACACCGCCATCACGAACAGGGTGCGGTGGCTCGACGAGGAATCCCACACCGTCAGGCTCGCCGCCGGGTCGATGGAGGAGGGGATGATGAACGGGAACAGGCTCACCCCGGCGGTGACGATCACCCCGGCGAGGCCGAGGCCGCTCGCGATGAACGCCAAGCCCTCGGCGCGCCGCGCGGTGAGCGCCGCCGCTCCCAGCAGGCCGACGATGCCGAGGGTCGGCGCCGCCGCCGCCAGCGGCATGCGGGCGTAGACGGTCGCCCACTGGCCGGGGGCGACGGAGACGGTCTTGAGCAGCGGGTTCGAGGGGGCGGCCATGTCGACCGCCGAGGTGATCGCGTAGCCCGGGATGCCCGAGGCGATCCACAGCCCGGCGAGCACGAACGCCGCCGCCGAGGCGCAGGCGGAGACGATCACCGCGCGGCGGGCGCGGGCGGCGATCTCGCCGTCGGTCTTGAGGATCAGGTAGGTGCCGCCGTGCGCGGCGAGCATCGTCAGGCTCACCACGCCAGCCAGCAGGCCGAACGGGTTGAGGAGTTCGAACAGCCCGGTGCCCTCGTAGAAGATCCGCTGGTCGGCGTCGATGGTGAAGGGGGCGCCGACGAACAGGTTGCCCACCGCCACGCCGAACACCAGCGCCGGAACCGCGCCGCCGACGAACAGCGCGGCGTCCCACGTGCTGCGCCAGCGCGGCGAGGCGAGCTTGTTGCGGAAGTCGAAGCCCACGGGACGCAGGATCAGCGCCGCCAGCACCAGGAACATGGCGATGTAGAAGCCCGAGAACGCGGTGGCGTAGATCGGCGGCCATGCGGCGAAGATCGCGCCCGCGCCGAGGATCAGCCACACCTGGTTGCCCTCCCACACCGTGCCGATGCTGTCGATGGCGCGGCGGCGCTCGGCGTCGGTGCGGGCGACGAACGGCAGCAGGGTGGCCACGCCCAAATCGAAGCCGTCCATGATCGCGAAGCCGATCAGCAGCACCCCGAGCAGCGCCCACCACAACACGCGCAGGGTGGGGTAGTCGATGACGTCGTAGAGCATGATTCAGGCTCCCTTGGCGAAGGCGTGCGCCGCGTCCGGCTCGGCGTCGACGCCGAGGACCTTGACCGGCCCGGCGAGCACGGTGCGGCGCATCAGGAACACGTCCACCACCAGCAGCGCGGTGTAGAAGGCGACGAAGCCGAACAGGGTGATGCCGACCTTCACCACCGACAGGCTGGAGGCGGCGAGGAAGGTGGGCAGCACGTCGGCGATCGCCCACGGCTGGCGGCCGTATTCGGCGACGATCCAGCCCAGCTCGGCCGCCACCCACGGCAGCGGCAGGCTCCACACCAGCAGCTTGAGGAAGCGCGGGTGGTCGAAGCTGAGGCGGGTGGAGAGCCAGAACGCCGCGCCGAACGCGAGGATGAAGTAGAAGCCCAGCCCGACCATCAGGCGGAAGCTCCAGAACAGCACCGGCACGTCGGGCACGGTGCTGAGGGCGGCCTTGCGCACGGTGGCGGCGTCGGCGGTTTCCGGCGTGTCGGTAAAGCGGCGCAGCAGCAGCGCGTGACCCAGGTCCCCCTGGGTTTCGGCGAAGATCGCGTGGGCCTCGGCGTCGTCGCGGTCGGCGCGCAGGCGCTTGAGGGCGACGAGGGCGCGCTTGCCGTTCTCGATGCGGGCTTCGGCGTGGGACACGAGGTCCTTGATGCCGGGCAGCGGGGTGTCGACGGAGCGGGTGGCGATCAGCCCGAGCATCCACGGCACCTGGAGCGCCGCGCGGGTCTCCTGCGCCTGCTGGTCGGGGATGCCGACCAGGGTGAAGCTGGCGGGCGCCGGTTCGGTTTCCCACATCCCCTCGATGGCGGCGAGCTTCATCTTCTGGTGTTCGGTGATCGAGTAGCCGCTTTCGTCGCCCAGCACCACCACCGACAGGGCCGAGGCGAGGCCGAACGCCGAGGCGACGATGAACGACCGCTTGGCGAAGCCGACGTGCCGCCCGCGCAGCAGATACCACGCGCTGATCGAGAGCACGAACATCGCGCCGGTGACGTACCCGGCCGAGACGGTGTGGACGAACTTCGCCTGCGCCACCGGGTTGAGCAGGATCTCGGCGAACGACGACAGTTCCATGCGCATGGTTTCGAAGTTGAAGTGCGCGCCCACCGGATACTGCATCCAGCCGTTGGCGACGAGGATCCACAGCGCCGAGAGGTTGGAGCCGATAGCCACCAGCCACGCGGTGAGGAGGTGCGCGCGGGCGGAGAGCTTGTCCCAGCCGAACAGGAACAGGCCGACGAACGAGCTTTCGAGGAAGAACGCCATCAGCCCCTCGATCGCCAGCGGCGCGCCGAAGATGTCGCCGACGTAGTGGGAGTAGTACGACCAGTTGGTGCCGAACTGGAACTCCATGGTGATGCCGGTGGCGACCCCCATGGCGAAGTTGATGCCGAACAGCTTGCCCCAGAACTTGGTCATGTCCTTCCACACCTCGCGGCCGGTCATCACGTAGACCGACTCCATGATCGCGAGCAGCAGCGAAAGGCCGAGGGTGAGGGGGACGAAGAGGAAGTGATAGAGCGCCGTCATCGCGAACTGCAGCCGCGACAGGTCCACGGCGGTGGGATCGATCATCGGGTGTCTCCTTGCGCGCCGCGCTCCGCGGCGGTCAGCCGGGCCGCCACGTCGGTGTCGGCCACCTCGTGCGTCATCGGGCCGAACCACAGCATGCGGGCGGTCAGGATGATCGCGATTTTCAGAAGCAGGATCGGGGCGAGGGCGCGGGCGAGACGTGTCCGCGGACGGATCAGGTTGCCGAGGGCCTCGGCGAGGATGGACAACACGCGCGGCATCGGCAGCGTCCTCTGATAATTCCCACAATGGGAATAGGACATTCTGCCCATATGAGCAATTATGAATTTTCAGAAAATTCCGGTTATTTAGCGCGGCCTAGCCGGAAAAATTGAAAAGTCGCGATTCGCGACTGCCGCGAATCCCGACTAACACACACGGAATAAAGGGATTTTCTCTCGATGACATATGGGCACGCCGCGCCCGCGCAAAAGGCTACGGCATCGCCCCGGCGAGATCCCACGCGCGGGCGAACGCGCGGTAGTGGCGGGGATCGGCGCTGATCGCGCCGCGCCGCCCCACCACCGCGGCGGCGAAGCTCTGCGCCCGCGCCAGCGCGGTTTCGAGATCCCACCCCAGCAGCAGGCCGAGCACGATCACCGCCGAAAACGCGTCGCCCGCGCCCACCGGGTCCACCACCTCGGCCACCCGCGGCGGCGGGCGGCGCACGACTCGGCCCGACGCGTCCACCGCGAACGCGCCGTCGGCGCCCTCGGTGACGATCACCAGTCCGAGTCCCAGCTCGTCGATCCACCGCCGCGCCCGGTCGGCGGGCGCGCCCGCGCTGCCCGCGAGGGTGTCGAGTTCGGCGCGGTTGAGCTTGACCCAGCGGGCGCGGGCGACGAGGTCGGCCACGTCTTCGCGGTTCCACCACGGCGCCCGTAGGTTGACGTCGAGGAACACCGGCGCGCCGCAGAACCGGAGCAGGGTTTCGAGGGCCTGGCGGGACGTGGGTTCGCGCAGCGCCAGGGTGCCGTGGTAGAGCAGCGCCGCGCCCGAGAGCGGCGGCAGCGCCTCGGCGGCGATGGCGTCGAAGGCGGAGCCGGGGCGGATGTCGTACTCCGGTTCGCCGTCGGCGAAGACCACGTCCACCCGACCGGTGGCGCGGCGGGTGTCGGTCTGGATGCCGCCGTCGTCCATGCCCCAGGCGCGCATCGCCTGGGTGACGCGGGCGCCCTGGTCGTCGGCGCCGACTCGCGAGATCATCAGCGGCCGCGCCCCCAGGGCCTGAAGATGCCAGGCGACGTTGAACGGCGCGCCGCCGAGAACGGTTTCGCCGTCGGGGAAGTGGTCGAACAGAACCTCGCCGAAGATCAGGGGCGGTGCGTGCATGCCTCGGGTCTCCCTACCGCGTCATGAAAAATATGGGAACGGGTAGGCGTTCAGTCGAGCCACCCCTCCACTTCCGGGTAGAAATGCGCGAGGCCTTCCAGCACCCCCGCGGCATAGCAGCCGTTCATGCCGCGCCAGCCGCCGGTGGCGAGGTAGAGGTCGCCGGTCTTGCCGTTGGCGGCGGCGAGGCGGCGCGCCTCGGCCCGCACCGCGTCGGTGGCGTTGGCCACCAGGATCGCCCGCAGCGGCCCGGCGAGCACCGGCAGGTCGTTGCCGGAATCCCCCGCGAACACCGTGCGCTCGGGCGAAAAGCCGCGCTCGCGGCGGATGCACTCCACCGCGCCCTGCTTGGTGGCGGAACGGGGGAGGATGTCGACGAGGCCGATCGGCACGGTTTCGTCGACGCTCCAGGTCACCTCCTCCGCCACGTCGAGCGGCGCCAGGCGTTCGCGGATCGCGCGCACCAGGGTTTCGGCGTCGGCGTCGGCGGGGGCGGTGTAGGAGAGCTTGAAGCGCGCCTGGCCCTCCTCCGCCTGGCGGGTGAGGGGGTCGAGGCCGTCGAGGGCGGCGGCGAGGTCGGCGTGGGTGCGGTCGTTCCAGTCCGGCGCGATCGCCTCGGCCCAGCTCTGCCATTCGCGCCAGAGGTGGTCGGGGCCGACGTCGTAGATGCTGGTGCCCACGTCGCCCGCGACGATGTCGGGCACCGGCAGCCGCCATTTGAGGATCGCCCGTTCCACCAGCGCGCGCGAGCGCCCGGTGACGAAGGCGAGCGTCACCTCCGGCCGTGCGGCGACGCGGTGCAGCGCGTCCATGGCGCCGTCCGATAGGGTCTGCACGCCGTTGGGGATCAGGGTGCGGTCGAGGTCGCAGCACAGGAGCAGGGGCTGGGTCATGGTGCCTCCGCCGCCTCGGCGTCCGGTTCCTCGGCGGGCTTGGGTTCGGGGAACTTGATCTCGCCCATGAAATCGAAGGTCTCGATGGCCTCCAGCACGCCGCCCGCGTTGTGGCGCTGCGGCACGAACACCCGGTCGAGGTCGGAGAGGCCGCCGAGTTCGTCGTCGTGGCGGTCGGTGACGATCACCGCCAGGGTGTTGCCGCGCATCATGTCGACGTCCGCCCCCGAGCCGCCCGCCACCAGGATGCGTTCGAGCGGGATGTCGTATTGGTGGGCGGCGTAGCGCAGCGCCAGGCCCTTGGAGGCGCGGGCGGGGAGGATGTCGAGGAACTGCCCGAACGACACCACGAGGTTGACCGAAAGCTCGGCCTGATAGAGCAGGGTCTGGATGTCCTCGATCCTCGGCGCCTTGGCGGCGTCGTAGAAGTAGCTGACCTTGAAGGGCGACTGCTGTTCCTTGGGCTGCGGCGCCACGCCTTCGAGCTTCGCCATCAGGCGGCGCACCTTGCGCGGGTTCCACTGGTGGTCGATGTGGCCCGCCCACCAGTCGTCGGCCACCAGCTCGCGGCCGTAGTGGATTTCCGTCCCCAGCGCGGTGATGAGGATGTCGGGGGCGGGAATGCCGTGGCGGCGGATCACCCGCAGCGCGGATTCGAGCGGCCGCCCGGTGGCGACGCCGAAGGCGCAGGTCTTGCGCTCGCGGCGCAGCAGCGCCACCAACTCCTTGAGTGCGTCGCCGTCGCCCGCCAGGGCGAGGTCGAGGTCGGCGAACACCGCGCGGTCGGCGTAGACGCTGCCGCGGCGGCGCGTCGCCCGTTCCACGTGGCCCTTGCCGATCAGCGGCCCGGCCTTTTCGAGATAGGTTTCGACGTGGGCCTCCCACGAGTAGTGGCGCGCCACGTTCTTCACGCCGTTGTCGCGCATCTTCTTCCAGGTTTTTGGGTGGGTGAGGATGTCGAGCAGCGCGTCGCCGATGTCCTTGGTGTCGAGGGGGTCGATCAGGCGGCCGTTGTCGCAGTTGGAGATGATGTCGCTGGGGCCGCCGTCGTGGGTGGCGACGATCGGCAGGCCGCTCGCCGCCGCCTCCAGCAGGGTGAGGCCGAACGGCTCGGTGAGCGCCGGGTTGACGAACACCCCCTCGGTGGCGGCGGCGATGCGGTACATCAGCGGCACCTCGAACACCGATTTCGGAATCGCCGCCGAGCCGTAGAGGTCGTGGATGTCCACCGCCACCAGCAGGTCCTTGAGCACGTCCTGCTGGCCCGAATCCATGGTGGTGAGGTCCTCGCGGGTGCCCGGCACGATCACCAGGTTGGCCTTTTCGCGGAGTTTCCGGTTCTCGCCGAAGGCGTGGACCAGGGCGGGCAGGTTCTTGCGTTCGTCGGGGCGGGCGATCGCCAGCACCATCGGCTTTTCCGGGTCGCGCAGGAAGCGCGCCACGTCGGCGTAGAGCGGCGTTTCGGTCTCGTCGCCCTTGGGCGGGTGAAAGCGGCCGAGGTCCACGCCGGGCGGGATGATCGTCATGTTGGCGGGGTGGTAGCAGTCGTAGAGTTCGTACTGCTCGGTGATTTCGTTGTGGGTCGAGGCCACCACCAGCTCGGCGGTGGAGAGGGTTTCCTCCTCGGCGTCGATGCGGCGGCGCATCGCGTAGCGCGCCTCGATGGCGTCGCGCTCCATGCCCGCCGCCAGCAGGCGCATGCGCTTGACCCGGCCGAGCGAGTGGCCGGTGTGGACCAGCGGGCGGCCGAACAGCTTGGCGAGCCGGGTGCCGACGTAGCCCGCGTCGGCATAATGGCTGTGGAACAGGTCGGGCAGCTTGTCCTGCTGGCGCAGGAACTCGGCCAGGGTGTCGGCCATGCCGTCCATGTGGTCCCACAGCAGTTCCTTGCGGATGTAGTCGGGCGGACCGGCGGGGATGCGCACGATCCGCGCGGTGTCGCCGATGTCCTCGATCGGCTGGGCGTAGTCGGGGCCGACCGCCGGGTCGTCGATCAGGCGGGTGACGAGGTCGACCCGCGCCACCGCCGGGTGGCGGCCCAAGGCGCGCGCCAGTTCCACCACGTAGAGGGTTTGGCCGCCGGTGTCGGAATCCCGTCCGAGTTCGAGATCGTGGCCGCGGATCAGGCCGTGGATGCTGAGAAGAACGACGTAGAGGCCGTCGGGGGTCTGGGTCGCCATGGGCTGGGAACTCTCCGTCAGGCGGCGGCGAGCAGCACCGCCAGCTGGTAAGGTGCGAGGCGCATTTCCTCGGTCGCGACGATGATCTTGCCGGCGAGAATGTCGGTCACGGTCTTCCGCAGTCCGAGCGTACGCAAACGTCGCGCCGAAAGGATTTGTTCCCGCTCCGAGAAGTTGGCGAGGACCAGCATGCTCTGGTTCTCGTGGCGGCGGAAATAGCCGAACACGTGGGGATTGTCGGTGTCGACGATCTCGGTGTCGGCGCGGGTGAAGGCGAGGTTCTGCTGGCGGATCTGCAACAGCCGCAGCAGGCCGAGGAAGATCCGCCCCGGCACGCTGGTGCGGTCGTGGCGGCTGGCGGCGCGCTCCCAGTCGAAGCGCGGGCGGTGCGCCCAGCGGCTGTCGCCGATCAGCGCCGGGTCGTTCTCGTAGGCGTAGTCGTTGGTGACGCCCAGCTCGTCGCCCAGGTAGATCAGCGGGATGCCGCCGATGGTCATCACCACGCCGTAGATCAGCAGAATGCGCGCGATGGCGAGGCTGAGTTCGGCCTCGTCGCCGCCGTTGACCGCGGCCTCCACCCCGGCGAGCGAGGCGCAGGTGCCGGAGATGCGCATGTCGCCGGTATCCGGGTTGTCCTGGAACGGCAGTCCGCGCGCGAAGCTGCCCTCGAACCGCCCGGTGTAGAAGGCGTTGAGGAAGCGGCGGTGGTCCCACGGATTGATGCCCAGCTCGTGGGCGTCGTCGTCGGAGAAGGTCCAGCCGATGTCGTCGTGGGAGCGCACGTAGTTGAGCCAGGCGCAGTCGGCGGGCAGGGCGAAGCGTTTTTCCATCGCCCGGGTGAGCAGGCGCACGTCGCGCGTCGCCAGGGTGTTCCACAGCAGCGCCATCAGCTGCGGATTGTAGGAAATCTGGCATTCCTCGCGGTGGATGTACTTGATCACGTCGTCCGGGTGGACGATCGCCTCGGAGAGGAACAGCATCGCGGGCGCGGCGATCTCCACCAGGGCGTTGAACGCCTGGATCACGGTGTGCGCCTCGGGCAGGTTCTCGCAATCGGTGCCCATGCGCTTCCACACGAACGCCACGGCGTCGAGCCGCAGCACCTCGACGCCGACGTTGGCGAGGCCCAGCATTTCCCCGGCCATGGCGTTGAACACCTGGGGGTTCTCGTAGTTCAGGTCCCACTGGTAGTTGTGGAAGGTGGTCCACACCCATTTGCGGATGCGGTTGCGATAGGTGAACGAGCCGGGGTGCTCGTCGGGGAACACCACGCGCAGGTGCTGTTCGTAGGCGTCCGGCTCGGTGCGGTCGGGGAACATCCGGTAGTAGTTCTGGAACTCCTCCTCCCCCGCCAGGGCGCGCTTCGCCCAGTCGTGCTCGTCCGAGGTGTGGTTGAACACGAAGTCGAGGCAGAGGCTGATGCCGTAGTGGCGCAGCTCGGTGGCGAGTTCGGCCATGTCGGCCATAGTGCCGAGCTTGGGGTCGATCTCGCGGTAGGAGGAGATCGCGTAGCCGCCGTCGTCGTCGCCGTCCGGCGAGCGGAACGGCGGCATCAGGTGGAGGAAGGTGATCCCCATTTCCGAAAGGTAGGGGATTTTCTGCCGCACCCCGGCGAGGTCGTCGGCGAACAGGTCGACGTAGCACATCGCGCCGACCATGCGCTGGCTCTGGAACCACTGCGGGTCGGCGGCGCGGCTGGCGTCGAGCGCCTTGAGCGCGTCGGGGCGCGCCGCCCAGCTCTCGGTGGCGGTGATGAGAATCTGTTCGAGGTGGAAGAAGAAGTCGTAACGGCCGCCGTAAAGCGTCAGCAGCGCGTTGAACAGGCGCGGGAAATACCGCTTCAGGCGGTCGGTGTAGGCCTTCCACGCGGCGGGGTCGATGCCCTCGGCGAAGCGGGCCTCGAGGCGCGGCATCAGCCGCGACAGGGTGACCCGGCATTGTTCGGCGAGCCAGCCGTCGTCTCGTTTTCTCGTCGGCACGGGGGCGCTCCAATCCTGGATCGTTCGTCTCCTAAGGTGTGGGCGTTCGCTCCTGTCTGCCTCCGGAATATAGGGACGCATCAACCGCTTCGCCCGGCGGGAGGGCGATTTTTCCCGCCGGGCGACCGGAGGCCGGGTTTACGCGCCGAGCGCCATGATGGTGCGCAGGTCCTCGTCGGCGGTGGTTCCGGTGGCCTTGATGTCGAAGCGGTCGACCAGAACCTTGAGCATCGCCGGCGTGACGAACGCGGGCAGCCGCGGCCCGAGGCGGATGCCCTTGACCCCGAGGAACAGCAGCGCCAGCAGCACCGCCACCGCCTTCTGCTCGTACCACGAGATCACCAGCGACAACGGCAAACCGTTGACGTCGGTTCCGAACGCCTCGGCCAGCGCCAACGCCACCCGCACCGCCGAATAGCTGTCGTTGCACTGCCCCATGTCGAGCAGGCGCGGCAGCCCGGCGACGCTGCCGAGGTCGAGATCGGTGAGGCGGAACTTGCCGCAGCCGAGGGTGAGGATCACCCAGTCCGCCGGGGCCTTCTCGGCGATTTCGGTGAAGTAGCTGCGCTTGCCGACGGCGCCGTCGCAGCCGCCCACCAGCATGAAGCGCTTGATCGCGCCGCTCTTGACCGCGTCGATCACGGTATCGGCGATGCCCAGCACCGCGGCGTGGCCGAAGCCGACCATGTGGGTGCGGGTGGTGGCGGCGTCCTCGGTGAAGCCCGGGGCTTCGAGGGCGGCGCGGATCGCCGGGCCGAACGCGGGTGCGTCGAGGTGCGCGATGCCGGGGTAGGCCACCAGGCCGCGGGTGAACAGCCGGTCGCGGTATTCGGGGCGCGGCTCCATCAGGCAGTTGGTGGTCATCACGATCGCGCCCGGGAAGGCCGCGAACTCCTCCTTCTGCAGCATCCACGCGCCGCCGTAGTGGCCGACGAGGTGCGGGTGCTTCTTGAGTTCCGGATAACCGTGGGCGGGCAGCATCTCGCCGTGGGTGTAGACGTTGACGCCGGTGCCCGCGGTCTGCTCCAGCAGCGCCGCGAGGTCGGCGAGGTCGTGGCCCGAGACCAGGATCGCCTTGCCCTTCACCGCGCCCATCCGCACCGGCGTCGGTTCCGGGTTGCCGAAGCGGCCGGTGTTGGCGGCGTCGAGCAGCGCCAGCACCCGCACCGAAATCTCGCCGCAGCGCATCGCCAGGGCGAACAGCTCGTCCACCGTCGGCGCCGGGTGGTTGAGGGCGTCCAGCGCCTCGAGCAGGAAGGCGTCCACCGCCGCGTCCTGGTGGCCGAGGATGCGGGCGTGGTGGGCGTAGGCGGCGACCCCCTTGAGGCCGTAGGTGAGGAGTTCCTGCAAGCCGACGCGATCCGGCCCGAAGCGGTCGGTGCGGGCGGCGATGCCCACCGCCTCGCCCTGGGCGACCAGTGCGTCCGGCGTGGCGGCGAGGGCGAAGGTGGCGGCGTCCGGCGCGTCGGCCGGGGGCGCCAGGGCGTCGCGGCGGGCGGCGATGGCGCGGATGCGGCGGGCGAGGGCGTCGGCGTCGAAGTTGACGTTGGTGACGGTGGTGAACAGCGCCTCGCCCACGATCGCGGCGGCGTCGGCGGCGTCGGCCTCTCCGGCGCGGCGGGCGGCGTGGGCAAGGCCGCGGGCGACGTAGAGCAGGAGATCCTGCAACGCCGCGACCTCGGGGGTCTTGGCGCACACGCCCTTGTCGGTGCAGGCGGTTCCCTTGCGGGTCTGTTCGCACTGGTAGCAGAACATGGCACGGTCCTTTCGGCTTGGAAAACGGCAAGGTTGGGGCGTTCGCGCCGCATGGGCGCGCTCTGCCGGTTGGGGGTCGGAGGAGAATCCGGCTAGGCGGTTTCGGGCATTTTCCACCCCGCCTCGGTGAAGTCGCGGACCCGGTCGAGGGTCGTGGACTGGAGCCGGGCGGCGATCTCGGCGCGCGCCGCGCCCCAGTAGTCGTGCATCGGGCAGGGCTTGCCTTCCGAGCACCCGGGGATGCCGAGCAGGCAGGCGGTGCGCCAGCCTTCGCCCTCGATGGCGTCGGCGACCTCGATCAGGGTGATCGCGCTCGCCGGGCGGGTGAGGCGCAGCCCACCGCCCTGGCCGCGTTTGCCCGAGACGATCCCCGCCGCCTGGAGGCGCGCGAGAACCTTTGCGAGGTAGGGCTTGGGAATGTTGGCGGCTTCGGCGACGTCGGCGGCGAGCACCAGTTCCCGCCCGAGCGGGTCCATCTGGGCCAGCGCCAGCACCGCGTATCCCATCGACTGCGACAGCGAAATCATCCCACGCGCCTTCTCGCGAATATCCCCACGTTCTGTATGGCAAAAGATCACCCGTGGGTCAACTATCAAAGACGACCCGGAGGTGGTTTATCGGGCGAGGCGGGCGACCACCGCGTCGGCCAGGGTGGGGTCGAGCAGCAGCAGGCCGATGCCGCTCACCGCGAAGGCGCCGACCACGCCGACGCCCGCGCCCGCGATCCGCCCCCCGCGCCCGGCGAGGCGGCCGAGCCACGCCAAGCCGCCGCGCGTCGCGGCGAGGAAGGCGCAGAACGCCGCGATGGCGAGGCCGGTGCCGAGCGCCATGGAGGCCACCGCCACGCCGCCCACCCAGCCGACGCCGAGGCGGGTGGTGGTGGCGAGCACCACCACGCCGACGAGATCGGGGCGCAGACCGATGGCGAGGGCGAGCCAGAGAGGCGAGAGCCGGGGCGGGGGATCGCCGCCGAACAGCGCGCGGTGCAGCCGCAGCGCCGCCAGCGCCAGAAGCGCCGCGCCCACCAGGGCGAGGGCGGCGGCGCTGGCGCGGTCGCCGTCGTTCACCGAGGCGCCGAGCGCCACCAGGGCGGCGGTGCAGGCGCCTTGCGCCAGCGCCGCCAGCAGGCCCAGGCGCAGCGCCCGCGCGAAGGAGCTGGGATGGCTGAGGAGATAGGCGGCCAGCGCCGCCTTGCCCGGCCCCGGGCCGATGGCGTGGAACAGGCCGTAGAGCAGCCCGGCGGCGACCAGGGCGAGAAGCGCGGCGGCGTTGGCGGCGAACGCGGCGACGCCGATCGCCTCGAAGAAGCCGCGGAAGAGTTCGAGCTGTTGCAGCCGCACCCACGCCATCAGCGCCTCGGCGGCCGATGCCGCGTCCGCCCAGAGGTCGTTCAGTGCGCCGCCGGCTCCACCCATGCTTCCGAGATGGGGACGGCGGCGGCCCGGTGCTATGCCGGGGGCTGGGCGTTGGTGTCTTCCTCGCCCTCGCCGAACGCCAGCTTGCAGGGCACCACGCCCGCCCACACCGGCAGGCCGTAGTCGTCCGGATCGTCCACCGGCGGGCCGGAGCGGGCCTTGGCGGACGCCTCGGAAATCGCGAAGCCCAGCACCATGGTGCCGCGCAGCTCCGGCTCGGAGGGCTTGCGGATCTGCCCCCAGCGCCCGGCGGCGAGGCGCTCCACCGACTGCTTGAGCACCGCCGTGCGTTCGGCGGCGGCGGTCACCTCCCGCGCGTGGGCGTAGATCACCACCGAGCGGTAGTTCATCGAGTGGTGGAAGGCCGAGCGCGCCAGCACCAGGCCGTCGAGATGGGCGACGGTGATGCAGGCTTCCTGGCCGTCCATCAGCGCCTTGAACAGGGCGTTGTGGCGCGAGCCGTGGACGAACAGCTCGTCGCCCACCCGCCAGTAGTAGATCGGCTGCGCGCGCACCGCGCCCTCCACCAGCGCGCTGATCACCGCGACGTAGCCGTCGTCGAGGATCGCGTGGATCACCGCCCGGTCGTAGGAGGCGCGGCGGCTCAGGCGCTGGAGGGTGTTGCGCGGGGTTTGCAGGATCGGCGGGGTCTTGGGCGGCGCGTCTTCGGTCATGGCGGCTCTCCCGGGTCGGCTCAGGCTTCGCCGAAGCCGAAGGTTTCGGTGATGTAGTCGATGTCCTTGTCGCCGCGGCCGGAGAGGTTGACGAGGATCGTCTTCCCCGGCAGCGACGGCGCGATCTTCATGGCGTAGGCCACCGCGTGGGAGCTTTCGAGCGCCGGGATGATGCCCTCCAGGCGGCACAGGGCGTAGAACGCCTTGAGCGCCTCGGCGTCGTCGGCGGTGCCGTAGGTGGCGCGGCCCGAGGTCTTGAGGTGGCAGTGCTCGGGGCCGACGCCCGGATAGTCGAGGCCGCTCGCCACCGAGTGCACCGCCGCCGGTTCGCCGTTCGCGTCCTGCAGCAGCAGGCACTTGAAGCCGTGGATCATGCCGTCGGAGCCGTAGCTCATGGTGGCGGCGTGCTTGCCCGGCTCCGGCCCCTGGCCGAGCGGCTCGACGCCGTGCAGCTCCACGTCCGCGTCGTCGACGAAGCCCATGAAGATGCCCATGGCGTTGGAGCCGCCGCCGACGCACGCGGTCACCACGTCGGGCAGGCGGCCGACCAGTTCGAGGAACTGGGCGCGCGCCTCCTCGCCGACGATCGCCTGGAAATCCCGCACCATCTTGGGGAACGGGTGCGGCCCCACCACCGAGCCGATGGCGTAGATCGCATGGTCCGCCTGCTTGAGATACGAGACGAACGCCGAATCCACCGCCTCCTTCAGGGTGCGCGCGCCGAAGCTCACCGGCACCACCTCGGCGCCCAGCAGCTTCATCCGCACCACGTTGGGGTGCTCCTTGGCGATGTCCACCTCGCCCATGTGAATCTCGCACGCCATGCCGAAATAGGCGGCGGCGGTGGCCAGGGCGACGCCGTGCTGGCCCGCGCCGGTCTCGGCGATCAGCTTGGTCTTGCCCATGTGCTTGGCGAGCAGGGCCTCGGCCATGCAGTGGTTGAGCTTGTGCGCGCCGGAGTGGTTGAGGTCCTCGCGCTTGAGATAGATCGCCGCGCCGCCGCACGCCTCGGTGAGGCGGCGGGCGTAGGAGATCGGGGTGGGGCGGCCCTGGAAGTGCTTGCGGATGTGGCGCAGCTCCGCCTGGAAGTCGGCGGCCACCGAAAGCCGCTCGTAGGCGGCGGAAATCTCGGCGAAGTGCGGCTCCAGCTCGGGCGGCAGGAAGGCCCCGCCGTAGGAGCCGAAGTAGCCGTTCGCATCCGGAAAACGCTTGGCGTAGGCCGTCATTCTTGGTGTTCCCCCCTGTCTGCAATCACGAGTCCGCACAGGTTCGCGCAGATCGGGGGAAAGCTCAAGGCGGGTTCAGGAAAATTCGTAGGCGTCCATCATCAGGGTGCCGAAGGTGGCGCTGGTGTGGACGCGCCGCCCCCGGCCGCCCGCGCCGAGGGCGGCGAACAGCGGCAGCAGGTGCTCCTCGGTGGGGTGGTGGAAACGCGCGAACGGCGCCAGCGCGCGATAGGCGAGCAGGGCGGTGCGGTCGTCGCGGGCGACCGCCGCCTCCACCCAATCGGCGAACGCGGCGGCGCGCGGGTCGGCCGCGTCCGCGTCCCCCGCCGCCCAGTCGAGGGCGCGCAGGTTGTGGGTGAGGGAGCCGGAGGCGAGCACCAGCACGCCCGCGTCGCGCAGCGGCCGGAGCGCGCGGCCGAGGCGTTCGGCGAACGCCGGGGCGAGGCGCGGCTGCACCGACACCGGCACCACCGGCACGTCCGCCGCCGGGAACAGCAGCGACAGCGGCACCCACACGCCGTGGTCGAGGCCGCGCGCCGGGTCCACCGCCGCCACCATGCCCGCCGCCCTCAAGCTTTCGGCGACGCGCGCGGCCAGCTCCGGCGCGCCGGGGGCGGGGTAGCGGAAGCGCTGCAGCGCCTCGCCGAATCCGCCGAAATCGTGGATGGTGTCGGGCGCCGCCGCGCCGCCGACGGTCGGCAGGTCGGTTTCCCAATGGGCGGTGACGACGACGATCGCGGCGGGCTTCGGCAGCGCCGCGCCGTAATCGGCGAGGAAGCGCCGTGCCGGAGTGTCGGAGATCGCGAGGGTCGGCGCGCCGTGGGAGACGAACAGGGCGGGAAGTGTCATGGGGAGTGCTCCTGGTTGCACTCCGGATGTAACCCCGGCCCGGCGTCGCGGGTATCGCGACGCGCGGCAAAGCTTCGTTGCGAAAACCGCAACGGCTACGGGTCGAGGCGGTAGGTGAGGGCCTTGAGGTAGTCGTTCTGCGGCAGCTTGGGGTGGACCGGGTGGTCGCGGTCGGCGCGCGCCTGGCGCAGCGGCGCGAAGCTCCGCCCCGCGTCGGCGAGGCCCGCCTCCACCGCCGCCTTGAACTGCGGCGGGTGGGCGTGGTGCGAGCACGACGCCATGAAGAACAGGCCGCCTGGCGCGGTTTTGGCGGCGGCGAGGCGGGCGAGCTTGCGGTATCCCGCCAGTCCGGCGGGAATCTTGCGGCGGTCCTTGATGAAGGCGGGCGGGTCCACCACCACCACCTCCCAGCGGCGGCCGTCGTCGGCGGAGGGGTCGAGGAAGTCGAAGACGTCCGCCTCCACCCATTCGCAGCGCTCCGCCACGCGGTTCTCGGCGGCGGCGCGGCGGGAAAGTGCGAGGGCGAGGGGGGAAACGTCGACCATCGTCACCGCCGCCGCGCCCGCCACCGCGGCCGGCAGGCCGAAGCCCCCGGCGTGGGAATAGAGGTCGATCACCGTCCGGCCCGGCGCGAATTCGGCCACGTGCATGCGGTTGGCGCGCTGGTCGAAGAACCAGCCGGTCTTCTGCCCGTCCACCAGGTCGGCGCGGAAGGTCACGTCGCCTTCGATCACCGCCACCGGCCCTTGCGGCGCCTCGCCCCACACCTCCGCCTCGGTGGGCAGGCCCTCCTGGCGGCGGGCGGGTAGGTCGTTGCGCCAGACGATCGTCTTCGGCCGCGCCAGGGCGTGCAGCGCGGGCAGCCACAAGGGCTTGAGGCGCTCCATCCCGGCGGTGGTCACCTGCACCGAGAGCACGTCGCCGTAGCGGTCCACCACCAGCCCGGGCAGGAAGTCCCCCTCCGCGTGAACCCAGCGGTAGTGCGGAACGGCGAACAGCGCCGCGCGTTTGTCCAGGGCGCGGGCGAGCCGGGCGGAGAAGAGATCCGCGTCCACCCGCGCCTTCGGCCCCGCCGCCAGCACCCGTGCGCAGAGTTCGGTGCGCGGGTTGAAGGTGCCGAGGCCCAGCGGCTTGAGGCGCAAATCGCAGAACCGCGCCAGCTCGCCCGGCTCGGCGAGGTCGAGGGCGGAGGTCCAGGCGACGTCGCCCTTGAACACCCAGGGGTATCCCTCGGCGAGGCGGCGGGCGGCGGCGTTGGTGAGGCGCAGGTCCAGGGTCATGGGCGAGGCATAGCGGCTTGCGGCACGCGAGGCAAGAGGCGGAAAAGGTGTAATCCACGACACAGTCCCCGCCGAGGGTTTCCTCTAGACTTGGAACATGTTCTAGTGAGTGGGGTACCCGCGGCGCGTAAGGATCCGTCGGCATGCGTTTGACGTTCATCGGTTCCGGATCGGCGTTCTCGACCGTTCCGGGCAACTTTCAAAGCAACATGCTTTTCGAAGCTCCCGACCCGGAGACGGGGGAGACGCGGAGACTGTTGTTCGACTGCGGGTCCGACGCCCGCTGGGGCCTGCGCGCCCTCGGCCTCGGCCATGGCGACGTGGACGCCGTCTACGTCAGCCACCTCCACGCCGACCACGTGGGCGGCCTCGAGTGGCTGGGCCTCAAGAACTACTTCATCGGCCAGGGGCGGCGGGTGCGCCTGATCGTGCCCGAGCCGCTGCGCCGCCCGCTGTGGGACAACTGCCTCAAGGCGGGCATGGAACTGCTGGATTTCGGCCTCGCCGACCTCGACCAGGTGTTCGAGGTGGAGGAGGTCGCCACCGACGAATCCTTCACCTGGATGGGCGCGCGGTTCTCGCTGGTGCCGCTGGTGCACCTGCGCGGCGGCGCGTATCTGATGTGGTCCTACGGGGTGTTTCTCGAAAACGACGCGGGCGGGGTGCTGCTCACCTCCGACTGCCGGTTCGAGCGCGACCGGCTCGACCCCTGGTACGCGCGCGCGGAGCTGATCTTCCAGGATTGCGAAACCCTCGCCGAGCCTTCGGGCGCGCACGCCCACTTCCTCGAGCTGTCCACCCTCGATCCCGCCCTCAAGAGCCGGATGTGGCTCTATCACGTCAACTGCACCCATCGGCCCGACGCGGTGGCGGCGGGTTTCCGCGGCATCGTCGAGCCGGGGCAGAGCTTCGATCTCGGCGCGGTGAAGTAGCGGTCAGAACGGCCAGTCCGTCGGGCCGAACACCGCCGCGTCGCCCGCGCCCCGGGTGTCCATGAAGCCGAGGCGGGTCCAGCGGCCGCCGTGGGCGTGGGCGAAATCCTCCGACACCACCAGCGGGCAGCGCAGGATCTTGCTCTGGTTCTGCAGCCGCGCGGCGCGGTTGGCGGCCTCGCCGATCACCGTGAACTCCAGCCGGTCGGGCACGCCGATGTTGCCGTAGGTCACTTCGCCCACGTGCAGGCCGATGCCGAACTCGATCGGCGCCTTCAGCCCGGCGGCCCGCTCGGCGTTGAGCTCGGCGAGGCAGAGGCGGGCGGCGCGGGCGGCGCGCACCGCGCGCTCGCACGCCTCGCGGGTCTGCGCCTCGGTCTCGGCGGGGAAGATCGCCAGCACCGCGTCGCCGATGTAGCGCAGCACCTCGCCGCCCTCCGCCAGCACCGGCCCGGCGCTGCAATCGAAATAGCGGTTGAGCAGGGCGAGGAACTCGGCGCGCGGCAGCTCGGCCGAGAGCCGGGTGGAATCCCGCAAGTCGCTGAACCAGATCACCGCGCGGATGTCGATGCCGTCGCCGCGGCGGATCTGCCCCTTCATCACCCGCTCGCCCGGCGTGGTGCCGAGGTAGGTGCGCATCAGCGTGGTGGTCATGTCCTCGAACATGTACACCTCGGCCAGGTGCGACATCGCGGGCATCGCGCCGTCGAGGATTTGCAGGTCGCGCTTGCTGAAGCCGCCCGGCGCGTCGGTGGCGATGCTGAACGCCCCCTCGGTCATCGGCAGCAGGCGGAACGACAGGCGGAAGCTGGCGAAATCGGTCATGCCCTCTTCCATCGGGTCGGGCGGGCAGTTGCAGCCGCGCGGCTGATTCAGGCGGCGGCGCACCGCGTGCGCGCCTTCCACGAAGATGGTGTGCAGCGGGCTGCGGAAGAACTGCGGGTCGGCCTCGTCGTAGTCGTGAGGCACCTCGAACTCGTCCACCCGGTCGCCGTCGGCATCCCAAGTCATCGAAAAGGCGCGGTAGAGCGGGTGCAGCGCCGGAGCGGCGATGCGCATCCGCCGCACCGGAATGCCGTTGCGCAGCAACACCCCGGCGAAGCGGCGCAACCCTTCGCCGTCGTCGCTCTTGGGAAGCTCCCAGGCTTCGGTGTTCAACCATTCGCGGATCGGGTTGGACGCGGGCACGGCGGGCATCCTCGGGCAGAGGCGGCGGCGCGAACGGACGCGGGGCCGCGGGGTGGCCGCGATCATACCGGTTCGCACCGCGCGGGCCAAGCCTCGCTTGACCCGCCGCCCCGTCCGCGCCATCTCTGGTCGAACCGGTGGGGAGCGGGGCGATGCTGCGGATTTTCATGACGTTTTTGGGACTCGGGCTGACCGCGTTCGGCGGCCCGGTGGCCCACATCGGCTATTTCGAAACCGCGTTCGTGCGCCGCCGCGCCTGGCTCACTCCCCGCGCGTTCGCCGATCTCGTCGCCCTGTGCCACGTGCTGCCCGGTCCCGCCAGCTCCCAGCTCGGCCTTGCGATCGGTTATCTCCGGGGCGGGCTGCCGGGGGCGTTCGCGGCGTGGCTCGGTTTCACCCTGCCGTCGGCGCTGCTGCTCGGCGGCCTCGGCGCCGGGGTGGCGCTGCTGCCGCCCGAGGGCCTCGCCGCCGCCGCGCGCGGCCTCGCCTGGGCGGCGGCGGCGGTGGTGGGGGTGGCGCTGCTGCACATGGCGAAGGGGCGCTTCCGCCGCCCCCTCGACCTCGCCCCGGCGCTCGCGGCGGCGGTGGTGGCGGGCGCGGTGCCCGGCCTCGACGGGCAACTGGGCGCGATCGGCATCGGCGCCCTGTGGGGCACCCTGCGCGCCGAGGAGGAGCCGGAGCCGCTCGCCGACGACGCGGCCGGCGGCGGCCGGGCGTGGCTGTGGCTGGTGGCGTGGGTGGCGCTGCTGGCGCTGCTGCCGGTGGCGGCGGCGCTCGCCCACGCGCCGCTGGTCGACCTCGCCGACCGCTTCTACCGCGCCGGGAGCCTGGTGTTCGGCGGCGGCCACGTGGTGCTGCCGCTGTTGAAGGCCGAGTGGGTGGACGCCGGGCTGCTGCCCGCCGACACCTTCCTCGCCGGATACGGCGCCGCCCAGGCGGTGCCGGGGCCGTTGTTCACGATCTCGGCGTTCCTCGGCGCGGCGCTCCAGCCCGGGCAGCCGGTCGCCGCCGCGGCGGTGGCGACGGCGGCGATCTTCCTGCCCTCGATGCTGATGGTGTTCGGCATCCTCCCCTACGCGCAACGGCTGCGGCGCTCCCGCCTCGCGGCGCGGTTGCTCAACGGCGTCAACCTGGCGGTGATCGGCCTGCTCGCCGCCGCGTGGGTGGACCCGGTGCTCACCGCCGCCGTGCGCGGCCCGTGGGACGCGGCGGCGGTGGCGGCGGGCTTCCTGCTGCTGGCGACGCGGCGGCTGCCGGTGCTGGCGCTGGTGGCGGCGATGGCGCTGTTCGGCGCCGCGCTCTCGCTGTGAACGCCCCCGCCGCTTCGGGATTTTTGCGTTGACGCCCGGCGGTTGGCCGGATTGACTGGATGCGTCGGCGGCGGGCGGAGAGGCGAGGGATGGACGATCTGACGGACCTCGTGGCGCACGCCCGGCATGTGCGGGCGCGGGCGTATGCACCCTATTCGCGCTATGCCGTGGGGGCGGCGATCCGCGCCGACGACGGCTCCATCCATGTCGGCTGCAATGTCGAGAACGCGGCGTACCCCGAAGGGTTGTGCGCCGAGGCGGTGGCCCTGGGCGCGATGGTGGCGGCGGGGCGTCGGCGGCTGGTGGCGGTGGCGGTGGCGGGCGGCGACGCCGAAACCCCGCCGACGCCCTGCGGCGGCTGTCGCCAGAAACTGATGGAGTTCGCCGCGCCCGGGGCCGAGGTGGCGGTGGCGGACGGCGAGAATGGGCCGATCCGGCGGATGCGGCTCGACGCGCTGCTGCCGGGAGCCTTCGGCGGGGGAGGGGGAGAATGACCATGCGCTTACCGGCGGACGGCGACGCGATGCTGGCGGCCGCCGCGCTCAAGGGCAGGCTGGGCGGGCTGGTGCCCGAGATCGCGGTGATCTGCGGCAGCGGCCTGGCAGAGCTGGCCGACGCGGTGGCCGACCCGATTCACGTGCCTTACGACACCCTGCCCGGGTTCCCGCGTCTGTCGGTGGCGGGGCACGCGGCGCGGGTGGTGGCGGGCACCTTCGGCCGTCGCCGCGTGGCGATGCTGCAAGGGCGGGTCCACGCCTACGAAACCGGCGAGGCGGACGGCATGGCGGCGCCGCTGGCGGCCCTGGCGCTGCTCGGCTGCAAGACCCTGATCGTCACCAACGCCGCCGGATCGCTGCGGGCCGAGGCGGGGCCGGGGTCGGTGGCGATGCTCACCGACCACATCAACCTCACCGGCCGCAACCCGCTCACCGGCGCCGTCGGCGACGGCCGCTTCGTCGACATGGTGGACGCCTACGACCCGGACCTGCGCGCCCGCTTCCGCGCCCTGGCCGAGGCCAAGGGCATCCCGCTCGCCGAGGGCGTCTACATGTGGTTCCCCGGCCCGAGCTTCGAGACCCCGGCGGAAATCCGCGCGGCGCGGCTGCTGGGGGCGGATTTCGTCGGCATGTCCACGGTGCCCGAGGTGATCCTCGCGCGCGCCCTCGGTCTCAGGGTGGCGGCGTTCTCGCTGGTCACCAACCTCGCTGCCGGAATGGGCGGCACCCATCTGTCCCACGCCCGCACCCTGGCCCGCGCCGCCGCCGGGGCGGCGGTGCTGCGGGAGTTGCTCGTCGCCTTCATGGAGGAGTCCGCTTGAGTCTCACAGTCAAGGATTGGGCGCGCCGCGTCCTGTCGCTGATCGACCTCACCAACCTCGACCCGGAGGCCGACGACGCCGCGATCGTCGCCCTGTGCGAAAAGGCGCTGGAGTCCCCGGTGAAACCGGCGGGGGTGTGCGTGGGGCCGCGTCAGGCGCTGGTGCCGGTGGTGGTGCTGCGGGAGTCGGGCATCCGCTCGGTGACGGTGGCCAACTTCCCCGAGGGCAAGCCCAACGCCTCGCTGGCGGCGTTCGAGGTGCTGCGCGCCGTCAACGACGGCGTCGAGGAAGTCGACGTGGTGTTTCCCTACGCCCTGTGGCTCAAGGGCAAGCACGAGGAATGCGGCGAGTTCGTCGCCGCCGCCAAGGCGGCGTGCGGAGTGCTGGCGAAGCTCAAGGTGATCCTCGAAACCGGCGCCCTGGCCGACGCCGCCGAGATCAAGGCGGCGGCGCGGGCGGCGATCGCCGCCGGGGCGGATTTCGTCAAGACCTCCACCGGCAAGATCGCCCAGGGCGCCACGCCCGAGGCCGCCGAGGCGATGCTCGAGGCGATCCGCGAAAGCGGCGGCGCCTGCGGCTTCAAGGCCTCGGGCGGGGTGCGCAGCCTGGAGCAGGCGGTGGCCTACGTGCGCCTCGCCGAGCGCATCATGGGCGCCGAGTGGGTGACGCCGGAACGCTTCCGCATCGGCGCCAGCGGGCTGATGGATGAGTTGCTGGCGATTCTCGCCGCGCCGGGCGACGCGGTGTTCGGCGAGACGGAGCGGCCGCGCCGCGCCCTGCCGCAGGAAACCATCGCGAAAAAGCGCGACGGCGGCGAACTCTCCGACGCCGAGATCGGCGATTTCGTCGCGGGCCTCGCCGACGGCTCGGTGGCCGACGCGCAGGCGGCGGCGTTCGCCATGGCGGTGCTGTTCCGCGACCTCTCCGACGCCGAATGCCGGGCGCTGACCCTGGCGATGCGGGATTCCGGCCGGGTGCTGGACTGGCGGGCGATGGGCCTGGGCGAGGTGCCGGTGATCGACAAGCACTCCACCGGCGGCGTCGGCGACAAGGTGAGCCTGATCCTCGCGCCGCTGGTCGCGGCGTGCGGCGTCCACGTGCCGATGATCTCGGGGCGCGGCCTCGGCCACACCGGCGGCACTCTCGACAAGCTCGGCAGCATTCCCGGCTACGCGGTGGCGCCGAGCGTCGAGACCTTCGCGGCGGTGGTGCGCCGGGTGGGCTGCGCGGTGATCGGCCAGACCGACGACCTCGCCCCCGCCGACCGCCGCCTGTACGCGATCCGCGACGTGTCGGCGACGGTGGAAAGCCTGCCGCTGATCGTCGCCTCGATCCTGTCGAAAAAGCTCGCCGCCGGGCTGGACGGCCTGGTGCTCGACGTCAAGACCGGCTCCGGCGCGTTCATGGCCGACCCGGCGGACGCCGAGGCGCTGGCACGGCGGCTGGTGGCGGTGGCGAAGCAGGCGGGCCTGCCGACCCGGGCGCTGATCACCGACATGAACCAGGCCCTCGGCACCAGCGTCGGCAACGCCCTCGAAGTGGCGGAGACCGTGGCGTTCCTGCGCGCCGAGCGGCGCGACGCGCGGCTGCTGGAGGTGACCCTGGCGCTCGGCGTCGAGATGCTCGGGCTGGTGGGCATCGACGCCGCCACCGCCTCGCGCAAGCTGCGCCTCGCCCTCGACGGCGGCCAGGCGGCCGAAACCTTCGGGCGCATGGTGGCGGCCCTCGGCGGCCCGCTCGACTTCCTCGACAACGCCGGGGCCTACCTCGAACCCGCGCCGGTGGTGGTGGAGGTGCGCGCCGGGGCGGAGGGCTTCGTCGCCGCCGTCGACGCCCGGCAGCTCGGCCTCGCGGTGGTCGACCTCGGCGGCGGCCGCACCCGGCCCGAGCAGGGGGTGGACATGGCGGTGGGCTTGAGCGAGGTGCTGGGCATCGGCGACGCCGCCGACGCGCCGCTCTGCCGCATCCACGCCCGCGACGCCGCCGCCGCCGCCCGCGCCGAGGCGCGGGTGCGGGCGGCGTTCGCGCTCTCCGAGCGGCCGGTCGCCGCGCCGCCGGTGCTGCGCGGCCGCATCGGCGCCTGACACGGGAGGATCGCATGCCGCGCGCCTTGGTTCTGGTTCTCGACAGCTTCGGCATCGGCTCCGCGCCCGACGCCGCCGATTTCGGTGACGCCGGGGCGGACACCCTCGGCCACGTCGCCGCCGCCTGCCGCGCCCGGCCGGAAGGGCCGCTGGCGCTGCCCAACCTCGCCAGCCTCGGCCTCGGCGCGGCGGCGCGGTTGGCGACCGGCGCGGCGCCGTCGGAACTCCCGGCGGAGGGACCGTTCGCGGGGGCCTTCGGCGCGGCGCGCGAGGTGAGCCGAGGCAAGGACACGCCCTCCGGCCACTGGGAGATGATGGGCGTGCCGGTGCGCTTCGACTGGGGATACTTCCCCGACCGGGAGGCGTGCTTCCCCGCGCCGCTGATCGACGCGCTGGTGACGCGCTGCGGCCTGCCCGGCGTGCTGGGCGAGCGCCACGCCTCGGGCACCGAGATCCTCGCCGACCTCGGCGCCGCGCACCTCGCCACCGGCAAGCCGATCGTCTACACCTCGGCGGATTCGGTGTTCCAGATCGCCGCCCACGAGGCGGCGTTCGGTCTCGAACGGCTGTACGAGGTCTGCCGTGTCGCCCGCGAACTGGTGGACGGCTACAACATCGGCCGGGTGATCGCGCGGCCGTTCGTGGGCGCCCCCGGCGCCTTCGCCCGCACCGCCAACCGCAAGGACTACGCCACGCCGCCGCCCGCGCCGACGCTGCTGGACCGCCTGAAGGCGGCGGGGCGGGAGGTGATCGCCATCGGCAAGATCGGCGACATCTTCGCCCACCGCGGCACCACCCAGGAGCGCAAGGCGGCGGGCGACATGGCGCTGTTCGACCTGACCCTGGAGGCGGTGGCGGAGGCCCCCTCGGGCAGCCTGACGTTCGCCAACTTCGTGGATTTCGACACCCTCTACGGCCACCGCCGCGACCCGCTGGGCTACGCCGCCGCCCTCGAGGCGTGGGACGCGCGGCTGCCCGAGCTGCTGGCGCGGCTGCGGCCGATGGACGTCGTCGTCGTCACCGCCGACCACGGCTGCGACCCCACCTGGACCGGCACCGACCACACCCGCGAATGGGTGCCGGTGCTCGCCTTCGGCCCGGGCGTCCAGCCCCGCGACCTGGGGCGCCGCGACACCTTCGCCGACGTCGCCCAGACCGTCGCCCGCCACCTCGGCATCGCGCCCCTGCCCGAAGGCCGCGCGTTCTTGCCGTGAAAGTGTGAGCAGAGCTAATGAAGTAGGCAGGCCATGCGAATTGATGCTTCTCGTAAAGTCCTAATGCCCCTAGTTTTTGGGGCTATCCTTCTCAGCGCAGGTTTGTATGTGAGGATCAACTCAACCGAAATCATAGTGATATCGCCTCAGCAGGCCATATCTGCTGCTGTGATTGAACACAATAAGATAACAGGGGGGTATTGTCTAATTTATAAGGGTAGTGCGTACGGATACCAAAATGACAAGGTCGTTCTTCCTGAATGGTGCAGTTCTATAGGATCATCTTTGGGTGAGAAGAGGAATTTCCGAGTTATATCTCGACCCTAGTTCGCGTCCAGGATCTACACCTTCGGGTCGTCCGGGGTCGGTTCGGGGACGTCGTCGGTGAGCGCCCAGGAGTCGAGGGCGGCGGCGGCCTTGCGCTGGTCTTAACAACACTCGTCATCACCGGGCTTGACCCGGTGATCCATTTTTTATTGCCGTCTCAGGGCGTTGGCCCCGGCGATATGGACCCCCGGTCGAGCCGGGGGTGACGATGCGTGGGGGCGAGGGCATGTTTCGGCGGCTTGGTCACGGCCGAAGCGGCTTCGACGGGCGTGGGCCGGGAGCGGGTCAGGCCTTCGGGTCGTCCGGGGTCGGTTCGGGGACGTCGTCGGTGAGCGCCCAGGAGTCGAGGGCGGCGGCGGCCTTGCGCTGGTGGGCGCGGTTGACCTGGAGCTTGAGGTTGAGGGCGGCGATCTCGTCGGCGTCGAGGGGTTCGGCGAGTTGCTCCAGGAGTTTCTTCTCCTTCGCCACCAGCTTGTCGAGCAGCTCCTGGATCTCGCGTTCGCGACGCGAGCGTTTGCCGCTTTTCAGGGCCTCTTCCAGCAGTTCGAGGATTTTCCCGGTTTTCATCGCACCCCTTCCGCTCCCTGGGTGTGGAATGACAGGATACCGTGTTTTTCCGCCTCAGGCACGCGTCGCGAACCGCAGGAACGCCTCGGCGGGCAGAGGCTTGGAGAGGAAATAGCCCTGCACCGCGTCGCAGCCCACCTGTTGCAGGAATTCGAGCTGCTGCGCCGTCTCGATCCCTTCGCCCACCACCTGGAGGCCGAGGCTGTGCCCCATGGTGACGATGGCGCGCACCAGGGAATCCGCCGCCTCGTCGCCCACCGGGATCATGAACGAGCGGTCGATCTTGACGGTGTTGACCGGGAACTCGCGCAGGTAGGAGAGGGACGAGTAGCCGGTGCCGAAGTCGTCCACCGCCAGCCGCACGCCCATCGCCCGCAGGGCGTTGAGGGTTTCCACCACGGTGGCGACGCGCAGGGCGAACAGGCTTTCGGTCAGTTCGATTTCGAGGCAGTGGGGCGGCAGGCCCGCCTTGTTCAGCGCCTGCTCGACGATGTCGGCGAAGCCGGGCACCGCCACCTGGCGCGAGGAGACGTTGACGCCGACCCGCGCGTCGGGCGGCAGGTGGTCGCGCCAGCGGGCCAGTTGCTGGCACGCGGTTTCGAGCACGTGGCGGCCGATCAGCTCGATCAGGCCGGAATCCTCGGCGAGCGGCACGAAGTCGAGGGGCGAGACCATCCCGAGTTCCGGGTTGCGCCAGCGCGCCAGGGCCTCGGCCCCCACCAGGCGGCCGGTGCGGGTGTCCACCTGCGGCTGGTAGACGACGAAAATCTCGCCCCGGTCGAGGGCGCCGGAGAGCAGGGATTCCAGCCGCAGCCGGTGCATCGCGATGGCGTTCAGCCCGGCGTGGAAGGTGCGGCAGCAGTTGCGCCCCGCGTCCTTGGCGCGATACATCGCCGCGTCGGCGTTGCGCAGCAGGATGTTGGCCTCGCGGCCGTCGCCGGGGAAGATCGTCAGCCCCACCGAGGCGGTGGTGGTGATCGAATGCCCGAGGATCAGGAACGGCTCCTGGAACGCCTCGAGGATCTTGTCGGCCACCGAGAGGGCGTGCGCCGGGTCGTGGAGGTCGGGCAGCACGATCAGGAATTCGTCGCCGCCCAGGCGCCCCACCGTGTCGGACGCGCGGATGCAGCCCACCAGGCGGCGCGCCGCCACCCGCAGGAGGTCGTCGCCGTAGGTGTGCCCGAGGGTGTCGTTGACCTTCTTGAAGTTGTCGAGGTCGATGAAGGCGACCCCCACGTGCTCGCGGTTGCGGTCGGCGCGCGCCAGCGCCTGGGTCAGCCGGTCGATCGACAGCAGCCGGTTGGGCAGCTTGGTGAGGTCGTCGTAATGCGCTTGGTAGAGGAGCCGCTTTTCGTACTCCTTGCGCATCGTCACGTCTTCCTTCACCGCGACGAAGCGCACGATCGCGCCGGTGTCGTCGCGGATCGGGGAAATCGAGATGTGCTCCCAGAACAGGTCGCCGTTCTTGCGGCGGTTCAGCAGCTCGCCCCGCCACTCGCGCCCGGAGACGATGGTTTCCCACAGCTCGCGGTATTGCTGCGGCGAGGTGAAGCCGGATTTGACGATTGACGGCGTCATGCCGATGGCTTCGTCGTAGCCGTAGCCGGTGACCTGGGTGAAGCGGGGGTTGACGTATTCGATCATGCCCTTGACGTCGGTGATCACCACCGAGATCGGGCTTTGCTCCACCGCGCGGGCCATGTTGCGCAGGCGATTGTCGTTGCGCTTGCGGACGGTGACGTCGTCGGCCTCCAGCAGGGCGACGCGCTCGGCCCCGGCGGCGAGGCCGTGCAGGGTCCACTCCACCGTGCGGTCGGAGACCAGGCGGGTGGGCATCAGGGTCTGGATCACGCGGCTGGGGAAGGTAGCCTGGGCGGCGCAATCGTGCACCGCCTGGGCGACCGGCACCGGGAACACCTCGGCGGGCAGGCGGTCGAGCAGGTCGTCGCGATCCTTGCCCAGCAAGGCGGCGCCCATCGCGCCGACGGCGATCACCCGCCCGTCCTCGTCGAGATCGAGCGCGAAAACTCCCTTGCCGGTGACATCGAACAACCGCAGGTCGGGGGCCTCGCCCCGGACCCGTGTTCGTTCATGCGAGATCGACATCAGACTCCGTACTTCGGCTCAGAGCGTTGCATGCCATCATACCCGGTTCCCCGACGAACGCACGCCGAAAACCGGGGCACGCGCGGGGGTTATGTCTTCACCGGCTCGGGCGGCGGGCGGAGGTGGCCGTTCAGCCGCCCCTCGACCGCGCGCAGCACCCGCATGAACGCCCACGAGATCAGCAGATAGAGCACCCCGGCGATGCCGAAGAATTCGAGCGCCAGATAGTTCTCGGCGATGATCGAGCGCGCCATGCCGGTGATGTCGAGCAGGGTGATGGTGCTGGCGAGCGCCGATCCCTTGAGCATGAAGATCACCTCGTTGCCGTAGGCGGGCCACGCGATGCGGAAGGCGCGGGGGAGGACGATCCGGCGGGTCATCAGGAACGGCGACATGCCGCACGCCTTGGCCGCCTCGATCTCGCCCTTGGGGATCGACTGGATGCCGCCGCGCAGGATCTCGGCGGTGTAGGCCCCGGTGTTGAGGGCGAAGGCGATCACCGCGCACCAGTAGGGCTGGCGCAGGATCGGCCACAGCGCGCTCTCGCGGATCCAGGCGAACTGCGACAGGCCGTAGTAGAGCAGGAACATCTGCACCAGCAGCGGCGAACCGCGGAACACGAAGATGTAGGCGTAGGGCACCGCCCGCACCGCGAGGTGGCGCGAGGTGCGCGCCAGCGCCGTGGGTACCGCGAGAACGATGCCGAAGACCAGCGCGAGCAGGGTCAGCTCGACGGTGGTGACCGCGCCGATCAGCATTTCCGGCAGGCGTTCGATGATGTCGTCCATGCCCCGGGCCTCAGATCGTCGTCAGCGGGCGATAGCCCAGGTTGGCGCGGCGTTCCATCACGTGCAGCACCGCGGTGCAGATCACCGTCATGCCGAGATACATCACCGTCGCCACCGCGAAGAAGGTGAACGGCTCCTTGGTGAACGACACAGCGATGGAGGTTTTGCGCATCAGCTCCTCCATCCCCGCCACCGACACCAGCGAGGTGTCCTTCAGCAGCACCAGGAAGAGGTTGCCCAGCCCCGGCAGCGCGATGCGCCAGACCTGGGGCAGAAGAATGCGGCGGAAGGCGTGCGCGGGCGACATGCCGAGGGCGCGCGCCGCCTCGATCTGCCCGAGGGGCACGGCGAGGAAGGCGCCGCGGAACACCTCGGCGGCGTAGGCGCCGAAGGTGAGGCCGAGGGCGATCACGCCCGCGACGAAGGGCGACAGCTCCACGTATTCGTCGTAGCCCAGGCTCTCGGCGATGCCGGTGAGCACCCGCGCCGAGCCGAAGTAGACCAGCAGCACCACCAGCAGTTCGGGGATGCCGCGGATGACCGTGGTGTAGGCCTGCGCGATCGCCACCAGGGGCTTGACGCCCGAAAGCCGCATCGCCGCGCAGCCGAGGCCGAGGACCAGCCCGAGCGCGCAGGCGCCGAGCGCGATCTCGACGGTCATCAGGGCGCCCATCGCGAGCTGAAGGCCGAAGCCGTGCAGGTCGATCATGCCGGAGTTCCATCAAGCGCCGCCGCCCCGGGGCGCGGGGCGGCGGCAGGGGTGGGGATCAATAGATGTCGAAGGGGAAGTACTTGGCGTTGATCTTCTGATACGTGCCGTTGGCGCGGATCGCGTCGATCGCGGCGTTGAGCTTCTTCACCAGTTCCTTGTCCTGCTTGCGCACGGCGATGGAGATCTTGTCGTCGATGTCGAAGGGCTCGCCGAGGAAGGCGTAGTTGGCGCCGTCCGTCGACTGGAGCCATTCGTAGGCCACCAGCATGTCGGCGAGCACCGCGTCGGTGCGCCCGGCGGCGAGGTCGAGCCAGGCGTTCTCCTGGGTGTCGTAGACCTTCACCTCGGCGCCCTTGAACTTGTCGCGAGCATACTGGGCGGCGATGGTGGCGCGCTGCGCGCCGATGGTCTTGCCCTTCATCCCCTCGGCGGTGGGGGCGAGCTTGGTGCCCTTGGGCGCGGCGAAGCGCAGCATGTTGGAATAGTACTTGTTGCTGAAGGCCACCGCCTTGCGCCGCTCCGGCGTGTCCGACATCGAGGCGACGATGGCGTCGTACTTCTTCGCCAGCAGGCCGGGGATGATGCCGTCCCAATCCTGGGTGACGAACACGCACTCGACCTTCATCTCGGCGCACAGGGCGTTGGCGATGTCGATGTCGAAGCCCTGGAGCTTGCCGTCCTTGTCGATCATGTTGAAGGGCGGGTAGGCGCCCTCGGAGCCGATGCGGAGAACGTCTTTGGCCTCGGCCGCGGCGGAGCCGGCCACCATCATCGCACCCACCGCCAGAAGCGAACGAATCCAGGTTTTCACGGAAAGTCTCCCCTTATTGGTTTGTTGACCGACGCCGCGCCGCGGCGACACCCCTAGTTCAGGTGGTTTTCGAGGAACTGGCGGCAGCGTTCCGACTTCGGCGCGCTGAACACCTGGGACGGCGGACCGAACTCCTCGACCTGCCCCTGATGCAGGAACATGATGTGGCTCGAAACCTCGCGCGCGAAGCGCATCTCGTGGGTGACGATCAGCATCGTGCGGCCCTCCTCGGCGAGGCCGCGCATCACCTGCAGCACCTCGTTGACGAGTTCGGGGTCGAGCGCGCTGGTGGGCTCGTCGAACAGCAGCACCTTGGGTTCCATGGCGAGGCAGCGGGCGATCGCCGCGCGCTGCTGTTGGCCGCCCGAGAGGTGGTTGGGGTAGAAGTCGCGGCGGTCGGCGAGGCCGACCTTCTCCAGCAGCGCCTCGGCGGCGGCGACCGCGTCCTGTTTCGCGATCCCCTTCACGTGGACCGGCGCCTCGATGATGTTTTCGAGGATGGTCATGTGCGGCCACAGGTTGAAGCTCTGGAACACGAAGCCGATGCCCGCGCGCAGGCGCTGGAGCTGCTTCGAATCCGCGGTCACCAGGCCCTGGGCGGTGTCTTTGAGCGCCAGTTCCTCGCCGTCGAGGCGGATGCGGCCGCCGTTCGGCGATTCGAGCAGGTTGACGCAGCGGAGAAAGGTGCTCTTGCCCGATCCGCTCGAACCGATGATCGAGATCACGTCGCCGGTGTGGGCGGTGAGCGAAATCCCCTTCAGCACTTCCAGGTTGCCGAAGCGTTTGTGCAGGTCGATGACCTCCAGCGCCGCTCGCGAAGCGTTCGTTTCGTTCAACAGGGCCTTCCCATGTCTTGATCGGGCGGTGCGGAGACGCGCGGAGGCGCGCGACCGGCATCGATAGGATTCGCCCCTTTTACCGCGCCGGGGCGGGGAAGTCCAATGTCGCGATACACGCGGGGCGCGGGGGTGGGGAGACATTGCCGGGCGGGAGCTGCAACCCCACATAGAGTTGGTGCGGAGGAGGCGCCGAACCTCGGGCCCCTGCACAACCTCGGGTCGGAGCGCGTCGGCGGCCGATCGAGGACGGGCCGGATATCGCTTTATCGGAGGATATCGACATGTCCAACACCCAGACCAGAGAGACGATCCATCGGATGATCGGCGCCTCGGTGCGCACCGCGGCGAAGCTGTCGGGGCGCGACGCGGCGGTTTCCGGCATCCTTTCGGGGCTGCGCCATCTCCGTGACGTCGTCACCCTGCAGGGTGGCGAGGACGCGGCCCGGGTCTTCGACGACCAGGTGCGCGAGCATGTGCTCGGGCGGGTCCTGACCACCATCAAGACTCCGGCGGCGGAGCCGATTACCATCATGCTGCCGAAGGCGGCGGAGGCCCGCGCGGGCGCGATCATGCGCGACGTCTCGGAATCCTGCCTCGTCCTCAACACCGTCGCACGGGACGAAGGCGTCTTCACCTACACCATGACCGGCCTGCTCGACCAGCTCATCGATCAGCTCGGCGGCATGCCCAATTGGGCGGAATTGCAGGATGCCCTGCGCGCCGCCGAACCGTCGTGGACGTGGGAAAGCTCGCCGATCAACGGCGACGTCACCCTCCACTGAACGCCAACTCCGGCCGGTTCTGCCGCGCGTCAGCGGCAGAACGGCCCGGCGTTCTTTTCCAGATACCGCTGGTGATACTCCTCGGCGGGCCAGAACGCCCCGGCGGGGACGATCTCGGTCGCGATCGGCAGGGGGAAGCCCGCCGAGAGCGCCTCGATCTTCGCCTTGGCCTGGGCCTCCTGCATGGTGTCGTGGAAAAAGATCACCGAGCGGTACTGGCGCCCCACGTCCGGCCCCTGGCGGTTGACCTGGGTCGGGTCGTGCATCTCGAAGAACGCGTCCAGAAGCTGCTCGTAAGTGATCGCGTCGGCGTCGTAGACCACCTGCGCCACCTCGGCGTGGCCGGTCTCGTCGGTGCAGACCTGCCGGTAGGTGGGATTCTCGGTGAGGCCGCCGGAATAGCCGACGGTCACCTCCTTGACCCCCGGCAACTTGCGGAAGCGTTCCTCCACGCCCCAGAAGCACCCGGCGCCGAAGGTTGCGGTGGCAGTGGTCATGGCGGATCTCCGAACGGTTGAAGGGGGAATCGGATTTAGGGGCGCCGCCCGCTCCTGTCGAGGAGGCGCCGTTTCAGCGCCGCCAGATCCGCCAGCGCCGGGATCGCCCGGCTGCCATACCACGCGAGCGCCTCGCCGCTCACCCGTTCCACCGTCGCGCGACCGAGACGCTCCCGGATTTCCTGAGCGTTTTCCTCGGAGAAGGGGTAGGGTTCGGTGGCGGGCAGGAGCCAATCCGCCGCCGCCGCCGCCGCCGCGAGATCGGCCAGGCGGGGGTAGCGCGCCCCCGGCGCGACGGTTTCGAGGCCCACGGCGGCGAGCATCGCGCCGACGTAGGTGTCCGTACCCGCGCTCACCCACGGATCCTTCCACAGCAGCGGCAGCACCGAGAGCGTCGGCGTCGTCTCGCGGCAGGCGCGGGCGGCGGCGAGGGCGGCGTCGAGGCGGGCCGCCAGGGCTTCGGCCTCGGCTTCGCGGCCGAACAGCGCGCCGAGGCGGCGGTAGAGGGCGCGGTTGTCCTCCGGCCGCTGCGGCTGCACCGACACCGCCTCGGCGCCGCACGCCACCGCCAAGGCCGGGGCGGCGGGGCCGTTTTCCTCGGGGCTCATCAGCACGTGGGTGGGCGCCAGGGCGGCGAGCCGCGCCGCGTCGACGCTGCCCGGGCCGCCGACGCTCGGGATCGCCGCCACCCGCTCGACGGGCGCGATGCAGAAGTCGGTGCGGCCGACGACGTGGTCGCCGAGGCCGAGGTCGAAGCACAGCTCGGTCAGGCTCGGCACCAGCGAAACGATGCGCGGCATGCGAAAACTCCCCCGGAAGCGCGTTCCGGGGGAGGATAGGGCGGCGGACGCGGGCGGCGCAAGCTCAGGCGGCGCGTACCCGCCCGAGGAAGGATTCCACCAGTTGCTTCATGCCGTCGGTCTGGGCGAACAGCTGGCCCGCCGCCGTCAGAACCTCTTCCGCCGCGCGGCCGGTCTGCTCGGCGGCGCGGGCGACGCCCTGGATGTTGTCGGTGACGTTGCCCGCGCCCTGCGCCGCCTGCTGCACGTTGCGGGCGATCTCGCGGGTCGCGGCGTTCTGCTGCTCCACCGCCGCCGCCACCGACTGGGCGATGTCGGAGAGTTCGGCGATGCGGCGGGCGATGCCCTCGATGGCCGAGACCGCGGTGCCGGTCTCGCCCTGCACCGAGCGGATCTGGCGGCCGATCTCCTCGGTGGCCTTGGCGGTCTGGTTGGCGAGGGTCTTGACCTCGCCTGCCACCACCGCGAAGCCCTTGCCCATCTCGCCCGCGCGCGCCGCCTCGATGGTGGCGTTGAGCGCGAGGAGGTTGGTGTTCTCGGCGATGTCGGTGATGAGGTGGACGATGTCGCCGATGCGCGCGGCGGAGGCGGCGAGGCTCTTGATCACCTCGGACGCCTGTTCCGACTGCTCCGCCGCCGCGCTCGCCACCGCCGCCGCCTGTTCCATCTGGCGGCTGATCTCGCCGATCGAGGCGGAGAGCTGTTCGGCGGTGGAGGCGACGGTCTGCACGTTGGCGGAGGCCTGATCGGCGGCGGCGGCGGTGGCGGCGGCGCGCTCCAGCGAATCCTCCGCCTGCCCCGACATAGCCTTGGCGGAGGCCTGCATCTGGTTGCCCGCCCCGGCGAGGGCCTGAAGCAGGGCGCCCACCTCGCCGTCGAAGCCGTGGGTGAGGCGGGCGAGGGCGTCGGCGCGGGCGATCTGCGCCGCCTGCGCCTCGGCCTGCTCGGCGGCGAGGCGGTCGGCGAGGATCATGTTGTCCTTGAACACCTGCACCGCCCGCGCCATTTCGCCGATCTCGTCGCGGTTTTCGCGCGCCGGGATCTCCGTCGACATGTCCTTGTCGGCGAGGCTTTTCATCGCCGCGGTCATCCGCCGCACCGGCCCGGCGATGCCGCCGGAGAGGAGTTTCGCCATTGCCAGGGTGAGGACGATGCTGAGGGCCGAGGTGGCGGCGACGATCGCGTAGGCGGACCCGGCGTCGGCGCGCATCGCCTCGGCGCGGGCCTGCTTCTGCGCTTCCGCCATTTCGTCGAAACGCGCCACCTGGCCGACGGTGCGTTCCCCCAGCGGCTCGAGGCGGGTGGCGACGATGCCGTTGCGCGCCTCGGCGTCCTTGCGGATTTCGGCGAGGCCCTCGGCGTAGGTGGCGCCGCTGCCGAGCATCTGGTCGAGCAGGTCGCGCCGGTCGCCCGAATAGAGGCGCGCCCGCACGCTCTTGAGTTCCGAGGCCATCGCCTCGAACTCGCGGGCGACGCGCTCGGCGTTGGCGTCGGCGAAGCCGTCCATGTACTTGGTGAAGTAGACGCGCGCCACCAGCAGCGCCCGCAGCGACTGGGAAAAGCGGAACGCCATGTCGGTTTCGCCCTCCGTCGTCGCCTCCTTGACCAGGCGGGCGAGCTTGCGTTCGAGGTCGAAGGCGATGCGCTCGTTGCTGCCCTGGGCGGTTTCGCTCATCCGCAGTTGCAGGGTCGAGACCTCGGCGAACGCCGTGCCGTAGGCGGCGAGGGAGGCGTCGATTTCCCCCAGCAGGGTCTTCCACTGCGGGTCGGCGGCGCGGCCGAGCACGCTCGCCACCGCCTCGCGCGCGCCCTTCACCGAGGCGAGGGCGGCGGCCGAACCTTCCGCCGACGGGCGGGCGACGAACTCCTGCGCCTGCACCTGGGCGCGCAGGGTGCGGGCCTTGATTTCCGACACCGTGGCCGCGTCGGAGGCAATCGCCTGATAATCGGCGATGCCGTCGCGCAGCGCGTCGAAGCGCAGAGTCGCCACCGCGGCGATCAGCACGAGAAACCCGAGCAGGGCAAGAAAACCGCCCCAGATTTTTGTTCCGACTGAAATATCCCCGAGTTTCACCATGTCCTGCACCCCCGCTGCCGCCATAGCCTAGGAATCAGGCAGACCATAAAATCGGCAGCGTGTAAATCAAATGATTGTTTGTTTAATTTTTGTGCAAAACGCCGCCGAAATGGACTTCTTCGGCCGCCGCCTATCCTTGTATGTCGCCCACGGCGTCCGGGTCTTGCGCCGGGCGGGCGGATGCGGCTATGTCCTACGGCGAAAATGGAAAGGGAATTGCCGTGGCGCCTCCGCTGATGCACCTCCGGGGACTCTCCCTCCGGTTCGGAACCAAGGTCCTGTTCGACGGCGCCGAGATCGCGGTGTCGCGGGGGGACCGCATCTGCCTGGTGGGGCGCAACGGCGCGGGCAAATCCACCCTGCTCAAGGTCGCCGCCGGGCTGGTGCACGCGGACGCGGGGGAGCGGTTCCTCCAGCCCGGCACGCGCCTCGCCTACCTGCCGCAGGAGCCGGATCTCTCCGCCTGGGCGTCGGTGCGCGACGTGGTGGCGGCGGGCTTGGCGGACCCGGCCGAAACCTTCCGCGCCGACGCGCTGATCGCCGAGCTGGGCCTCGACCCGGCCGCCGACCCCAAGGCGCTTTCGGGCGGCGAGGCGCGGCGGGCGGCGATCGCCCGGGCGCTGGTGGGCGAGCCGGACATCCTGCTGCTCGACGAACCCACCAACCACCTCGACCTCCCGGCCATCGAATGGCTGGAGGACCGGCTGGCGGGCTACGGCGGCGGCCTGGTGACGATCAGCCACGACCGCGCCTTTCTCGGCCGCCTGACGCGCCAGACGGTGTGGCTCGACCGCGGCGTCGCCCGGCGCCTCGACAAGGGGTTCGCCGAGTTCGAGGCGTGGTCCGAAGGGATCCTCGAACAGGAGAGCGTCGAGCGCGCCAAGCTCGACAAGAAGATCGCCGAGGAGACGCGCTGGTCGCGCCAGGGCATCTCGGCCCGGCGCAAGCGCAACCAGGGCCGCCTGCGGGCGCTGGGCGAGCTGCGGCGCGAGCGCGCCGAGCAGCGCGCCCGCCTCGGCCAGGTCAAGCTCGGGGTGGACGGCGGCGCCCCCTCCGGCAAGCTGGTGGTCGAGGCGGCGGGCGTGGCCTACGCCTGGGAGGACCGCCCGGTGATCCGCCCCACCTCGCTGCGGGTGCTGCGCGGCGACCGGGTCGGCATCGTCGGCGCCAACGGCGCGGGCAAGTCCACCCTGCTCAAGCTGCTGATGGGCGAACTGGCGCCGCAGGAAGGCTCGGTGCGGCTCGGCACCAATCTCCAGGTGGTCTACCTCGACCAGGGCCGCGCCGCCCTCGACCCGCTGAAGACGGTGTGGGACACCCTCTGTCCCGACGGTGGCGACCAGGTGATGGTGCGCGGACGGCCGCGCCACGTGGTGTCCTACATGCGCGACTTCCTGTTCGAGGACGCGCAGGCGAAAAGCCCGGTGGGGTCGCTTTCGGGCGGCGAGCGCAACCGCCTGCTGCTGGCGATCGCGCTGGCGAAGCCCTCGAACCTGCTGGTGCTCGACGAACCCACCAACGACCTCGACATCGAAACCCTCGACCTGCTCCAGGAAACCCTCGCCGACTACGAGGGCACGGCGCTGGTGGTGAGCCACGACCGCGACTTCCTCGACCGCATCGCCACCGCGATCTGGGCGCTGGAGGGCGACGGCCGGGTGGACGAATACGTGGGCGGCTATTCCGACTACCGCCGCCAGCGCAAGGCTCCGGCGGCGGCTTCGGCCCCCGCCGACAAGCCCAAGGCCGCGCCCCGCGCCGAGGCGCCGCGCAAGCCCGCCAAGCTCTCCTACAAGGATCAGCGCGAGTGGGAGCAGCTTCCGGCGAAGCTCGAGGCCCTCGACGTGGAGCAGGCGAAGCTGGAGGCCAGGCTCGCCGACCCGGGCCTGTTCGGCCGCGATCCGGCCGGGTTCGCCGCCGCCACCGAGCGCCTCGGCGCGATCGCCGCGGAACGCGCCGCCGCCGAGGATCGTTGGCTGGAACTCGAACTGCTGCGCGAGGACCTGTCGCAATGATCGTCGCCACGGTGTCCGCCGCCGGGGTTCCGGCCGAGGGCGCGTCGTTCGCGCCGGTGCCGTGGTGGAGCCTGACCAAGACCCTGCTCGCCGCCGCCGCGCTGCGGCTGGCGGAGGCGGGGCGGCTCGATCTCGACGCGCGCCTGCCCGGCCATCCCTTCACTCTCGCCCAACTGCTGCGCCACCGTGCCGGGCTGGCGGATTACGGCGACCTGCCCGACTACCACGCGGCGGTGGCGCGGGGCGAGGCGCCGTGGCCCGACGACGCGCTGTTCGCCCGCGTCGGTCCGCCGCCGTTCGCGCCGGGGCGGGGGTGGCGCTATTCCAATCCCGGCTATCTCCTGGCGCGCCGCGCCGTCGAGGCCGCCCACGGCGGCGATCTCGGCGCGGTGCTGGAGGCGTGGGTGCTCGGCCCGCTCGGGCTTTCCGCCCGGGTGGCGGCGGGGCGGGGGTCGGTGCCGGGCCTGCCCGACTACGACCCGGGTTGGGTCTACCCCGGCCTGGTGGTCGGCCCGGCGGCGGAGGCGGCGCTGGCGCTGCACGGCATTCTCGCGGGCGGCCTGCTGAAACCCGCGTCGCTCGACTTGATGCGGCGCTGGCATGCCGTCGGCGGCGCCCTCGCCGGGCGGCCGTGGCGCACCTGCGGCTACGGTCTCGGGCTGATGGCGGGGGTGATGAAGGCGCCGGAGATGCGGGCGCCGCTGTTCGTCGAAGGCCACGGCGCGGCGGGGCCGGGGAGCGTCGGCTCGATCTACCGCGACGCGGCGAGCGGCCGCACCGTCGCCGCGTTCCTGCCGGGCGGCGCGGAGGGTGCCACCGAGGCGGCGGTGCTCGCCGCGCTCACTCGTCCTTGAGGCTCTTGAGGTAGTCGAGGATGGCGGCGCGGTCGGCGTCGCGCGGCACGCGGGTGACCATGTAGGTGCGCACCGACCGCTTGCCGAGAACCTCGCGCAGGAATCCCACCGGCTCGGCGACGTAGGCGTCGAGGTTGGCGTCGGTCCAGGCGAGTCCGGCGGCCGCCGCGGCGAGGAAGTCCTCGCCGTACTTGCCGTAGTTGGGATCGTGCGCCGCCTTGGCCCCGGCGATGCCCCACAGGTTGGGGCCGATCTTGGAATGGCCGCCCTTGTCGAAGGTGTGGCAGGCGACGCAGCTGCGAATCGCGCGCGGCGGCTCGGCGGCCTCGGCGGTGCCCGCCAGCGCGGCGCATGCCAGCGCCACCCACGCCAGCGGCGCGGCGCGGCGTTTTCCCTGGAACATCGTCGGTCCCCCCAACGTTGGCTACTTGAGAACGATAGGCGTTAACGGCGCGAACCTTCCCACGATCGGAAGCGGTGCGCAAGGGCGTGGCGCCGACCGGCCCGGCGAAAACCGCCCCTCATTGTGAAGCCGTTCTCATAACCGAGCGCCCTAAGGGGGCTTGCGATTCCTGGCGTTTGCTGTATGTTTGAAGGGTCGGTGCCACCCCTTGGGCCGACCTACCCGGTGTGCCGAGCTGCAGCCGGGCCGCGTATCGGACTCATGTTGCTCGATGGAGGATATGATGACTCTGAACCGTTTCGCCAGCCTTCGCCACGGCCTGATCTAGACCCGCTCGCGTCGATGCCTCCCGGTGCGTCGTGCGTTTTCGCACCCGGAGAAAGCGGGGCGTCATGCCCCTTTGAAAAGCGTCCATCTCCAGGTTTCGAGGAGCTTTTGCAATGACGACGTTCAGTGTTCCGGCGATTTCCGACGAAGGCGGCCTGCAGGGATACCTGCGCGCGATCCGCGCGTTTCCGGTGCTTCCGGCCGACGAGGAATACATGCTCTCGCGCCGTTTCACCGAGCACGGCGACGTGGAGGCGGCGCACAAGCTGGTGACCAGCCACTTGCGCCTCGTCGCGAAGATCGCGATGGGCTACCGCCATTACGGCCTGCCGGTTGCCGACCTCATCTCCGAGGGCAACGTGGGGCTGATGCGCGCGGTCAAGAAATACGACCCGGAGCGCGGCTTCCGCCTGTCCACCTACGCGATGTGGTGGATCAAGGCGGCGATCAACGAATACATCCTCAACAGCTGGTCGATGGTGAAGATCGGCACCGTCGCCGCGCAGAAGAAGCTGTTCTTCAACCTGCGGCGCGCCAAGGCGGCGCTCGGCCGCTATGAGGACGGCGACCTCGCGCCCGAGGACGTCAAGACCATCGCCACCGATCTCGGCGTGCCCGAGCACGAGGTGGTGACGATGAACCGCCGCCTCTCCAAGCCCGACGCCACCCTCAACGCCCCGGTGGGCGAGGACGGCGGCATGGAGCGCATCGAGCTGCTGGTGGATCGCCGCCCGAACCAGGAGGACACCCTCTCGGCGCAGCAGGAAACCAACCTCGGCCATCGCCTGATCGCCGACGCGATGCGCGGCCTCTCGCCGCGCGAGGCGGACATCATCCGCCTGCGCCGTCTGCAAACCGAGCCGATGACCCTCGAGGACATCGGCAAGTCCTACGGCATCAGCCGCGAGCGGGTGCGCCAGATCGAGAACCGCGCGTTCGACAAGCTGTCCCGCGCGATCAAGGAGGCGTCGCACCGCCTCGGCCACGACCGTCCGGAACCCGCGCTGTTCCTGCCCTGAGCGCGCAGCCCTCCGGCATTCGCGAAACCCGGCCCCCGTGGCCGGGTTTTTCGTTGCGCGGGCGGGTGGTGCGGGGAGTCTCCGACTCTGCTAAGATGCGTACGGAATCATCGACACCCCGCGGGAGAGACCGAATGAAGCTGGTTACGGCGATCATCAAACCCTTCAAGCTCGACGACGTGCGCGCCGCCCTCACGCCGCTCGGCGTCGAGGGCATGACGGTGACCGAGGTCAAGGGCTTCGGGCGGCAGAAGGGTCAGACCGAAATCTATCGCGGCGCGGAATACGTGGTGAACTTCCTGCCCAAGGTGAAGCTCGAGATCGCGGCGCCGGACGGCCTCGTCGACGCCATCGTCGAGGCGATCGTCTCCGCCGCGCGCACCGGCAAGATCGGCGACGGCAAGGTGTTCGTCTCCGATCTCGGCCGGGCGATCCGCATCCGCACCGGGGAAAACGACAGCGAAGCCCTCTGAGCGGGCGCGCTGGCGGCGAAGGGGCCGGGGAGAGATCCCCGGCCCCTTCGCGCATCCGGATGCCGCGATTTTGGGCATATGCCTGCATGCCGACCGGGCGCCGCCGGGCGAGCGTTCGCATTCTCCGCCGGTTTACCGGTTTCCCGCCGCGTTTCGGCATGGCACGCCGCTTGTATTGACTCCCGCGCGCCCGCGCGCGGCGCGCGCATCGCGGCGTTCCGCCGATCTGTTTGGAGAACCATGGAAATGAAACTCGTCACGGCGATCATCAAGCCGTTCAAGCTCGACGACGTGCGCGAGGCGCTGATCCCGCTCGGGGTGCAGGGTCTCACCGTCTCCGAGGTCAAGGGCTTCGGCCGTCAGAAGGGCCAAACCGAGATCTATCGCGGCGCCGAGTACGTCGTCAGCTTCCTGCCCAAGGTGAAGATCGAGGTGGCGGTGCCCGACGATCTGGTGGACCCGGTGATCGACACCATCCTCGCCGCCGCCCGCACCGGCAAGATCGGCGACGGTAAGGTATTCGTCGCCGACATTTCGCGGGCGATCCGCATCCGCACCGGCGAAACCGACGCCGAAGCCCTGTAAGCTCCGAGGATCGTTCCCATGACCAAGGTGAAATTCGCGGCGCTCGCCGCCGGTCTGCTCGCCGCCTCGGCCTCCCCGGCGCTGGCGCAGGCCGCCGAACCCGCCCTCGACACCGGCGACACCGCCTGGATGCTGATGTCGTCGGTGCTGGTGCTGATGATGACGATCCCCGGCCTCGCGCTGTTCTACGGCGGGCTGGTGCGGCAGAAGAACGCGCTCACGGTGCTGATGCAGTGCCTGTTCGCCACCGGCCTGATGTCGGTGCTGTGGGTGGCGGCGGGCTACAGCCTCGCCTTCACCGAGGGCAACCCGTTCGTCGGCGGCCTGGACCGCCTGATGCTGGCGGGGATCGGCCCCGACAGCCTCTCCGGCACCATTCCCGAGACCGTGTTCGTGATGTTCCAGTGCACCTTCGCGGTGATCACCCCGGCGCTGATCGTCGGCGGCCCGGCGGACCGCATGAAGTTCTCGGCGATGATGCTGTTCCTCGCCCTGTGGCTGATGGCCGTCTACGTGCCGGTGGCGCACATGGTGTGGGGTCCGGGCGGATACCTCGGCGGCCAGGGCGTGCTCGATTTCGCGGGCGGCACGGTGGTGCACATCAACGCCGCGGTGGCGGGCCTGGTGGCCACCCTGATGGTGGGCAAGCGCGAGGGCCTCGGCACCGAGAACATGGCGCCCCACAACCTCGCCCTGACGATGATCGGCGCGGCGCTGCTTTGGTGCGGCTGGTTCGGCTTCAACGCCGGGTCGGCGCTCGCCTCGGGCGGCCTGGCGGGCTACGCGATGATCAACACCCACGTGGCCGCCGCCGCCGCGGTGGTGTCGTGGTCGCTGGTCGAGTGGATCAAGCGCGGCAAGCCGAGCCTGCTCGGCGCCGCCTCCGGCGCGGTGGCGGGCCTGGTGGCGATCACCCCGGCGTGCGGCTTCGTCACCGTCGGCAGCGCGCTTGCCATCGGCCTGGCGTCGGGCGTGCTGTGCTACTGGGGCGTCACCGGCCTCAAGGCGATGTTCGGCTACGACGACGCCCTCGACGTCTGGGGCGTCCACGGCGTCGGCGGCGTGGTGGGCGCGGTGCTCACCGGCGTGTTCGCCACCGCGTTCATCGGCGGCGAGGGCAAGTCGGGCCTGGTGGACGGCAACCCGATGCAGGTGATCGTGCAGATCGAGGGCATCGTCCTCACCGTGGTGTGGTCGGCGGTCGGCAGCTTCCTGATCCTCAAGGCCGTCGACCTGATCGTCGGCCTGCGGGTGGGGCGGCAGGTGGAGTGCGACGGCCTCGACTTCGCCCTGCACGGCGAGACCCTGTCCCACTGACCGCCCGTGCGCGGACGGACCATCGGCGCCGGAGAGCGATCTCCGGCGCCGTTTTCATGGGCGGGGCAGGGGTGTGCGGCATATTTCGGCAACTCCGTCAAACTGCGCCGAAATTGGGCAAATTTCGTCGGCCGTTGCCGTTCGTGCCGCTGAAAATGCCTTTAGAAAACGGCGCAACATCATGAAAAGGAGTATTTTTTACAGCCACCGTGGGATGTGGCACGGGCTTTGTATTGCAGCCACCGAACGGCCAGTGGGGCTGTGCTGTCGGGCGGCGTCCGCCGCAACGCGATTTGGAGGGAGAACGGATGAAGCTTGTCACAGCGATCATCAAGCCGTTCAAGCTGGATGATGTCCGCGAGGCTTTGACGCCCCTGGGCATCCAGGGCTTGACGGTGACCGAGGTCAAGGGTTTCGGCCGTCAGAAGGGGCAGACCGAAATCTACCGCGGCGCCGAATACGTGGTGAATTTCCTGCCCAAGGTGAAGATCGAGGTTGCGGTGCCGTCGGACATGGTGGACGCGGTCGTGGACGCGATCGTGAGCACGGCCAAGACCGGCAAGATCGGCGACGGCAAGGTGTTCATCACCGACATCGCCAAGGTGGTGCGGATCCGCACCGGCGAAACCAACGCCGAAGCCCTTTGAGGAGACAGTCGGATATGAAGCTCAACAAAACCCTCGTCGCCTTGCCCGCCCTGGCGGCGTTCGCGCTGATCGCCTCCGGCGCGCCCGCCCATGCGGAAGTCGAAGGCGAGACCGCATTCGTTTTCAACACGTTCTCCTTCCTGATCCACGGCGCGTTGGTGATGTGGATGGCCGCGGGCTTCGCCATGCTCGAAGCCGGTCTGGTGCGCACCAAGAACACCGCGACGATCTGCCTGAAGAACATCGCGCTCTATTCGATGGCCTGCATCATGTACTACCTCGTCGGGTACAACCTGATGTACGGCGACGTGGACGGCGGCTACATCGGCACCTTCTCGCTGTTCTACAATCCCTCCGACGCCGAGGCCGCGCTGCTGGCCGCCGAGGAGAAGACCGCCGAGCTGATCGGCCCGGTGATCGAGAACGGCTACGCGGTGATGTCCGACTGGTTCTTCCAGGTGGTGTTCGTGGCCACCGCCGCGTCGGTGGTCTCCGGCACCATCGCCGAGCGCACCAAACTCTGGCCGTTCATGATCTTCACCGTGTTCCTCACCGCGATCATCTACCCGATCACCGGCTCCTGGGCGTGGGGCGGCGGCTGGCTCTCGGAAATGGGCTTCAAGGACTTCGCCGGTTCCACCCTGGTCCACTCCGTGGGCGGCTGGGCGGCGCTGACCGGCGCGATCCTCGCCGGGCCGCGCAAGGGCAAGTACAACGCCGACGGCTCGGTCAACCCGATCCCGGGCGCCAACCTGCCGATGGCCACCCTCGGGACCTTCATCCTGTGGTTCGGCTGGTTCGGCTTCAACGGCGGCTCCCAGCTCGCCCTCGGCTCGGCGGCCGACGCGGTGGCGATCGCCAACGTCTACGCCAACACCAACATCGCGGCCTGCGCCGGCATCGTCGCGGCGATGCTCGCCTCGCAGCTGCTGTTCAAGAAGGTCGACCTGTCGATGTCGCTGAACGGCGCGCTCGCCGGTCTGGTGGCGATCACCGCCGGTCCCGACGTGCCCACCCCGCTCTACGCCATCATCATCGGCGGCGTCGGCGGCGTGCTCGCGGTGCTCGCGGTGCCGTTCTTCGACAAGCTCAAGATCGACGACGTGGTGGGCGCGCTCTCCGTGCACCTCGTCAACGGCATCTGGGGCACCCTCGCGGTCGGCATCTTCGACGGCGGCGACATCGTCGCCCAGATCGTCGGCATTCTGTCGATCGGCGCGTTCACCGTCGTCGCCACCGGCATCGTCTGGGCCGCGCTCAAGTTCACCGTCGGCATCCGCGTGTCCGACGAGGAGGAGTTCCAGGGGCAGGACAAGGCCGAACTCGGCATGGAAGCCTACCCCGAATTCGGCGCCGGTTCGGCGCGGATCTGATCCGCCCGACCTTCGCCGACCCAACCCGGTGCGCCGGGGCGCGAAAGCGTCCCGGCGGCTCTTTTTGATCGCGACAAATCTCCGAAATCGGGCATACTCGCTTGGCGTAGAGTGCGTTACTCCGAGATCCACCTGGGGGCGCCGCCCGGCGTTCCCGGCAGTTCAAGTCCGAGACGATGACCCCGAAGTTCACCGCCGCCGACATCGCGATGTTTACCGGATTGCCGCCCGCCGTGCTGGCGATCCTCGACCGGGCGATCGTCTGGCGGCGCTTCCGCGCCGGCGAGGAGATCATCGACCGCCAGAGCGAGAGCCGCGAAGTGTTCTTCGTCGTCTCCGGCAAGGTGCGGGTGGTGCTCTATTCGATCTCGGGCCGCGAGATCACCCTCGACGACATCGGCCCCGGCGGCCATTTCGGCGAACTCGCCGCCCTCGACGGCGAGCCGCGCTCGGCCAGCGTGATGGCGGTGGACGCGGCGGTGCTGGGCTGCATCGGCGACGACACCTTCCGCAAGCTCGCCACCGAAACCCCGGCCCTGGCGCTGGCGGTGATGCGCAGGCTGGCGGCGGTGGTGCGCACCTCCTCGGGCCGCATCCTCGATCTTTCCACCCTCGGCGCCAACAACCGCGTCCACGCGGAAATTCTCCGCCTCGCGCGCCTTGGCGCCAAGGATGCCGCGAGCGCGGCGATCTCGCCGATTCCCGTGCATTCCGACCTCGCCAGCCGCGTCTCCACCACCCGCGAGACGGTGGCGCGGGTGATGAGCGATCTCTCCCGCCAGGGAATCCTCAAGCGCGAGAAGAACGCGCTGATGGTGCTCGACGTGCCGCGCCTCGCCGCCATCGTCGAGGACGTGCGCGGCGAACCTTAACCGAAACGTCTTGGATTTCCGGGGTTTGGGTGACGCCCGTCACTGAAGCGGCGGCGGTTTCCCGGCATTCTCCAACCATCGACGTACGCGTCGATATCGGTATCCTCTTTCCCTCAAGAGCATACTTCGGCCGGGCTTCACCCAAGCCCGGCCTTTTTTCCGTCGGCGACGGTTGCAGGCGCGCGGTCGCGGGACGAAATCAAGACAAACAGTCCTCGGGGGATTCCATGAGACTCGCTTCATTGTCCGGCTGCGGCGCCGCGCTCGCGGTGACGGCGGCGGCGTTCGGCGCGGCGGCGATCGTCGTCGGCGCGCTTTCGGCCCATCGGCTGGGCGGCGGCCCGCTGGTCGACATCGGCCTCGCCTATCATCTGCCCCACGCGGTGGCGGCGCTGGCGGCGGCCCTCGCCGCGCCGCTGGCGGGTCCGGCGGCGGCCCGGCTGCGCTGGGCGGCGCTGCTGTGGCTGCTGGGCGTGCTCGGGTTTTCGGGCGGCCTCTATCTGCGGGCGCTGGCGATGGTCAGCCTCGGCCCGGTGGTGCCGTTCGGCGCGCTGCTGATGATCGCGGGCTGGGGCTTCGCCGCGGCGGCGGGGTGGAGGCTGGCGGGGCGATGAAGCGGGTTCTGATCGTCGAGGACAGCGCGCCCGCCGCCCATCTCTGGCGCGAGCTGGCGAGCCTCGCCGGGGGCGAGGCGGAGGTGGCGCGCACCGGTGCCGAGGCCCTGGCGGCCGCGATTGCGCGCCCTCCGGCGCTGGTGGTGATGGACGTGCGTCTGCCCGACGGCAGCGGCGTGGAATGGGCGCGCAAGCTGCGGGAACGCATCGGCGGCGCGCCGATCTGGGCGTGCAGCGGCCTCGACGCCCACGAACTGCTGGCCGACGCGTGGGACGACCCGCCGTTCGCGGCGTTCGTCGCCAAACCGTTCGCGGCGGGGGAGGTGCTGGCGCGCCTCAAGGCGGCCCTGGCATGACAAAGCGCCCGGCCGCGAGGCCGGGCGCTTGGCAATGGAGAAAACCGCCGAAGCTTACTTCAGCTTGGTTTCCTTGAAGGCGACGTGCTTGCGCACCACCGGATCGTACTTGCGGAATTCCATCTTCTCGGTGGTGTTCCGCGGATTCTTCTTGATCACGTAGAAATAGCCGGTGCCGGCGGTGCTTTCCAGCTTCACGAGCACGGTGGCGGGCTTGGCCATGACTTTAATCCATCGCTAGAGAATCAAACCATATTGAAGCGCGGAAAATAGCCGTTTCCGCGCCGATGTCAAGGCTTATCGCCCGTGGCGGCGCGCTGCGTGCCCGCCAGCGCGGCGAGCGCGGTGCGATAGGCCCCGGGGGTCAGCAGGATCGCCTGGGCGATGTCGAGATCGAGGGCGTCGCGGTTGCCGTGGTCCTCGGGCGGGCACACCCGGCGCAGCGCGTGGCGGCCGTCCACGTCCGCCAGGCCGACGCTGCGCCAGCGCGCGGCGGCGGCGGCGGCGGGCAGGGTTCCGCCCGCCAGCGACGCCATCACCGCCTCGGGCGTGGTGCGGCCCTCGGCGGTGCACACCGTCGGCATCACGCCGAGGCCGTGCAGGGCGTATCCGGTGGGGGTGTAGAAGCGCGACCAGGTGAGGGTCATCTCGCCGCCGTTGGGCATCGCCACCACCGTCTGTACCGTGCCCTTGCCGTAGGAGGTGGTGCCCACCACCACGGCGCGGTCGTCGGCCTGAAGCGCGGCGGCGACGATTTCGGCGGCGGAGGCGGTCTTGCCGTCGATCAGCACGAGAATCGGCAGGTTCTTGAGGAGGTCGCCGTCCGGCACGTCGGTCTGCGTCGCCTGGTAGCTCTGCATCGTCTGCGGATGGCGGCCCCGGGTGGCGACGATGTCGCCCTTGGCGAGGAACAGGTCCGCCAGCCCCACCGCCTGGTCGAGCAGGCCGCCGGGGTTGCCGCGCAGATCGAGGATCAGCCCCGGCGGCGGGCGGTCGCGCCCGGCCAGCATCTCCTCGATCAGACGGCGGGAGAGGGAGACGGTCTGCTGCGAGAATCGCGTCACCTTGAGGTGGGGCACGCCGTCCTCCACCGAGAGGAACGCGGTGGGGGTGGAGACCAGGCCGCGCCGCAGGGTCACGCTGCGCTCCGCCCCGCCGCGCGAGACGGTGAGGCGCAGGGAGCTGTCCACCGGGCCGCGCAGCAGGTCGTGAACCTCCTTGCGCGACAGGCCGTTGACCACGGTTCCGGCGATCGCGACGACGCGGTCGCCGGGGGCGATGTCGGCCTCCTCGGCGGGCGTGCCTTCGAGCACCGAGGTGATTTCGAGATGGTCGCGATACAGGCGGTAGCGGATGCCCGCGCCGCCGAAGCCGTTGCGGCGTTCCTGCTGCTGCTCCGCCTCGATCCGCCCGGCGTAGCGGGAGAACGGGTCGAGGGGGCCGAGGGCGGAATCGAAGAACGCCTGATAGAGCGCCTCCTCGTCCGCCCGGCCGAGGGCGGCGGATTTCGCCTGCGCCGCCTGGATCACGAACATCGCGAGGGTGGACCAGCCTTCCGGCGTGTCGGCCACCGGCGTTTCCCACCGGCCGATCTCGCGCCCGGCGACGATGGCGGAGAGGGTCTTGCCCGATTGCGACAGGCTGAAGCCCGGCTCGATGGTGGCGAGGCCGCGCAGGCCCTCGACGGTGACGTCGGCGAGGGTGACGGCGTCGAGGGCGCGGCTCTCGATCGCCCGCAGGCCGTAGGCGAGCACCCGGCCGACCTCGGGCGCGTCGACGGCGGCGGGAGCGGGGGCCGACCACGCCAGCAGCACCGCCGTGCCGAGGCACGCCGCCGTTCGTCGCCAGCCGTTCGTCGCGGTCGCCCGCATGGTCGCTCCCTTCGCAAAAGAAGCGTAGTGAACCCCGGCTGGACGCCGACGTCAACGGCGGCGCTTGGCGTTGCCTTTCGAAACCTTGGCGCGCCCCGGCGCGCCTGGGGTTCGCTGGGGTTTCGGGGTGCGCTTCGGCCCGGTGCGGAAGCGTTGCGGGTCGCGCGGCGGCAGCGGCGCGTCGTCGTCGTCGTCGCTGTCCGAAAGCGCCAGCACCAGCGAGCCGGTCACCGGGTCCGCCTCCAGCAGCCGCACCGTCACCGTGTCGCCGAGGGCGAACACCCGGCCGTCGCGGCTGCCCACCAGGCGGTTGCGCGCCTCGTCGTGGCGATAGAAGTCGTTGGGCAGGGTGGAGATCGGGATCAGCCCGTCCGCCCCGGTCTCGGCGAGGGTGACGAACAGGCCGAAGCGCGCGACGCCGCCGATGCGCCCGGCGAACCGCGCGCCGACGCGGTCGGCGAGGTAGAGCGCGGCGTAGCGGTCCACCACCTCGCGTTCGGCCTTGGCGGCGCGGCGCTCGGTCATCGAGATGTGGGCGGCGACCTCGTCGGCGGTGGCGAGGGCGTCGGGCGGCAGGCCGCCCTCGCCGAGGCCGAAGCCCGAGATCAGCGCGCGGTGCACCAGCAGGTCGGCGTAGCGGCGGATCGGCGAGGTGAAGTGGGCGTAGCGCCGCAGCGCGAGGCCGAAGTGGCCGATGTTGGCGAAGTCGTACTGCGCCTGCGCCTGGGTGCGCAGCACCATCTGGTGCACCATTTCCCTCGCGGGCAGGCGGTCCGCCTGTTCGAGGATGCGCATGAAGTGCTTGGGCTGCATCACCTGCCCCTTGGCGAGGCGGATGCCGACGGTCTGAAGCGTGGTGCGCAGGGCCTCGAGCTTTTCCAGCGAGGGTTCGTCGTGGACGCGGTAGACCACCGGCTGGCGCACCGATTCCAGCGCCTCGGCGGCGGCGACGTTGGCGAGGATCATGAACTCCTCGATCAGCTTGTGGCTGTCGAAGCGTTCGCGCACCTGCACGCCGGTCACCTTGCCGGTCTCGTCCACCTGGATCTTCTTTTCCGGAATGTCGAGGTCGAGGGTGCCGCGCGCCTGCCGCGCCCGGTCGAGGGCGGCGTAGGCGCCGTAGAGGGGGAGGATCACCGCGTCCATCAGCGGGTCGGTGGCGTCGTCGGTCTGCCCGTCCTGGGCGCGCTGCACCTGGGTGTAGGTGAGCCGCGCCGCCGAGCGCATCAGCGCGCGGAAGAAGCGGTGGCGGGTCTTCCGGCCCTCGGCGTCGATCCACATTTCCGCCACCATGCAGGGGCGGTCGCCGTCGGGGCGGAGGGAGCAGAGGTCGTTGGACAATTGCTCCGGCAGCATCGGCACGACGCGGTCGGGGAAGTAGACCGAGTTGCCGCGCTCCTTGGCGGCGCGGTCGAGGGCGTCGCCGGGGCGGACGTACCAGGCGACGTCGGCGATCGCGACCAGCAGATGCCAGCCGCCGGGGTTTTCCGGGTCCGGGTCCGGCTCGGCGAACACCGCGTCGTCGAAGTCGCGCGCGTCCTCGCCGTCGATGGTGACGAGCGGCACCTTGCGCAAATCGACGCGGTTGCCGAGGGCGGTGACCGGCTTCGCCGCCTCCGCCTGGCGCAGCGCCGGTTCGGGGAAGACGTAGGGGATTTCGTTGGCGTGCAGCGCGATCAGGCTGAAGGCCTTGGCGTCGGTGCGGCTGCCGAGGCGCTCGACGACGCGCACCTGCTTGGCGCCGTAGCGGTTGCCGCGGCGCGGCAGCAGTTCGGCGGTGACGAGGTCGCCCGCCTTGGCGGGGCCGAGGTCGGCGGGGAGAATGCTGAACTCGCCCGCCGCCTTGCGGTCGGTGGCGCGCAGCACGAAGGCGTCGCCCGCCGCCTCGACGATGCCGAGGATGCGCGCGGCGCCGTGGGAAATCCGGCGGATCGGCTTGGCGAGGTAGCGGTTGCGGCCCTGCGGTTCGAGCCGCGCCAGCAGGCGGTCGCCGACCCCCACGGCGGGCTTGATGCGGTCCGACTTGGCGACGCGGATCGCCGGCGCCTCGGCCCCGGCGGTCTTGGCGATGTCCCAGTCCGCCTGGGTCACCGGCCGGGCGAGCAGCTCGCCTTCGCCGTCGGCGGCGTGGATCTCGATCACCGTCACCGTCGGCAGCACCTCCGGGTCGGCGAAGGCGCGCTTGGCGCTCTTGCGCACCTTGCCCTCGGAGGCCAGCTCGCGCAGCATGTCCTTGAGAATCTGGCGGTCGTCGCCGGTGATCGAAAAGGCGCGCGCGATCTCCCGCTTGCCGACGTCGGCGCCGGCTTCGCGGATGAAGGCGGCGAGTTGCTCCTTGGTCGGGAGCGGGGTCTTTTTCGCGGTCACGCGCGTTCCTTCTTCTGCGCCGGGGCCTTCTTCGCCGCGGCGGGCTTGGTCTTCGCCGGGGCCTTCTTCGCCGCCGGTTTCTTGGCGGCGGCGGCCTTTTTCGGCGCCTCGGCCTTGGCCGGCTTGGCCGCCTTGGCGGGGGCGGCGCCGCCGTCCTTCGCCGCCTTGGCCGCGAGGATTTCCACCGCGCGGGCGAGGCCGAGGTCGCCCGCCTCGCGGTCCGCCTTGGGCAGGGTGGCGCGCAACTGTCCATGCTGAACATAGGGACCGAACCGCCCCTGGCGCAACGACACCGGCTTGCCGTCGGCCGGGTGGGCGCCGAGTTCCTTGGGCGGGTTCTTGGACGCCGGGGACTGGGAAATCAGCTCCAGCGCGCGGCCCAGGTCCACCGAGAGCACGTCGTCGGTGGCGGCGAGGGACTTGTAGATCGCGCCGCGCTTGACGTAGGGGCCGAAGCGGCCGAGGCCCGCCTGCACCGCCTCGCCGGTTTCCGGGTCGTGGCCCAGGTCGCGCGGCAGGGCGAGCAGCGCCACCGCCTGCTCCAGGGTCACCGACACCGCCTCCATGCCGCGCGGCAGGGAGACGCGCTTGGGCTTCACCACCTTGGGCTTCTTGGCGCGGCTGCCGGGGGCGGGCGGCTCGGTGCGTTCCTCGCCGAGCTGCACGTAGTCGCCATACGGCCCCTTGCGCACGCTCACCGCCATGCCGGTTTCCGGGTCCGGCCCCAGCACGCGCGGGCCTTCGAGCACGGCGGCGTCCTCGCCGTTGCCGTTCTGGCCGACGCCGAAGCTCAAGGGCCGGGTGTAGCGGCACTCGGGGTAGTTGGAGCAGCCGATGAACGCGCCGTGCCGCCCGAGCCGCAGGCCGAGGCGGCCGGTGCCGCACTGCGGGCAGGCGCGCGGATCGCTGCCGTCCTCCTTCTCGGGGAAGAAGTGGGGGCCGAGGTCGGCGTCCAACTGGTCGAGCACCTGGGAGACGCGCAGATCCTTGGTGGCCTCCACGGCGGCGGCGAAATCGCGCCAGAACGCGGTGAGCACCTGCTGCCACGCGCGCTTGCCGTCGGAAATCTCGTCGAGCTGCTGTTCCAGCTCGGCGGTGAAGCCGTACTGCACGTAGCGGCTGAAGTAGTTCTCCAGGAACGCGGTCACCACCCGGCCGCGATCCTCGGGAATGAAGCGGCGCTGGTCGAGGCGCACGTAGTCGCGGTCCTGCAGCACCGAGATGATCGAGGCGTAGGTGGAGGGGCGGCCGATGCCCAGCTCCTCGAGCTTCTTCACCAGGCTCGCTTCCGAATAGCGGGGCGGCGGCTGGGTGAAGTGCTGCTCGGAGAGGATGTCCTGCAACGCCAGAACCTGGCCCTCGGCCATCTGCGGCAGGCGGCGGTCGGCGTCGTCGGCGGTCTTGCCCTCGGCGTCGTCGCTGTCCTCGCGGTAGACCTTGAGGAAACCGTCGAACGCGACGATCGAGCCGGTGGCGCGCAGCGTCGCCTTGGCGGAGGGGGCGGTCACGTCCACCGCCACCTGGTCGAGCACCGCGCTTTCCATCTGGCTCGCCAGGGTGCGCTTCCAGATCAGTTCGTAGAGGCGGGCCTGGTCGCGGTTGAGCAGGTGCGCCACCGAGGCCGGGGTGCGCGAGAGGTCGGTGGGGCGGATCGCCTCGTGGGCCTCCTGGGCGTTCTTCGCCTTGGTCTTGTAGATGCGCGGGCTGGGCGGCAGGTAGTTCTGGCCGAAGTCGCGGGCGATCACGCTGCGCGCGCCCTCGATCGCCTCCTGCGCCAGGGTCACGCCGTCGGTTCGCATGTAGGTGATGAGACCGACGGTCTCGCCGCCCAGGTCCACGCCCTCGTAGAGGCGCTGGGCCACGTCCATGGTCTTCTTGGCGCCGAAGTGCAGCTTGCGCGCCGCCTCCTGCTGGAGGGTCGAGGTGGTGAACGGCGGATAGGGATTGCGGCGGGTCTGCTTGCGCTCCACCGACCCCACCGAGAAGGCGGCGTTGCGCAGCGCCAGCTCGATGCCCTTGGCCATCGCCTCGCCGGAGACGCCGAGCTTGTCGAGCTTCTTGCCGTCGAAGTGGGTGAGGCGGGCGGTGAACGGCGCGCCCGCCTGGGTGAGGAAGCTGCCGTCGATGGTCCAGTATTCGTCGGAGCGGAAATCCTCGATTTCCTTCTCGCGCTCGCAGATCAGGCGCAGCGCCACCGATTGCACGCGCCCCGCCGAGCGGCTGCCCGGCAGCTTGCGCCACAGCACCGGCGAAAGGGTGAAGCCGACGAGGTAATCCAGCGCGCGGCGGGCGAGGTAGGCCTGCACCAGTTCCTGGTCCACCTTGCGCGGGTGGTTCATCGCCTCGAGAATCGCGCGCTTGGTGATTTCGTTGAACACCACGCGCCTGACCGGCTTGTCCTTGAGCAGGTTGCGCTTCGCCAGTTCGTCCTGGACGTGCCAGGAGATCGCCTCTCCCTCGCGATCCGGGTCGGTGGCGAGGATCAGGCCGTCGGCCTTCTTGACCGCGTCGGCGATCGCCTTGATGTGCTTTTCGTCGTTGGCGGCGATTTCCCACTGCATCGCGAAGCCGCCGTCCGGGTCCACCGAGCCGTCCTTCGCCGGAAGGTCGCGGATGTGGCCGTAGCTCGCGATCACATGGTAGCCGGAGCCGAGATACTTGTTGATGGTCTTGGCCTTGGCCGGGGATTCGACGACGACGACGTCCATGAACTACCTTCAGCTTGAAGCCCGCGAGCGGGAAAAATCCGAGAGTGCGTATGGATCACCCGGGGATCCGGGCGATCATCTGTCCGGGCAGGCGTTCGATGCGCCCGGCAAGCTCCAGTTCCAGCAGCGCGACCGCGCCCTCGGCAGCAGACAATTGACATTCGCGCAGCGCCACGTCAACCGGAAGCGGTGCCGAGGTCAAAGATTCGAGCAATCTCTCCCGGCGCTCAACCGCGCTTTCCGGCGCCGCGATCAGCCGCGCGGGCACCGGCGGCGCCTCCGCCTCGGCGAAACCTGGAAGCGAACCTTGCGCCGGAGTCCGCCGCGGCGCAATGGCGGAGATCACGTCTTCCGCGCTTTCCACCAGGGTCGCGCCGTCCTTGATCAGGGCGTTGGTGCCGCCCGAACGCGGGTCGGCGGGGAAGCCCGGCACCGCCATCACCTCGCGCCCCTGTTCGCCCGCGAGGCGCGCGGTGATGAGCGAGCCGGAGCGCGGCGTCGCCTCCACCACCACCACGCCCCGGGCGAGGCCGGAGACGATGCGGTTGCGGCGCGGGAAGTGACGCGCCTGCGGCTCGGTGCCGGGCGGCATTTCCGAGACCACGCAGCCCTCGGCGCGGATCGCCTCCCATAAGCTGCGGTTTTCGCGCGGGTAGATCACGTCGGCGCCGCCCGCCATCACCGCCACGGTGTGCGCCGCGCCCGCGCCCGCGTGGGCGGCGGCGTCGATGCCGCGCGCGAAGCCAGAGACCACCACCACGCCCGCCGCCACGAGATCGGCCGCCAGGCGGTGGGCGAACCGCCCGCCGTGGACCGAGGCGTTGCGCGCCCCCACGATCGCCGCCGCCGGGCGGTGCAGCAGGTCCACCCGGCCGAGCGCGCAGAGCACCGGCGGCGCGTCGGAAATCTCGCGCAGCAGCGGCGGATAGTCGGGGTCGGGGAGGGCGAGCAGGCGGCCGCCGATGCGGTCGAGCGCCGCCAGCTCCGCCTCCGCCGCCGCGCGCGGCGCCACCGCGATCGGCCGCCGCAGGCCGCCGGAGCGGGCGAGGTCGGGCAGGGCCGCGAGCGCCGCGCCCGCCGAGCCGAAGCGGGCGAGCAGGCGGCGGAACGCCACCGGGCCGACGTTCTCGGACCGGCTGAGGCGCAGCCAGTCGATCCGGTCTTCGTCGGTCAGTGGGGGCATGGCGCCGGTCCTAGGATTTCTTGAACTTCTTGCCGATGTCGATGCGCGGCTCGGTGCCCGCCAGCAGGCGCTTGATGTTGGCGTGGTGGCGCGCCACCACCAGCGTCGCCAGCACCGCGAACACCAGCGCGTGGGCGGGCTGGCCGAGGGCGAGGGCGACGAACGGCGCCAGCGTCAGCGCCACCAGCGCGGAGAGCGACGAATACTTGAACGCGAACGCCATGCCGAGCCAGGTGAGGCAGGCGGCGAGGCCGACCAGCGGCGAGGTGGCGAGCAGCACGCCCAAGGTGGTGGCGACGCCCTTGCCGCCCTTCATCTTGAGCCACACCGGGAAATTGTGGCCGAGCACCGCGAACAGCCCCGCCGCCAGCGCCGCGCGGGAATCCCAAAGCCCCCACGCCGCCAGCGCGGCGATCGCGCCCTTGCCGGAATCGAGCAGGAGAGTGGCGAGGGCCAGGCCCTTGCGGCCGGTGCGCAGCACGTTGGTGGCGCCGATGTTGCCCGAGCCGATGGTGCGCAGGTCGCCCAGCCCGGCCATGCGGGTGAGGACGAGGCCGAACGGGATCGAGCCGAGCAGGTAGCCGCCGACGGCGGCGAGGATCAGGACGAGGGCGCTGGTCATGAATCGATCTCCGCGCCGATGAAGACGCTGCGGCCGTCGACGACGGTGCGGACCACCGCGCCGGTCATCTCCGCCTCGTCGAACGGCGAATTCCTGGATTTGGACAGCAGGGTTTCGGCGCCCACCCGCCAGCGGCGGTGCGGGTCGAACACCACGAGGTCGGCGGGCGCGCCCGGCTCCAACCGCCCGCCGGGAAGCCCGAGCAGGCGTGCCGGGTTGACGGTGACGGTGGCGAGGGCGTCGAGCAGGGGCATGTCCGCCTCCCGCGTCAGCTCCAGCACCGCCGAGAGCAGGGTCTGCACGCCGACGCCGCCGAACGCCGCGTCGTGGAAGGTCTTGCGCTTGGAATCCGAATCCTGCGGGCAGTGGTCGGAGGCGACGCAGTCGATGGTGCCGTCCTTCAGCCCGGCGAGCAGGGCCTGGCGGTCGCTTTCCTTCCGCAGCGGCGGCGAGAGCTTGGCGAAGGTGCGGAACTCGCCCACCGCCGCCTCGGTGAGAAGGAAGTGCGGCGGCGTACAGTCGCAGGTGACCGACAGCCCGCGCGCCTTGGCGCGGCGGACGATCGCGACGCTTTCGGCGGTGGAGAGGTGGGCGGCGTGGTAGCGCGCGCCGGTGATCTCGACCAGGCGCAGGTCGCGCTCCAGCAGGATCCACTCGGCCGCTGGGGAGACGCCCGAAAGGCCGAGGCCGCCGGCGGTCTCGCCCGCGTTCATGTCGCCGCCGCCCATGGTCGGCTCCTCGGGGTGCTGGGCGATCAGGAAGCCGAAGCTCGCGGCGTAGGAGAGCAGGCGGTTCATCACCATCGCCGAGCCGACCGCGCGGGTGCCGTCGGTGAACGCCACCGCGCCGGAGTCGGCGAGCAGGCCGATTTCGGCGATTTCCTCGCCGCGGGTGCCCTTGGTGGCGGCGCCGTAGGGGTAGACCTTCGCCAGCCCGGCGAGGCGGGCGCGGCGGGCGACGAACTCCACCACCGCGTCGTTGTCGATCACCGGGTCGGTGTTGGGCAGGCAGGCCATGGCGGTGACGCCGCCCGCCACCGCGGCGCGCGCGGCGGAGGCGATGGTTTCCTTGTGCTCCGCCCCCGGCTCGCACAGCTGCACCCGCATGTCGACGAGGCCGGGCGCGAGGCAGAGGCCGCGGCAGTCGACGACCTCGGCCCCGGCGGGCACCTGCACTTCCGGCCCGATGGCGGCGATGCGCTCGCCGGTGACCAGCACGCCGCCGGTCTGGTCGCGGCCGCTCGCCGGGTCCAGCAGGCGGGCGTTGAGGAAGACGGTGGTTCCGGCGGTCGGTTTCATCGGTCGCCCCCGCGCGCGAGGTTGAGGGTCAGGGTTTCGAGCACCGCCATGCGCACCGCCACGCCCATCTCCACCTGCTCGCGGATGACGCTGCGCTCCACGTCGTCGGCGATGTCGGAGTCGATCTCGACGCCGCGGTTCATCGGCCCCGGGTGCATCACCAGGGCGTCGGGTTTGGCGGCCGCCAGCTTCTCGCGGTCGAGGCCGAAAAAGCGGAAGTACTCGCGGGTGGAGGGGATGAAACCGCCCGACATCCGCTCGTTCTGGATGCGCAGCATCATCACGATGTCGCAATCGGCGATCCCGGCGCGGAGGTCGTGGAACACCGAAACCCCCAGGCTCTCGGCCCCCGGAATGCAGAGGGTGCGCGGCGCCACCAGCCGCACCTCCGCCCCCATGGCGGCGAGCAGGTGGATGTTGGAGCGCGCCACCCGGCTGTGCAGCACGTCGCCGCAGATCGCCACCTTGAGGCCCGCCAGCCGGCCCTTGCGGCGGCGGATGGTGAGGGCGTCGAGCAGCGCCTGGGTGGGGTGCTCGTGCTTGCCGTCGCCCGCGTTGACCACCGCGCAGTTGACCTTTTGCGACAGCAGGCTGACGGCGCCGGAATCCTGGTGCCGCACCACCAGCACGTCGGGGTGCATGGCGTTCAAGGTGGCGGCGGTGTCGATCAGGGTTTCGCCCTTGGCCACCGAGCTGGCGCCGGTCTGCATGTTGACCACGTCCGCCCCCAGGCGCTTGGCCGCCAGCTCGAAGCTGGTGCGGGTGCGGGTGGAGTTTTCGTAGAACAGGTTGACCACGGTGCGCCCGGCGAGCACCGCCAGTTTCTTCTCCGCCGAGCGGTTGACCGCGGCGTAGCGGTCGGCGCGGTCGAGCAGGTCGGTGATCTCCGGGGCGGTCAGCGACCGCGTGCCCAGGAGATGGCGTTGTGCGTAGATCGGTGTCATGGAGCGCGCCCGAAATGACGGGCGCGGGAAAGCGCCCGGGTGATCGCCCCTTTATGGAGGATTCCGGGCCGCGCCGCCACGGTTTTTCCGGTCAGGCGGCGGGGCGCTCGTCGAGGCAGTCGGCGGGCACCTGGGCGGCGGCGCGGCGCACCAGCTCGGGCGCCTTAGGGCCGTTCCACTCGGGCTGGCGGGCGTCCTCGCCCAGCATCCGGCGCCAGGTTTTCGCCCCCGGGCAGCCGTGGAACAGGCCGATCACATGGCGGGTGAGGCGGGCGAGGGGCTGCCCCTCGGCCACCACTTGGGCCGCCAGCTCGGCGATCTCCTCCACCACCTGGCGGCGGGTCTTGGGCGGGGTGGGGTCGCCGAACACCCGGGCGTCGGCGGCGGCGAGAATCCACGGCGTCTCGTAGGCGCCGCGGCCGATCATCACGCCGTCGGTGGGGCCGATGTGGGGAAGCGCGGCGTCGAGGTCGAGGATGCCGCCGTTGAGGACGATCTCGAGATGCGGGAAATCCGCCTTGAGGCGGTGCACCACGTCGTGGCGCAGCGGCGGAACCTCGCGGTTCTCCTTGGGCGAGAGGCCGGAGAGCCAGGCCTTGCGCGCGTGTACCACGAAGGTGCGGCAGCCCGCCGCCGAAACCGTCTCGACGAAGCGCACGAGGTCGGCGTAGCTGTCGGTGTCGTCCACGCCGATGCGGTGCTTGACCGTCACCGGCAGGTCGGTGGCGCCTTGCATCGCCGCCACGCACTCGGCCACCAGCTCCGGCTCGGTCATCAGGCAGGCGCCGAAGCGCCCGGCGGACACCCGGTCCGAGGGGCAGCCGACGTTGAGGTTGATTTCGGCGAAGCCGCGCCCGTTCGCGATCCGCACCGCCTTCGCCAGCATCTCCGGGTCGCCGCCGCCCAGCTGCAGCGCCAGCGGCTGCTCCACCGGGTCGTAGCCGAGCAGGCTCTCGACGTTGCCGTGAATCAGCGCCTGGGCGGTGACCATCTCGGTATAGAGCAGGGTGCGCCGGGTGACGAGGCGCAGGAAACGGCGGTCCAGGCTGTCGGTCCAGTCCATCATCGGGGCGACGGACAGGCGGCGGTCGGGGGTGTTCATGGGGTTTACGCTGGCTCGGCTGCTGAAAACGGTGGAGCGGTGGAATACCAGATCTCTCGCCCGGATGTAATCACTCCTCCGCCGGATTTCATCGGAACGATGCGCCGAGGGCGGCGTTGAACAGGCACTCCCGCAATTCAGGAACGAACACGCCGCGCCACCCCCGCGGGGCGCGCGGCACATCAAAAGCACTCCGAAGGAGGAAACCGATGGGACTGTTCAGCAAAGACATCAAGACCATGGACGACCTGTTCGTCCACCAGCTGAAGGACATCTACTACGCCGAGAAGCGCATCCTCTCCGCGCTCGAGGAGATGATCGCCAAGGCCACCACCGCCGAACTCCGCCAGTCGCTTGAGGCGCACCGCATCGAGACCCGGGCGCACGTGGAGCGGGTCGAGCAGGTGTTCCGCATGCACGGCGTCGAGGCCGACACGGTGAAGTGCCCGGCGATCGACGGCATCATCGACGAGGCCGAGGAGATCGGCAGCGAGGTGGAGGACAAGACCGTCCTCGACGCCGCGCTGATCGGCGCGGCCCAGGCGGTGGAGCACTACGAGATCGCGCGCTACGGCACCCTGGTGGCGTGGGCCAACACCCTCGGCCGGTCCGACTGCGCGAGCGTGCTGCAGCAGACCCTCGACGAGGAGAAGGCCACCGACGCCAAGCTCACGGCGCTGGCGGAATCCTTCATCAACGCCACCGCCCGCTGATCCTTGCGGCCAGGTGAGCGCGCATGCCTGACATCGTGCTGACCGCCGACGAGTGGGACGGCCTGTTCCGCCTGCTCGCCGCCACCGCCGTGGGCATGCTGATCGGCCTCAACCGCGATCTCCACGGCAAGCCCACCGGCATTCGCACCCTCGGCCTCGTGAGCCTGGGGGCGGCGCTGGTGGCGATCGTGGCGGTGCGGGTGGAGGGCATGCGCGAGAACCCGGATGCCCTGAGCCGCGTGGTTCAGGGCATCGTCCAGGGCGTGCTCACCGGCATCGGCTTCGTCGGCGCGGGGGTGGTGCTGCGCGACCGGCGCAACCTGTCGGTCCACGGCCTCACCACCGCGGCGACGGTGTGGATGACCGCCGCCCTCGGCATCGCCTGCGCCCTCGCGTCGTGGCCGTTCATCGCGGCGGGCGGCGCGGTGACGCTGGCGCTGCTGCTGATGGCGAAGCCGCTCGATGCGCTGATCGACACGCGCTCGCGCAGCTATCGCTCCGACCGGCCGACCCACGAGCGGGATGTCGCCACCCCGCCCGACGGCCCCCAATAGGGGAACCCGGCGGGCCTCGGCCCCGTTGAACCACCAAATCCGCGGCGCGTGTCAATCGGACGCGACGGTACGGGGAACACGTCGGTTTTTCCGATTTCCCGGCGTGGCCAACGAATCGGCAGACGAGCCTCTGTCCCGTCCGCGCCGCGGATCCTTTCCCGGAGGAAACCATGTCCAAAACCATGCCCGAGCAGACCCAGAGCCGCCAGCCTGGGCACGAAAGCGAAATGCACCCGGAGCCGGACTACACCCCGCGCTTCCCCGGCAGCGGCCGCCTCAAGGGCAAGGCGGTGGCGATTTCCGGCGGCGATTCCGGCATCGGCCGCGCGGTGGCGGTGGCGATGGCGCGCGAAGGCGCCGACGTCGCGGTGCTCTACCTGAACGAACACGAGGATGCCAAGAAGACCGCCGAGCTGATCCGCGCCGAGGGCGGGCGCAGCTTCCTGCGCGCCGGAGACGTGGGCGACAAGAGCTTCTGCGAGGCCGCCATCGCCGACATCGTCGCCGAATTCGGCCGCCTCGACGTTCTCGTCAACAACGCCGCCGAGCAGCACGTGGACGAGAGCATCGCCGACATTTCCGAGGAGCAACTGGTGCGCACCTTCCGCACCAACGTGTTCGGGGTGTTCTTCCTCACCCAGGCGGCGCTGCCGCACTTGAAGCCCGGTTCGGCGATCGTCAACACCACCTCGGTCACCGCCTACAAGGGGTCCGGCGGGTTGCTCGACTACGCCGCGACGCGCGGCGCCGTCGTCGCCTTCACCCGCTCGCTCTCCGACCAGTTGGTCGGGCAGGGCATCCGCGTCAACGCGGTGGCGCCGGGGCCGATCTGGACGCCGCTGATCCCCGCGTCGTTCGACGCGGAGCGGGTGTCGGAGCACGGGTCCTCGGCGCCGATGCAGCGGCCGGGCCAGCCCAACGAGGTGGCCTCGTGCCACGTCTTCCTCGCCAGCGAGGAGGCGTCGTACATGTCGGGTCAGGTGCTGCACCCCAACGGCGGCACGATCGTGCAGTCGTGAGGAAAGCGCCTCAGACCGGGTCGACGCGGCAGGTGAGGCCCAGCTCGCCCGCGGTGTTGGCGACGGTGTTGAGGCAGGACTCGGCGCACGCCGCCGGGATGTGCGCCGAGATCCGCACCGCGTAGGCGGCCTGGGCGCCCCGGCCGCTGCGGGTGCTGTTGAGGCGCACGATGTTGGCGCCGTATTGCTGGAACACCTCGGCCAGCCGCGCCACCAGTCCCGGCCGGTCGCCGCCGCCCACCTCGATGCGGTGGGTGATGCGGCCGCTGTCCGCCTTTTCCTCGCCGTAGCCGAACGCCCGCACGCTCACCTCGCCGCCGCCGGTCTCCGGCAGTTCGCGCAGCGCCGCCTCCACCTCGGGGGCGGTCACGTCGTCGGGCATGTCGCACACCGCGGTGAACTCGGCGCCCGCGCCCAGCACCGCGAACGCGGCGTCGCCCAGGTTGGCGCCCAGCTCGAACAGCCGCTCGGCGATGGCGGCGACGAGGCCGGAGCGATCGGGGCAGACCACGGAAACCAGGAACAGCTGACTCATCGGCGGGCACTCCGGCCAAGCATGCGGGAGTCGAAAGGTCGCGCGTTCGCGGCGGAAAATCAACCCGTTCAGAGCGTCGCGGGGCCGAGGTGGGGGCAGGTGGCGATCCACCGCGCGAGGTCGCCCGGCGGGGCGATCTCGGCCAGGCGGTCGACGTCGCCGCCCGCCTCGGCGACCTCCGCCGCGCCGCTGCCCTGGCGGTCGAGGGCGATGGCGAGGTGCGCCACGTGGACGAAATCGGCGGTGGTCGGCAGGTTGGGCAGGTTGCCGAGGCGCGACGGGCACGGCCAGCCGATCACCCCTTCCACCACCGCGTCGGGGAACCCCCAGAGATGCAGCAGATAGCCGCCCGCCAGCGCGTGGTTGAAGCCGAACAGCTTCTCCTCGGCGGCGGTGAGGCTCAGTTGCCCGGCACCGGCGGCGGCGCGCGCGGCGCGGTGGCGGCGCGGGTCGTTGAGCGCCAGCAGCAGCTGGCCGATGCCGTGAAGCATGCCCGCCAGCTGGGCCTCGTTGACGTGCTCGGTGGGGGCGCGCGCCGCCATCGCCACGTGGCGCGCCACCGCGCCGCACTGCAGACCGTCGATCCACAGCGCGTCCACCGGCAGGCCGCCCAGGTCGCGGCCGTCGAGGGAGGCGAGCATGCCGTGGGTGAGCGCCAGCGCCCGCACGGTTTCGAGACCCAGCAGGCGGGTGGCGTGGCCCACGTCGGAAATCGTCATCGGCAGGGCGAAAATCGGCGAGTTGGCGATTTGCAGCAGCCGCGCCGAGAACGCCACGTCCTCGGCGACGATTCGCGCCACCGCGTCGAGGGGGGCGGCGTCGTTGCGGATCGCCTCCATCAGGCGGAGGTAGATGCCGGGCGGGCTGGGCAGCGCGCGCAGGCGGCCGATCTGCTCGAGGAATTCCGGCGCGCCCAGCAGGTTGCGCAGGCGCAGCCCGCGGGAGATCACGTGCTCCAGGCGCTCGGCGCTGCACGGCTTGGCGAGGAACTGGGGCGCCGGGCCGATGGCGCGCAGCAGGGTTTCCCGCTCGGTCTGGCCGGAGAGGATGATCCGCACCGTGCGCGGCCACAGGGCGGCGATGCGGTCGAGGAACTGCACGCCGTCCATGCCCGGCATCCGCAGGTCGCTCACCACCACCTCGGCGGGGTCGCGGTCCATTTCCGCGAACGCCGCCTCGGCGCCGTCGACGAAGCGCATCGACCACGCCTCGGCGCGGCGGTGCAGGGCGCGTCGCAACCCCTGGAGAACCATCGGGTCGTCGTCCACGAACAGGATGCTGGTGCGCAGGGTCATGGGGCGGCCTCCGGCCGGTCGGGCGAGCGATAGGGGAGGGAAACGGTGAAGCGGGTGTATTCCCCGGGGCGGCTTTCGCAGGCGATCTCGCCGCCGTGGGCGCGGGTGACGATGGCGTGGGCGATGGCCAGGCCCTGGCCGCTGCCGCCGCCCGGCGCGCGGGTGGTGTAGAACGGCTCGAAGATCCGCCCGATGCGCGCCTCGGGAATGCCGACGCCGTTGTCCTCGACGACGATTTCCACATGGCTGCCGCGGTCGCGGGTGCGGATGCCGATGCGCCCGGGGCGCTCGGCGTCGGCGATCGCCTGCGCCGCGTTGACGACGATGTTGAGCAGCGCCTGGCCGAGCTGGTCGGCGTGCGCCAGCACCAGCGGCAGGGTGGGGTCCAGGTCGGTGTCGAGGGTGGCGTGGGGCTTCCAGCGCGCGCGGGAGAGCAGCACGGTGTCGCGCACCAGGGCGTTGACGTCGGCGGGGCCCGCGTCCGGTCCGCCGGGGGTGGCGAAGGTCTTGATCGCGGCGACGATGCGGCTGACGGTTTCCACCCCGGCGCGGGCCTGGGCCGCCGCGTCGGCGCACTCGCGGCGCAGGAACGGCAGGTCGACGCTCGCCTCCGCCTCGGCGACGCTGCGGCGCGCGTTGTCCGAAAGCGCGGCGCCCTCGATCGCGGCGCGGTAGGCGCCGATCAGGGCGATCAGGTCGGCGGCGGCGCCTTCGAGAAACGCGAGGTTGTTGCTGACGTACTGGATCGGCGAGCCGATCTCGTGGGCGATGCCGGCGGCGAGGGTGCCGAGGGCTTCGAGCTTCTGCTGCTCGCGCTGCGCCGCCTGGCGGCGTTCGCGGGCGTCGTCGGCGAGCTTGCGGGCGGTGATGATCTCGGCGAACACCAGCACGCCGCCGATCTCGCCGTCGTCGCGCCGCCAGGGCAGGGCCTGGGTGCGCAGCCATTCGGTGGCGCCGGTGTCGGGGCGGGTGTAGGTGATCTCCACCGGCGGCGTCGGCTCCCCCGCCAGGGCGCGGGCGTGGCGGGCGCGGGCGGCGTCGGTGGGGGCCACCAGCTGATAATGGCTGCGGCCTTCGAGATCGGCGGGGAGAAAGTCGAAATCCTCGCGCCATTTGCGGCTGGCGAGGAGGTAGCGCATCTCCCGGTCGAACATCGCCACCGCCAGCGGCACGTGCTCGATGAAGCCGCGCAGCAGGGTTTCCGAGCGCAGCAGCCGGTCGTGGGAGGCGGCGAGGCTGTCGGCGAACCGCGACAGGCCGCTGATGTCGGCGGCGAACATCGTCAGATGGTCGTCCACCGCGCGATAGCTCCATTGCAGCACGGTGTCGGTGTCGTAGGCGCGGGTGCAGGCGGCCACGGCGGTGCCGGGGGTGCGCCGGGCCTCCTCCATGTAGGCGGCGTGCTGGAGCGGCAGGAGCGCGTCGAGGCCGCCCTCGATGCGTTCGGCGAGGGCGATGGCGGCGTCGTTGGCGTGGCGGACGCCGCCGTCCGCGCCGATCAGCAGCGCGGGGAACGGGAATTGGTCGAAGGCGTCGCGGCGCCCGGGGTGCTCTCCGTCGATTCCGGCGGCTTCGGTCAACATCGTCAGCCTGCTTCCGTTGTCATGGTTTTCCGCCCCAATGCACGCCGAGTGCCATTAAGCCTTGTAATGCAACGGCCATTCAAATTCCAACGGGATAACCGAGGGCGACGCGGGGGCATCGCCGCCGCGGGCCGCAAAACAGTGGCGCGCCGCGCCGGTCTGATGCATTTTGCTTTGCAGAATGCGAATGCTCGCAGTCCGTGGGAGAGTGAGCGTGATGCGGCTCGAACGCCTCGCCTTTGTCGACGACGACCCCGACATCCGCGAGATCGTGCGATTTGCCCTGGCCGAGATCGGCGGGTTCGAGGTGCGCTGCTGGCGCGACGGCGCGGCGTTCCTGAAGGACGCGGGCGGCGCCTGGGTGCCGCAGATGGTGCTGATCGACCTCAGCATGCCCGGTCTCTCGGGGGCGGAGCTGATCGCGGCGATGCGCCGCCACCCGTCGCTGGCGGCGGTGCCGGTGCTGGTGCTGAGCGGCGCCGTCGACGCGGCGCGGGCGGTCGAGGGGCGGGAAGGGGTGGTCGGGCACATCGCCAAGCCCTTCGATCCGCTGCATCTGGCCGACGCGGTGCGGGCGGCGTGGAGTCCGGCGGAGCGGGACGCCTGAGGGGGGAAGCATGGGGCTGGACGCGGTGGTGGAAGGCTATGTGGCGGCGATGCGCCCGAAAGGGGAGGCGTTCGCCGAGGCGCTGGCGGCATGGTGCGCGGCCCCGGGCGGCGGGCGCGAGGCCCTGGTGGCCGACGTCCACAAGTTCGCCGGGTCCGCCGGGTCGGCCGGGTTCGCCCGGCTCTCGGCGGTGGCGACGCTGATCGAGATCGCCCTCCGCGCCCTGCCCGAGGGCGCGCCGGACCCGCGCGACGTGGCGCAGGTGGCCCGCCTGGGCGAGGACTTTTCCGACGAGATCGCGGCCCTGGCGCCGCAGCGGTCGTCGCTGCTGAGCGGCGACGAAACCCCGGTTCATCCGCCCTTCACCGGCCCGGCGCGGGTGGTCCTGGCGGGGCTGCCGCCCGCCTCGGCGGCGGTGCTCGCCCACATCATCGAGCAGCGCCTGGGGCTGGCGTTCCCCCTGGCCGACGCCGCCGCCCTCGCCGAGGTGCCGCCCGGCCGCGCGCCCGATCTCGCGGTGGTGGGCGCGCCGGTGGCGGGGCTGGGCTTCCCGGTCGCGGTGTTCGCGCCCGCCCGTCTCGACGCCCTCGCCGCATCCTGGCCGGTGGGGTGACGACGATGCGCGAGACCCTCTCGATTCCCGATCTCGCCACCCCCGCCGACGAGTCACTGCGCCGTTCGGTGGCGGTGGTGGGCGGCGACGTGGGCGCGGCGGTGGCGGCGGCGGTGCTGCTGCGGCGCGGCCACCGCGTCGTCTGGTATCGCGGCGACGCCGCCAACCCCCATGCGACGGGCGGCGTGATCCGCGACTTCTTCATCGATCCGGTGGCGCTGCCCGGTTATGTCCTCGCGCTGCCCGGGCTGATGCTCGGCAACGCGGTGCGCGGCGGCCTGCGTCCGGTGGCGGCGCCCGAGTTCGTCGCCTGGGTGCTGCGCGCGATCGCCGCCAGCCGTCCCCGCGCGGTGGAGGCGATCGCCGCCGACCGCGCCCGGCTGCTCGCCG
>JAUVUZ010000057.1 GCA_030604885.1 Alphaproteobacteria bacterium | reverse complement strand
GCGCACCCTCGCGTCGGCGGACCCGGCGTCGGCGGCGCGGGTCGCCGCGCAGGTGCCGCAGCCCGGGCCGCAACTGCTCGCCAACCTCGCGGCGGCGATGGCGGCGGTGCGGAGCGGCGACGCGGCGGCGTGGCTGCGCCTCGCCGACCTGCCCGCCCGCGCCCGCGACGACGCCCGCGTCGGCCGCCTGGCGCAGCGGTTGGCGGAGGACCTCCACGAGGCTTCGGCCGCCACCCAGCGCCCCGCCGCCGAATGGCGCGTCTACCCGCTGCCGATGTTCGCGGGCGGGCAGGTGGAGCGCATCCAGATGCTGGTGCGCCGCACCCCCGGCGCCGACGACGACGAGACCGCCCGGCGCGGCCGGGGAGGGGACGACACCCGCTTTCTGCTGGATTTCACCCTCTCGAACCTCGGCGCGATGCAGATCGACGGGCTGGTGAGCCGCGCCGCCCGCAGCCTCGACCTGGTGGTGCGCACCCACGCGACGCTGCCCGAACCGATGCCGCGCGAGATCCAGGGGATTTTCGCCGAGGCGATGACCGGCATCGGCTACGCCGGGAGCCTGACCTTCCGCGTTACCCCCGCGTTCGTGGTGCCCGAGGCGCCGCGCCCGGGCGACGACCGGGCGGGGCTGGTGGTGTAGCGTGACCTTCTCCGACCCCAAGGGCTATTACACGGTGCTGGGCCTGCCGGTGGACGCGGACGCGGAGGCGATCAAGCTCGCGTTCCGCGCCCGCGCCAAGCGCCTGCATCCGGATGCCAACGCCGCCCCCGACGCCGAGGCGCAGTTCCGCCTGCTCAACGAGGCCTACCGCGTGCTGCGCGACCCGGAGCGCCGCCGCCGCTATCACGCCCGCTCCGAGCGCGAGGCGCCGCCCAAGGCGCAGCAGCCGCCCCCCCGGCCCCAGGCGCACCAGCCGCCGCCCCGGCCCGAGCCGCCGCGCGCCGAGCCGATCAAGTCGGGCTTTTCCGCCTGCCGCGCGTGCGGCACCCTCTCCGCCCAGCCGCGGGTGGTGGTGTTCCACGCCGTCGAGGGGCGGCCGTTCCGGCCGGTGCGCCGCACCGTCGCCGGGGTGTTCTGCCCGCGCTGCGCGGAAGGCGCGGCGGTCGAGGCGTCGATGCGCACCTGGGTCAAGGGCATGGTGGCGATCCCCCAGGGGCCGTTCTGGTCGCTGGCGGCGCTGACGCGCAACCTGATGGGCGGCGACAAGCCGGTGGAGGCCAACGCGCGGATGCTGCTGGCGCAGGCCCGCGCCTTCCTCGGCAAGGGGGAGGTGGACCTCGCCCGCGCCACCATCGTCCAGGCGCTGCCCTTCGCCGCCGCCACCGCCCAGCGGCACGAGGCGGAAACCCTGCTCGCCGCCCTCGGCGGCACCTCGAAATCGCTGAAAAGCCGGTGGCCGCGCTTCGGCCGGGCGCTGTGGCTGCAACTGCTGCCGTTCCTCGGCGTCGCGGCGATCGTCGCCGCCGCGATGGCCTATTCGCTGCACCGCGACGCCGCGCCGCCCGCGCCGCCGCCGCCCCCGCCGCCGCCCGCCAAGACCCTGGTGGCGCTGCCCGAGGGGCCGACCGCACCGCTGCCCGCGATGACCACGATCCACGACCGCGTGGCCCTGCGCGGCGGCCCGAACCCGCAGAGCGCCGCCCTGGCGCGCCTGCCCAAGGGCACCCGCGTCACCCTCACCGCGCTGGTGCCGGGGGAGGACTGGGTGCAGATCCGCCTCGCCGACGGCCGCCTCGGCTTCGTCCAGATCACCGACCTCAAATAGAAAAAGCCCCGCTTTCGCGGGGCTTTCGCTTGTCGCCGGGGGTGCGGGTCAGCGCTTGATCCGCACCAGCTCGTCGAGCATTTCGTCGGCCGAGGTGATCACCTTCGCCGCCGCCGAGTAGGCGCGCTGGGTGGTGATCATGTTGGTGAACTCGGTGCCGAGGTCCACCGTCGAGGCTTCGAGCGAGGCCGAGTTGATGGTGCCCGCGCCGCCCTGGCCCGCGGTGCGCACGGTCGGCTGGCCCGAGTTGTCGGTCTCGATCCAGGTGTTGCCGGTGCGCGATTCCATGCCGTTCGGGTTGACGAAGGTGGCGAGCGGGATCTGCGCCACCGGGCGGGTCTCGCCGTTGTCGAACAGCGCGGTGACGATGCCGTCGGAGCCGATCGAGACACCCGCGAAGTTGCCGAACTTGGCGCCGTCCTGGGTGATGTAGTTGGGCGAGAAGGTGCCCGCCAGGTGGGTCAGGCCGTCGGCGGTCGAGGTGTTGCCGAAGAACAGGTCGATGCCGAGGTCGACGTTCTGGCCGTTCTTCACCGCCGGTTCCATGTCCTCGGCGCCGTTGGCCCACTCGATGTTGACCTTGTCGACGTTGAAGTACTTCGGCGTGCCGTCGGCGTTGAAGCGCACCGCCGGAACGATGTAGCCGCTTTCCGCCTCGGTGATGCCGTTGAAGGTGAACGCCTTCGGAATGTTGGCGGTGGTGGTGGCGGTGGTGGTGCCGGACACCGAGCGCGAGCCGGTGACGCCGGTGACGCCGCCCGCGTTGTAGTTGATGTCGGCGCCGGTGGGCGACTGCAGGATGTTGAGGGTGCGGCCCGAGGCGACGAAGCGGTTCGGCTCGGCGAGGTTGGCGTCGATCGCCACCTTGAGCTGGGCCACCACGTCGGTGGGGTCGGTCATGCCGTTGATGTTGACCACCACGTTGCCGCCCACGATCGCGCCGGTGGTGCCCGCGTTGGTGAACTCGAAGGTGGTGCCGTTGATGGTCATGGTGTCGCCCACCACGCCCACCGTGGTCGAGAAGTCGAGGCGGCCGGTGTTCTTGAGCGCCGGGTCGATCTCCTGCACCGTGTAGATGCCGGTGGGGATGCCGGTGGTGGCGTTGGGGTTGCACTGCGACTGCGGCGAGCTGAGGCAGTTGGAGAGGTTCACCGTCACCGCGTCGCCCGCCGCCGACTGGATGATGTCGAGCTTGGTGCCGTTGGCGACGAAGCGCCCGGCGTCGCGCAGGTTGGCGTCGATCCGGCCCTTGAGCACCGAGACCACGTCGGAGATCGAGGTGGAGGTGCTGATGTTGACCGCCACCGCGCCCGGGATGGTGGTGGCGCCGCCGTTGGTGAACTCGAAGGTCACCGGCCCGGTGCCGTCGTCGATGGTGATCGATTCGCCGTAGCTCGGGATCTTCGAGAACTCGATCTGGCCGCGCGCGGCGTAGACGTCCCGCGCGCCGGAATCGGTGGTCACCTCGCGGCTGCCGTAGGTGGTGACGGTCGCGGCGCCCGAGGGCAGGTCCACGTCCAGGCCCCACGAGTTCGACGACTGCTTGGTGAACTGCATGTTGAGGTTGTGGCTGTTGCCGAGGCTGTCGTAGATCAGCGTGGCGAGGCTGTGGCGGCCGCCCGCGCCCGCGTTCGACGGGTCGAACACCGGCGCCGAGGAGGGCAGGTTGGCGCCGATGCGGATGTTCTGCGTCGCCGTCGCCGTGCCGCCGATCTCGTTGAGGTTGATCGGCTTGAGGTTGCGGCTGTCGATGACGTTGTCGTTGACGTAGGTGGTGGCGCCGAACTGGTCCTGGTACGCCTTCATGAAGGTGTTGCCGCCCACCTTCACCAGCGACGCGGTCTGGCTGCCGTCGTAGGTCATCAGCGGCCACGCCTGGAGGTAGTAGCCGGAGACGTTGGTGAGGTAGCCGTTGTCGTCGAGCTTGAACGAACCGGCGCGGGTGTAGCCCCACACGTTGCCCGAACCCGGGTTGGCCGCCTGGTTGACGATGAAGAAACCCTGGCCGGAGATGCCGAGGTCGGTGGACGAGCTGGTCGCCGACAGCAGGCCCTGGATGTCGATGTTGGCGCGCGGCTTGGGCTGGGCGCCGCCCGCCGAATAGGTGGTGAGCGAGGTCTGCTTGGTCACCAGGGTCTGGAAGTTGACCGTGGTGCCCTTGTAGCCGATGGTGTTGACGTTGGTGATGTTGTCGGCGATCGCGCCCATCGCGCTCGACTGCGCGGACAGGCCGGAAACGCCCGAGAAGAGTGCACCGTAGAGGCTCATGGTTCCGTCTCCTTAACGTCTCGCACCGGCGGAGTGCATGGGTCCAACGACGCCGGGCTGTGGGGGTCGGCGTCAGCCGTTGGTTTCGGTTTCCTGGGTGCCGGAGGAGCCTCCGGCGGTATCGGGATCGGTATCGGTATCGGGATCGGGTGTGGGGGTCTGGGGCGCGACGTAATCGCGCACCGAGACGATGTAGCTCATGCCGAACAGCACCGGCCCGGCGGCGACCATCACGTCGTCGCCGTCGTTGGCGACCGCGGTGACCTTGCCGAACACCGTTGTGTAGACCTTGTCGATCGACTTGCCGTCGGTGCCGGTGGCCTGCACCTCGAGGCTGTAGGCGCCGTCGTCGAGCTGCTTGCCGTAGCCGTCCTTGCCGTCCCAGGTCATGTGGTAGGTGCCGGCCTTCAGCTGGCCCTGCTCGGTCTTGACCACCGCGCCCGACGCGTCCTTGATGACGATCAGGCACTTGGTGGCGTCCTTCGGCATCGTGTAGGTGTACTTCGCGCTGCCGTCCTGGAGCGGCAGGGTGGCGGATTCCGCCTGCACTTCCTTGCCGATGTAGCCCACCGCGGTGGCGCCGATGCTGGCCTGGGTGAGGCCGATCAGCGATTCGAGGTTGGTGTTGGTGTTGATCGCCTGCTCGACGCCGGAGAACTGCACCAGCTGGTTGGTGAACTCGGTGCTGTCCATCGGCGACAGCGGGTCCTGGTTCTTGAGCTGCGCGGTGAGCAGCGTCAGGAAGCTGTTGAGGTCGCCCGAGAGCTTGCTCTTCGACTGGTTCGACTTGTCGTAGTCGGCGTTGAGCGCGGCGAGGGTGGTGATGTCGGTCATCGCGCCCTCCTCAGACCCGGATGTCGACGCCGTCGGCGCCGATGCGCGGCTGGTAGGCCGCCTCGATCTCCGCCGCGTCGAATTCGTCGACCGCCGCGGCCTGGCCGTAGGGGGTGGTGCGGCCGCGCTGCTCGCCCGCCGCCTGGCCCTGGCCGGACTGGTCGCGCAGGCTGAAGTTGAGCGAGTCCTGGCCGGTCTTGAGGCCCGCGTCCTGCAGGGCCTTGTCGAGGCCCGCGGCGTCGCGGCGCAGCACGTCGAGGGTTTCCGGCCGGTCGGCGGTGATCATCGCCCGCACCGTGCCGTCGCCGCTCACCTGGAGCTTGATGTCCACCCGGCCCAGCTCGGCCGGGCGCAGGCGGATGCTGATCTCGTTCTCGCCGTCCTTGGCGAGCTTGGCGATGCTCACCTTGACCTGGTCGACCACCTGCTTCGGCGGCACCGGGGTGTTGGGCACGGCGGCGCGCACCGCCTGGGCGGTCTGCGGCTGGCTGACCGGCGCTGCGGCGCCGACGCCCGTGACGGCGGCGGGCTGGGGCGCGGGGGCGGATTCGGCGACGGCGGCCTGGGGCTGCGCCGCGCCCGACTGGGCGGCGGCGGCCGCGG
>JAUVUZ010000005.1 GCA_030604885.1 Alphaproteobacteria bacterium | reverse complement strand
CCGGGCCGCGTTCGCCGCCGCCCACACGCCCCGGGCGCTGCGCCGGGCGGCGGCGGCGGGCGCCACCGCGGCGCTGCTGTCGCCGGTGTTCCCGACCCGCAGCCACCCGGGCGCCACCGGCATCGGCATCACCCGCTTCCGCCTGTGGGCGCGCCACAGCCCGATCCCGGTCTACGCCCTCGGCGGCGTCACCAATGCCAACGCGCGGGCGCTGCTCTCCACCGCCGCCATCGGCATCGCGGGGATCGACGGCGTGCCCTGAATGCGAAAAGGGCGGCCCGGAGGCCGCCCTTCCCATTCCGCCGGAGCGAAATCTTAGAAGTCGAGGTGGATACCGACGACGCCGCCGTAGGCGCCCTTGTTGTCCGGGGTGATCGTGGCATCGCCGGAGTCGTAGTCGGCATACGCCAGCTGCGCCCACAGGTCGACGCCCGGCCCGAGGGCGTACTTGCCGCCCAGGGCGTACATGTCGATGGTGTCCTTGCCCGCGCCGGTTTCGCCGCGCGCCGACGACTTACGGTAGTTGATGGAGACCGCGTACGGGCCTTCCTCGTACATCAGGCCCGCATCCCAGGCGTAGCCGTCCTTGGCTTCGGCCGCCGAGCCGACGCCCGCCGAGATGCCGCGATAGGCGCCGCCGAGGGTGAAGCCCTCGTAGGTCAGGTTGAGGCCGAACGCCCAATCCTGCACGTCGCCGGTCACGCCGTTGCTGCCATTCGCTTCCGAATGGGTGTAGCCGGCGGTGGCGAGCACGCCGACCGGACCGAGTTCACGCTCGTAGGACGCGCCGAAGGCGTAGGTCTGGTCGAAGTCGGTGGACTTGCGGATGGTCTCGGTGGTGGTGTTGGCGTCGTCGCCCGACGGGTTGTTGGAGCCGGAGTACGACACGCCCAGCTGCAGCCCGTAGATCTTCGGGGTGAAGTAGATGAGCTTGTTGGCGTCGCCGTCGAAATCGGTATCGGTGATGTTGTCGGTGAGGCCCGGGTTCACCAGGTACGCCGGAATCGCGGTGTCGTCCACCTCGGTGTAGGCGGCGTTCGGCGCGGTGGCGCGCAGCAGGTAGGAGGCGTTGTCGGTGGAACCGGCGATCACCTTACCGTACTTGCCTTCGACGTAGAGGTAGCTCTCGTCGATCAGGTCGCCTTCGTTGTTGTCGGCGCCGGCTTCGAGCTGAACCATCACGCCGACGGTCATGCCGTTGTCGAGGGTGGTGGAACCCTTGAAGTAGATCTCGCCTTCGCCCTGGATGTCGAAGCTGTTCACCGGGGTACCCACGTCCCCGTCCTGCTTCGCCCCGGCGACCCAGTACTCCAGGAAACCGCCCAGCTGCAGCTTCACCGGCTCGGAAGCCTGCGCGGCCGGCGAAATGGCAGCGGCCGCGAGCAGCGCCGTCGTCCCAAACAGAATCTTTTTCATCAGCGTTCCCTCTTGGTTAAGCACCTGACCCCACGGCTATGGGCGGCCTCGAACTCATGGGGAAATTCAAACCACAGGCCGCTATCGCGAGGCAATGGCAAGAGGCCGGAGAACGATGTTTCCGCCATGCGGTGTGCTCGAATTGTCACACTTGCCCGTCGGGACGGCAAAGTTGCCCACGATTTGGGCAAACGGCAACGGGGCGGCCCGATGGGCCGCCCCGCGCACAAACCCTTCCGAGGAAGGATTAGAAGTTCAGGCGCAGACCGACGACGCCGCCGTAGGCGCCTTCGTTGCCGTTCGCGGCAAGGCCGGTCTCGTCCTGCGCGTCGGAGTACGCCAGTTCGGCGAACACGTTCACGCCCGGCCCGAGGGCATAGGCACCGCCGAGACGCCACACGTCGACTTCGTCGTTACCCACGGTGGCCGCGCCACGCACGTCCGAGGTGGCGTAGTTCAGGGACACCTTGTACGGGCCTTCGGCGTACATCACGCCGGCGTTCCACGCGAAGCCGTCCGTGGCCGCCTGGTCGGCGGTATCGGTGCCGGCAACCTTGCGCTTCACGGCGCCGCCGACGGTGAAGCCCTGGTAGGACAGGCTCAGACCGCCGCCGAATTCCTGAACCTCGCCGCCGCCGGCGGTGGTGTTCATGTCGATGGTGACGTAGTGACCGGAGGCCTTGACGCCGACGCCGGAGAACTCGCCCGCGTAGCTCAGGCCGAAGGCCCAGGCTTCGTCGAAGTTGCGGTTCTTGCGGATGGTTTCGGTGGTGGTGTTGTCGTCGTCACCGCTGGCGGCGTTCGACGGAATGTACGACGCGCCGGCCTGGAAGCCGTAGAACTTCGGCGTGAAGTAGGTGAACTTGTTCTCGTCCGACAGGGTGTTCGGAATCGCGTCGAGAGCGCTGACCGGAACCGGCAGATACATGATGGTATCGGCTTCCGAGGTCACGAACGCGCCGCCCATGTCGGAGGCGTTCGGGGCGCTGACGGCCATCAGGTACGCGGCGTCGTTTTCGGAGCCGACGATCGCCTTACCGTACTTGCCCTCGACCCAGAGGTAGGACTCGTCGATGATGTCGTTGGTGGTGGCACCGTTGTTGTTCGAGCCGGCTTCGAGCTCGACCTGAACGCCGATCACCATGCCGTTGTCGAGGGTGGTCTTGCCGACGAACCAGACTTCGGACTCGCCCTGGATGTCGAAGCTGTTCACCGGGGTGCTGAAGGCGCTGTCCTGGCTGGCGCCGGCCACCCAGTACTCCATGTAGCCGCCGAGCTGCAACTTGATCGGATCGGAGGCCTGAGCGGCCGAGGCGAACGCACCGGCGGCGAGCAGCGCGGTGGTGCCGAAAAGAATCTTCTTCATGTCTATCCCTCGTTCGATAAGGATCGAATTCGGTCCCGACCCCACACGGCGGAACCTTGCTCAGGCATTAGGAAGTCATGATCGCCCAGGCGCGTCAACGCGTAACGGCCGGGCTTCCCCACTTCGTCGGGCAGGTGTGGCGCCAAAGCCACACCCCGACGCCCGCACCCCGGCCGACGGGCGGGCGCGCCCGCCGTTTTCGGGCTTTACGCGGGGGCTGCGGCGCGACACACTGTCGCGGTGCGCGCGGCCCCCGCCGCGCGCCCGGACAACTCTGGCGATGATGATGGTCATGACCTTGAAGAAGTCGATGCTTCGGCCGTGCGCGGTCGCGTTCCTGTTTGCGGCCTCCGGGATTCTGGCCGCCTGCGACAGCTCCAACACCCAGTATGCCTATCCCGAAAGCTACGGCAACAAGGTCTATCAGCCGGGCGACAAGAAGCCCGAGAGCGTGTTCGGGTCGGAAGGCCTCGACATCTTCGGGCAGAAGAAGCGCGGCGACGGCGAGGGCGGCGGCGCCGGGCTCGGCGTCAACAGCTTCCTCTGGCGCGCCTCGCTCGACACCGTCAGCTTCATGCCGATCGCCTCGGCCGACCCGTTCGGCGGCGTGATCATCACCGACTGGTACGCCCCGCCGGAAACCCCCGCCGAGCGCTTCAAGCTCAACGTCTTCATCCTCGGCCGCGCGCTCCGCGCCGACGGCCTCAAGATCGCGGCGTTCCGCCAGATCAAGGACGGCAGCGGCAGCTGGGCGGACGCGGCGGTGGACCCGGGCGTGGTGGCCGACCTCGAAAACACCGTGCTGACGCGGGCGCGCAAGATGCGCATCGCGGCGCAGGGCGGCGGCACCAACTGACGCGCCGGGCGCGACCCTCGATCGCCGGTCCCGCCCCCCGCGGGGCCGGCTTCTCCTTATCCTATGCAGACGAACGAGTTGAGAAAGGCGGGTAACCGATCATGACGCGGATGGACGAACGCTACAATTTCCGCGAAGCCGAACCGAAGTGGCAGGCGGCCTGGCAGGCCCGCAACGCGTTTGCCGCCGAGGCCGCGTCCGACAAGCCGAAGTGCTACGTGCTGGAGATGTTCCCCTATCCCTCCGGCCGCATCCACATGGGCCACGTGCGCAATTATACCCTCGGCGACGTGATCGCGCGCTTCCGCCGCGCCCAAGGCTACAACGTGCTGCATCCGATGGGCTGGGACGCCTTCGGCCTGCCCGCCGAGAACGCCGCGATCCAGAACCGCGTGCATCCGGCGGTGTGGACCCACGAGAACATCCGCACGATGAAGGAGCAGTTCCAGCCGCTCGGCCTGTCGATCGACTGGAGCCGCGAGATCGCCACCTGCGAGCCGGGCTACTACCGTCACGAACAGAAGATGTTCCTCGATTTCCTCAAGGCCGGGCTGGCGTACCGCAAGACCAGCATGGTCAACTGGGACCCGGTGGAGCACACCGTGCTCGCCAACGAGCAGGTGATCGACGGCAAGGGCTGGCGCTCCGGCGCGCCGGTGGAGCGCCGCGAGCTGGCGCAGTGGTTCCTCAAGATCACCCACTTCGCCGACGACCTGCTGGAGGCCCTCGAAGGCCTCGACCAGTGGCCCGACCGGGTGCGCCTGATGCAGCACAACTGGATCGGCCGGTCCGAGGGCGCACGGGTGTTCTTCGATCTGGTCGGCTCCGACGAGCGGCTGGAGGTGTTCACCACCCGCCCCGACACCCTGTTCGGCGCCGCGTTCTGCGCGATTTCCATCAACCACCCGCTCGCCAAGGCCCTTGCGGCGGACGACGCGGCGCTGCGCGAGTTCGTCGCCGAGTGCAACGCCGTCGGCACCTCGGAAGCCGCGATCGAAACCGCCGAGAAGCGCGGCTACCTCACCCCCTTCACGGTGCGCCACCCGTTCGACCCGTCGTGGGAACTGCCGGTGTTCGTCGCCAACTTCGTGCTGATGGAATACGGCACCGGCGCGATTTTCGGCTGCCCGGCCCACGACCAGCGCGACATGGACTTCGCCCGCAAATACGGCCTGCCGGTCAAGGCGGTGGTGGCGCCCAAGGACGCCGACCCGGCCGCCTTCGCCGCCGAACTCGAAGCCGCCTCCGAGGCGTTCGCGGGCGACGGCGTGGCGATCCACTCGGACTTCCTCGACGGCCTCGGCGTGGAGGCCGCCAAGCGCGCCGCCATCGAACGCCTGGAGGCCGAGGGCCGCGGCCGCGGCACGGTGCAGTTCCGCCTGCGCGACTGGGGCGTGTCGCGCCAGCGCTACTGGGGCTGCCCGATCCCGGTGATCCACTGCCCCAGCTGCGGCGTGGTGCCGGTGCCCGACGACCAGCTGCCGGTGACCCTGCCCGACGACGTGAGCTTCGACCAGCCCGGCAATCCCCTCGCCCTGCACCCCACCTGGAAGCGGGTAAAGTGCCCGTGCTGCGGCGCCGACGCCGAGCGGGAAACCGACACCTTCGACACCTTCTTCGAATCCTCGTGGTATTTCGCGCGCTTCTGCGACCCGAACAACGCCGAACAGGCGTTCGACCGCGCGGCGGTGGACTACTGGCTGCCGGTGGACCAGTACATCGGCGGCATCGAGCACGCGGTGCTGCATCTGCTCTATTCGCGCTTCTTCACCCGCGCGCTCAAGGCATGCGGCTACCTCGGGGTCAAGGAGCCGTTCCAGGGCCTGTTCACCCAAGGGATGGTGTGCCACGAAACCTACCGCACCACCTCCGGCTCCTGGCTCTATCCGGCCGAGATCGAACGCCGCGACGGCGGCGTGGTGGAGGCGGAAACCGGCGCGCCGGTCACCGTCGGCCGCTCGGAAAAGATGAGCAAGTCGAAGAAGAACACCGTCGACCCCGGCCACATCATCGAAACCTACGGCGCCGACGCCGCGCGCCTGTTCATGCTCTCGGACAGCCCGCCGGATCGCGACCTGGAGTGGACCGAAAGCGGCATCGACGGCGCCTGGCGCTACGTGCAGCGGCTGTGGCGCCTCGCCGCCGCCCCGGCGGTGCCGTTCGCCGAGGCCGCCCCGGCGTCGGCCTACGCCGGATCGGCGAAGGAGACTATGTCCCTCGCCCACCGCACCGTCGCCGCGGTCACCGAGGACCTCAACAAGCTGCGCTTCAACACCGCGGTAGCCAAGCTGCGCGAACTCACCAACCAGATCGCCGCCACCAACCCGGCGGACGAAGGCGCGGCGGCGGCCTACCGTTTCGGCCTCGAAACGCTGCTGCGGCTGATCGCGCCGATGGCCCCCCACGTCGCCGAGGAAATCTGGCAGGCCCTCGGCCACGCCACGCCGCTGTGCGAAACCGCGTGGCCCGAGGCGGACCCGGCGTGGCTCACCGTCGATACCGTCACCCTCGCGGTGCAGGTCAACGGCAAGCTGCGCGGCACCCTCGAGGTGCCGGTGGGCACCGACGCCGCCACCGCCGAAACCCTCGCCCTCGCCCTCCCGGGGGTGCAGGCGCAAATCCAGGGACGCAACCCGAAAAAGGTGATCGTCGTCCCCGGCAAAATCGTCAACATCGTGGCCTGAAGGCCGGGAGTCCGCATGTCCGACCGCCTCACCCGCCCGTTCGCCCGCTGGTCGCGGCTCGCGTCGCTGGCCGCGGTCGGGCTGGCGCTGTCCGCCTGCGGCTTCCGCCCCATGGACGCTCACCGCCCCGACGAACCGGGCGCGCCCGAACTCGCCCGCATCGACATCCCGCCGATCCCCGAGCGGGTCGGCCAACTGATGCGCAGCGGCATCGCCCGCCGCCTTAACCCCTCGGGCGCGGCGGCGGACTCCGCCTACACCCTGCGGGTCAGCTACGGTGCCGCCACCGTCGGCCGCGGCACCCGCTCCGACGATTCGGCGATCCGCAACGACTACGTCCTCAACGTCTCCTTCAGCCTCGAAGCCAAGCCCGACGGCGACACCCCCGGCCGACTGCTGCTCTCGGGCACCAGCTCGGCGGTGACGCGCCACAACAACCCGGAGCAGCTCTACGCCGGATACGTCTCCGAGCGCGCCGCCCAGGAGCGCGCCGCCGACATGGCCGCCGAGGACGTGGCGCGGCAGATCCGCCTCTACTTCCGCTATCCGCAGAACTATCCGGTGACCGCCGCGCCGCAGGTGCCGCCGCCCGCCGCGCCGACGCGGCCGACGAGGCCCTGATGAAACTCGCCGGGAGCGCCGCGGACTCCTTCCTCAAGCGGCCCGATCCGGCGGTGCGGGCGGTGCTGCTGCACGGGCCGGACGAAGGCCAGGTGCGGGAGCGCGTCCAGGCGCTCACCCGCACCGTCTGCCCGGACGTCAACGACCCGTTCCGCATCGCCGACCTCGCCCCCGCCACCCTCTCCGACGACCCGGCCCGCCTCGCCGACGAACTCGCGGCGATCGCCTTCGGCGGCGGGCGGCGCGTCGTGCGCGTCGCCCAGGCCACGGATTCCCAGGCGGCGCCGGTGATCGCGGCGCTGGCGCACGCGGTCGGCGACACCCTGCTGATCGTCTCCGCCGGCGTGCTCACGCCGAAGTCCAAGCTTCGTTCCGCGTTCGAATCGTCCCCAGCCGCCGCCGCGATCGCCTGCTATCCCGCCGAAGGACGCGCGTTGATCGCCTTGATTCGCCAAGGTTTTGCCGATGCAGGCGTGCGCCTCGAAGGCGACGCGGCGGAAACCCTGGCGGCGCTGCTCGCCGACGACACCGCCAGCGCCCACGCGGAAATCGAAAAGCTCCGCCTCTACCTCGGCGCCGACCCCCGGCCGCTCACCGCCGACGACGTGCGCGCCTGCTGCGGCGACCAGTCGGCCCACTCGGTGTTCGAACTCGCCGCCGCCGTCGCCGACGGCCGCCAGGCCCAGGTCCAGTCGGTGTCCGACCGCCTGTTCGCAGGCGGCGACACCGCCGTCGCGATCGTCCGCGGCGTCTCCCGCCACTTCGACCGCCTGCTCCAGGCCCGCGCCGCCATGGACGCCGGAGCCTCCGCCGAAACCGCGATGAAATCCCTCCGCCCGGCAGTGTTCTTCAAGGAAACCGACAGCTTCCGCCGCCAACTCGACGCCTGGCCCTGCCCCGCCCTGCTCGCCGCTATCGACCGCCTCACCGAGGTCGAACGCCAGTGCAAATCCACCGGCATCCCCGCCCCCCTCGTCACCCAACGCGGCCTCATGGAAATCGCCGCCCTCGCGCGCCGGGCGCGCGGCGGACGCTAGCCAGGGGCGTTGCCCCCGGCACCCCCACGAGGGGTCACGGACCCCTCGACCCCATGATTATGGCTAGGCGCGACGGGGGCGAACGCCCCCATCGCGCCTAGCCACAGTGACGGGATCCAAGGGCCCACGGCCCTTGGTGGGGTCCAGGGGCAACGCCCCTGGCTGACCTCACGCCGGGCGGCCGAGGCGTTGGAGGAGGTCGTCGAGCTGTTCGAGGTTTTGGTATTGGATTGAGAGTTTGCCGCCGGAGCCTGCGACGTCGATGGTGACTTTGAGGCCGAGGAGGGTGGTGAGGTCCCGTTCGAGGGCGGCGCAGTCGGCGTCCTTGGGTTTGGGGGCGCGGGCGGCGGCGGATTTCGGTTGGGATTTGGCGAGGCGTTCGGTCTGGCGGACGTTGAGGCCCTTGTCGAGGATTTCGCGGGCGAGTTCGACGGCGCGGGGGTGGCCGAGGAGGGCGCGGGCGTGCCCGGCGGAGAGGCCGCCGGTCTGCACCATGTCCTTGACCGGCTCGGGCAGGGCGAGCAGGCGCAGGGTGTTGGCGACATGGCTGCGGCTTTTGCCGACGGCGCGGGCGAGGTCTTCCTGGGTGTGGTGGAATTCCTCCTGGAGGCGGCGGTAGCCGTCCGCCTCTTCGAGGGCGTTGAGGTCCTGGCGCTGGAGGTTTTCGACCAGCGCGACCTCGGCGACCTCGCGGTCCTCCATCTCGCGCACCATCACCGGCACGTCGTGGACCTGGGCGCGCTGGGCGGCGCGCCAGCGGCGTTCGCCCGCGATGATTTCGTAGATGCCGTTCATGCCCGGCGCCGGGCGCACCAGCAGCGGCTGCAGCACGCCGCGCTCGGCCACCGAGGCCGCGAGTTCGTCGAGCGCCGCCTCGTCGAACACCTGGCGCGGCTGGAACGGGCTGGGCGTGAGGGCCGAGACCGGCAGGCGCTGGGGTGCGGCGGGGGTTTCGGCGGGCGGCGGATCGTCGCCCAGGAGGGCCGAGAGGCCCCGGCCGAGATTGCGGCGTTTCGGTTCTTCGCTCATGCGGCGGCACTCTGCTCCTGTTTGAGGATTTCCCCGGCGAGGCGGATGTAGGCTTGGGACCCGGCGCAGCGCATGTCGTAGAGCAGCGCGGGCTTGCCATGGGAGGGCGCCTCGGAAATCCGCACGTTGCGCGGGATCACGGTCTTGTAGACCTTGTCGCCGAAGTAGTCGCGCACGTCGTCGGCGACCATTCCCGCGAGGTTGTTGCGGCTGTCGAACATGGTGAGCACGATGCCCTGGATGTCGAGGCGCGGGTTGAGCACCCGCTTCACCCGCTCGATGGTCTTCATCAGGTGCGAGATGCCTTCGAGGGCGAAGAACTCGCACTGCAGCGGCACCATCACCGCGTGGGCGGCGCACAGCGCGTTCAAGGTGAGGAAGCCGAGGGCCGGCGGGCAATCGATCAGCACGTAGTCGTAGTCGAGGTCGGCGAGGTCGAGCGAGGCGCGCAGGCGGAATTCCCGCTCGGGCACGCTCACCAGCTCCACCTCGGCGCCCGCCAAGTGCATGTCCGCCGGGATCACCGCGAGGTTGGGGATGTCGGTTTCCTGCACCGCCTCGCGCGCCGGCACCATGCCCGAGAGCACCTGATACGAACCCTTGCCGCGCCGCGTGTGGCCGATACCGAGGCCGGTGGACGCGTTGCCCTGGGGGTCGAGATCGATGAGGAGGACGGTCTTGTTTACCGCCGCCAGCGCCGTGGCGAGGTTGATGGCGGTGGTGGTCTTGCCCACCCCGCCCTTCTGGTTGGCGATGGCGATGATCCTGCGGGGCCGCGCCGGAAGCCAGGGTGCCTGCGTCATTTGCGAACAACCTCGGAGATTTTCAGGACGACCGCCTCCGCGTCGGTGAGGCTGGGTACGGTCTCGGCGGCGAGTGTCCAGGTTTTTTCCGCGTCCGTCAATTCCGCCCGGGCGCCGCGTCCTTTGGGGAAGAGGTGAATCGTGCCCGATTGGCGGATCCCGGCGGTGAGGGCGAGGAGTTCCGCCACCGGCGCCAGGGCGCGGGCGGTGATCACGTCGGCCTTGGGCGCGTCGAGGGACTCGATTCGCTTCGCATGAACGGTCACCGGCACGCCGCACAGGCGGGCGGAGTCGCGCAAAAACACCGATTTCCGGGTGTCCGATTCCACCAGATGCACGTCCCACCGCCCCACCAGGGCGAGGATCAGGCCGGGGAACCCGGCGCCCGAGCCGATGTCGACGATGGTCTTGGTACCCTCGGGGATCAGCGGCACGAGTTGGAGCGAATCGAGGACGTGGCGCTCCCACAGCTGCGGCAGGGTCTTCGGCCCGACGAGGTTGATCGCCTTCTGCCATTTTTCGAGATGCGCCGCGAACCGGCCGAGGCGCTCGGCCACGGCGGCGTCGACGCCGAAGCGCGGGTCGAGGGCGAGCGCCCGCTCGACGATATCGTGTTTCACGTGAAACAATCCCCCAATCCCGCCGCTCAGGCGACCGCCCGCTGGCCTTTGACGAACCGCAGCAGTGCGGTGACCGCCGCGGGCGTCACCCCGGAAATCCGCGCCGCCGCGCCCAGGGTGGCGGGCCGCGCCGCCTTCAGCTTCGCCAGCACCTCGGCGGAAAGGCCGCCGATCTGCTCATAGGGCAAATCCTCGGGCAGCGCCAGCGCCTCGTCGCGGCGGAAGGCGGCGATGTCCCGCTCCTGCCGCTCCAGATACCCGGCGTAGCGGGATTCGATCTCCAGCTGTTCGAGCACGTCGGCCCGCGTGTCCGCCAGCTCGGGCCACGCCGCCAGCACCCGCTCCCGCCCCACTTCCGGGTGGCCGAGCAGCTCCAGCGCCGAGCGGCGCACGCCGTCGCGGTTGAGGGACCAGCCCCACTCCGCCGCGCCGTTGGGGGTGACGGTGGCGGCCGCGAAGCGCGCCCGCGCCGCCTCCAGCGCTTCGGTCTTGGCGGCGAACGCCGCCGCCCGCTCCGCCCCCACGCACCCGGCGCCCAGGCCGATGGCGGTGAGGCGGCGGTCGGCGTTGTCGGCGCGCAGCAGCAGGCGATATTCGGCGCGGGAGGTGAACATGCGGTAAGGCTCGGCGGTGCCGAGGGTGACGAGGTCGTCGATCATCACGCCGATGTAGGCTTCCGCCCGGTCGAGCACCAGCGGCGCCGATCCGCCCGCCTGCCGCGCCGCGTTGAGGCCCGCCATCAGTCCCTGGGCCGCCGCTTCCTCGTACCCGGTGGTGCCGTTGATCTGCCCGGCGAGGAACAGCCCGGCGACGCAGCGGGTTTCGAGGCTCGGCCGCAGGTTGCGCGGGTCGACGAAATCGTACTCGATGGCGTAGCCCGGGCGGAGGATGCGCACCCGCTCCAGGCCCGGGATGCTGTGGATCATCGCCTCCTGCACGTCGGCGAGCAGCGAGGTGGAAATGCCGTTGGGATAGACGGTGTCGTCGTCCAGCCCTTCCGGCTCGAGGAAGATCTGGTGTCCCTCGCGGTGGGCGAAGCGCACCACCTTGTCCTCGATCGACGGACAGTAGCGCGGGCCGACGCCGGTGATCTGCCCCGAGTAGAGCGGCGCCCGGTCGAGGTTGGCGCGGATGATCTCGTGGGTTTTGGCGGTGGTGGCGGTGATGCCGCAGGCGATCTGCGGCGTGTCGATGCGCTCGGTGAGGAACGAGAACGGCAACGGCGGATCGTCGCCCTGCTGCATCTCGAGGCTCGCCCAATCGATGGTGCGGCCGTCGAGCCGCGCGGGCGTGCCGGTCTTGAGGCGGCCAACGTCGAGGCCCAGACGCACCAGCGCGGCGGAAAGGCCGAGGCACGGCGCCTCCCCCACCCGGCCGCCGGGGGTCTGGCTGCGACCCACGTGCATCAGCCCCTTGAGGAAGGTGCCGGTGGTCAGCACCACCGCGGCGGCGCTCAACTCGCGCCCGTCGGCGAGGCGCACACCGATGACGCGTCCCTCGGCCGCCAGCAGGTCCTCCACCGCGCCGGGCACCAGCGTCAGGTTGGCCTGCGCCTCCAGCCCCTCCCGCGCCGCTTGGCGATAGCGGGCGCGGTCCGCCTGGGCGCGCGGCCCCTGCACCGCCGGACCCTTGGACCGGTTGAGCATGCGGAACTGGATGCCCGCCCGGTCGATCCAGCGTGCCATCACACCGTCGAGGGCGTCGATCTCGCGCACCAGATGCCCCTTGGCGAGGCCGCCGATCGCCGGGTTGCACGACATTTCGCCCAGGGTGTCGAGGCGGTGCGTCACCAGCGCGGTGCGCGCGCCGAAGCGCGCGGCGGCGGATGCCGCCTCGGCCCCGGCGTGGCCGCCGCCGACCACGATCACGTCGAAATCGAACATCCGCATTACTTCCCGATACAGAACTCGCTGAAAATCCGGTCGAGGACATCCTCGACGTCGATGCGCCCGGTCATCCGCCCCAGCGCCCGCGCCGCGAGGCGCAGGTCCTCCGCCTGAAGCTCCAGCCCCGGAGCCGCCAATGCCCGGTCGAGGGCGGCGAGCGCCTCCTCCGCCAGGGCGCGGTGGCGCTCCCGCGTCAGCGGCGCGCCCTCCCCGGCCGCGTCGGCCGATGCGGCGTCGAGCTTCCGCCGCAGCGCCGCGATCAAGTCGTCCATCCCCGCGCCGGTGGCGGCGGAGACCCGCACCGGCTCCGGCATTCCCGAGGGCGCGGGCGCGTCGGCGCGCCCGAGATCGGATTTGTTGACCACAACCAGCGTGTCCCTGTCAACCCAACGCCACGTGGGGTCATCGGCGGCGGGCCAGAGATCGGCGGCGAACACCGCGATCCGCACGTCCGCCTCCGCCACCGCCCGCTCGGCGCGGCGGATGCCCTCCGCCTCCACCGCACCCGCGGCGGCGCGCAGTCCGGCGGTGTCGGTGACGGTGAATGCCTGACCGCCGAGCGCCATCTCGACGCTCACCCGATCCCGCGTCGTGCCCGCCTCGGGCGAGACGATCGCCACCTCCCATCCGGCGAGGCGGTTGACCAGGCTCGACTTGCCCGCGTTGGGCGCGCCCACCACCGCCACCGCCGCACCCCGCCGCACCCGCGCGCCGAGCCGGGCGGTGTCGGCGAGCGCCGCCACCTCCGCCCGCAGGTCGCGAATCAGTCCGACGCCGCGCGCGAGGGTGTCGTCGGGCAATTCCTCGTCGGGGAAATCGATCACCGCCTCGACGAACGCCAGTGCCGCGATCGCCCGGGTGCGCAGGCCTTCGAGCCGCGCGGCCAGCGCACCGTCCATCTGCCGCAATGCTTGACGCCGCTGCGATTCGGTTTCCGCCGCGATCAGGTCCGCCAGCCCTTCGGCGGCGGTGAGGTCCATCTTGCCGTTGTCGAAGGCGCGGCGGGTGAACTCGCCCGGCTCGGCCCAGCGCAGCCCGGGCATCGCGCCGAGGGCGGCGGTGAGGCGGGCGAGCACCGCGGAGGCGCCGTGTACGTGCAGCTCCGCCACGTCTTCCCCGGTGAAGCTCGCCGGGCCGGGGAACGCCACGCCCAGGCCCCGGTCGACCGCCTCGCCGGTCGCCGGGTCGACGAAGCGCACGAACTCCATGCGGCGCGGCTGCCAATCGGCGCGGCCCGAAACGGCGGCGAGGGCGGCCAGAGCCTGCGGTCCGGAGATCCGCACCACCGCCACCCCGGCGCGGCCGGGGGCGGTTGCGGGAGCGAAAATCGTGTGGGACATCAAGCCTCGTTTCGGCTGTGTTTCACGTGAAACATCGGAACACTCGACACGCACGTCTAGCACACGCACACTGGCGGAGCAATTTTTCGGGAGTATCCGTCATGAGCTTCGGCAGCCTCGTCGTCCCCTCGCCGCTCGGCCCCCTCACCCTGTTCGCCGCCGACGGCGCCATCGTGTCGCTGGACTGGGGCAAGGGCCTGGAGACCGGCGACCCGCCACCGGTGCTGGCCGAAGCCGCGCGCCAGCTGGCGGAATATTTCGCGGGCGAGCGTCGCAGCTTCGCCCTGCCCCTGGCCCCCGGCGGCACCGCCTTTCAGAAGCGGGTGTGGGACGCGATGTGCGCCATCCCCTACGGCGAGACCCTGGGCTACGGCGACGTCGCCCGGGCGCTCGGCTCCGGGTCGCGGGCGGTGGGCGGCGCGTGCGGCGCCAACCCGATCCCCATCCTCATCCCCTGCCACCGCATCCTCGGCGCCGGGCGGCGGCTGGGCAACTATTCGGGCCTCGGCGGGCCGGACACCAAGGCCCTGCTGCTGCGGCTCGAAGGCGCCGCGTTCCATTGAAAACGGGGGCCGAAGCCCCCGTTCGCAACCGAGCGATCAGCTGTTCATCGAGTCGAAGAAGTCGTGGTTGTTCTTCGACAGGCGCAGTTTGTCGATCAGGAACTCCATGGCGTCGGTCACGCCCATGGGCATCAGCACGCGGCGCAGCACCCACATCTTTTGCAGCGTGGTGCGCTCCACCAGCAGCTCTTCCTTGCGGGTGCCGGAGCGGGTGATGTCGATGGCCGGGAAGGTACGCTTGTCGGAGAGCTTGCGGTCGAGGATGATTTCCGAATTGCCGGTGCCCTTGAACTCTTCGAAAATCACTTCGTCCATGCGCGAGCCGGTGTCGATCAGCGCGGTGGCGATGATGGTGAGGGAGCCGCCCTCCTCGATGTTGCGGGCGGCGCCGAAGAACCGCTTCGGCCGTTGCAGCGCGTTGGCGTCCACGCCGCCGGTCAGCACCTTGCCCGAGCTCGGCACCACGGTGTTGTAGGCGCGCGCCAGACGGGTGATGGAATCCAGCAGGATCACCACGTCGCGCTTGTGCTCCACCAGGCGCTTGGCCTTTTCGATCACCATTTCCGCCACCTGGACGTGGCGCGCCGCCGGTTCGTCGAAGGTGGAGGAAACCACCTCGCCCTTCACCGAGCGGGCCATGTCGGTGACTTCCTCGGGCCGCTCGTCGATCAGCAGCACGATCAGGTAGACATCCGGATGGTTCTGCGCGATCGCGTGGGCGATGTTCTGCAGCATCACGGTCTTGCCGGTGCGCGGCGGCGCCACGATCAGCGCGCGCTGGCCCATGCCGAGCGGCGCGATCAGGTCGATGACCCGGGTGGTGTATTCCTTGGTCTTCGCCGGATTCTCGATTTCGAGCTTCAGGCGCCGGTCCGGATAGAGCGGCGTGAGGTTGTCGAAGTTGATGCGATGGCGCACCGCGTCCGGCTCGGCGAAGTTGATGGTGTTCACCTTGAGCAGCGCGAAGTAGCGCTCGCCTTCCTTCGGCGCGCGAATCTCGCCCTCCACCGTGTCGCCGGTGCGCAGGCCGAAGCGCCGCACCTGCGAGGGGGAGACGTAGATGTCGTCGGGGCCGGGAAGGTAGTTGGCCTCGGGCGAGCGGAGAAAGCCGAATCCGTCCTGAAGGATTTCGAGGACGCCGTCGCCATAGATCGCGGTGTCGTTTTCCGCCAACTGTTTGAGGATCGCGAACATCATGTCCTGCTTGCGCAGGGTGGACGCGTTTTCGATCTTCAGCCCTTCGGCAAAGTCCAGCAATTCCGCCGGCGATTTGCCCTTCAGTTCCTGTAGGTGCATCGAGACCCCTGATGGCTTTTGCACGCAGCCGAGACGACGTATTGGGAGAATTTTGGGATCCTCTCGTCCGAATCGACGCGAGCATTCGCGCAAAGGACAACGAGAGGGAGAAACGCAGGAAATGTTCGGCGGGTCCGCCGACCACACGCCGCACCGGGGGGTCGTTTACCCAATCGCCCGCGGGAAGTCAACCCACGACGATCCTAGAATGGCCGGACGATCACCAACGCGACTATACCGATAAATAGGGCGATTGGAAACACCTTCAAGCGCCCGAAGGAACGCACCGGTTGCGCCGCTTCTCCGAGGCGGCGCACCGCGCGCGCGAGATAGGTCTGGTAGACCAGCAGCAGCAGCACGGCGGTAAGCTTGGCGTGCAGCCAGCCCTCGGTCATGTCGCCGTAATTGAGCAGCAGCGCGCCGCCCGAGAGCAGCGCCAGGCCCGAGGCGGGCACCACCAGCCGCGCCATCAGCGCCCGCTCCCGCGCCGCCCAAGCGCCGCCCGGCTCCGCCGCGTGCAGGGCCGCCACCTCGCTCAGCGCCACCAGGCCGCCGATCCACGCGGTCACCGCCGCGATGTGCAGCACCCGGATCCAGGCATAGGCGTCGTAGCTAAGATCGAGCATCGGGGAGGCACTCACTTGGCGAGGGCGCATTGCGCCGGGGTGCAGGCGCAGGCGCGGGCGCAACCCTCGCCGGTGGTGGCCCAGCGCTCGGCGGCGGAAACGCCGAGCGTGGCTTCCACCAGGTCGGCGAGGCCGCCGATGAACAGCGGGTCGCACTGCACCGTCGGCAGGCGGATGTAATCGGGCACGCCCGCCGCCTCCGCCTGTTTGCGGTAGTCGATGTCCAGCTCCACCAGGGTCTCGGAATGCTCGGAGACGAACGCGATCGGCACCACGATCAGCGCCCGGCCCTCGCGCCCGGCCTCGACGATCACGTGCTCGGTGTCCGGCCCGATCCAGGTCTGCGGCCCCACCTTGCTCTGGTACGAGATCACCCAGTCGAGATCCGGCCGGTGCAGCTGCGCCACCACCGCCGCCACCGTCGCTTCCACGTGGGCGGGATAGGGGTCGCCCTTGTCCACCACCGCCTGCGGCAGGCCGTGGGCCGAGAACACGATGCGGTAGGCGGCCGGGTTTTCGAGGGTCGCCAGGGTCGCCTCCACGCCCGCGGCCACCGCGCCGACCCAACCCGGCTGGGTGGGATAGCAGCACATCGTCGCGTGCGGGCAATCGAGGCCCGCCGCCTTCGCCGCCTTGCGCCAGTCGGTGAGGGAGGAGCCGGTGGTGGTGAGCGAATACTGCGGATAGAGCGGCAGCATCACCACCCGGTCCGGGTTCCAGGCCTTGACCTCGGCGGCCACCTCGGGCGCCATCGGGTGCCAGTAGCGCATCGCCACGAAGGCGCGGAAGGACACGTCGTCCCGCCGCTGCGCGAGTCGCGCCACCAGCGCCTCCCCCTGCGCCCGGGTCTGCGCGAGCAGCGGCGAGGCGCCGCCGATCAGCGCGTAGTTCTCCTTGGCGAAGGGGATGCGCTTCCACGCGATGTAGGTGCCGAGCAGGCTGCGGAAGGGCTGCGGAAGGCCGAGAATCACCGGATCGGCGAACAGGTTGCGCAGGAACTGGGGCACCGCCTCGAGGGAATCCGGCCCCCCAAGGTTCAACAACACGATCGCGACTCGCTGCATTCGCCCCGTCTCCGCCCCTACGCCTCGCCCCGCACCCGCCGCACCAGCGCCGCCACGTGCTGCGGCGGGGTGTCGGGCAGAATGCCGTGGCCGAGGTTGAAAATGAACCGGCCGCCGCGCCAGGCGGCGAGAATGTCGTCGATGGCGCGCTCCATCGCCTCGCCGCCGATGCGCAGGATCGCCGGGTCCAGGTTGCCCTGGACGGTCGTCTCCGGCTGCACCGTCTCGCGCGCCCAGGCGAGCGGCACGGTGGGGTCGAGGCCGAGGCCGTCGGCGCCGAGGCGCTGCGCCAGACCGGCGAGCCGCGCGCCCGCGCCGCGCGCGAACACGATCACCGGCACCTGCGGATACCGCGCCTTGAGCCGCGCGACGATGCGGCGGATCGGATCTTCCACCCAGGCGGCGAAGCCCCGGTCGTCGAACACCCCGGCCCAAGTGTCGAACAGCTGGAGCACGTCGGCGCCCGCATCCACCTGCGCCGAGAGATGCGACACCGTCGCCTCCACCAAGAGGTCGACCAGCACCCGGAAGTCCTCGGGCCGGGCGTAGGCCCAGTATTTCGCCAGATGGAACTCGCGGCTGCCGCGCCCCTCCAGCATGTAGGTGGCGACCGTCCACGGCGCGCCGGAAAAGCCGATCAGCGACACCGCGCGCGGCAACTCGGCGCGCAGGCGGGAGACGGTCTCGTACACCGGCTCGAGATGCGCGCGCATGCGCTCCAGCGACAGCCGGGCGACGTCGGCGGTGTCCTCCAGGCGCATCAGCACCGGGCCGACGCCTTCCTCGAAGCGCAGCGGCTGGCCGAGGCCGTCGGGGATCACCAGGATGTCGGAAAACAGGATCGCGGCGTCGAGGTCGAAACGCCGGAGCGGCTGCAAGGCCACTTCAACCGCCAGCCGGGGGTTGTAGCACAGATCGAGGAACGACCCGGCCTCCGCCCGCGTGGCGCGGTACTCGGGCAGGTAGCGCCCCGCCTGGCGCATCAGCCAGATCGGCGGGCTCCCTGCCGTCGGTGCCCGAAACGCCGCCGACAATCGTGTCGTCGCGGCCGGCGAATTGATTTCCGTCACCGACATCGTCCTCTCCGCATACCCGTTGCTACACCTAACAATGAATCTTGAAATTAAAAGGTATTGGTAGTGGTTGGCGGGGGGAATCCTGGGGATCCTTTTTCGTCCCCGGTTTCGTCCACAGGCGCGCCGGGGGCCGGGGCGGCCGATCCGTCGGCGGTGGACAGGTTCCGGAACAAAGGTAGCAACATCTTGAAAAACTTGAACCCCAGAACCTGTTCCCAGGATGTGGAAAAGGTGGAAAACTCGTGCGCGCGACGATTCCGTCCCCATCTTCCCCGCAATCCGGCGCGGGCGCGGTGCGGCGGGAAAACCGCGGGCGCGGAATCCCCGGCAGCGGGGAGCGAATCCCGGGTTGGGGACGACGGGGGCGGTTATCCACATTCCGTCCACCGATTGTCCTGGGGAGTTATCCACGCTACCTTGTGAAGGATCAGCATGGGGGTTTCGACAAATGCCCGACCGTAACGGTGCGTTCCACGTGCATCTGGTTTCCGATTCCACCGGGGAGACCGTGGCGACCGTCGCCCGCGCCTGCCTGGTGCAGTTTTCCGAAGTCCGCGCCACCCAGCATCTCTGGTATCTGGTGCGAACGCCGGGGCAGGTGAAGCGGGTGCTCGCCGGGGTCAACGAGAACCCCGGGCTGGTGATCTTCACGGTGGTGGACCCCGAGATCCGCCGCGCCATCGAAACCGGCTGCTACACCCTCGGCGTGCCGTGCGTGCCGGTGCTCGACGGCGTGATGTCGGGCCTCGCCAACCTGTTCGGCCGCGGCATCGCCGGGCTGCCGGGCAGCCAGCACGTGCTCGACGCCGCCTACTACCGCCGCATGGACGCCATCGAGTTCACCATCAGCCACGACGACGGCCAGATGCTGCACGACCTCGAAGCCGCCGACGTGGTGCTGGTGGGAGTGTCGCGCACCTCGAAGACGCCGACCTGCGCCTACCTCGCCAACCGAGGCCTCAAGGCCGCCAACGTGCCGATGGTGGCGGGGATTCCCCTGCCCGAGGAGCTGGACGGCCTCACCCGGCCGGTGATCGTGGGCCTCACCCGCGAACCCAAGAGCCTTTCGGAAATCCGCCAGAATCGCCTGAAGCAGATGAACGAGGACGAAGCCGGGGACTACGCCCGGGTCGACGCGGTGACGGAAGAGGTGGCCGAGGCGCGCCGGGTGTTCGCGCGGCGCGGCTGGCCGGTGATCGACGTCACCCGCCGCTCGATCGAGGAAGCGGCGGCGACGATCATCGAGCTTTACCGCATGAAGTATCCGGAAAGCCCGAGCGATGGGGACGGCCTGTTCTGAACCGCCGCTGATCCTCGCCTCGGCGAGCGCGGCGCGGCGCCGCATCCTCGCCGACGCCGGGGTGCCGCACCGCGCCCTCGCGGCGGCGGTGGACGAAGCGGCGATCACCGCCGCCCGCCGCGCCGTGGGCGACGACGCGCGCGCCTGCGCCCTGGCGCTGGCCGAGGCCAAGGCCCTGGCGGTGGCGGCGGCGCATCCGGGCGCGTGGGTGATCGGCTGCGACCAGATGCTCGATGCCGACGGCGACTGGCTCGACAAACCGGGCGACCGCGACGGACTCGCCCGCCAGCTCGCGCGCCTGCGCGGCCGCCGCCACACCCTGCATTCGGCGGTGGTGCTGGCGCGCGACGGCCGCGTGAGGTGGCGCCACGTCGGCCGTGCCACCCTGAACATGCGCGATTTTTCCGACTCCTTCCTCGCCGACTACGTGGCCGCCGCGCCGCCGATGGCGCTCGCGGCGGTGGGCGGCTACACTCTCGAAGGCGCGGGCGCGCAGCTGTTCGCCCGGGTGAGCGGCGACCTGTTCACGATCATGGGTCTGCCGCTGCTGCCGCTCCTGGCCCAACTCCGCCGCATCGGATGTCTGCCGTCATGACCGAAGCCCCCGTTCTCGCCCACTCGGGCCGTACCCGCGTCGCCGGCATCCTCGGCTGGCCGGTGGCGTTCAGCCAGTCGCCCCGGCTGCATGCCTATTGGCTGGCGAAGCATGGCGTCGACGGTGCCTACGTGCCGCTGCCGGTGGAGCCGGGGCGCCTGGCCGACGCGGTCAAGGGCCTGGCGGCGCTGGGCTTTCGCGGCGGCAACGTGACCAAGCCGCACAAGGAGGCGGTGATGCCGCTGCTCGACGCCATCACCCCCACGGCGGCGGCGATCGGCGCGGTCAACACCCTGATCGTCGGCGAGGACGGCCGCATCACCGGCACCAACAGCGACGCGCCGGGCTTCCTCGCCAACCTGCGCGCCAGCGCGCCGCAATGGCGCTGCGACCGCCCGGCGGCGGTGCTGGGGGCGGGCGGCGGCGCGCGCGCGGTGTGCGCAGCGCTGCTGGAGGCCGGGGTGCCCGAGGTGCGGCTGTTCAACCGCACCGTCGAGAAGGCCCAGGCGCTTGCCGCGCATTTCCGCGCCCATCACGCGGCGCCGGTGCGCCCCCTGCCCTTCACCGCCGAGGCGTGGCGGGCCGAGGCGGCGGAGGCGGGCGCGGCGGTCAACACCACCTCCCTCGGCATGACCGGCCAGCCGCCGCTGGACCTGGATCTCGGCGCCCTGCCCGACGACGCGGTGGTCGCCGACATCGTCTATTCGCCGCTCGAAACCCCGGTGCTCGCCGCCGCCGCCGCCCGCGGCCTCGCCTGCGTCGACGGCCTCGGCATGCTGCTGCACCAGGGCGGCATCGGCTTCGAGGCGTGGTTCGGCGTCCGCCCGGAGGTGGACGACGCGCTGCGCGCCTACGTTCTGGAAGCGATCCGGGCCTGACATGCGCGTGATCGGACTCACCGGCTCCATCGGCATGGGCAAAAGCACCACCGCGGCGATGCTGCGCCGCCTCGGCCTGCCGGTGCACGATGCCGACGCGGTGGTCCACGGCCTCACCGCGCCGGGCGGCCCGGCCCTGGCGGCGATCGCCGCGCGCTTCCCCGGCGTGGTGGCGGATGGCGTGCTCGACCGCGCCGCCCTCGGCGCCCGGGTGTTCGGCGACCGCGCCGCGCTCAAGGACCTGGAAGTTATCCTCCACCCGCTGGTGCGCGCCGCCGAGCGCCGGTTTCTTCAGCGCGCGCGGCGGATGCGCAAACCGGCGGTGGTGCTCGACATCCCGCTGCTGTATGAAACCGGCGGGGACGCACGCTGCGACGCGGTGTGGGTGGCCTCCGCCGGGCCGACGATCCAGGCGCAGCGGGTGCTGCGCCGCCCGGGCATGACCCGCGACCGGCTGAAGGCGATCCGCGCCCGCCAGACCGCCGACGCGGTCAAGCGCCGCCGCGCCGACGCGGTGATCCCCACCGGCCTCGGCCGCCGCGCCGCCTGGAACGCGGTGGTGCGAACCCTCCACAAGCTGCTGCGGGAGCCGCGCGATGCGTGAAGTCGCCCTCGATACCGAAACCACCGGCCTCGATCCGGACACCGGCGACCGCATCGTCGAAATCGCCTGCGTCGAGCTGCTCAACCACCAGCCGACCGACCGCTACTTCCACATGTACGTCAACCCGATGCGCGACATGCCCGAGGAGGCGCAGCGGGTCCACGGCCTGTCGTCCGAGTTCCTCGCCGACAAGCCGCTGTTCGAGGAAATCGTCGACGACTTCCTCGCCTTCGTCGGCGACGCGCCGCTGGTGGCGCACAACGCCGCCTTCGACATGAAGTTCATCAACGCCGAGCTGAAACGCTGCGGCCGCCCCGCGATTCCGTGGGAGCGGGCGGTGGACACCCTCAAGATCGCGCAGGACCGCTTCCCCGGCGCGCGCAACAGCCTCGACGCCCTGTGCCAGCGGTTCGGCATCGACAACACCCAGCGCACCCTGCACGGCGCGCTGCTCGACACCCGGCTGCTGGCGGAGGTCTACCTCGAACTCAACGGCGGCCGCGAGCCGGGGCTGGTGTTCGCCGAGGAGAGCGCCGGGGCCGGGCCGCTGGCGGCGATCGTGGTCAACCGGCCGCTCCGCGCCCCGCGCCCCCATGCGCCCTCGGCCGAGGAGCTGGCGGCGTTCGAGGCGTTCCTCGACAAGATCGCCGACCCGATCTGGCGCCGCGCCTGACCTCCAACGATCCGGTTCAACAGGGCGATCGCCTCGGCCGGGGTGCGGCAGACCCGCAGCGCGTCCAACTGCCCCGGCTCGAGACCGGCGGCATCCGCCAGCAGGCGCGGCGGCAGGGCGGCGAGGGCGCGCAGGGCGCGGTTTCGCCGTCGTCTCTCCCAAATTTCGACAAGCGCATGCCACATTTTCGCCTCCTTTCGGTGGCGATCAGCATGACAGGCTCCCATCTGTGAGGGAAACGAGAAGAACTCGCAGCACCCGCGAGAAACGTTCACAGGAGGCCCGATGACCCACCTGGATCTCGACCTGGCGCGCACCTTCGTGACGATTTGCGACCTCGGCAACTTTTCCCGCGCGGGCGAGGCGGTGGGGCGCACCCCCTCGGCGGTCAGCCTGCAGGTGAAGCGGTTGGAGGAGGCGGTGGGGCGGCCGCTGTTCCTGCGGGATTCCCGCTCCGTCGCCCTCACCTCCGACGGCGAAACCCTGCTCGACTTCGCCCGCCGCCTGCTGGCCCTCAACGACGAGGCGCTGCGGAGCTTCCGCGCGCCCGCGCTCGCCGGGCGGGTGCGGCTGGGGGCGCCCGACGACGCGGGCGCGCGGGTGTTGCCGGAGATCCTCCGCCGCTTCGCCGCCAGTCATCCGGAGGTGGAGGTGGAGGTGCGGCTGGACAGCAGCGCGCCGCTGCTGCGACGCTTCCGCGACGGCGGCCTCGACGTGATGCTGGGGGGCGGCGAGGCGGCGCGGTTTCCCGGCGCGACGACCGTGCACACCGAACGGCTGGTGTGGGCGGGCCTGCGCCACGGCCGCGCCAAGGACCGCACGCCCCTGCCGCTGGCGGTGGCGGAAAGCGGCTGCGCCTGGCGCGCGGCGGCGCTGGCGGCGTTGGAACGGGCGGGGATCGCCCACCGCGTCGCCTATTCCTCCGAACAGTGTCAGGGGCAGATCGCCGGGGTGCTGGCGGACCTGGCGGTGGCGCCGCTACCCATGAGCGCGGTGGCGCCGCCGCTGGTGCGGCTGGACCGCCTGCCGCCGATCGGCGATTTCCGCGTCCATCTCCTCGCCCGGCCGGGGGCGGATGCGGCGGCCCGGGCGCTGGCCGCCCACGTGGAGGCGAGCTTCCGCCACCTCTCCGCCAGCGGCATGCGCCTGTTCGCATAGAAAAACCGGCCGCGCAGGGCGGCCGGTTTCACGTGAAACATCAGGGTCGGCGGCTTCAGGCCTGGGTGTCCACGGTCTTGCCCGGGCCGCCCGGCTCCTGGCCCGCGCCCTTCGGCCCGCCCTTGGACACCACCACCATCGCCGCGCGCAGCAGGCGGTCGTGAATCTGGTAGCCGGTCTGGAACACCTGCACCACCGTGCCGGTCGGCACCTGCGGGTCCTCGACCTCCTGCACCGCCTGGTGGACGTGGGGGTCGAACGGCGCGCCGACGCCCGGCACCGGCTTCACCTGATTGCGCTCCAGTGCGCCGAGCAGCTCGGTCTCGGTCATCTCCAGGCCGACGATCAGGTTGCGCACCGCGTCGTCGGCCGCCTCGCCCTGCGGCACGGCGGAGAGGGCGCGGCGCAGGTTGTCCGCCACCGGCAGGATCGCGCTGGCGAGCGGCTGCTGGGCGTACTTCAGCTTCTGCTCCATCTCGGCGGCGGTGCGCTTGCGCAGGTTTTCCATGTCCGCGTGGGCGCGGATGTAGGCGTCCTTGAGCTTCGCCACCTCGGCCTCGAGTTCGGCGATCCGCGCCTCGGGCGCGGGCGCGGCGTCCTCGGCGGCCGGACTCTCCGGGGCCTCGGCGGGGGTCGGCTCGGGGCGGTTGGCTTCGGGGGTTTCCTGGGTCACGGGTCTGTCTCTGCTCGTTTTGCCGGGTTCGGTCTGTTGGTCAGCCGATCAGCCGGGTGAGAACCTTGGCGGTGAAGTCCACCAGCGGAATGATGCGGCCGTAGTTGAGGCGGGTGGGACCCACCACGCCGATGGCGCCGACGATCTTGTCCGGGCCGGAGCGGAACGGCGCCACGATCAGCGACGAGCCGGAAGCCTCGAACAGCGGGTTGTCGGAACCGATGAAGATTTGGACGCCTTCGGCCTGATTCGCAATATCCAAAAGCGAGAGCATGCGCTCCTTGGCTTCCAGCGCCTCGAACAGGTTGCGGATGCGGTCCAGCTCCTCGATGGCGTGGACGTCCTGCAACAGGTTGGCCTGGCCGCGCACGATCAAGGCGCCGTCGCCCGGGTCGCCGCCCCACACCGCCAGGCCCTCCTCCACCACCTTCTTGGTCAGCGCGTCGATCTCGCTGCGGTGGCGCTCCAGTTCGGCGGCGATGAAGGCCTTGGCCTCGGCCATGGTGCGGCCGACGATGTGGGCGTTGATGTAGTTGGTGGCCTCGGTCAGCACCGAGCGCGGCAGGTCCTCGGGGATCGAGATCACCCGGTTCTCCACCAGACCGTCGCGCGTCACCGTCACCACCAGGGCGCGGCCCTGCTCCAGCGCCACGAACTCCACATGCTTGAGCGGCGCCTCGGCCTTGGGCGCGAACACCAGCCCGGCGCAGCGCGAAAGGCCCGAGAGCAGCGCGGTGGTGCTCTCGAGGGCGGAGGAGAAATCCCGGCCGCTCTGGCGGCAGCGGCTTTCGATCAGGCTGCGCTCCGCCTCGTCGAGCCGCCCGATTTCCATCAGCCCGGAGACGAAGAACCGCAGCCCCGCCTCGGTCGGCAGGCGGCCCGCCGAGGTGTGCGGCGCGTAGATCAGCCCGAGGTCTTCCAAATCCGCCATCACCGCACGGATCGAGGCGGGCGACAGCGGCTGGGACAAGCGCGCCGAGAGGGTGCGCGATCCTACCGGCTCGCCGGTTTCGACGTAGCTGTCGACGATCAGGCGGAACACCTCGCGCGACCGGTCGTTCAACTGCCGGATCGGCGAGGCGCTGGCGGAAAAGGTCTCGGGCATCGATCCTCGGGTCCAAGCTGTGCGTCCGACACCATGACTTAGTGCAATCCCGGCCAAAGGGGAAGCGGGCGACGCGCCCAACCGCCTTGTGTTTTGCGCGCGGGATGGGTACACCCCATGGGTTCATCGTTCCATGCGAAAGGAAGCGGTCATGCGTCCCTCCGGTCGGGCTTTCGACGCCCTGCGCACCATCGTCCTCGAACCCAACGTCGCCAAGCACGCCGAAGGCTCCTGCCTGGTGAAGTTCGGCGACACCCACGTGCTCTGCACCGCCTCCGTCGAGGACCGGGTGCCCTCGTGGATGCGCAACACCGGCAAGGGCTGGATCACCGCCGAATACGGCATGCTGCCCCGCTCCACCCACGAGCGCACCGAGCGCGAGGCGCGCAAGGGCCAGAGCGGCCGCACCCACGAAATCCAGCGCCTGATCGGCCGTTCCTTGCGTGCGGTGGCCGACCTCAAGGCGATGGGCGAGCTGTCGATCAAGATCGACTGCGACGTCCTCCAGGCCGACGGCGGCACTCGCACCGCCTCGATCACCGGCGCCTACGTCGCCCTGTTCCTGGCGTTCCAGAAGCTGCGCGGCATGGGCATGCTGCCCACCATCCCGCTCAAGGACTACGTGGCGGCGGTGAGCTGCGGCCTCTACAAGGGCGAACCGGTGCTCGACCTCGACTATGCCGAGGATTCCGCCGCCGACGCCGACGCCAACTTCGTCCTCACCGGCCAGGGCGGCATCGTCGAAATCCAGGGCACCGCCGAACACGACCCGTTCCGCGAGGAACAGTTCCTCGCCCTCCTCGCGCTGGCGAAAAAAGGCGTCACCGACCTGGTGCGGATGCAGAAACAGGTCCTCGGCACCGGAGCCTGAGCGATGGCCCGCCCCTTCGACGACGTCAAGCTGGTGATCGCCAGCCACAACCCCGGCAAGGTGCGCGAAATCGGCGAACTCCTGGCGCCGCACCGCGTCACCGTGGTCTCCGCCGCCGAACTCGATCTGCCCGAGCCGGAGGAAACCGGCGAAACCTTCGCCGACAACGCCAGGCTCAAAGCCCTCGCGGCGGCCGAGGGCGCGGGCCTGCCCGCCCTCGCCGACGATTCCGGCCTCTGCGTCGTCGCCCTCGACGGCGCGCCCGGCATCTATTCCGCCCGCTGGGCCGGGCCGACCAAGGACTTCGGCCGCGCCATGGAGCGCGTCCGCGTCGCCCTCGACGATACCCCGGACCGCGAAGCCTACTTCGTCTGCGTCCTCGCCCTCGCCTGGCCCGACGGCCACGTCGAAACTTTCGAAGGCCGGGTCTACGGCCGCCTCGTCTTCCCGCCCCGGGGCGACAACGGCTTCGGCTACGACCCGATCTTCGAACCCGTCGGCGAAACCCGAACCTTCGGCGAAATGGACGCGGCGGAAAAACACGCCATGTCCCACCGCGCCCAGGCCTTCGACCTGCTGCTGGCGGCGTGCTTCCGGTCGGGGAAGACGAAGTAAGGGAAAGACTTAAGGGAAAAGCGATGCGGGGGGACTCGGTCCCCCCGCGCCCCCCGGACGTTTCGGGTTTTGCGCGCGCGGTGCCGTGGGTCCGTCGCGCCAAGGGCGGGGCAAGGTTTGCGGGGGGACTCGGTCCCCCCACGCCCCCCGGACGTTTTGGTTTTCCGCGCGAAGCGCCTTATATCCGTCACGCCGCGTGCGGAAGCCGATCCCGCTTCGCGGAAAAACCAAGGGGGTCGAGGGGACGAGTCCCCTCGCGGGTGTGGGCGGAGCCCACGTGTTTTTCAGTCGAGCCGCCATGTCGCCCGAGTTTCATCTGTACGTTCACTGGCCGTATTGCCGCAGCAAGTGCGGGTACTGCGATTTTGCGAGTTACGTGCCTCGGCAGATGTGGGATCCGGCGCGGTTCGTGGCGGCGTATCGGGCCGACATCGCGGCGTTGCGCGGGCGCACCGGCGAGCGGGAGTTGGCGTCGGTCTTTTTCGGCGGCGGCACGCCGTCGCTGGCGGAGCCGGAGGTGATCGGCGCGGTGGTGGAGGCGGCGATGGCGGCGTGGGCGCCGCGCGCCGACTGCGAGGTGACGCTGGAGGCCAACCCCGGCACGGTGGACAAGAAGCGCCTGCGCGCCCTGCGCGACGCGGGGGTGAACCGCCTGTCGGTGGGGGCGCAGAGTTTCGACCCGGCGTCGTTGAAGGCGCTGGGGCGCGAGCATTCGGTGGACGACACCAAGCACGCGCTGACCTGGGGGCACGACATTTTCGAGCGGCTGTCGTTCGACCTCATCACCGCGCGGCCGGGCCTGAGCCTGGGGCTGTGGGAGGACGAGCTGGGCGAGGCCTTGGAGTTCGCTGGCGAGCACCTGTCGGTGTACCAGCTGACGGTGGAGGACGGCACGCCGCTGGCGCGGGCGGTGGCCGAGGGCCGGGTGACGATGCCCGACGAGGACACCGGCGCCGACATTTTCGAGGCGACGCGGCGGATTCTCGCGGCGGCGGGGCGTCCGGCGTACGAGGTTTCCAACTTCGCGCGGCCGGGGGCCGAGTGCCGCCACAACCTCGGCATCTGGCGCGGCGCCGATTACGGCGGCGTCGGCCCGGCGGCGCACGGCCGCCTGACGCTGGAGGACGGCCGCTTCGCCACCCGCCACGCGCCCGACGTCCACGCCTGGCTCAAGGGGCCGCCCGCGCCGCGCATGGAGGCTCTGGACGCCGAGGAGCGCGCGCGCGAGCATGTGATGATGGCGCTGCGCCTGACCGAGGGCGTGTCGGCGGCGGGGTTCGCCGCCGCCTTCGCCGAGGCCGGGCTGGCGGACCCGCGCGAGCTGATGCACCGCGACGCCCTCGACGAGGCGGTGGGCCTGGGCCTGCTGGTCTCCGACGACGCCGGGGTGCGCGCCACCGAAACCGGGGTGATGGTGCTCAACACCCTCACCGTCCGCCTGCTGGAGGATCGCCGATGACCCGCCTGTTCGCCGTCGTGCTCGGGGGCCGCGCGCCCAAGGGCAACACCGAGCTTCACGACACCGTGTTCGTCGCGGGCGAGCGCATCGAGGCCACCTACGGCGAGCTTCTGGACAAGTGGTTCGGCCAGCCCGAGCGCCTGCATCTGGACAGCTGGATGGAGATCGCCGCCGCCGACGGCCACCGCGTCGCGATCGGCGGCGCGCCGACGCCGGGCAAGCGGCTGTGGTACGTCAACCTCGGCGCCTACGCCGACGGCCAGTTCGCCGAGATTCACGCCAACGGCCTGTTCGTCGCCGCCTCGCCCGAGGAAGCCAAGGCCCGCGCCAAGGCGGCGCTCCTGCGGGGCTGGCCCGGCGACGTCCACACCGACGACGTTCTCGACGTCGAGGCCCTCCTCGCCCGCCCCGGCCTGACCCTGGGCCTCGAACCCGCCGAGGGCCTCGCCCCGCCGACCCTCCACAACGGCTACCACCCGGTGCCGAAGGACGCGATCGCGGCGTTCAAGGCCCGCTAGTCCGCCTCGGTTTCCAGCGCGGCGCCGATCTGGGTGAGCAGCTCCAGCACCTCGTGGGAGGCGCGGTTCATCTCCTCCACCGCGACGCGGGTGCCTTCGGCGTCGTGGCGGGCGTGGCATTCCAGGGCCTTTTTGCCGTGGCGGTGGACCCGCTCGTGGGGGTCCCGCAGCGCCGCGAACGCGGGCTGGGCGAGGATCGCCGGGTCGGTCACCCCGCCGTACCAGCGCCCGAGGCGGCAGCCGAGGTGGTCGGACAGGGCCTCGGCGGTTTGGGCGCCGCGCCCGAGCAGGCGTTCCATCACCTGGCGCTTGAAGCGGACGTGGTCGTTCTTCGCCACTTCGAGAATCGTGCGGGCGGAGCCGGACGCGGAGAAATCCTCCACCCGGGCGTCGAGCACGGCGTTGGCGCGGGTGAGGGCGCCCAGCATCGCGTCCACCTGGCGGAGGTTGTCGCCCGCCAGCACCGCCACCCGCCCGCCGCTGTCGGAGACCTCGTGCGCCGCGCTGGCCTGCTGGGTGAGGATGCCGGCGATGTCGCGCATCCGCGCGCTCACCGCGTTGACCTGGGCGGAGATCGCGTCCAGCCGCCCGCGCAACTGGGTGGCGGCGGCGCGGGAGGCGTCGGCCGCGTCGGTGCTGCTGCGCATCGCTTCGAGGGTGGCGTCCATCCCTGAGCGCACCGCGCCGATGCGGGTGCGGATGTCCTCGGTGGAGCGGGCGGTCTGGGTGGCGAGGGTCTTCACCTCCCCCGCCACCACCGCGAAGCCCTTGCCCGCGTCGCCCGCCCGCGCCGCCTCGATGGTGGCGTTCAAGGCCAGCAGGTTGGTCTGGCTGGCGATGGTTTCGATCTGGTCGACGATCGGCACGATCAGCTCCGAGGCCTCGGCCAGGGCGAGAATCTTCCGGTTGGCGTCGGCCACCGAGGCGCCCAGGGTTTCCGCCGCCGCGTGGGCGGATTGGGCGTCGGCCACGCCCGCGTGGGCGGTGTCCTCGGCGCCGCCGGATTCCGTCGCCGCCCGCTCCGAGTTTTCGGTGATGCTGCCGATCGTCGCCACCATTTCCTCGATCGCGGCGGCGATGGTCTGGCTTTCGTCGGCGGTGCGGCGCAGGTCGCCCACCATCGTCGCCAGCACCAGCCCGGCCTCGTTGCTCTGCACCGCCGCGTCCACCACGCCGCGCAGCTGGCGGTGCATGCTCTCGCGCATCGCCGCCTCGCCCTGCCGCAGGGTTTCCACCCGGGCGGCCTGCTGCGCCTCCATCTCGGCGAAGGCCTTGGCTTCGTCGCGCACCACCGCGATCGCCCGCGCCATCTGGCCGATTTCGTCGGTGCGCGCCGCCTGGGGCAGCTCGACGTCGAAGTCGCGCCGCGCGATGCGGTCCATGCCCGCGGTGAAGGCGCGGATCGGCCCGGCGATGCTGCGCGCCAGGAGCACGCTCACGGCGGTGGCCGCCGCCGCGGTGCCGAGCACCAGGAACAGCACGGTGCGGCGGCTTTCCCGCAGTTGGCTCGCATAGGCGTCGGCGTCCATGACGATTTCCACCACCCCCACCGGGCGGCCCGAGTAGTCGGCCACGGCGCGGCCGAGAATCCCCACGTTGCGTCCGCCGATCTCCTCGGTGCGGATCACCGTCTCGCCCGCCATGGCGCGGGCGAAGGCGTCGCGGTCGAGGCGCGAGGCGGCAAGCGTGCCGCCGAAGATGCGGAAGCCCGCGTCGCCCGCGTCCGGAATCAGGAGCGCCGCGTCGGCGCCGTGGGCGGCCTTGAAATCGGCGAAGAACGCCGGACCCAGGGTCATCCCGAACTCCACCGAGCCGATGTGGCGCCCGGCGGCGGCAAGCGGCACCACGCCGCGCACGCCGAGGCCCGCGACCCCGGATTCCAGGCCCGACACCGGCTGCTTGCGGGCGTTGGTCTCGACCACGGTCTGGCGGATCTTCGAGAGATCGTCGCCGAACTTGGCGGGGACGTGGGCGCGCAGGAACGAGGTGGCGGGCGGCAGGTGGAACTGGAACTGCTCGATGCCGAAGGGCTTGGCGAGGCGCTCGAACACCGGGTTCATCTGCGCCGCCAGGGCCTCGCGGTTCCCGGCGGCGACGGTGTCCGCCACGCCGGGCAGGGCCGCCACCAGCGACGCCATCGCCAGCGCCTGGTCCGCCGAGGCCTTGAGCGCGGAGGCGAACATGCCGTAGCGGTTCAGAAGATCGCTCTCCTCGGCGCGGCGGATGACGTCGGAAAAGTAGAGGTTGACCGCGAACCCCACCGACCCCGCCGCGGCGAGGGAAAGCCCCACGAGCGCGCCGCCGAAACGCATGGAAATGCGCATGATGTCCTCCGGAGATGTCAGGCCCGGCGGACGGGCCTCCCCCCAATCGCCGGTTTCTCAGGATTGTCTTATATGAGAGGACGGTGGTTCAAGGAAAATGCGTGCGCGGGTATGCGAGCAGAGCCAAAAAAAGGGAGCGTTTTCAGAACGCTCCCTTTGTCCCCAGAGGGTCAGTACGATTGGATGAAGCGAGTCGGCGCCGGAGACACCTCGCGGCTGCCGGAGCGGGAAATCTCGCGCACCGCGAGCATGCGCTCGATCTGGCCGTTGGGGTTGAGGCGGAACGCGCCGTTGACGCCGACGAAGCCCGAGTTGGCGGTGAGGCGGCTCCACCCCTCGCCGGTCTGCGCCAGGGCGGCGGCGAGGGCGACGGAGTCGTAGGCCAGCGAGGCGAGCTGCGTCGGCGCGTGGCCGTAGGTTTCGGTGAAGCGGGCGACGAAGCGGTCGTAGCCCACCCGCGACGCCGCCGGGAACCACGCCCCCTCCAGCGCCGGTTCGCCGCCCAGGTTCTCGTCCTGCCACAGCAGGGTGCCGAGGATCTTCACCTTGGCCGGGTCCACGTCGTAGTACTTCAGGAGCGAGATCACCTGCCGCAGCGGCGTGCCGCTGGCGGGGATCAGCAGCGCGTCGAAATCCGGTTCGCCCAGGGTATCCTGGCGCTCCAGCTCCTTGAGCCGGGCGGCGGCGGCGGGGTCGGCGGACCCGGCGAGGCTCGCCTTCTCGCGCTCGAGGGCGGCCTTGCGGCGGGTGTAGTCGGTGAGGTCGCGGATCGCCGGGGAGCTGGGCTTGGCGGGGTCGAAGAACGCGGTGCGGGTGAGCACGGTGCCGGTCTTCGCCACCGCGCCCTGGGCCGCCTCGGCGGCGGCGCGGCCATAGGCGGTGTCGGGCGCCAGCACCGCGAAGCGTTGCAGGCCCTGCTCGGCGGCGAAGCCGATCACCCGCTCCACCTGCGGCCCGATCAGGAAGCCGGTGACGAACACGTTGGCGGAGACCGCCGACGCGTCGGTGGAGAACGACAGCACCGGAATGCCGCGCGCCTGCGCCACCGCCGTCACCGCCTGCACCGAGTGCGAGAACAGCGGCCCGACGAACAGCCCGGCGCCGTGGTCGGAGGCCTGCTGGGCGGCGGCGCGCGCGCCCTCGGCGGTGCCGCGGGTGTCGTAGAACTGCAGGATCAGGCCCGGGTTGTTGACCTCGAACTGGGCGAGCAGGGCGGCGTCGCGCAGCGCCTGGCCCGCGCTCGCGGCCTCGCCCGACAGCGGCACCAGCACCGCGACGCGCGCCTCGCGCACCCCGGGCGGAACCTCGGCGGGCGGCAGCTCGGCGGGCGGGCGCGCCGCCACCTGGGGGGGCTGCTGCTCCGGCGCGATCTGCGCCGGGCGGCCGGGCGGCGCCGAGGTGACGGTGGGGCGGGGCTGCGCGCACGCGGCGAGCGCGAGGGCGAGCGCCACGGCGGCGAGCCTGCCCGCGCGGCGGAACAGGTTGCCCGCGCTGGGCGTCGCCGTGTTATAACCATCCGGACGAAAGACCGCCCGCGTCACCCTGTCGTTCATGTTCCATGTCCTCGTTGCCGGGATCCCGCCATGTCGCGCGACCGTTCCGCGCCGGAAGCCGCCCAGCCGCTTCCCAGCGCACTCTACATCACCGCGACGCCGATCGGAAACCGCGGCGACGTCACCCTGCGCGGGCTGGACGTGCTGAAGGCGGCCGACCGGGTGCTGTGCGAGGATACCCGCGTCACCCGCAAGCTCCTGGGGTTATATGGGGTGTCGCGGCCGCTCGTCGCGTACCACGATCACAACGCCGACGCGATGCGGCCCAAGGTGATGGAGTGGCTGGCGGCGGGGGAATCCATTGCGCTGGTGAGCGACGCGGGCACGCCGCTGATCTCCGACCCGGGCTTCAAGCTCGCGCGCGATTGCCGCGCCGCCGGGCTGACCGTCACGGCGGTGCCGGGCGCCTCGGCGCTGCTGGCGGCGCTGGCGGTGGCGGGGCAGCCCACCGATCGCTTCCTGTTCATGGGGTTCCTCTCCGCCAAGGCGGGGGCGCGGCGCGCCGAGCTGGCCGAGGTGGCGGGCTTGCGCGCCACCCTGGTGCTCTACGAGGCGCCGCGCCGCCTCGCCGCCCTGCTGGCGGACGCGGCGGCGGCGCTGCCGGGGCGCGAGGCGGTGGTGTGCCGCGAGTTGACCAAGATGTTCGAGGAGGTGACGGCGATGCCGATCGCCGACCTCGCCCGCCACTACGCCGAGATCGAGCCGCCCAAGGGCGAGGCGGTGGTGGTGATCGGCCCGCCGCCCGCCGGAGCGGGCGCCTGGAGCGACGCGGCGGTGGACGCGGCGCTGACCGAGGCCCTGGCCGAGCAATCGGTGAAGGACGCGGCGGCGGCGGTGGCGGCGGCCTCGGGGCGGCCGCGCAAGGCACTCTACGCCCGCGCCATGGAGCTGAAAGGGCGCGGCCGGTGAGCGGCGCGGCGCCCTCGGGCCATCGCCGCGGCCTCGCCGCCGAGGCGCTGGCGGCCTGGGCGCTGCGGTTCAAGGGCTGGCGCATCGTCGGCCGCCGGGTGAAGCCGCCGCGCGGCAGCGGCGCCGGGGAGATCGACCTGGTGGCGCGGCGCGGCCGGGTGCTGGCGTTCGTCGAGATCAAGGCGCGGCCGAGCGAGGCGGAGGGCCTGTTCGCGATCGCGCCGCGCCAGCAAAGACGCTTGCTGCGCGCCGCCGAATGGTTCATCAAATGTCATCCCGAATTTTCCGGGCACGACTTGCGCTTCGACGCCATGGTGGTGTGCCCCGGCCGCTGGCCGCGCCACCACCCCGACGCGTGGCGCGCCGAAACCTGAACGTTCCGAGGTCAAGATGATGTCTGCGCCGTCGTTTTCGCTCCGCGCCTTCGCGCTCGCGGGGGTTGCCCTGTTCGCGTTGTCCGCCTGCGCCCCCGCGGTGGTGGGAGCGGGCGCCACCGTCGGCTCCGCCGCGGTGGACGAGCGCGGCATCGGCGGCACCGCCAACGACGCGCGGATCCGCGCCGAGATCAACGGCGAGTGGGCGAAGATCGACCCGTTCGCGTTCACCGGCGTCGGCCTGCTGATCCGCGGCGGCCGCGTCGTCCTCACCGGCACGGTGAGCACGCCCGAGCGCTACAACCAGGCGGTCGAGGTGGTGAAGAAGGTGCAGGGCGTCAACGACATCTACGTCCACATCCGCGTCGACCCCAACGCCGGGGTGGTGGGGTTCGCCTCCGACGCCGGAACGGTGGCGGAGATGCGCCGCAAGATCTTCCTCGACAAGGGGATCGTGTCGCTCAACTACGACATCGACGCCTCCGGCAACGTGCTCTATCTGCTCGGCATCGCGCAGAACGAGATGGAGCGGCAGAAGGTGCTGACCCACGCGCGGACGATCTCGGGCGTGCGCCAGGTGATCGACTACATCGTCCTCAAGCCCCAGGGCCAGCCGGTGCAGGCCGCCCCGGCGACGCAGCAGCCGCAGCAGCCGCAGCCCGAGCCGGCCGAACCCGCCGCGCCGCAGCCGCTGACGCCGATCCGGTCGGCGCCGGTGGAGGTTCAGCCGCTTTAGGGAGAGGCGGGCCGCCGCCGCTCGCACACCCGGTTGCGGCCCTCGCGCTTGGCGGCGTAGAGGGCGGCGTCGGCGCGCGCCACCACCTCGGCGGCGGTGTCGCCCGGCTCGAAGCTGGCGACGCCGAAGCTCACCGTCAGCCCGGCGATGCCCGCGAAGCGCCGCGCCGCGATCCGCCGCCGCAGCAGTTCGGCGAGGCCCACCGCCACCTCCTGCCGGGTGTGGATGCAGACGATCATGATCTCCTCCCCGCCCCAGCGGCCGAGCACGTCGGTGGTGCGGGTGTGGCTGCGCAGCTCGTCGGCGATTTCCTCCAGCACGGTGTCGCCCACCGGGTGGCCGTAGGTGTCGTTGACCGCCTTGAAGTGGTCGATGTCGGCGATGATCACCGAGAACCAGGTGCCGTAGCGGCGCGCCCGCTGCTCCTCGGCGGCGAGGGTTTCCTCGAGCTTGTAGCGGTTGAAGATGCGCATCAACGGGTCGGTGACCGACTGGGTGTGCGCCTGGCGCAGCATCCGCGCCTGGGTTTCCCACGCGTTGAGGCACGAGATCGCGTTGCCCACCGCCTGGGCGAACAGCGCCACGTGGAGGCGCCAGGTTTCCTGAAGCGCGCCGTCCTTCGGCAGGGCGGCGACGATGTGGCGGCGCCCCTCGGGCATGGTGTCGTCGGCGGCCCACAGCGCCATCACCGGGGCGTCGCCGAACACCTCGCCCAGCAGCGGCGAGATCGCCGCCAGCTGCGCCGCCGCCAGCACCGCACCGCCGGTCTTGCTGGCTTCGCCGTATTGGGTGCGCAGGGCGTCGGCGAGCGGCAGCAGCCAGGGCGAGGCGCCGCCCGCCGCCTCCACATGGACGCGCCCGGTGCCCGAGACCACCTCCAGCAGCAGCGCCAGCTCGCGCAGGAACTCGCTCACGCTGCGGGTGCGCGCCAGCAGGTCGGTGACCGCCGAGATGGTGCGCATCGCCGCCGCCTCGGCCCGGTCGCGCGCGGCCTGGCGGCGGGCGCGGTCCATGGTGCGGGCGAGGCCGTCGAGGGTCCAGATCTCGCAGGCGACGCCGCCGTCCTCCAGCACCCGGCCGGAGACCACCGCGCTCACCGCCCGGCCGTCGCGGTCGCGCAGCACCGCGTGGTGGTAGGGCGAGGCGCCGGGCGCGCCGAGATCGGCGAGGAAGGCGGCGAAGCCGGGCGCCTCGCCGTCGTCGAGGAAGGCGTGGGCGGGGCGGCCGACGCAATCCTCGGGCGCGAATCCCATCACCGAACTCCACGCCGGATTGACGCCAAGGATAAATCCGTTGCGATCCAGTAACTGAAGCAGTACCTCGTCGCCTTCGTAAGCGGGAGTGACGCCGTCTCGGGCCATCGGGTCTCCTGAATCTCGGCAGCCGACAGGGCGGACTTGTCACTTCCCTGACTCCCGGCGTTCACGGGCGGAGAATAAGAATTCTTTCGCTGCTTTTCCAGGGGATTCCCACCCCATTCCGGGGCGCAGCCATTTGAACCATTCGGGATCGTTTCGGCACTGGTTCTTTTGCGCCGCGGGGCGCGGGCGGGGGCGGAGGGGGAATTCGCGGTGGCGAGGCGGCGGAAAATCGCCTATGCCTTGAACCGTTCGCAGTCAGGAGACCGGATCATGCCGCTTGCCGTCGCCTTGCAGATGGACCCGTTGGAAAGCGTCGCCATCGACGCGGATTCCACCTTCTTCCTCGCCGAGGAGGCGCAACGGCGCGGGCACGCGCTGTTCCACTACCTGCCGCGCACCCTGCGGCTGGAGGGCGGGCGGGCGTCGGCCACCGGGCGCGCCGTCACGGTGCAGCGGGTGGCGGGCGAACCCGCGCGGTTCGGCGGTTTCGAGACCGTCGACCTCGCCCGCTTCGACGTGGTGCTGCTGCGCCAGGACCCGCCGTTCGACCTCGCCTACATCACCACCACCCACATCCTCGAGGCGATCCACCCCGGGACCCTGGTGGTCAACGACCCGGCCGGGGTGCGCAACGCCCCCGAGAAGCTGCTGGTGACCCGCTTCCCCGACCTGATGCCGCCGACCCTGGTGAGCGCCGACCCGGCGGCGATCCGCGACTTCCGCGCCCGCCACGGCGAAATCGTGCTCAAGCCGCTGTTCGGCGCGGGCGGCTTCGGCGTCTTCCACCTTCGTCCGGACGACGACAACCTCGGCTCGCTGCTCGACATGTTCCTGGCGAAAAGCGCCGAACCGCTGATGGCGCAGGCCTACGTTCCGGCGGTGCGGGCGGGCGACAAACGGGTGATCCTGGTGGAGGGGGAGCCGATGGGCGCCCTCAACCGCGTGCCCCAGGCGGGCGACGCGCGCTCCAACATGCATGTGGGCGGCGCGGCCGCGGCGAGCCGTCTCACCCCCCGCGACCGCGAGATCTGTGCGGCGATCGGCCCCGAGCTGCGGGCGCGGGGCCTCACCTTCGTCGGCATCGACGTGATCGGCGACTACGTCACCGAGATCAACGTCACCTCCCCCACCGGCCTGCAGGAGATCGCCCGTTTCGACGGCGTCAACCTGGCGGCGCCGATCTGGGACGCGATCGAGGCGAAGTACGCGGCTACGCGGACCCGCTGAGGTCGCTGGTGCAGTGGGGGCAGCGCGTCGCCGCCAGGGGAATCCGGGTGACGCAGTGGGGGCAGTCCTTTTCGGTGGGCGCGGCGGGCGGCGTCGGGTCCACCTGTTCCTTCAGCCGGTTGACGCCCTTCACCAGCAGGAACACCGCGAACGCGACGATGGTGAAGCTCAGCAGCGCGTTGCCGAACAGGCCGAAGTTGAGGGTCACCGCCCCCGCCTCCCGCGCCGCCGCGAGGGTGGGATAGGGCCCGGGCGCGGTGCCCTCGCGCAGGGTCACGAACAGGTCGGAAAAATCGACGTTGCCGAGGGCGAGGCCGATCGGCGGCATGATCACGTCGTCCACCAGACTCTTGACGATGGTGCCGAACGCGCCGCCGATGATGATGCCGACCGCCATGTCCACCACGTTGCCGCGCACCGCGAACTTCTGAAACTCCTTGAGCACGACCGGCCCTCCGTTCCTGTGACTCCCGCCCAGGCCAACGGCCCGCCCGCGCCCCCGGTTCCCCCGCCGCCGCGCGATCATTCCCTTGACCTCGCGGGGTGCGGGTGGTGAGGTGGGGCCTTCCGGGCTGGCCTTTGGGGAGGCGGTGTGGTCGCGCTGGTGCACACGGTGGCGTTTTCGGGGATCGACGTCTGCCCGGTCGAGGTGCAGGTGCAGATCGCCAACGGATTGCCCGCGTTCTCGGTGGTCGGCCTGCCCGACAAGGCGGTGGCGGAAAGCCGCGAGCGGGTGCGCGCCGCCCTCGTCGCCATCGGCCTCGGCCTGCCGCCCAAGCGCATCACCGTCAACCTCGCGCCCGCCGACGTCGCCAAGGAGGGCAGCCACTTCGACCTGCCGATCGCGCTCGGCATCCTCGCCGCCATGGATCTGGTGCCGCGCGAGGACATCCTGAACTTCACGGTGATGGGCGAGCTGGCCCTCGACGGCCGGGTCAGCCCGGTGGCCGGGGTGCTGCCCGCCGCGATCTCCGCCCACGCCCACGAGCGCGGGCTGATCTGCCCCCAGGCGCAGGGGGCGGAGGCGGCCTGGGCGGGCGGCGGCGACACCTTCGCGGTCGCCGACCTGTTGCAGGCGATCGGCTTCCTCAAGGGCGACGCCCTGCTCTCCCCCGCCCGCCCCGGCGACCCGCCGCCCGCGCCGCCCGAACCCGACATGGCCGACGTGAAGGGGCAGGAAAGCGCCCGCCGCGCCCTCGAGATCGCCGCCGCCGGGGGGCACAACCTCCTGATGGTGGGGCCGCCCGGCGCCGGCAAGTCGATGCTGGCGCGGCGCCTGCCCGGTCTGCTGCCGCCGCTTTCGGCGCAGGAGGCGCTCGACGTGTCGATGGTGCATTCGATCGCCGGGGAGATCGCCGAGGGCGGGCTGGTGCGGCGGCGGCCGTTCCGCGCGCCGCACCATTCGTGCTCGACCGCGGCGATGGTGGGCGGCGGGCTGCGCGCCCGGCCCGGCGAGGTGTCGCTCGCCCACCTCGGCGTGCTGTTCCTCGACGAACTGCCCGAGTTCCCCCGCGCGGTGCTGGAAAGCCTGCGCCAGCCGCTCGAAACCGGCAGCGTCTCGGTGGCGCGGGCCAACCGCCACGTCACCTATCCGGCGCGGGTGCAGCTGATCGCGGCGATGAACCCGTGCCGCTGCGGCCACCTGGACGACCCGGCGCTCGCCTGCCGCCGCGCGCCGCTGTGCGCCGAGGATTATCAGAACACGATTTCCGGCCCGTTCCTCGACCGCATCGACCTGCACGTGGAGCTGGCGCGCGTCGACCCGTGGGAGCTGGGCGGCCTCGCCCCCGGCGAGCCGACCGCGACGGTGGCGGCGCGCGTCGCCGCCGCCCGCGACCGCCAGACCCGCCGCCTCGCCGCGCTTCCGGGGGCGCGCTGCAACGCCGATCTCGAAGGCCGGGCGCTCGACGACCTGGTGCCGCTCGGCGCCGCCGACCGCGCCTTCCTCGCCGAGGCGGCGGCCAAGCTCAAGCTCTCCGCGCGCGGCTATCACCGCGTGCTCAAGGTTGCCCGCACCATCGCCGATCTCGCCGGGGCCGACGCCGTCGCCCGCCCCCATCTGGCGGAGGCCCTCGCCTACCGCCGCCGACCGGCGCGAACCTAGGAGTCCGTCGCATGCCGACCCTGCCCTTTTTGTTCACCGCCCTGGTGGTGGCGCTGATGCCCGGCACCGGGGTGCTCTACACCGTGTCCTGCGGCCTCACCGCCGGGCGCCGCGCCGCGCTGGTGGCGGCGTTCGGCTGCACCCTGGGGATCGTGCCGCACATCCTCGCCAGCCTGGTGGGGCTGGCGGCGGTGCTGCACGCCGGGGCGGCGGCCTATCAGGCGCTGCGCTGGGCCGGGGCGCTCTACCTCGGCTGGCTGGCGTGGCGGATGTGGCGCGATGCCGCCACCCCCCTGCCCGCCGCCGCGCCGCGCGCCGCCGGGCGGCAGGTGCTTCACGCCATCGCCATCAACCTGCTCAACCCCAAGCTCACGGTGTTCTTCTTCGCCTTCCTGCCGCAGTTCGTGAACCCGGCGGCGGAGGGCGCGACGCGGCAGATGGCGGTGCTCGGGCTGGCGTTCATGGCGATCACCTTCGCGGTGTTCGCGGTCTACGGCTGCGCCGCCGCCGCCGCCCGCCGCAAGGTGCTGGACTCGCCCCGGGTGATGACCTGGCTGCGGCGCGGCTTCGCCGGAGTGTTCGCCGCCCTCGGCCTGCGCATCGCCCTGGGGGACCGCTGAGGGGGAATCAGAGTCAGAAGAGAGATGAGCTGTGAAGGAACTATCACGCATGCCTGCATGCAACCATGCTTGACAGTGCGCATGCGTGCATGCACATATATGCCTATGAAAACGGTTCAACCTAGTCACGATGGCGCTGACATGCGGGGGCTTCTTAAGGAGCCTCTCCAAGTGCGCATTCCCCGTGACGTCAAACGCCAGTTCAAGGCGCGGGCGGCCCTGCTAGGAATTGAACCTAATGAGTTATTCGTTTTGATATGGAATATGTATGAAAGGGCAGGAGATGAGCGACCGAATTATTGATCCTGCTTCTGATCTGCTTGGACTGGTTGGAAAGCGGCGATTTTCTACAATTCTTGCGGATCCGCCGTGGAGATTTCAGAATCGAACGGGAAAAATGGCTCCGGAACATCGGCGGCTGTCTCGTTATGATACGATGACCGTCGGTGAGATTGCGGCTCTTCCGGTACAAACACTCCTTGCTCCAACGGCACACCTTTACCTTTGGGTTCCTAACGCTCTCCTTCCCGAGGGCTTGCAGGTGATGCGTGCGTGGGGGTTTGAATATAAAACCAACTTGGTTTGGCATAAACTCCGTAAAGATGGAGGAAGCGATGGCCGTGGAGTTGGATTCTATTTCCGCAACGTCACGGAATTGATACTTTTCGGGGTCCGTGGGAAGAATGCTCGGACACTTGATCCTGGTCGTACTCAGGTCAACTACCTAGGAACTCGTAAGAGGGAACACTCCCGCAAGCCAGATGAGCAATATGATCTAATCGAAGCTTGTAGTCCTGGACCTTATCTTGAAATGTTTGCCCGGGGTACTCGGGAAAACTGGTGCGCTTGGGGTAATCAAGCTGAAGATGATTATACCCCAAGCTGGCCGACATATTCATACAACTCCGCGACGAATCGTATTCCAGCAGAGTGAAGGTACGTTCAGAACACGATTACAGAGTCAGGAATGCCGATCAGCAGAAGAGGGCATGGATTCCCGACGCCGCGGTGGATCCTGTCTTCTAGCTTGCGCCAGTGTGTGGTTGCTTGCCCGAATTTGTCAGCCACGAACTGTGACGCCCAAGCTTCAGCGAAAGAGCAGGAGCTTGATTCCATCCGACGCTGAACCGCCTGCTTTTGGCGCCCTGTCGGTTCAATCCAGGCTGCGAGATCAGCATAGGAGTTAATGTCTCGCTCGTGGGCGAAGCGCAAGATCGCGTCCTTGATGCGATCTTGAAGGCTGGAGCCGCGTGTCAGGATTATGCCCACGGAGATCGCGGCTTCTGCGTGGAGTCGTTTGAAATTTTCCAGGTCTCTATCGAAGAAGGGATCCTTATTGTTCCACTCGATCTCTAGAGCTACCTTTCCCAGACCCGACGAGCGGACATGATCGACTTCGTGGGACGTCGATTCGCGTTCAACCCCGTCGATGAGTTTTCTGATTTGAAAGTTATGCTTAATCCAGCCTAGATCCGCTAGTGTGCGCCGAAGACCCTGGGTGGTTTCGTGCTCTCCGCCGCCGCCCCGGACTAACGACTCAATAGGGATAGAAAGTCCCGTCAGAGTCGTTTCCAACTCCTCTAACAAAGAGGGATAGTCAATATTGAGAATTGCCTTGGCGTGGGAATGGAATTCTATTTGAAAACCTCGTGCTTCAAGGCTTTCTAAGCCGTTCAGATGGATCTCTGACACGTCATCTCTCCAGCTTCTTAATCCCGGCGGCTCAGCATCGGGCCGAGGGGGCGGCCGGCGAAGACGTGGACGTGGAGGTGCGGCACCTCCTGCCCGGCGTTGGCGCCCGCGTTGCTGAGGATGCGGTAGCCCCCGGCCACCGCGCCCAGGCTGCGCGCGGTTTCGCCCACGGCGCGGACGAAATCGGCGATTTCCTCCGCCGGGGCGCGGGCGGAGAAATCGTCCATCGACACGTAGGCGCCCTTGGGGATCACCAGCACGTGGACCGGCGCCTGCGGGTTGACGTCGTGGAACGCCAGGCTGTGCTCGGTTTCGAGCACCGTCTTGCAGGGGATTTCCTTCCGCAGAATCCGCGCGAACACGTTGTTCGGATCGTACACCTTGACCTCCCTGACGAATGGATGAACTCAGTCGGCCTTGCGCGACGCCTTTTCGGCGAGGCCCGAGGTTCCGGCGCGGCGCGCCAGCTCCGCCCACACCGCCTCGGGGGCGACGCCCGCGTCGGCCCACAGCACCAGCATGTGGTAGAGCAGGTCGGCGCTCTCGCCCACCATCTTGTCCGGCTCGATGCAGCCCGCGATCACCAGCTCCACCGCCTCCTCGCCCAGCTTCTGGGCGATCTTGGCGCGGCCGCGGGAGAACAGCTTGGCGGTGTAGGACTCGCTCGGGTCCGCGCCCTTGCGGGCGGCGATCACCGCGAAGAGGGTATCGAGGGGGTGTCCGCTCATGGTCGGGGAACCTTTCAAACCTGCGGCTCGGCGTGCCGCCGCTTGGCACCATACATGCCGCGGTCGGCGGTGCGCAAAAGCATTTCCGCCTCGGTGCCGTCCTCGGGGCAGAGGGCGACGCCGAGGCTGGCGGCGATCGCCCGCTCCGCCCCCGGGAACGGCGGCGGCCCGTCGGCCAGGGCGCCGCGCACCTTGTCGAGGATCGCCTCCGCTGCGGCGCGGCCCTTGATCGGCGCCAGCACCGCCGCGAACTCGTCGCCGCCGAGGCGGCCGAGCAGGTCGGTCTCGCGGATCACCGCGCGCATCCGCCGCACCGTCTCCTTGAGGCAGGCGTCGCCCGCCTCGTGGCCGAAGCGGTCGTTGACCGACTTGAAGCGGTCGAGATCCACGTAGATCAGCGCGAAGCCGCTGCCGGTTTCGGCATAGCGGTCGAGGGCGGCGCGGAAGCCCTCGTCGAAGGCGGCGCGGTTGAGGGCGCCGGTGAGGGCGTCGGTGGTGGCCTGGTGCATCAGCCGCGCGTGGCGGTGGCGCTGCGAGGTCCAGTGCAGGGTGCCGATCCAGGCGATCAGCGCGAGGGCCAGCAGCGCGGCGATGGTGGACGGCACCAGGGAGTCGAGAATCCGCCCCTCCAGCCGCGCCACCGCCTGGGGCGAGACGAACGCGATCACCCGCCATTCCGAGGCCTCGGGCACCGCCGCGCCCGTGGCGTCGATTCCCCAGAAGCCGCTGATCGCCGGGAACAGCGTGCGGAACACGAAGAACCCCTCGCCGACGTGGACGGTGCCGCCGAAATCGCGCTCCATCGCCTCCCAGGCGCCGGGGTGGCGGCTGGCGAACTCGGGCGGCTCGGCGCCGAGGGGGCGGTAGTCCCAGCTTCCCGCCCGGCCGGAGCCGGTGGAGATGCTCCAGACGCCGGAGCGGCTGGCGAGAATCAGCGCGGTTTCGGCGCCCCGGGCGAGGCGGGTCAGGCGGTCGAACAGGGTGTCGGCGCGATAGACGGCGACGACGTGGCGGGCGGGGGTGGCGCCGTCGGGTGCGGTGACGGCCAGCCGCCACAGCGGGCGCGGATGGCCGGAACTCGTGTCCACCCGGTCGGTCAGCAGCATGGTGTCCGGGGCCAGCGTCGCCAGCGCCGTCGCCAGCCGGACGTCGTCGGCCAGGGCGAGGCTGGGACCCACGTGGGTGTGGACCACGCCGAATTCGTCGGTGCTGGCGCGCAGCCGCTCCACCTGCAGCGAGTCCACCAGGCGGATGCTGTGATAGTTGCGGGTGGCGCGCACGAATTCGCCGAACTCGTCGGCGAGCCGCGCCAGGGCCTCCGGCTCCGCCATTTTGAGTTCGCTCTGGCGGCTGAGGATTTGCAGGTCGGCGTTGAGGCGGTGCAGCACGTCGAGGAAGAACGACGCCTGGGCGGCGACGGTGGCCCCCTGCTCGGCCTCCAGCTGCACCAGCGCCTCGCCGCGCCGCGCCTCGTAGATGGCGAACGCGACGGCGAGGATCGCCGCGGCGCCGAGCCCGAACACCCGGACGAACAGATGCGGCCATTTCACCATCGGGGTCCTCCTCCGGAGGGCCTTAGAGTCGCACCGGCAACCCCGCCGCGGCAAGATGGGCCTTGGCCTCGCCGATCGAGTATTCGCCGAAATGGAAGATCGACGCCGCCAGAACCGCCGTGGCGCCGCCCTCGCGGATGCCCTCGGCCAGGTGCTCGAGGGTGCCGACGCCGCCCGAGGCGATCACCGGAACCGTCACCGCGTCGGCCACCGCGCGGGTGAGCGCGAGGTCGAAGCCGCTGCGGGTGCCGTCCCGGTCCATCGAGGTGAGCAGGATTTCGCCCGCGCCGTAGGCGGTCATCCGCCGCGCCCACTCCACCGCGTCGAGGCCGGTGGGGTTGCGGCCGCCGTGGGTGAAGATCTCGAACCGGCCGGGGGCCACCCGCTTGGCGTCGATGGCGACGACGATGCACTGGTTGCCGAACTTCTCCGCCGCCTCGCGCACGAACTCGGGGCGGTGCACCGCGGCGGTGTTGATCGACACCTTGTCGGCCCCCGCCAGCAGCAGCTTGCGGATGTCCTCCACCGCGCGCACCCCGCCGCCCACGGTGAGCGGCATGAAGCACTGCGCGGCGGTGCGGCTCACCACGTCGTAAAGGGTGTCGCGGTTGTCGGAGCTGGCGGTGATGTCGAGGAAGCACAGCTCGTCGGCGCCCGCGGCGTCGTAGACCCGCGCCTGCTCCACCGGGTCGCCCGCGTCGATCAGGTCGACGAAGTTGACCCCCTTGACCACCCGCCCGTCCTTGACGTCGAGGCAGGGTATGATGCGCACGCTGAGCATCGCGTTCTCCTCAGGCCGCCGCCGCGAGAACCCGGCAGGCCTCGACCAGGTCGAGCTTGCCGTCGTAGAGCGCCCGCCCGGCGATCGCGCCGACCACGCCGCTGGCGCGCTGCCCGGCCACCGCGCGGATGTCGTCGATCCCCGCCACGCCGCCCGAGACGATCACCGGAATGCCGCAGGCGGCGGCGAGCCGCGCCGAGGCCGCCACGTTGGCGCCCTGCATCGCGCCGTCGCGGCCGATGTCGGTGTGGACGATCGCCGCCACGCCCGCGTCGGCGAAGCGCAGCGCCAGCTCCTCGGCGGTCACCTCGGAGGTTTCCGCCCAGCCTTCCACCGCCACCCGGCCGTCGCGGGCGTCGATGCCCACGGCGACGCGGCCGGGGTGCAGGCGGCAGGCGTCCTTCACCAGATCCGGCTGGCGCAGCGCCGCGGTGCCGAGGATCACCCGGGCGACGCCGCGGGAGAGCCAGTCCTCGATCGTCGCCATGTCGCGGATGCCGCCGCCCAGCTGTACCTCCACGTCGTTGTCGCGGGCGACGCGGAGAATCTCCGCCACCGCGTCGGCGTTCACCGGCTTGCCCGCGAACGCGCCGTTGAGGTCGACCACGTGCAGCCAGCGGCACCCGGCGGCGACGAAGCGCGACGCCTGGTCGGCGGGGGAGGCGTTGAACACCGTCGCCTGGGTCATTTCGCCCTTGTAGAGGCGCACGCAGGCGCCGTCCTTGAGGTCGATGGCGGGGAAAAGGTTCATCGTGCGGGGTCCCAGGCGAGAAAGTTGCGAATCACGGCTAGCCCCACCGCCTGGCTCTTTTCCGGGTGGAATTGGGTGCCGAAGAGGTTGTCGCGGCCGACCGCGGCGGTGATCGCGCCGCCGTAGTCGGCGGTGGCGAGAACGTGCTCGGGCCGCTCGGCGGTGAGGGCGTAGCTGTGGACGAAATACACCTGCCCGCCCGCCGGAAGCCCCCGCAGCACCGGATGCGCGGCGCCCTCGGGGGTGAGGGCGAGGTGGTTCCAGCCCATGTGGGGAATCTTGCGGCCCGGCGCCGCCGCCAGCCGCTCCACCCAGCCCGGCACCCAGCCGAGGCCCGGGTGGACGCCGTGCTCCCGCCCCTCGGAGGCGAGCAGCTGCATGCCGACGCAAATGCCGAAGAACGGGCGGCCGTCGCCGAGCACCGCCGCCTGGAGCGCCTCCGTCAGCCCCGGCCGCGCGTCCAGCCCGGCGCGGCAGTCGCCGAAGGCGCCGACGCCGGGCAGGACGATGCGGTCGGCGGCGCGGATCTCCCGCGCGTCGTCGGTGACGCGGATGGCGTGGGGCAGCCCGGCCTCGCGCGCGGCGCGCTCGAACGCGTTGGCGGCGGAGCGGAGGTTGCCCGAGCCGTAATCGACGATGGCGACGGTTTTCATGGCGCCGTCCCGGAGGGCAGCGAGCCGCCGAGCACGCCCTTGGTGGACGGCACCGCCGCCGCCGCCCGCGGGTCGATCTCCACCGCCGCCCGCAGCGCCCGGGCGAGCGCCTTGAAGCACGCCTCGATCACGTGGTGGGTGTTGCCGCCGTCGTGGACGGACTCCATGTGGAGGGTGGCGCCGCAGGTCTGCGCGAACGCCTGGAACCATTCGCGGAACAGCTCGGTTTCCATTCCGCCGAGGGTGGGCGCCGCCAGCCCCACCCGCCAGACGAGATACGGCCGGTTGGAGAGGTCGATGGCGCAGCGTGCCAGGCTTTCATCCATCGGGATCAGGGCGTCGCCGTAGCGGCGGATGCCGGCGCGGGCGCCGAGCGCCTGGGCGACCGCCTGGCCGATGGCGAGGCCGCAGTCCTCGGTGGTGTGGTGGGCGTCGATGTGGGTGTCGCCCTTGGCGCGCACGGTGAGGTCGATCAGGCTGTGGCGGGAGAGCTGCTCCAGCATGTGGTCGAGAAATCCGACGCCGGTCTCGACGTCGTAGACGCCGGTTCCGTCCAGGTCGACCCGCACGGAAATCGAGGTTTCCCGAGTCACCCGTTCGACCGTTCCGATACGCATCATCGTCTCCCGCTGGTCGGCCGCCATGCCCGGCCGCTCTGGTTCGTCCGTATAGGTGTATTACAGGATTGGCGTGTGCGAAGCAAATCCTGGCTCCCGCGCCGATTTCACCTAAACGGATACGCGAACGATTTCGCCGTAAAACTACCCATTAGGCGTTGACAAGGGCAAAAAAACGCACGTATGCATGCAGTCTCGAATCTCGCTACAGAGTCACCTTACCATGATCGAACGCCGCATTCCCAAAAACGTCGTGACCGAGAACGGCCCGGATCCCATCGACGTCCACGTCGGACAGCGGATCCGACTGCGCCGCAACCTCGTCGGCATGACCCAGGAACAGCTCGCGTCGTCGGTGGGCGTCACCTTCCAGCAGATTCAGAAGTACGAGCGCGGCTTCAACCGGGTCAGCGCCAGCCGCCTCTACGACATCGGCAACGTGCTCTCGGTGCCGATCAGCTTCTTCTTCCAGGATGTCTCGGCCCAGGTGGCGGAGGAACGCTACGGCTCGCTGCCCGAAACCTTCGAGCCGGGCACCGCCCACCTCGCCGAGGAGGACGGCTTCGAGGAAGACCCGCTGTCGCGCACCGAAACCCTCGAGCTGGTGCGCAACTACTGGAAAATCCGCAACGACAAGGCGCGCGCCCAGGTCTACGCCCTGGTCAAGGCGATGGCCCAGTCGGAGAGCTGACCGCCTCGCGCCGCTGGCGCGGGCCGCGCGGCCGCCTTACATTGCTTCCCTGTTTCGGATTTCAGCAGGGAGCCCCCATCCGTGGAACCCCAATCCTGGCACGGGACCACCGTGGTCTCGGTCCGCAAGGACGGCCGCGTGGTGATCGCCGCCGACGGCCAAGTCACCCTCGGCAACACCGTGGTCAAATCCACCGCGCGCAAGGTGCGCCGGCTCGGCGACGGCAAGGTCCTCGCCGGGTTCGCGGGCGCCACCGCCGACGCCTTCACCCTGTTCGAACGCCTGGAAGCCAAGCTCGAACGCTACCCGGGCCAGCTCACCCGCGCCTGCGTCGAACTCGCCAAGGACTGGCGCACCGACCGCTACCTCCGCCGCCTCGAGGCGATGATGGCGGTGGCCGACGCCGAAACCTCGCTGATCCTCTCCGGCACCGGCGACGTGCTCGAACCCGACGACGCCCTGATCGGCATCGGCTCGGGCGGCCCGTTCGCCCTCGCCGCCGCCCGCGCGATGATCGACCGGCCGGACCTCGACGCCGAGGCGGTGGCCCGCCGCGCCGTCGAGATCGCCGCCGACATCTGCATCTACACCAACCGCAACATCGTGGTCGAAAGCCTATGACCTCCTTCAGCCCCCGCGAAATCGTCTCCGAACTGGACCGCCACATCGTCGGCCAGGCCGACGCCAAGCGCGCCGTCGCCGTGGCGCTGCGCAACCGCTGGCGCCGCCAGCAGCTGCCCGAGGGCCTGCGCGAGGAGGTGCTGCCGAAAAACATCCTGATGATCGGCCCCACCGGCGTCGGCAAGACCGAAATCGCCCGCCGCCTCGCCAAGCTCGCCCAGGCGCCGTTCATCAAGGTGGAAGCCACCAAGTTCACCGAGGTCGGCTACGTCGGCCGCGACGTCGAAAGCATCGTCCGCGACCTCGTCGAAACCGCGATCCAGATGACCCGCGCGCGCCTGCGCCAGAACGTCCGCGCCAAGGCCGAACTCGCCGCCGAGGAACGCGTCCTCGACGCCCTCGTGGGCAGCACCGCCAACCCGGAAACCCGGCAGAAATTCCGCGTCATGCTGCGCCAGGGCGAACTCGACGACCGCACCATCGAAATCGAGGTCAAGGACGGCGGCAACGCCGGGCTGCCCACCTTCGACATCCCCAACATGCCCGGCGCGCAAATGGGCGTGCTCAACCTCAACGACATCTTCGGCAAGGCCTTCGGCGGCCAGACCAAAAAACGCAAGGTGCGCGTCGCCGACAGCTACGACCTCCTGATCGCCGACGAAAGCGACCGCCTGCTCGACGAGGAACAGGTGGTGCGCGAAGCCATCCTCTCCGCCGAAAACGACGGCATCGTCTTCATCGACGAAATCGACAAGATCTGCGCCCGCTCCGAACACCGCGGCGGCGCCGACGTCTCCCGCGAGGGCGTGCAGCGCGACCTCCTGCCGCTGATCGAAGGCACCACCGTCACCACCAAACACGGCGCGGTCAAAACCGACCACATCCTGTTCATCGCCTCGGGCGCCTTCCACCTCGCCAAACCCTCGGACCTGCTGCCCGAACTCCAGGGCCGCCTGCCCAACCGCGTCGAACTCAAAGCCCTCGGCCGCGACGACTTCAAACGCATCCTGGTGGAACCGGAAGCCAGCCTGATCCGCCAATACGTCGCCCTGCTCGGCACCGAAAACGTCACCCTCGACTTCCAGGACGAAGCCCTCGACGCGATCGCCGGCCTCGCCGCCGAAATCAACGACTCCGTCGAAAATATCGGCGCCCGACGCCTCCAAACCGTCCTCGAACGCCTGCTCGAAGAGATCTCCTTCACCGCCGCCGACCGCTCCGGCGAAACCGTCACCATCACCGCCGACCTCGTCCGCGACCGCGTCGGCAAACTCGCCAAATCCGCCGACCTGTCGAAGTTCATCCTCTAGGCGGAAAAAACCAGGCCGGGCGCTGCCCGGACCCGCACAGGGCCGAGGCCCTGTGTACCCGTTCGTTCTGGTTTTTCCGCGAAGCGGGATTCCCCCGTCACGCCGCGTGATGGCTTTATCGCGCTACGCGCAAAACCAAAGCGAATGGGAGGTGCGGAGGGACCGAGTCCCTCCGCGTCCTTTCCTTTCCCCTGCCCTTTTCCTGTCCCCTACCTTTTCCGCTCCCGTCCCCGGCGTTCCGCGAGCACTTTGCGGAGTTCCTGGATGGTGGGTTCGGGGAGGGTCCGGATGGATTGGGCGAGTTCGTTGGCGAGGGCGGTGGCGCCGGGGGTAAGGCCGGAGGTATCGAGGGTGACGCGGGGGTGGGAGAGGTCGGCGAGGCGTTTGAGGGTTTCGACGTCGTCCCAGATCAGGCCGAAGTAGCCGCAGATTTGCTGGATCAGGCCCGGGGTGGGTTTGCCGCGGTGGCCGCGTTCGAGGGCGGAGAGGTAGGCGGCGGAGATGCCGAGTTCGGCGGCCATGGCGGAGAGGGTGGCGCCGCGTTGGGCGCGGAGTTCGCGCAGGCGCAGGCCGAAGGGGGTCATCGCTCCCGTTCCCGGCGGAGGAAGACGTAGAGCGCGCCTTCGCCGCCGTCGCGGGGTTGGGCGTAGGAGAAGCTGAGGATCAGCGGGCGGAGCTGGGCTTCGTTGAGCCAGCGCGGCACCTCCGAGCGGAGGATGCCTTCGCCGCCCGAGCGGCGGCCCTTGCCGGTGACGACGATGACGCAGCGGCGGCCGCGTTCGAAGCTTTCGCGCATGAAGTCGTGGAGGGCTTCGTGGGCGGCTTCGCGGGTGAGGCCGTGGAGGTCGAGGCGGGCCTGGATATCCATTTCGCCGCGTTTGAAGCGTTCGGCGGTGCGTTTGTCGATGCCCGCGGTGGAGCCGTGGGTGAGGATGGCGTGGCGGCGCACGGTTCCGGCGGACGGGCGGACCGGCGGCAGGCGCGGCGACGGGGGGTCGAAGGCGGGCGGTTCGTCGTCGGGCGGCGCCGGGTCGGCGGCGATCTCGGGCAGGGGGGCGTCGCCGATGGGTTTGGCGCGGCGGGTCACCTCGGCCCACAGGCGGGCGTCGTCGGCGGTGATCGGCGGCGGGCGGCGGCGTTTACCGGCCATCGCCGAACACCACGACATGCAGCGCGCGCGGGCCGTGGACGCCGATCTGCAAGGTGAGTTCGATATCGCCGGTGCGCGAGGGGCCGGTGACGAGGTTGACGGTGCGGGGCAGGGCGGGCCGGGCGCGCAGGTCGGTCCAGAAATCCTCGAACGCGGGCACCACCTCGGCGGCGGCGACGACGACGACGTGGGTTTCGGGCAGGAAGTTGGCGGTGGTGGGGGTCGCGGCGTCGGAGACCAGGACGAGGGACCCGGTTTCGGCGAGAGCGGCGGCGGCGCGGGCGATGCCGACCTTTTCGTCGCCGACGGCGGGGCCGGTGCGGGTGTCGGCGAGGTCGTCGCAGGCGGCGCAGAGCGGGTCGTCGGCGCGCACCAGCGGGCCTTCGAGGCGGCGTTCGACCCAGATCCGGCGCAGGGTGGGGGCGACGTCGGCGGCGGTGGCGGCGCGGTGGACGGTGGCGCCCGCGCGGGCGGCGACTTCGGCGAACACGTCGGCGAGGGTGCGGCCCTCGGCCACCGCCTGGGCGACGAAGCCGAGGCGCGGCGCGGCGGGCGGCCGGGCGATGCGGCGGGCGGCGGCCTCGGCGCGGGCTTCGGCGGTGCCGGAGCGGCTGCGGGCGATGGCGGCGAGCACGGCGGCGCGGTCGTCGCTCATCGGCCGTCTCCGCGGTTCATCGAGCCTTGTTCGCGCAGGTTGGCCATGTCGGCGTCGCCGCGCAGGGCGCTCGCGATGTCGGCGAGGCCGTTGACGACGAAGGTGCGCCAGTTGCCGCCGGGGGCGTGGCACATCTGGCCGGTGCGCTCGTTGGCGAGCACCACGCCGCCCATGCCCCACAGCAGTTCCCAATTGTAGAGGTTCTGCATCATCGCCTGGCGGGTGCGCTCGTGCAGGCGGTGCATCACCCAGATGCGGATGAGGAAGGCGTAGAGCACCACCGAGAGCACCAGCGCCAGCACCCCGACGATGATCCCCACCAGCACCAGCAGCGCCAGGCTCACCAGCACCAGCACCAGCAGCGGCGCGACGTTGTCCCACGGGCTGTAGGTGGGCGAGTGGCCCTGGTTGAACACCCGGAAGTCGGTGAAGATCTTGAGACGGCCGGAGCTGACGCCGTGTTGCAGGACGCGGTAGTCGAACTCCTTTTCCATGCGCTGCTTGCGGTTTTCGGCGGCGGCCATGGGGTCAGTCTCCGCGGTTCGCGTTGGCGCGGGCGACGAAGCCGCCGCCTTCCGGCGCGGGCAGGTCGCGGGCGCGGGTCCACTCGCCCGCCAGCGGCCAGCGCCGCAGCGCGCCCTTGCCGGAAAGCCGCATCGCCCAGCCGCCGAGGCGGGCGGCGGCGCGCATCAGGCGCGGCCGCTCGGCGAGGAAGGTCCACGCCGCCAGCCCGGCGCGGCTGACGCGCGAGGTGAGCTTGCGCTCGTGGGTTTCGAAGCGCAACCGGCGCAGCAGGTCGGGCAGCGGGATCTTCATCGGGCAGACTTCGGCGCAGCGGCCGCACATGGTGCAGGCGTGGGGCAGGTAGCGCGCCGGGTCCAGGTCGCCCAGGCTGGGGGTGAGCACCGATCCCATCGGCCCGACGTAGACGGCGCCGTAGGCGTGGCCGCCGACGTTGACGAACACCGGGCAGTGGTTGATGCAGGCGCCGCAGCGGATGCAGCGCAGCATTTCCTCGAACGGCGTGCCGAGCATGGCGGTGCGGCCGTTGTCCACCAGCACCACGTGGGCGACTTCCGGCCCGTCGGTCTCGCCCGGGCGGCGGGTGCCCACCGACAGGGTGGTGTAGGAGGAGGCGTGCTGGCCGGTGGCGGAGCGGCCGAGCAGGCGCAGCACGGTGGCGGCGTCGTCGAGGTTCGGCACCAGCTTCTCGATGGAGGCGACGACCACGTGGCACTTGGGCAGGGTCTGCGTGAGGTCGCCGTTGCCCTCGTTGGTGACGAGGACCATCTGGCCGGTTTCCGCCACCAGCATGTTGGCGCCGGTGATGCCCACGTCGGCGGCGAGGAAGCGGGCGCGCAGCTCGGCGCGGGCCTCGGCCAGCAGGGCGTCGTGGGTGGAGAGGTCGCGGTCGGCCGGGCGGTTGCCGTGGGCGGCGCGGAAGGTTTCCGCCACCTGCTCCTTCTTCACGTGCACCGCCGGGGCGATGATGTGGCTGGGCGGCTCGTTCCGCAGCTGGATGATGTATTCGCCGAGGTCGGTCTCCACCGGGGTGAAGCCCTGTTCGACGAGATAGGGGTTGAGGCCGATCTCCTCGGTCACCATCGACTTGCCCTTGGTGACGAGCTTGGCGCCCTGGGCGCGGCAGATGGCGGCGATGGTCTCGCGGGCCGAGCGGGCGTCGGCGCAGATGTGGACCTGGGCGCCGCGCGCCTCGGCCTCGGCGACGAAGCGGGCGACGTAGGCGTCGAGGTTGGCGAGGGTTTCGCGCTTGAGCGCGGCGCCCGCCTCGCGCAGGTCCTCGAACTCGGGCGTGGCGGCCACCTGGCGGGCGCGGCCGCTCTGGAACATCGTGCGGATGTTGACGAGCGCCGCCTGAAGCTTGGGGTCGGCGATCGCGGCGCGGGCGTTGGCGGCGAACTCGAGGCTTTTGAGCAGGGTCATTCGCGCACCTCGCCGATGCCGGGGGCGGCGGGTTCGCCCGCGAGAACCTCGGCGACGTGGCGCACCGCGATCGGCGAGCCGAGGCGCTTCAGCCGCCCGGCGATGTTGAGCAGGCAACCGAGGTCGCCCGCCAGCAGGGTGTCGGCGCCGGTGGCGATGGCGGCCTGGGCCTTGGCGTCCACCATCGCGCCCGAGACGTCCGCCATCTTGACGCAGAAGGTGCCGCCGAAGCCGCAGCAGTCCTCGGCGTGTTCGACGTCGCGCACCTCCGCCCCGGCGGCGGCGAGCAGCGCGCGCGGCTGGGCGTGGACGTGCATCTCGCGGCGGCTGGAGCAGCTGTCGTGATACGCCACCGCGCCCGGGTGGCGGCCGGGCACGGCGGACACCTTCAGCACGTCCACCAGGAACTGGGTCAGCTCGAAGGTCTTCTCCGCCAGGGCGCGGGCGCGCGCCGCCCAGTCGGGTTCGTCCTCGAAAAGCTCGGGGTAGTGGACCCGCACCATGCCCGCGCACGAGCCGGAGGGAATCACCACCGCCTCGAACCGCTCGAACTCGGCGATCACCCGCCTGGCGAGGCGTTTGGCGCCCGCCTTGTCGCCCGAGTTGTATTGGGGCTGGCCGCAGCAGGTCTGCCCCGGCGGCACCACCACCTCGACTCCGGCGGCTTTCAGCAGCTTCAGGGTGGCGAAGCCGACGGAGGGGCGCATCGTCTCCACCAGGCAGGTGGCGAACAGGGCGACGCGGCGCGGGGCGGGCAGATCGGTCATCGCATCAACGACTCGGAATCAGAACGAAATAGCGGCCGGTGCTTTTCATCCGCCCGGCCATCGCCAGGGCCGGATCGCCGGACCCCCAGAAGAAGTCGCCGCGCACCGCGCCCTTGATCGCGCTGCCGATGTCCTGCGCCACCATCAGGCGCTTGAGCGGCCTGCCGTCGGGATCGACGCTGTCGAGCCACACCGGCGCGCCGAGCGGCACCACCGACGGATCGACCGCCAGGGTGCGGCCGGGCGTCAGCGGAACGCCCATCGCGCCGACCGGGCCTTCGCCCTCGATCGGACGGAAGAAAATATACCGCGGGTTCTCCTGCATCAAGCCCTGCGCCAGATTGGGGTTGGCGTGGAGCCAGGCGCGGATGTCGGGCATCGTCGCCTGGCCGGGCTGGAGGTAGCCGTGGTCCAGCAGAATCCGGCCCAGGCCCTTGAACGGGCGGCCGTTGTTGCCGCCGTAGCCGATCCGGAACACCCGGCCGTCGGCGAGGCGCACCTGGGTGGAGCCTTGAATCTGCGCGATGTGCAGGTCGACCGCGCTGTCCACCCAGAACAGCACTGGCGCCACGTCGGCGATGCCGCCGGTCTCGATTTCGGTGCGCGCCGGATAGGGTTCCAGGCGGCCGTTGCGCAGGCGCCCGGCGACGCGGGTGTTGCCCTCGCCCTGCTCCACCAGGTCCACCGGCCGACCGTAGACCGGATAGGCGTAGCGCGCGCTCTTGAACAGCGAGCCTTCCAGCTCGGCCTCGTAATAGCCGGTGAACAGGCCGTCCGGGTTGCCGTCGGCGAAGGTGACGCGATAGGGGGTGAAGGCGCGCATGATCGCCTGCCGCGCCGCCTCGGGCGCCGCCGAGGCGGGCACCGCGGCGCAGGCGCGCTGCCACGCGGCGGCGTTGCGGGCGAGCGGACCCTGGCCGACGGTGGCGGTGGGCGCGCGCTTGGCGATCGCCGCGCAGGATCGCGCGAGGGCGGGCAGCGCCTCGTTCACCGCGTCGGCGCGCCAGCCGGGCAGGGCGTCGAAGCCCACCGGCGCCACCGCCACGCCGGTGGAGGGCGCGGGCGCCGGCGCGGGAGTCGCCGGGCGCACCGGCGCCACCGGGGCCTGGGTGCAGGCGGCGGTCAGCAGCAGCAGAAGGACGGAGGCGACGCGACCGGCCCGGACGCGCCGTTCAAGGTTCGACACTGCGCGTGACCATGAGTTTCCAGTTGGGGTCGGCGGCGCGCACGTCGCGGGAGAAGGTCCACACGTCGGTGAGCACCACCACGGTGTTGGGGTCGCCGTCCACCACCCGGTCCTCGGCGTCGCGCACCACGTTGACCTGCTCGGTGACGAACTCCACCGACACCACCGCGTCGCGGCCCTTCATCGCCGCGTCGACGATGGTCCCCTTGCGGATCGACACCACCTGGGTTTCCGCCTTCTCGCCCGCTTCCTCGCGCTCGCGCACCGCGGCGGCGAAGTTGGCGTAGACCTCGGAGCCGAGGTACGGCTTGATGTCCTCCACCCGGCCCTCGGCGAAGGCGCCGACGATCATCTCGAACGCGGCCTTGGCGCCGCCCAGGAACGCCTCGGGGTCGAAGCTGGGGTCGGCGGTCTGAATCTGCACCAGCCCGGCGGCGACGCTGCGGTTCGACACCGTGCCGGTCTCGACGATGTCCGCGGCGTCGGGCTGGCGAACCTTGGTGAGATCGACGACATTGTCCTCGGAAGGCTTGCGGTTGACGATCTCGTCGGGCTTCTGCTCGTAGCCGTCGCGGCGCCCGAGAACGTTTCGCAGGCGATACACCAGGAACCCGGCAACCAGAGCCAGGAAGATCAGGTCGAGAAATTGGAAGTTACCGTCCATCGGCGGCTCCAGGTGGGACACGAACTGCGGCTGCGGACTCCCAGGACGGGAAAGAACGATGGACGCGCGTCGCCGAAATCGTCCATGATCGGCGGCACGCGCCGCCAGCCCGGGTTTCCTCCTTGAGAAACTAAGCGTTCCCTAGGCAAAGGACAAGCATGCCGTTCCCGTTCGCCATCCTTCTGCTCGCATTGCCGGTGCTCGAACTCGCCGGGCTGATCTTCGTCGGCCGCGAAATGGGGGTTCTGCCGGTGCTCGCCTGGGCAATCCTCTCCGCCATCGCGGGCGTCAACTTGCTGCGCATCACCGGCTGGGTGACCGCGCGCAAGGTCCACGACGCGATGCGCCGCGGCAAGATGCCGATGGGCGAGATGTTCGAGGGCGCCGCCCTCTCGATCGCCTCGATCCTGCTGATCATCCCCGGCTTCCTCACCGACGCCATCGGCCTGCTGCTGCTGATCGCGCCGCTGCGCACCGCGCTCGGCGCCGCGGTGGCCGCGCGCACCGCCGCCGAGGCGGTGAGGCGGCGCGACGACGGCGTCGTCGAGGGCGAGTTCACGGTGGTGGACACCCCGCCCGACGGCACGCCCGAAGGCCCGGTGGAGCCGCTCCGGCCGCTGCCGCCGCCCGAGGCCGACAAGCGCTCCTGAACGATTTGCCTTCCGCGCCGAAGCGCGCTATCGCATTGCCACACCCACTTCCCGAACGGAGAGCACCGCTATGAGTGAAGACGCCCAGGCCGCCAACCAGCCGCCGCTCGCGATCAACGGCCAGTTCATCAAGGACCTCTCGTTCGAGGCGCCGCACGTGCCGGAAATCTTCGCCGACATGGCGAACGGCAACGGCCCGGCGATCGGCATCGACGTGGACGTCAAGGCCTCGCAGCTGCACGCCAACATGTACGAAGTCGACCTCCTGATGAAGGTCGAGGCGAAGGCGGGCGACAAGGTCGCGTTCCTGGTCGAACTGGAATTCTGCGGCATCGTCACCCTCAACGTGCCCGAGGAACACATCCAGCCGATGCTGTTCATCGAAGTGCCGCGCCACCTCTTCCCGTTCGCCCGCGCGGTGATCGCCTCCACCACCCGCGACGCCGGCTTCCCGCCGCTGATGATCGCCCCCATCGACTTCGTCGACATGTTCCGCCAGCGCATGGGCGAAGGCGAAGCGCAGGCGTAACGCCAGGCCAGGGCTCCGCCCTGGACCCGCCAAGGGCCTTGGGCCCTTGGATCCCATTCGTTTCCAAAGAAAAGGGGCCTCCCTGGCGGAGGCCCCTTTTCTTTGGAAGTGAGCGCGGGGTCCGGGGGGTCCGAGACCCCCCGGCGGGGTCAGGGGCAGCGCCCCTGGCCTGGCGTTACGCCGCGTAGCAGTAGCGGCAGCCGAAGCGGCAGGTGGCGAAGGTTCCGATATCGCGGGATTCGGCGCAGCGGCAGGCGTTGCGGTGGGGTTTGTTCTTGGCCGGGATGGTGCGGTCGGCGACGCGGGAGAGGCGTTCGGCGTCGACGCAGGCGGCCTCGGCGACGCCGGGGACGCCCATGGCGATGTCGGGCTGGCCGCAGACGCTGAGTTTCATGCCGTTGCGGCGGGCGATTTCCGCCAGGGCTTCGAGGATGCGGCGTTTGGTTTCGGCGGGCGGGTCGGCGATGCGGCTGCCGCCGGTGGCGGCGAGCGCGTCGAGGGCGCGGCGGGTCTTGGCGTAGAACTGGGTGAACGACACCACCGCTTCGTCCGCCGCGCCGCGCGCCTGTTCGGCGATGGCGGCGAAGCGCAGCGCGGTGTCGTGCCAGTCTTCGCCCTCGCGCAGCACGATCGGGTCGAAGCGCCACACCACCCGGCCCGCGCCGTAGCGGTCGGCGGCGCGGTGCATGGTGTCCACCGCGCGGCGCCAGTCGGGCACGCCGGGTTCGATTTCCTCGCCGAGGCCGGTGGCGGTGTATTGGACGACGAACGGCACGCCGTCGCCGAACACCCGGTCGAGGCAGCCGAAGAACGGCGCGAGCCAGCGGGTCCAGAACACCATCGCGTCGGTTTCCTCCGGGTTGAGGCCGACGCGGTGGAGCTTGCGGTTGTAGGGGTTGGCGACCAGCGCGAACCCGGCCTTCCAGCGTTCCTCGAACCAGGGGGCGAAGAACGCGGGGATGTCGGTGCGGTAGCTCGCCGAGACGATCATCCGTCGAGGGCCGGGCAGCCGCAGGCGCACACCGGGTTGCCGCAGGGCGTGGGCGCCGGGGCGGCCTTGGCCACGGAGGGCGCCATGATCGCCTTGGCGACGGCGGTGTCGCCGCAATCGGGGCAGGCGACGGCGGCGGCGGAAAGTTCGGTGTCGGCGGCGGCGGCGTTGTCGAACCAGTGGTCGAACGCGTGTCCCTCGGCGCAGCGCAGGCGGTAGCGGATCATCGGTCCCTCCGGGTCTTGGCAATCGCGCGGAAAGAGTGCTAATAGCTCCCTGTCGCGGCCCGAAAGCGGGTGTTGCGACGGGGTAAGCCTTTTCTTATATCGTCCGGTGTCAATCGGACAAGTGTCGGCCGCGACGTTCCGCCCTCCGCTCGCCACGGAAGCGGGACAGGCGCGGCGGCCGGAGTTCAACTGCAAAATGTCCCTGGGGGTTTCACGGGGTGCTTATGCATAGGTCCGCGAGGACCGGGGCCTCTGGAACCTGCCGCAACAGAAGAGGGTGAAAATGAGCAAGGTTATCGGTATCGACTTGGGAACCACCAACTCCTGCGTCGCGATCATGGACGGCAAGGACGCCCGGGTGATCGAAAACGCCGAAGGCGCGCGCACCACGCCGTCGATGGTGGCGTTCTCGGACTCGGACGAGCGTCTGGTGGGCCAGCCGGCGAAGCGCCAGGCGGTCACCAATCCGGAAAACACGCTGTTCGCGATCAAGCGCCTGATCGGCCGTCGCTATGACGATCCGATGGTGGGCAAGGACAAGGATCTGGTTCCCTACAAGATCGTCCCCGGCGACAACGGCGACGCGTGGGTCGAGATCGACGGCCAGAAGTACGCCCCCAGCCAGATTTCCGCGTTCATCCTGCAGAAGATGAAGGAAACGGCGGAGAGCTTCCTCGGCGAGAAGGTCACCCAGGCGGTGATCACGGTGCCCGCGTACTTCAACGACAGCCAGCGCCAGGCCACCAAGGACGCGGGCAAGATCGCGGGCCTCGAGGTGCTGCGCATCATCAACGAGCCGACCGCGGCGGCCCTCGCCTACGGCCTCGACAAGACCAAATCGGGCGTGATCGCGGTCTACGACCTCGGCGGCGGCACCTTCGACGTGTCGATCCTCGAGATCGGCGACGGCGTGTTCGAGGTGAAGTCCACCAACGGCGACACCTTCCTGGGCGGCGAGGATTTCGACGCCCGCATCATCGACTACCTCGCCGACGAGTTCAAAAAGGAGAACGGCATCGATCTCCGCAAGGACCGTCTCGCCCTCCAGCGCCTCAAGGAGGCTGCGGAAAAGGCGAAGATCGAGCTGTCCTCGGCGATGCAGACCGACGTCAACCTGCCGTTCATCACCGCCGACCAGAACGGCCCGAAGCACCTCAACGTCAAGCTGACGCGCGCCAAGCTCGAAGCCCTGGTGGAGGACCTCGTGGCCCGCACCATCGGCCCGTGCAAGGCCGCGCTCAAGGACGCGGGCCTCAAGCCGTCGGAGATCGACGAGGTGATCCTGGTGGGCGGCATGACCCGCATGCCGAAGATCCAGGAGACGGTGAAGCAGTTCTTCGGCCGCGAGCCGCACAAAGGCGTGAACCCGGACGAAGTGGTCGCCATCGGCGCCGCGATCCAGGGCGGCGTGCTGAAGGGCGAGGTCAAGGACGTGCTGCTGCTCGACGTGACGCCGCTGTCCCTGGGCATCGAGACCCTGGGCGGCGTGTTCACCCGGCTGATCGACCGCAACACCACCATCCCGACCCGCAAGAGCCAGGTGTTCTCGACCGCCGAGGACAGCCAGACCGCGGTGACCATCCGCGTCTTCCAGGGCGAGCGCGAGATGGCGGCGGACAACAAGATGCTCGGGCAGTTCGACCTCGTGGGCATTCCGCCCGCGCCGCGCGGCTTCCCGCAGATCGAGGTGACCTTCGACATCGACGCCAACGGCATCGTCAACGTCTCGGCGAAGGACAAGGCCACCAACAAGGAGCAGGCGATCCGCATCCAGGCTTCCGGCGGTCTCTCGGATTCCGAGATCGACAAGATGGTGCGCGACGCCGAGGCCAACGCCGACGCCGACAAGCAGCGCCGCGAGCTGGTGGAGGCGCGCAACCACGCCGACGCCCTCGCCCACTCGACCGACAAGAGCCTGGCCGAGCACGGCGACAAGATCCCGGCCGAGGTGAAGTCGCAGATCGAGGCCGATCTCGCCGCCCTCAAGGCGGTGCAGAGCGGCGACGACACCGCCGAGATCAAGGCCAAGACCGCCGCCCTCGCCCAGTCGGCGATGAAGCTCGGCGAGGCGATGTACAAGGAGCAGCCCGAGGCGCCCGGCGCCGACGCGGGGGCTTCCGCCGCGCCGGGCGGCGAGTCGGTGGTTGACGCCGACTTCGAGGAAGTCGACAACTCCAAGAAGTAAGAGCTGGTGAACGGGGCGAGGCCGCAAGGCCCCGCCCCGCTTCCGAAGACGGCAACGGGGGACCATCGGGCGTGGGGCGCCCGACCTTTCCGACGGAAAGGCCGGATCCGATAGAGGTGGCGGTTGAGCACGAAACGGGATTACTACGAGGTTCTGGGCGTCGCGCGCCAGGCGTCGCCGGACGAACTGAAAAAGGCCTACCGCAAGCTCGCCATGCAGTTCCACCCGGACCGCAATCCGGGCGATCAGGACGCGGAACGCGCGTTCAAGGAAGTCAGCGAAGCCTACGAAATCCTCAAGGACGACCAGAAGCGGGCGGCCTACGACCGCTACGGCCATCGCGCCTTCGAAAACGGCGGCGGCGGCGGGCGCGCGGGCGGCTTCGATTTCGAGTTCGCCTCGGGCTTCTCCGACATCTTCGACGAAATGTTCGGCGAGTTCATGGGCGGCCGCCGCTCCGCCCAAGGCGCGATGCGCGGCGCCGATTTGCGCTACAACATGCAGATCACCCTCGAGGAGGCGTTCGCCGGGGTCAAGACCACCATCGAGGTGCCCACCGCGGTGGTCTGCGACACCTGCCACGGCTCCGGCGGCAAGGACGGCGCCGAGCCGGTCACCTGCAACACCTGCCGCGGCACCGGCAAGATCCGCGCGCAGCAGGGCTTCTTCACCATCGAGCGCGCCTGCCCCACCTGCCACGGCCAGGGCCGGGTGATCAAGGACCCGTGCCCGGCGTGCCACGGCCAGGGCCGGGTGCAGCGCAGCAAAACCCTCCAGGTGGCGATCCCCGCGGGCGTCGAGGAAGACACCCGCATCCGCCTCTCCGGCGAGGGCGAGGCGGGCATGCGCGGCGCGCCGCCCGGCGATCTCTACATCTTCCTCGCCATCGCGCCGCACCGCATCTTCCAGCGCGAAGGGGCGGACATCTACTGCACCGTGCCGATCCCCATGACCACCGCCGCCCTCGGCGGCACCGTCGAGGTGCCGGTGATCGACGGCAGCCGGGTGAAGGTGGAGATTCCGCGCGGCACCCAGACCGGCGCCCAGTTCCGCGAAAAGGGCAAGGGCATGAGCGTGCTCCGCAGCCCGGCGCGCGGCGACATGTTCGTCCGCTGCGTGGTGGAAACCCCGGTCAACCTCTCCAAGCGCCAGGAAGACCTGCTGCGCGAGTTCGCCGCCGAGGCGGGGGACCACGACCACAGCCCGGAATCCACGAGCTTCTTCAAGAAGGTCAGGGAATTCTGGGAAGACCTGACCGAATAGAACCATCCACCGAGGGGGAACCGCCATGAAGATCGGAATCGTCGGCTGCGCCGGGCGCATGGGCCGGATGCTGCTCAAGCAGGTTCTCGCCACCCCCGGCTGCACCCTCGCGGGCGGCACCGAGCGCGAAGGCTCGGCCCTCCTCGGCCAGGACCTCGGCGTGCTCGCGGGCGACGCGCCCCTCGGCGTCGCCGCCACCGCCGACGTCGCCGCCCTGTTCGCCGCCGCCGACGCGGTGATCGATTTCACCGCCCCCGCCGCCAGCGTCGCCCACGCCCGGCGCGCCGCCGAAACCGGTACCGCCCTGGTGATCGGCACCACCGGCCTCTCGCCCGCCGATCTCGACGCCATCGCCGAGGCGGCCCGCACCGTCGCGATCGTCCAGTCGTTCAACATGAGCCTCGGCGTCAACCTGCTCGCCGCCCTCGTCGAAAAGGCCGCCGCCGCCCTCGGGCCGGATGCGTTCGATATCGAAATCTTCGAGATGCACCACAAGCACAAGGTCGACGCCCCCTCCGGCACCGCCATCCTCCTCGGCGAGGCCGCCGCCAAGGGCCGCGGCGTCGATCTCGCCCAGGTCTCCCAGCGCGCCCGCGACGGCCACACCGGCGAACGCCGCGCCGGAGACATCGGCTTCGCCGCCCTGCGCGGCGGCGACGTCGTCGGCGACCACGTCGTCACCCTCGCCGGACCCGGCGAACGCATCGAACTCACCCACCGCGCCTCCAACCGCGGCATCTACGCCGCCGGTGCCGTCCGCGCCGCCCAGTGGCTCCAATCCCGCAAGCCCGGCCTCTATGCCATGAGCGACGTGCTGGGGCTGTAAAGCGGATCGAAAAGAAAGGTCGCGGAGGGCCGCCCTTCGGGCATTTGCGCCTCAAAAGCGCCCACCGGGCGCTTTTGTCGCCTTCGGCGACCGGCTCCAATCCCGTCCGCACCTCCCGTTCGTTTGGTTTTTGCGCGAAGCGCGGGAAGATTTTCACGCGGCGTGGTAGGGTTGTCCCGCTTCGCGGAAAAAACGAACGGGTACACAGGGCCACCTGGCCCTGTGCGGGTCCGGGCAGCGCCCGGCCTGGTTTTCAGGAGACCACCGATGCCCACCCTTCTCACCGACTCCGAGATTTACGAGCTGTTCGCGCGTCTGCGGGCGGGCAATCCGGAGCCGAAGGGGGAGCTGGAGTCCGTCAACCCCTACACCTTGCTGGTGGCGGTGGTGTTGTCGGCGCAGGCGACCGACAAGGGCGTGAACAAGGCGACCGGGCCGTTGTTCGCCACGGTGGACACGCCGGAGAAGATGGTGGCCCTGGGCGAGGAACGGCTGGCCGAGGCGATCCGCACCATCGGGCTATACAAGACCAAGGCGAAGAACGTCATTGCGCTGAGCCAACGATTGCTCGCCGAGTTCGGCGGCGCGGTGCCGCAGGATCGCGAGGCGCTGGAATCCCTGCCCGGGGTGGGGCGCAAGACCGCCAACGTGGTGTTGAACATCGCCTTCGGCCAGCCGACCCTGGCGGTGGACACCCACGTGTTCCGGGTGGCGAACCGCACCGGTCTCGCCACCGGCAAGACGCCGCTCGAGGTGGAGAAGGGGCTGGAGCTGGCGGTGCCGATGGAGTTCATGCAGCACGCCCACCACTGGCTGATCCTGCACGGGCGTTACGTGTGCAAGGCGCCCAAGCCCAATTGCGGCGTTTGCCCCTTGCCCAGCCTGTGTCGTTACGACGCAAAAACGATCTAGCGGCGGCCCTGCCGCGCCATCCACACGCCGCCGATGCACACCCCGGGCGGCACCTTTTTCACCTCGCGGGAGCGTTCCTGCACGTAGACGACGCGGGTTTCGCCGTCGTCGGTGTAGAGGAACACGTCGACGAAGCAGCGCGGCCGGTCGTATTGCCACACCTGGGCGGGCGGGTCGACGCGCACCCGCGCGGGCGCGCCGAGGATCAGCTCCACCTCGGTGCCGGTGAGGCCGTTGAGCAGGGTGCCGTCGGGGGTGCCGAGGGTGCGTTCGCCCGGCACGCGGGCGATCGCGAGGTGCGGGTCGGGCTGGGCGAGGGCTTCGAGGGCGGCGGCGATGCGGGGATCGATGGCGGGTCGCGCCGCGGGTGGCGGCGTGCCCGCGCAGGCGGCGAGGCCGAGGCCGAGCGCGAGGCTCGCCGCGGCGCGGAAGAAGGCCTTCGGCACCGTTCAGCCGGCGGTCTCGGCGGGGTCGCCGCCGATCAGCGCCTTGACCGGCGCCGCCTTGCGCGACACCTGGGCGAGGGTGCCGTCCACCATCGCGCCGCGCTCCATCACCATCTGGGTGTAGTCGATCTTGCCCTTGACCGCGCCGCCCTGGCGCACCGTCACCTCGACGGCGGTGAGTTCGCCCTCGAACAGGCCGGAGATGTCGGCGGAGGCGACGATGGCGGTGCCGGTGAAGGTGCCGCCCGCCGCCACCACCAGGGTGCGGGTGTCGGTGAGGTCGGCCTCCACCGTGCCTTCCACCACCAGGCAGTCGCACGAGCAGATCGCGCCGGAGAGGCGGATGTCGCGGCCCACCACCAGCTTCTTGCCTTCCGGGGAGTCGGGTTTGCGCGGCGCGCCGGGCAGGTCGGGCAGGCGGCGCGGCAACTCGGTGCGGAACGGCGATTGGGTGGGCTTGGAGGGCGGCATGTGGGTCCCCTTGGAGGAGAAGGGTTTGAGCGGCGGCGCGGTGTCGAGGACGGCCGGGGCGGCGTCGGCGTCGGCGGGCTTTTCGGACTCGGTGCGGATCTGACCCGGGCCGGACAATCGGAACATCGAACCATTCTCCCGTTCGGGCGCGCGCGGCGCCGGGTTCACCGCGCGGGCGCGCGCAGCGATTCGAGGGTGTGGACCATGAACACCACCGCCACCACCGGCGCGATCACCCCGATCACCGGGACCGCCATGCCGGTGGCGAACAGGGCTCCGGCGCACCACAGTCTCACGAAGTGCTGTTTGCGCAGAGCCCGGGCCTGCTTGAGGTCCATTCGCCGGACTGCAACCATCTCGAAGTATTCGACCGACACAAGATAGCCGTTGACGGCGACGAAGACAAAGATATTCAATCCCGGCAGCACGAAGGTCAGCAGTAACGCGAACAGGTTGAACGCGAGGGTCTTGCCAGCGAAGTTGATGGTGCCCACGACGATTTCGCCGATCGGCTGCGCCCGCCCGGCGCCCCGCTCGGGGTAATGGAGGATCTCCACCCGCCGCGCGATCGGCTCGGCGAACAGGCCCACCAGAACCGTGACCAGCGCCGGGTAGATCAGCCCGCCGAGAATAAGCGCCGCCAGGCCCCCCAGCACCGCGATGGCGGTGTCGAGTCCGCCCCAGCCGGTTTCGGAAAGCCGCGAAAGCCCCCACCACACCGCGGCCACCACCGCGAGATAGAGCGCGAGCGCCAGGCCGACGCAGCGCCACAACACCCCGCGGGTCTGGCGGTCGGCGAGCTGGGCGAGCGAGGCGACGAGGGTGTCGTACATGGGTCCTCCGGCGGCGCCCGGGCGGGGTGTCATCGAGCCGCAACCCGGCAGCGCTTGTGATTGGCGGGCGGCTCTGTATACTGCCGCCCAATTTTCTCGAACCGAACGGACCAGGAGAACGCCAATGTCATCGGCTCATCCCGCGAGCCACGACGTGGTCGCCGTGGGCAACGCGATCGTGGACGTGCTCGCGCACGCGGACGACGCCTTCCTCGACGCCCACGGGATGGCGAAGGGCATGATGACGCTGATCGACGCCGATCGGGCGGAGGAAATCTATCGCGCCATGGGTCCCGGTGTCGAGTGCTCGGGCGGCTCGGCCGCCAACACCGCGGCGGTGATGGCGGCGCTCGGCGGCCGCCCGGCCTACGTCGGCAAGGTGCGCGACGATCTCCTCGGCGCGGTGTTCCGCCACGACATCGAGGCGGCGGGCGTGACCTTTTCCTGCAAGCCGGGCGCCGACGGCGCCGCCACCGCGCGCTGCCTGATCCTCGTCACCAAGGACGCGCAGCGCACCATGAACACCTATCTCGGCGCCTGCCGCGAGCTGACCCCCGACGACATCGACGCGGATCTGATCGCGGGCGCCAAGGCGGTCTACCTCGAAGGCTATCTGTGGGACGAGCCGGCCGCCAAGGCGGCGATGCGCCGCGCCGCGGAAATCGCGCGCGGCGCGGGCCGCGAGGTGGCGCTCACCCTGTCCGACCCGTTCTGCGTCACCCGCCACCGCCCCGAGTTCCAGGCGCTGGTGAAGACGGAGACCGACATCCTCTTCGCCAACGAGGAGGAAGCCCTCGCCCTGTTCGAATCCCGCACCCTCGACGATGCGATCGCGGCGATCCGTCCCCATGTGAAGCTCGCGGCGATCACCCGCGGCGCCAAGGGCTGCGTCGTGGTGTCCGGCAACGCCACCTTCGAGGTGGCGGGCCAGGCGGTCTACGACGTGGCGGACACCACCGGCGCGGGCGACGCCTTCGCCGCCGGATTCCTGCGTGCGCACACCCAGGGCTTCGAACCCCAAGTGTGCGGCCGGCTCGGCAACATGGCGGCGGCGCGGATCATCACCCATTTCGGAGCACGGCCCGATCGGCCGATGGCCGACCTTTACGTTCAGGCCACCGCCTGATCCCCTTTTTTGACAGGACACAGCAGATGCAGCGTCGCAATATTGCGATCATTGCGCACGTCGACCACGGCAAGACCACCCTCGTCGACAACCTCTTGAAGCAGAGCGGCACCTTCCGCGCCAACCAGCAGGTGGCGGAGCGGGCCATGGATTCCAACGATCTCGAACGCGAGCGCGGCATCACCATCCTCGCCAAGTGTACGTCGGTGCTGTGGAACGACATCCGCATCAACATCGTCGACACCCCCGGCCACGCCGACTTCGGCGGCGAGGTGGAACGCATCCTCGACATGGTCGACGGCGTGGTGGTGCTGGTGGACGCGGCCGAAGGCCCGATGCCGCAGACCAAGTTCGTGGTCGGCAAGGCGCTCAAGCTCGGCCTCCGCCCGATCGTGGTGATCAACAAGGTCGACCGCGGCGACGCCCGCCCCGACGAAGTCCACGACGAGGTGTTCGACCTGTTCGCCGCCCTCGACGCCAACGAGGCGCAGCTCGACTTCCCGATGCTCTACGCGGTGGGCCGCGACGGCTGGGCCGCCAAGACCCTCGAGGACGAGCGCAAGGACCTTACCCCGCTGTTCGAGCTGATCGTCGCCCACGTGCCGCCGCCGACCGCGCACCTCGACAAGCCGTTCCGCATGCTCGCCACCACGCTCGAAGCCGACCCCTACCTCGGCCGCGTGCTCACCGGCCGCATCCTCGACGGCACCCTCACCCGCAACATGGCGATCAAGGCCCTGCACCGCGACGGCAGCCTCGTCGAACAGGCGCGCGCCAGCCAGATCCTCGCCTTCCGCGGCCTCGAGCGGGTGCCGGTGGACTCGGCGGAAGCGGGCGACATCATCGCGCTCGCAGGCTTCACCGACGCCACGGTGGCGGACACCCTCTGCGCCCCCGACGTCACCGAGGCCCTCAACGCCCAGCCGATCGACCCGCCGACCCTCGCCATGACCTTCTCGGTCAACGACTCCCCGCTCGCCGGGCGCGAAGGCACCAAGGTCACCGGCCGCATGATCGGCGAACGCCTGAAGCGCGAGGCGGAAGGCAACGTCGCCCTCACCGTCAAGGAAAGCGCCGACCGCGACGCCTTCGAAGTCGGCGGCCGCGGCGAACTCCAGCTCGGCGTGCTGATCGAAACCATGCGCCGCGAAGGCTTCGAACTCTCGGTCTCCCGCCCCCGCGTGCTGTTCCGCGAGGACCCGGAAACCGGCGAACGCATGGAGCCGGTCGAGGAAGTGGTGATCGACGTGGACGAGGAATACTCGGGCGCGGTGGTCGACAAGATGTCGCAACGCAAGGCCGAAATGACCGAAATGCGGCCCTCCGGCGGCGGCAAGATGCGCCTGGTGTTCCGCGCGCCCTCGCGCGGGCTGATCGGCTACCATGGCGAGTTCATGACCGATACCCGCGGCACCGGCGTGATGAACCGCCTGTTCCACGGCTACGCCCCCTACAAGGGCGCCATCGAAGGCCGCCGCAACGGCGTGCTGATCTCCACCGCCCAGGGTACCTCGGTCCCCTACGCCCTGTGGTACCTGGAGGAACGCGGCCCGCTGTTCATCGGCGGCGGCGTCGACGTCTACACCGGCATGATCATCGGCGAGAACGCGCGCGGCCAGGACCTCGAGGTCAACCCGCTCAAGTCCAAGCAGCTCACCAACATCCGCACCACCTCCAAGGACGAGGCGGTGACCCTCACCCCGCCGCGCAAAATGTCCCTCGAAGAAGCCCTCTCCTACATCGAGGACGACGAACGCGTCGAGGTGACGCCCACCACCATCCGCCTGCGCAAGGCGATCCTCGACTCCAACGACCGCAAACGCGCGTCGCGGGCGTCGAAGGACGCGTAAAAAAAGCGGACGTAAGGGTGCGAGGGGACTCGGTCCCCTCGCGCACCCCGTTTGTTTTTGCGCGAAGCGCCATAAGCCGGTTCGCGCGGCGTGATGGTCGAATAGCGCTTCGCGCGAAAACCAGAACGAACGGGATGCAAGGGCCTTCGGCCCTTGCCGGGTCCAGGGCGGCGCCCTGGTTCTTTTCGGGCACGACGATTGCCTTTCCCGCCAAAACCCCCGACAAATGGGATGCAAGGGACCGAGTCCCTTGCCGGGTCCAGGGCAGCGCCCTGGCCTTTCCTCGACGTCGAGCGGAGCGATCATGCCGGAAGCGGAACGGAATTCGCGGATACGGGCGGCGTTGGCCGTGTATCGGGATTCGCGGCTGCTGTCGGTGGTGGTGTTGGGGATCGCGAGCGGGTTGCCCGCGCCGTTGCTGGCGGTGAATTTGTCGATTTGGCTGCGCGATGCGGGGCTGGGGCGGGCGGCGGTTGCGGCGTTCGGCGCGGTGGCGGCGCCGTATGCGGTGAATTTTCTGTGGGCGCCGGTGTTCGACCGGGTGCCGCCGCCGCTGGGGGCGTGGCGGCTGGGGCAGCGGCGCGGCTGGCTGCTGGTGCTGTTGGCGGCGTTGATCGCGGCGATTCTCGGGTTCGCGGCGCAGGACCCGCTGGCGGGGCTGGGGCGGATGGCGGCGGTTGCGGTTGCGGTGGCGGCGGTTTCCGCCTCGCTGGACGTGGTGGTGGACGCCTACCGCATCGAGGTTTTGGATGCGCCGCGCATGGGGGCCGGGTCGGCGGCGGCGATTCTGGGCTGGCACCTCGGCGGCACCGTGGCGGGGGGCGCGGGCGGGCTGCTGCTGGCGGCGCGGTTCGGCTGGCCCGCCGCCTATGCGGCGCTGGCGCTGGCGCTGGCGGTGCCGTTGGTCGCGGTTCTGCTGATGCGCGAGCCGGAGGTTCCGCCGCGGCCGCGTTCGGGCGCCTCGGGCTGGCGGGCGCGGCTGGCGGAGGCGGTGACCGAGCCGTTGCGGTTGCTGGCGGCGCGGCCGCTGTGGGGGGAGATTCTCGCCTTCATCGTGCTGTTCAAGCTGGGCGACGCGATGCTCGGGCGGATGAGCGGGGTGTTCTACCGCGAGATGGGTTTCGATTACGCAACGATCGCCGAGGTGAGCAAGATCTACGGCATCGGCGCGACCTTGGCGGGGGGCGTCGCCGGGGGCGCGCTGCTGCGGGTCATGGGCCTGGGGCGGGGGTTGCTGCTCGCCGGGGTGCTGATGGCCGCCACCAACCTGCTGTTCGCCGGGCTCGCGGCCGACCCGGGGCGGCCGTGGTTCATCGCGGCGGTGGTGGGCGACGGCTTGACCTCGGGCTTCGGGGTCGTCGCATTCGTTGCCTTTTTGTCGCGGTTGTGCGATTCCGGTCACGCCGCAACGCAGTACGCGCTGCTCGCCTCCTTCGGCAACCTCGCCCGCCTTCTGATGGCGGGGAGCGCCGGATGGATGGTGGACCGGCTCGACGGCGACTGGGGCATGTTTTTCGGCTCGACCGCGCTGCTGGCGGTTCCGGGGCTGCTATTGCTTGCCCATATACTCCGCAGCGGCCGCATGGGGGACGGCGTCTTCTCCCGCACCAACAGGAAGTCTTCATGAATATCGACAAGATCTCGATCGGCAGGAACCCGCCCCACGACGTCAACGTGATCGTCGAGGTTTCGCTGCTGTCGCCGCCGGTCAAGTACGAGATGGACAAGGAATCCGGCGCGATGGTGGTGGATCGCTTCCTCCACACCGCGATGCACTATCCCTGCAACTACGGCTTCGTTCCGCACACCCTTTCGGAAGACGGCGACCCGGTGGACGTTCTGATGATGGGCCGCCTGCCGGTGATCCCCGGCGCGGTGGTGCGCGCCAAGCCGGTGGGCGTGCTGCGGATGGAAGACGAGAAGGGCATGGACGAGAAGCTCCTGTGCGTGCCGCACGAGGCGCTGAAGTCCTACTACTCGACCGCCCAGGACATCGCCGACATCGACCCCTTCGACCGCGAGCGGCTGGAGCACTTCTTCGCCCACTACAAGGACCTGGAAAAGGGCAAGTGGGTGAAGATCATCGGCTGGGGCGACTGCGCGGAGGCGAAGCAGGTGCTGATCGAGGCGATCGAGCGCCACGACGCCGCGAAAAAGGGCTGAGGCCCTTCCCGCGCGAACGCAAAAGGCCCGGGGGCGACCCCGGGCCTTTTCGTATGGAAGGGGTACGGCCTCAGTCCTGCGGCTCGGCGGGAAGCGCGGCGGTGACGTCGGCCTTCGGGCGGTCGCGGAGCTGCTGGCCGGTAACCATGAAGTAGGTCAGCTCGGCGATGTTGGTGGAGTGGTCGCCGACCCGCTCGACGTTCTTGGCGATGAACAGCAGGTGGGTGCAGGCGGAGATCTGGCGCGGGTCCTCCATCATGTAGGTGAGGATTTCGCGGAACAGGCTGGAGTAGATCGCGTCGATCTCGTCGTCGTGTTCCCACACCGCCACCGCCTGCTGGGCGTCGCCCTCGACGAACGCGGTGATCGCGGCGTGGAGCTGGCGCTTCACCATGTGCATCAGCCGCACCACCGCCCGCAGCGCCGGAACCGTGGGCATGGTGTTGAGCACCATCGAGCGCTTGGCGGCGTTGGCGGCGTAATCCGCCACCCGCTCGAACGCCGAGGCCGCCGAGATCGCCGAGACCACCAGACGCAGGTCGTCGGCCACCGGCGCGCGCAGCGCCAGCAGGTGGAGGGTCTTCTGCTGGATTTCCGCCTCCAGGCGGTCGATGTCGTGGTCGCGCTTGATCACCTCGGCGGCGAGGCGGTCGTCGCGCTCGATCATCGCCCGGGCGGCTTCCTCGATCTGGCTTTCGGCCATGCCGCCGATGCGGGCGATCGCCTTCAGCAGGTCGGCGAGTTCGCGGTCGAGGGCCTTGGTGGTGTGGGGCTGGGTGAGGTTGGGCATGGGCGGTCCTCCGGAAAATCAGCCGCGGCGGCTGAGGCGTTGCGGTTGGGCGGCGGCCTGGGGTTCGGCCGCGGGCAAATAGACGGTGAAGACGCTGCCGAGGCCCACGGTGCTGTCGACGGTGAGCACGCCGCGGTGGCGGTTCGTCACGTGCTTGACGATGGCGAGGCCGAGGCCGGTGCCGCCCATCTTGCGCGAGCGGGCGGAATCGACGCGGTAGAAGCGCTCGGTGAGGCGCGGCAGGTGCTCCTGGGCGATGCCTTCGCCGCGGTCGCGCACCGCCACCGCCACCACCGCGCCCTCGATCTCGCGCGGCATGTTCACCGGGCCGTGGTTCAGCGGCGCCAGGCTCACCGTCACCTCGGTGTCGGGCAGGGTGTATTTCACCGCGTTGTCCACGAGGTTCTGGAACACCTGGGTGAGTTCGTCGGCGTCGCCGCGCACCTCGGGCAGGTCGGGCGGCGCGGCGACGGCGATGGAGACGCCGCGCGCCCGCGCCTTCGGCTCCAGCAGGTCGACCACCGAGGCGATCACCCGGCGCAGGTCCACCGTGCCCGCGGGCTGGGTGTGCTCGTTCAGCTCGATGCGCGAGAGCGACAGCAGGTCCTCGATCAGCCGCGCCATGCGCGCCGCCTGCTCGGCCATGATGCCGAGGAAGCGGTCGCGCGCCTCGGCGTCGTCCCGCGCCGGGCCGCGCAGGGTGTCGATGAAGCCGATCAGCGAGGACAGCGGCGTGCGCAGCTCGTGGCTGGCGTTGGCGACGAAATCGGCGCGCATCTGCTCCATGCGGCGGATCGTGGTGATGTCGTGGAACGAGATCAGGATCGCCGCGTCGCCCGCGATCTCGCCCGGCAGGGGGCGGATCGCGACGATGAAGCGGCGCTCCACCGGGATCGGCAGGGAGAACTCGATCTCGCGGCCGTGGCCGTCCTCGATGGCGTCGAGCGCCGCGAGGATCGGCGGGTGGCGCACCAGCGAGGAGACGTCGCGCCCCACCAGGTTGCGGCCGAACAGGCCGCGCGCCGCGAGGTTGGCGCGCAGCACGCGGTGGTCGGCGCCCAGCATCACCACCGCGTCGGGCAGGGCGTCGAACACGTCCTCGTGGGTTTGCGCGGCGTTCTCGGCGGCGGCCAGGGCGCGGCGCATGTCGCGGCGGATTTGCGAGATCGCGAACGCGGCGGCGGCGGCGACGCCGGTGGTGCGCATCTCGGGCGGCGGCGGCGCGGCGCCGAGGGAGAGCGCCTGCACGTAGCGCAGCAGCCGCGCGAGGTCGAGCAGCGGCGCCAGGGCGACGATGGCGGTGGCCGCGGCGGTGGCGATCCAGGCGAGCAGCGCCTCGGCGAGGTCGAGGCGGCGCAGCGCCGCCAGCGCCGCGAAGGTCAGCGCCGAGGGCACCAGGGCGAGCGCGAACCAGCGCAGCGCCCGCCCCCGGTCCGAGGCTCCGGGCGGCTCTGGCGTCGGCGCGGGCGCGGCGTCGGCGCGGTCGGCTGGGCGGTCCACCATGCGGGTCCGATCTCCGGCGGCCGGGGTTTCGGCCGGTCTCTCCAGTATGATCTTGCGCCCGGCGGCGTCAAATCCTCCCGGGCAGCCGCGCAGTCTGTCACACCGCAGGCGCGGCGGAGATGACGGTTTGGTAAAATCGGAATATGCGAAAACGGCGGGGTTTCCCCCGCCGCTTCCGGTGTTCGCGCCCTCAGGCCGAGGGCGTGCAGAGCGAGATCGCGCGGGTGAGGCGGCCCGCCAGGGTGCGGCGGTAGGCCTCCATGTCGGTGATCGGCTTCTGCGCCACGCCCGAGGCCATCGCCGCCTCGGCCACCGCCACCGACACCTTGATGATCAGGCGCTGGTCGAACGGCACCGGCAGGATGTAATCGCGGCCGAACGCCATCTGGCGGCCCGCGTAGGCGGCGGCCACGTCGGCCGGAACCTCGTCGCGCGCCAGCTCGGCGATGGCGGTGGCGGCGGCCAGCTTCATGTCGAGGTTGATGGTGCTCGCGCGCACGTCGAGGGCGCCGCGGAAGATGTAGGGGAAGCCCAGCAGGTTGTTGACCTGGTTGGGATAATCCGAGCGGCCGGTGGCGACGATGGCGTCCTCGCGCACCGCATGGGCTTCCTCGGGGGTGATTTCCGGATCCGGGTTGGCCATCGCGAAAATGATCGGCTGGGCCGCCATGGTCTTCACCATCGCCTGGGTCAGCGCCCCCTTCTTCGACAGGCCGAGGAAGATGTCGGCGCCCTTCACCGCGTCCTCGAGGGTGCGCAGCTCGGTGGCGATGGCGTGCTTCTTCTTGTAGGCGTTGAGATCGGTGCGGCCGGTGTGGATCACGCCCTTGGTGTCGATCATCGCCACGTTTTCGTCGGGCATGCCCATGCCCTTGATCAGCTCGACGCAGGCGATCGCCGCCGCGCCCGCGCCGCTCACCACCATGCGCGCGGTCTTGATGTCGCGGCCGGTCAGCTCCAGCGCGTTGACGAGACCGGCGAGCGCGACGATCGCGGTGCCGTGCTGGTCGTCGTGGAACACCGGAATGTTCATCAGCGCCTTCAGCCGCTCCTCGATCACGAAGCATTCGGGCGCCGCGATGTCTTCGAGGTTGATGCCGCCGAAGGTGGGGCCGAGGTAGCGCACGCAGTTGACGAACTCGTCGACGTTCTTGGTGTCCACCTCGAGGTCGGTGGCGTCCACGTCGGCGAAGCGCTTGAACAGCACCGCCTTGCCTTCCATCACCGGCTTCGAGGCGAGCGCGCCGAGGTCGCCCAGGCCGAGAACCGCCGTGCCGTTGGAAATCACCGCGACGCTGTTGCCCTTGATGGTGTAATCATAGGCGGTGTCCGGATTGGCTTCGATTTCGAGGCAGGGGGCCGCCACGCCGGGGGAGTAGGCCAGCGAAAGATCCCGCTGCGTCGCCAGCGATTTGGTGGGCAGGATTTCGAGCTTGCCGGCCCGGCCCTTGGTGTGCAGCGCCAGGGAGGCGAGCTGCAGGTCGGATTTCTTCTCCATCGCGGTATCCATGTGACTGGTCGTCTCCTGCGTGTCTTAAAGCGGTCTCTTTCGCGCCAGCTTGGGGTACGTTTGTTGAGTTTTGTTATCGGGGTCCCACAGGTTGGGAAGTTTCCCCTTTATACCAATTATCTGGAAAAGTCTTGGGGTTTTGGCTGAAATTTTATTACCAAATGTCGGGATAAGTGGGGGAGACCCCTCGACTTTCGGCCGAATCCGCGAACTTATGCAGAACGACGATTCGTGTAGACTGAGGACAATGGTATGACCGCAGAGACCGCCCGGCCATCCGCCGAACCGACCAAAACCACGCCGTTGATGGAGCAGTATCTGCGCATCAAGGCGGAGCATCCCGGCTGCCTGCTGTTCTACCGCATGGGCGACTTCTACGAACTGTTCTTCGACGACGCGGTGGCGGCGGCGGGCGCCCTCGATATCGCGCTCACCGCGCGCGGCCAGCACGCGGGCGAGCCGATCGCCATGTGCGGCGTGCCCCACCACGCCTATGAAAGCTATCTCGCGCGGCTGATCCTCAAAGGTTTCAAGGTGGCGATCTGCGAGCAGATCGAAGACCCGGCGGAGGCGAAGAAGCGCGGCGCCAAATCGGTGGTGGAGCGCGCGGTGGTGCGCATCGTCACCCCCGGCACCCTCACCGAGGATTCGCTGCTGGACGCCCGGCGCGCCAACTATCTGCTGGCGGTGGCCCAGGTCCACGGCGAGATCGGCGCGGCGTGGCTCGACCTCTCCACCGGCCGGTTCTTCTGCCGCAGTGTCGCCGAGGCCGCCCTCGGCGGGGTGATCGAGCAGATCGGCCCGGGCGAGATCCTGCTGCCCCAGCGGATGCTCGAAACCCCGGAGTTCTTCGACCTCTGGGCGCGGCTGAAGCCCCAGCTCACGCCCCTGCCGAACAATCGTTTCGATAGCGAAAGTTGTTCCCGCAGGCTCGCCGAGGCGTTTGGCGTGGCGACCCTCGACGGCTTTGGCCAAATCCGCCGGGCCGAGGTGGCGGCGGCGGGCGCGGCGCTCGATTACGCCGTCGCCACCCAGGCGGGGCGCCTGCCGCTGGTGCAGCCGCCGAAGCGGGTGAGCCAGGGATCGGTGCTGGAAATCGACGCCGCCACCCGCCGCAGCCTCGAACTCACGCAAACCCAGACCGGCGAGCGCCGCGGTTCGCTGCTCGCCACCATCGACCGCACTGTCACCGGCGCGGGCGCGCGCCTGCTCGCCGACCGCCTCAACCAGCCGGTCACCGACATCCCCCGGCTGGTGCGCCGCCAGGACGACGTGGCGTTCTTCCTCGAACGGCCGGACGCGCGGGCGGACCTGCGTCGGATGCTGAAATCCTGCCCCGACGTCGCCCGCGCCCTGTCGCGCCTGTCGCTGCAACGCGGCGGCCCGCGCGACCTCGCGGCGATCCGCGACGCCCTCGGCCTGGTGCCCGCCCTGCGCGACCTGCTGCGCGCCGCCAGCCCCGACGGCTCGCTGCCGGAAGGACTGATGCGCTGCTACGCGGGCCTGGGCGAGCACGGCCCGCTGGTGGACCGCCTCACCCGCGCGCTGGCCGAAGACCTGCCGCTGCTGGCGCGGGACGGCGGCGTCATCGCCAAACATTACGCACCCGAATTGGACGAACTGCGCGAACTGCGCGACGACAGCCGCAAGCTGATCGCCGCCCTCCAGGCCCGCTATGCCGCCGAAACCGGGATTTCCGCGCTTAAGATCAAATACAACAACGTGCTCGGCTACTTCATCGAAGTGACGCAGAAGCACGGCGAGGTGTTGGCCGCCGACAAGGGCCTGTTCATCCACCGCCAGAGCATGGCCAACGCCATGCGCTTCACCACCGTCGAACTCTCCGGCCTCGAGGACAAGGTGCGCGGCGCCGCCGACAAGGCGCTGGCGATGGAACTCGCCCTGTTCGCCGACCTCTGCGCCGATACCCTCGCCCGCGGCCGCGACCTGATGGCCACCGCCCAGGCTCTCGCGGTGCTCGACGTCGCCGCCGCCCTCGCCGATCTCGCCGCCGCGCGCAACCACGTCCGCCCCCAAATCGCCGACGACACCCGCTTTATCGTCCGCAACGGGCGGCATCCGGTGGTCGAAGAGGCGATGATCGCCGCCGACAAGGGAAAATTCGTCGCCAACGACTGCGTTATGGACGAAAACGCGCGACTTTGGCTGATTACCGGCCCCAACATGGCCGGTAAGAGCACCTTTTTGCGCCAAAACGCCCTGATCGCCGTGCTCGCGCACATCGGCGCCTTCGTGCCCGCCGATTCTGCCGAAATCGGCGTCGTCGATCGCCTGTTCAGCCGCGTCGGCGCCGCCGACGACCTCGCCTCCGGCCGCTCCACCTTCATGGTCGAAATGGTCGAAACCGCCGCCATCCTCAACCAGGCGACGGATCGTTCCATGGTCGTGCTGGACGAGATCGGCCGCGGCACCGCCACCTACGACGGCATGGCGATCGCCTGGGCGGTCACCGAACACCTCCACGACGTCAACCGCTGCCGCGCCCTGTTCGCCACCCACTACCACGAACTCAAAGCCCTCGCCGCCAAACTCCCCGCCCTCGCCCCCTTCACCATGCGAATCAAGGAGTGGAAAGGCGACCTTGTGTTCCTGCACGAAGTGGCGCCCGGAACCGCCGACCGCTCCTACGGCATCCACGTCGCCCGCATCGCCGGACTCCCGCCTGCCGTCATCGACCGCGCCGAAGTCGTCCTCCAAACCGTCGAATCCGACGAAAAATCCTCCGGCGCCACCCGCCTCGCCGACGACCTCCCCCTGTTCTCGGCCGCCCGCCCCAAACCCCAACCCGCCGAACCCGCCAAACCGGACCCGGTCCGAACCGCCCTCGCCACCCTCGACCCGGATGCCATGACCCCCCGCGACGCCCTCGACGCACTCTACGCCCTCAAAGGCGTGGCGGCGGCGGGGAGAGGTGAAAGGGATTAAAGACTCCGGAGGGACTCGGTCCCTCCGGACCTCCCGGACGTTTTGGTTTTGCGCGGAGCGCTAGAGGACGATCGCGCCACGCGATGGTTCGATCCCGCTTCGCGGAAAAGGAATGGGTTCACAGGGCCTCCGGCCCTGTGCGGGTCCGGGCGGCGCCCGGCCTTGTTTTCTGTTCGCGTGCCGCGTGCCGAATTGATCCCGCTTCGCGGAAAACCAACGAATGGGGTCGAGGGGACCGAGTCCCCTCGCGGGTCCGGGCAGCGCCCGGCCTTGCTGCCCTGGGTGGGGTTTTTCCTGCACCGCAGTCGCCTTTCCTTGAACTCGTTTCTAAATTAGTGTGGCGGACGGCCCGCGTGTGGGGCGGTGAGGGATGCGCATGGACACGACGACGATGACGCCGCGCGCGGCGGACTACTGCGAGTGGGACCCGGATCACAAGCGCCTTGGGGCGTCGGGGGTGGCGCCGGAGGTGCTCGCGGTTATTCCAGATCCGGAACAGATCGTCAGTTCGGCGGCTTTGCTGGAGCGGCTGGAGGAGGTTTGGCGCGCGGCGGAGGGCGAGGCGTCGCGGGCGCGGCCGCAGGTTCTGGCGGCGTTGAAGGCGGCGCTGAAGGACGGGTCGGAGGAGGTTCGGCGCCGGTTCGAGGCGGAGGCGGCTTCGGGCACCCAGGTGGTGCGCGCCCAGGCGTTTCTGGTGGATCGGATTCTGCATGCGCTGATGGAGCTGGCGACCAAGCGGGTGTTCGGCCACGGCGTGCGCACCGCGGGCGAGAGCCTGACGGTGTCGGCGGTGGGAGGCTACGGGCGCGGCGAGCTGTCGCCTCATTCCGATATCGATCTGTTGTTCCTGCTGCCCTACAAGGCGACCGCGTATCACGAGAACGTCGTCGAATACGTGCTGTACATGCTGTGGGATTTGGGGCTGAAGGTGGGGCATTCGACCCGCTCGCCCGACGAATGCGTGCGCCAGGCGAAGGACGACGCGACGGTCAAGACCGCGCTTCTGGAGTGCCGCTGGCTGTGGGGCGACCGCGCGCTGTACGACGAGATGCGCCGCCGTTATTTCGAGGACGTGGTGGCGGGCAGCAGCATCGCCTTCATCGAGCAGAAGCTGGCGGAGCGCGACGACCGCCACGAGCGCACCGGCTGCTCGCGCTATGTGCTGGAGCCGAACATCAAGGAGGGCAAGGGCGGCCTGCGCGACCTCCACACCCTCTATTGGATCGCGAAGTTCGTCTACGGCGTGGAGGCGGTGGAGGACTTGGTCGGGCGCGGTCTGTTGAACGACGAGGCGGTGCGCACCTTCACCCGCGCGCAGAACTTCCTGTGGACGGTGCGCTGCCACATGCACTACCTCACCGGCCGCGCCGAGGATCGCCTGACCTTCGATCTTCAGCCCGAGATCGCGCGGCGGATGGGGTATCAGAACCGCACCGGGCAGAAGAACGTCGAGCGCTTCATGAAGCACTACTTCCTGGTGGCGAAGGAGGTGGGCGATTTGACCCGGCTGTTCTGCGCCTTGTTGGAGGAGCAGAACAAACGCCGTCCGCGCTTCGGCATCGGCCTGTCGCGCAAGCGGGTGACGCCCGAGGGCTTCGTGATCGAGCGCGGCCGCATCGACATCGGCTCCGACGACCTGTTCGCCAAGGACCCGCGCAACATCATGCGGCTGTTCCACGCGGTGCAGGCGCAGAACTTGGGCATCCATCCCCACGCGGCGCGGCGCATCACCGAGGAGCTGTGGCGTGTCAAGGGCCTGCGGCGCGACCCGGAGGCGAACCGGCTGTTCGTGGAGATTCTCGCGCACCCCAAGAATTCCGAGGGCACGCTGCGCAAGATGAACGAGTGCGGCGTGTTCGCCCGCTTCGTGCCGGATTTCGGCCGCGTCGTGGCGCAGATGCAGTACGACATGTACCACGTCTACACCACCGACGAGCACACCATCCGCACCGTCGGCATGCTGCACGACATCGAGCTGGGCAACTACGCCCACGACATGCCCACCGCCACCCAGCTGTTCCCGCTGGTGCAGTCGCGCCGCGCGCTCTATGTGGCGATGATGATGCACGACATCGCCAAGGGGTCGGGGGAGGACCACTCGGTGGCGGGCGAGCGGGTGGCGCAGGCGCTGTGCCCGCGCCTCGGTCTCGATGCCGAGGAGACCGAGACGGTGGCGTGGCTGGTGCGCAACCACCTGATCATGTCGAAGGTGGCGTTCAAGCGCGACCTCGACGACCCGAAGGCGATCGCCGACTTCGCCGACAAGGTGCAAAGCCCCGAGCGCCTGCGCCTGCTGCACATCCTCACCTGCGCCGATATTCGCGGCGTCGGGCCGGACATCTGGAACGGCTGGAAGGCGCAGCTGCTGCGGGCGCTCTATCTCAAGACCCTCGACCGCATCACCGGCGGCCTCGGCGCGGATTCCGGCCTCAAGGGCGGGGTTTCGGCGGCGCAGGAGACCAACGCGCGGGAAACCCTGCGCGAGCGCCTCAAGGACTGGCCGGCCGAGCTGGCGGCGCGCTATGTGGACCGGGGCTACCGCGCCTACTGGCACTCCTTCACCGCCGACGAGCACGAGCGCCAGGCGCGGATCATGCGCGAGGCGGACGAGAGCGGCGCCCAGCTCACCGTGGTGTGCCGCGCCAATCCGGAGACCGCGCACACCGAGGTGCTGGTCTACACCGCCGACCATCCCGGCCTGTTCTCGAAGATCGCCGGGGCGATGGTGCTGGCCTCCGCCACCATCCTCGACGCCCGCATCACCACCTTCGCCGACGGCACGGCGATGGACGTGTTCACCGTCCAGGGCCTCGACGGCGAGGTCTACACCGAGACCGACCGCATCGAGCGCGCCGTCGCCCGGGTGCTGAAGGGCGAGGTTCACCTCGCCCGCGAGATTGCCCAGCGGCCGATGCGCGGCGCCAAGCGGATGAGCGTTTTCACCGTGCCGCCGCGGGTGCTGGTGGACAACACCGCCTCCGCCGCCCACACCCTGATCGAGATCAACGGCCGCGACCGGCCGGGCTTCCTCTACGAGGTCACCGCGGCGATCCGCGACCTCGGCCTGCAGATCAACTCGGCGCACATTTCCACCTACGGCGAACGGGTCGTCGACGTGTTCTACGTCAAGGACGTGTTCGGCATGAAGGTGATGCACGACGAGAAGATCAAGGCGATCCGCCGCCGCCTGCTCGACGTCATCGACCCCCCCTCCGAACGCGAAGCGCCGAAAGCCGCCAACCGATGAGCCTTTACCGTGCCGTCGCCACCGTCGGCGGCTTCACCCTGATCAGCCGCGTCACCGGCTTCGTGCGCGACGTTCTGCTGGCGCGGATGCTGGGCGCGGGCACCGAGGCCGACGCGTTCTTCGTCGCCTTCCGCTTCCCCAACCTGTTCCGCCACCTGTTCGCGGAAGGGGCGTTCTCCGCCGCGTTCGTGCCGCTGTTCGCGCGCAAGCTCGAGGCCGAGGGCAAGGCGGCGGCCAAGCGGTTTTCCGACGTGGTGTTCGCCGGGCTGGCGCTGGTGCTGCTGGCGATGGTGCTGGTGATGGAAGTGATCATGCCGTGGGCGATCGCGGTGTTCGCCCCCGGCTTCCTCGAAACCCCGGGCAAGATCGAGCTGACCGGCGAGCTGGCGCGGATCGCCTTCCCCTATCTGTTCTTCATCGCCCTGGTGTCGTTGCTGTCGGGCATCCAGAACTCCCTCGGCCGCTTCGCCGCCGCCGCCGCCGCGCCGATTCTGCTCAACCTCTGCCTGATCGTGGCGGCGGTGGGCTACGGCCGCGCCTGGAGCGGCGAGGGGCCGGGCTACGTGCTCGCCTGGGCGGTGTCGATCTCGGGCGCGGTGCAGTTCCTCTGGCTGTGGCACCACAACCGCAAGAGCGGCATGGGGCCGGGCCTCGCCCTGCCGCGCTGGAACGCCGACGTGGCGCGCCTCGGCGGGCGGATTCTCCCCGGCGTGGTCGGCATGGGCGTCTACCAGATCAACCTGCTGGTGGACACGGTGATCGCCTCGCTGGTGTCCGAGGGCGCGGTGTCGTGGCTCTATTACGCCGACCGCGTCAACCAGCTGCCCCTGGGCGTGGTCGGCATCGCCATCGGCACCGCGATGCTGCCGATGCTCAGCCGCCAGATCAAGGGCGGGCGGGAAGACGTGGCCGCCCACACCCAGAATCGCGGCCTCGAGTTCGCGCTGTTCCTCACCCTGCCCGCCGCCACCGCGCTGGCGGCGCTGGCGCTGCCGATCGTCGAGACCCTGTTCGAGCGCGGTCGCTTCTCGCCCGAGGACACCGCCGCCACCAGCGCGGCGCTGATCGCGTTCGCCTGCGGCCTGCCCGCCCACGTGCTGGTGAAGTGCCTGGTGCCCGGCTTCTTCGCCCGCGAGGACACCGCCACCCCGGTGCGCGTCGCCGCCGTCTGCCTGGTGTCGAACGTGGTGCTCAACCTGGCGCTGATGGGGCCGCTCGGCCACGTGGGGATCGCCACCGCCACCGCCGTTTCCGCCTGGATCAACGCCGGGCTGCTGGGGTGGGTGCTCTATCGCCGCGGCCACTTCCGCTGCGACGCGCGGCTGCTCGACCGGGCGCCGCGCATCCTCGCCGCGGCGGTGGCGATGGCGGCGGCGCTGGTGGCGGCGCAGGCGTGGGGCGGCGCGCTGCCCGGCCTCGCGGCGCTGCCCGCCTGGGGCCAGCTGACGGTGTGGGTGGGGGTGGGCGCGGTGGTCTACGCGGGGTTCGCGCGGCTGTTCCGCGCCGCCACCGTGGCGGAGTTGAAGGCGGCGCTCCGGCGCGGCTGAATCGTCACTATATTGAGGGCGGAACCTTGACCCTGCGCGGCGAAATGGGGGATACCCTTTAGGACGCCGCGCGGGCGGATTTCGAATTTCAGCAGAGTCTTCCAGACATGAAACGGATTTTTTCGGGCATCCAGCCCTCGGGCAATCTTCATCTCGGCAACTATCTCGGCGCGATGAAGAACTGGGTCGCGTTGCAGCACGAGTACGAGTGCATCTTCTGCATGGTCGACATGCACGCGATCACGGTGTGGCAGGATCCCGCCGAGCTGCGCGCGACGACGCGCGAACTCGCCGCCGGAATGATCGCCGCGGGCATCGACCCGGCGAAGAACGTGCTGTTCAACCAGAGCCAGGTGGCGGCGCACGCCGAGCTCGCCTGGGTGTTCAACTGCGTGGCGCGCATGGGCTGGCTCAACCGCATGACCCAGTTCAAGGAAAAGGCGGGCAAGAACCGCGAGAACGTCTCGGTCGGGCTGTTCGCCTACCCCTGTCTGATGGCCGCCGACATCCTCGCCTACAAGGCCACCCACGTGCCGGTGGGCGAGGACCAGAAGCAGCACCTGGAGCTGACCCGCGACGTGGCGCAGAAGTTCAACACCGATTTCGGCCGCGAGGTGTTTCCCCTGCCCGAGCCGCTGATCTTCGGCACCGCGACGCGGGTGATGTCGCTGCGCGACGGCGAGAAGAAGATGAGCAAGTCCGACCCCTCGGACTATTCGCGCATCAACATGACCGACGACGCCGACACCATCGCCCTCAAGATCCGCAAGGCCAAGACCGACCCCAACCCCCTGCCCGAGACGACCGAGGGCCTGGTGGGACGGCCGGAGGCGGCGAACCTGCTCGGCATCTACGCCGCGCTGCTGGACAAGACCCTCGATCAGGCGATCGCCGACGTGGGCGGCCTGCCGTTCGCCGACTTCAAGGGCAAGCTCGCCGACGCGGCGGTGGCCAAGCTCGGCCCGATCAACGCCGAGATGACCCGCCTGCGCAACGATCCCGCCTATGTGGACGGACTCCTGCGCGAGGGCGGCGCCAAGGCGGCGGCGCTGGCGAAGCCGGTGATGGACGAGGTTTACGAGGTGGTGGGCTTCCTCCGTCCGTGAGGCGGCCGACCCGGAGAACACGCAGAAGAGGAGGCTCCGCATGCCGTTTTTCGAGGACCTGGGCGCCCACGCCCGCCGGGGGTGGGACGGCCTGCGCCGCCGCTGCACCGGCGAGGGACTCAAGAGCGGCGTCTCCCGCCTCAATCGCGGGCCGGGGCACTGGCGCGCGGCGAAGTGGACGGTGGCGGCGCTGGTGGCCGTCTGCGTGCTCTACTACCCCATCGGCATGGCGATGACCCACCGCGTCGACGACGACCCGGATTTCGCCCCGCCCGACATCCGCGACGGCCAGTCCCTCGCGGTGGCGACCACCATGGCGCTGATCGACCGCGAGGTGAACCGCCACGGCTGGCGCGCCAACGATCCGTTCTTCCTGCCCTCCGCCGCCCTCGACAACATGCCGAACTTCCAGATCGGCATGATGAGCGCGCTCTCCCGCTTCGGCACCGAGCTGGCGGACCAGCTGGCGCGCACCCGCGGCTCGTCGCAGATCGACCCGGACGTGGAAACCGCCATGGGGCTGATGAAGTATCCGGCCGACGTGTGGATCTTCAACTTCTCCACCTCGATGCTGCCGACCGCCTCGTCGGAGAGCCAGTACATGGGCGCCTACCGCGCCCTCGGCCGCTATAACGACCGCCTCGCCGCCGCCACCGCGGTGTTCGAGCGCCGCGCCGACAACCTGATCTCCACCCTCGACCGCGTCGGCTCCGACCTCGGCTCGACCTCGGCGCAGATCGACCGGCGCATCCAGGCGGGCGGCGGGCTGCTGTTCGACCGCTCGTCCGACGACGTCTACTACCGCGCCAAGGGGCGGCTCTACGGCACCTACATGATCCTGAAGGCGCTCGGCAAGGACTTCGAGCTGGTGATCCGCGACAAGCAATTGGGCGGCGCGTGGGAGCAGATGCTCGCCTCCTTCCGCATCGCCGCCACCCTCGATCCGCTGATCGTCGCCAACTGCGACCCGGACGGCCAGGTCTGCCCGAACCATCTCGCCTCTCAGGGGTTCTATCTGTTGCGGGCGCGCACCCAGTTGCAGGAAGTCTCCAACATCCTGCTGAAGTAACGGCGGCGGCGGGCGGAGGGCGCAGATGATCCAGATGTACCTGCCGGTCGCCGAAATGTCCGTCGACGCCGTGGTGATCGTCGGCATGGGCGCGCTGGTCGGCTTCACCTCCGGGCTGTTCGGCGTCGGCGGCGGCTTCCTCCTCACGCCGCTGCTGATCTTTCTCGGCATTCCGCCGTCGGTGGCGGTGGGGTCGGGCACCAACCAGATCATCGCCTCCTCGGTTTCCGGGGTGATCGCCCACTTCCGCCGCGGCAACGTGGACGTGAAGATGGGCGGCGTGTTGCTGGCGGGCGGCATGGTCGGCTCCGGCCTCGGCGTGCTGCTGTTCAACCTGCTGAAGACGGTCGGCCAGATCGACCTCACCATCCGCCTGTCCTACGTCATCTTCCTCGCCTCGGTGGGCGGGCTGATGCTGGTGGAGAGCGTGGTCTCGCTGATCCGCCGCCGCCCGGCGGCGAGCAAGCCGCGCGGGCCGGACAACTTCGCCTGGGCGGCGCGCCTGCCGTGGCCGATGCGGTTCCCGAAGTCGGGGCTGTATGTCTCGGCGGTGCTGCCGCTGGGGATGGGGGTGGCGGTCGGCATCCTGGTGGCGATCATGGGCGTCGGCGGCGGCTTCATCATGGTCCCGGCGATGATCTACCTGCTCGGCATGCCGACCCAGGTGGTGATCGGCACCTCGCTGTTTCAGATCATTTTCGTCACCGTCGCCACCACCTTCATGCAGGCGACGCTCAACCACAACGTCGACGCGGTGCTGACCCTGCTGCTGATCGCGGGCGGCATCGTCGGCGCCCAGTGGGGGGCGCGGGCGGGCGCCCGGATCGGCGGCCGCAACCTGCGCATCCTGCTGGCGCTGCTGGTGCTGGGGGTGTGCTCGGGGCTGGTGGGCGAGCTGATCGCCACGCCCGAGGACCCCTATTCGGTGGTGGTGGTGAGGTCGTGATGCGCAAGCTGCTGTCACCCCTCCTCGCCTGCCTCGGCCTGCTCGCCCTCTCGGGCGACGGCGCGGGCGCGGCGCGGCCGGTGGTGGCGGACCTCTCCAACCATCTGGTCGCCATCACCACCGGCTTTTCCGGCACCCACGTGCTGGTGTTCGGCGCCACCGACGACCGCAAGGGCGACATCGTGATGGTGGTGCGCGGCCCCCGCGAAACCCACGTGGTGCGCGAAAAGGTGCGGGTGGCGGGGGTGTGGGTGAACCGCAACGCCGCCGAGTTCCCGGCGATTCCCGCCTATTACGCGGTGGCGGCGACGGCGCCGCTCAACGCGGTGATGCCCTGGGAAATCCGCAAGCGCCACGGCATCGGCGTGGAGGCGCTGCCGCTCGCCGCCACCGACAGCTCGGGCCGCGCGCTGGGCGAGGAGGCGAGCCGCCGCTTCCGCTCCGCCCTGGTGCGGATCAAGCAGCAGGCGGGCCTCTACCCCGAGGCCCTCGGCCTCGTCTCCACCCTCGAGAATCGCCTGTTCCGCGCCGAGCTGGACCTCCCCGCGACGGTGCCGGTGGGGTCCTACTCCGTCGAAGTCTACTTCGTTCAGGAGGGGCAAGTGATCGGCGCGGAGATCACGCCGCTGTTCGTGTCGAAGACCGGATTCTCCGCCGATGTCTATGATTTCGCCATGTATAGCGCGGCCCGTTACGCTTTCGCTTCAATTCTGTTCGCGGTCTTCGCCGGGTGGGCGGCGGCGTTGGTGTTCCGACGCTGAGGTCGATTGAGACTTGACCCTCGCGCCTCTTCCCCATATCTCAGGGCACCGGCGAGGAGGCCGGCGCGATGTTCATTCAGACCGAGGCCACCCCCAATCCGGCGACCGTGAAGTTCCTGCCGGGGCGGGTTCTGAACCCGGGCGCGGCGGTGGATTGCCCCACCCCCGAGGCCGCGGCCGAACTGTCGCCGCTCGCCGAGCGGCTGTTCCAGATCGACGGCGTCGCCGGGGTGATGATCGGCGGCGACGCGGTGTCGGTGACCAAGGCCGCCGACGCGCGCTGGGAGGTTCTCAAGCTCCAGGTGATGGGGCTGCTGGTGGAGCACCTGTCGCGCGGCCACGCGGTTCTGCACCCGACGGCGGCGACGGCGGCGGAGGACGACGACGACAGCGTCGCCGGGCGCGTGCGCAGGCTGATCGAAACCCGGGTGCGCCCGGCGGTGGCGCGCGACGGCGGCGACATCGTCTTCGACCGCTTCGACGACGGCATCGTCTATTTGCGCATGCGCGGCGCCTGCGCCGGGTGCCCGAGCGCCACGGTGACGCTCAAGAACGGCGTCGAGCAGATGCTCAAGACCTATGTCCCCGAGGTGGTCGGGGTGCGTCAGATCGTTTGACGCGATTTTCGCCAATCGGCGGAACCCCGCGCCGGGGCAAGGGCGTTGGTATGTTGACGTGCGACTTTGCAATGGGAGATCGGGTTATTGGCGGGATTCAGCCTTAACGTTCTGGGCCAACGGCCGCGCGTCGCCTGCGCGTCCGCCCTCGTCGCGGCGTCGATCGGCGTCGCGGCGCTTCACGGATTCCCGGTCGAGGCTCCGGCCTCGATTCCCCGGATCGCGGTGGTGACCGCGACGGAGAGCGACGCGCCGCCGAGCGCCCGCCCCGCCGTCGCCGCCGAAACCCCGGTGGTGCCCACCGAGTCCCTCGCCCTCGCGCAACGCTTCGCGGCGCAGGGCTACGAGTGGGACGCGGTGCTCCGGGGCACCGCCGACGTGCCGCCGGTGGCGGTGCGCAACCTGCCCAAGGATCTCGTCCACCTTCAGGACGTGGATTTGAAGAAGAGCCTGTTCTTCCGCACCCTGCTGCCGATGGCGTTGCAGGTGAACGCGGAGATCGAGGCCGAGCGCCGCCGCCTCGCCACCCTCAAGGCCGAAATCGACGCGGGCGCCGCCCCCGGCCGCGCCGACGCCGCGTGGCTCCAGGCGCTGGCGACCAAGTACGGCACCGCCCCCGACGACCTCGCCGCCCTGCTGCTGCGGGTGGACGGCGTGCCGCCCTCGCTGATGCTCGCCCAGGCGGCGGAGGAAAGCGGCTGGGGCACCTCGCGCTTCGCCCGTGAGGGCAACGCGGTGTTCGGCCAGTGGACCTGGTCCGACAGCCACGCGGGGATCGTTCCGGCCGAACGCGGCAGCGGCGAAACCCACCGCATCCGCGCCTTCCCCAGCGTCAAGAGCGCGGTGGCGGCCTACGTGCGCAACCTCAACACCCACCCCGCCTACGAGCGTTTCCGCCTGCAGCGGGCGATGGGTGCCTCGGGCTACGAACTCACCGCCACCCTCGACCGCTACTCCGAGCGGCGCGAGAAATACGTGGACACCCTGCGGTCGATCATGACCGCCAACCGCCTGGCGTCGCTCGACGACGCGCGCCTCGCCACCGAGGTCCAGGTGGTCAGCCGCTGAGGCGTCGCCGTCGCGGCTCCGCCGCGCGGCGACGTCCTTCCGGCGTCTTCGCCTTTTCCGCGAACATCCCCGCATTTCGCAAAATCCCGCGCAACTGAGACGGGATTCTGCGCCTTTTCGGGAACCGATATCCGGCTTTTCGCGTTGGCGGTTGTCGAAATCGGAGAAAACGAGGAGTGACCATTGACGGAATCGGATCAACCCGTCACGCGAAAATCCCTGCGTTCCGCCCTCGCCGCCGCCGCGTTCGTCGCGGCCGCGCTGCTCGCCTCCCCGGCGCGGGCCAACCCCGAGGCAACCGCCCCCGAGGCGATGGCGCTGGCCGACGTGTTCGCGGCGAGCGGCTACGATTGGGAGGCGGTGCGCGCCGGCGAGGCCGAGGTGCCCAAGCTCTCCACCCGCGCCCTGCCCCGCGATCTCGCCCGGCTCGCCGACCTGGAACTCAAGAAAAGCCTGTTCTTCCGCGCCCTGCTGCCGGTGGTGCTGCAGGTCAACGCCGAAATCGCCGCCGAGCGCCGCCGCCTCGCCGAGCTGGGGCAGACGCTGCGGCGCGGCGAATTCCTTCCCCCGCGCGACGAAGCTTGGCTGGCGGCCCTCTCCGAACGCTACGGCGCCGCCACCGTCGAGAGCCTGATGACCCGCGTCGACGGCGTGCCGCCCTCGCTGGTGCTGGCCCAGGCGGCGGAGGAAAGCGGCTGGGGGTCCTCGCGCTTCGTCCGCGAGGGCAACGCCCTGTTCGGCCAATACACCTGGAACGACGACCACGACGGCATCCTGCCCCAGGACAACGAACCCGGCGACACCGCGCGGCGGGTGCGCGCCTTCCCCTCGGTCAAGGGCGCGGTGGCGGCCTACGTCCACAACCTCAATTCCCACCGCGCCTACGCCCGCTTCCGCGCCCTGCGCGCCTCCGGCGCCTCGGGCTACGAGCTGACCCGCGCCCTCGACCGCTATTCCGAGCGCGGCGGCGAATACGGCGAGACCCTGCGCATGATCATCCGCGCCAACCGCCTCGCCGGGCTGGACGACGCCCGCCTCGCCACCGAGGTGCAGGTGGCCGGGAACCCCTGAGTCGCCGGAAGTTCATTTTTTGTTCTTCTATCGCGCGGGGGTTTTGCGTTATCCTGGCGGCATGGACGAGATTCCTTTCAAGGCGCAGCCCCAGGTCGCCAACGCGGCCCACCGCGCCGCCGGGCTGAACGCCCCGGGGCGGTTCGAAAGCCGCGGCCACGTGCCCGCCGACGACGGCTGGGAGTCCTGGAACGACCCGGACCTCCCGCCGCTCGCCACCACCGTGGCGGAAGACGCCGCCCGCTCCGCCATCGCCCGCAACGACAGCCCGGATATCCCCTTCGACCGCTCGCTCAACGCTTATCGCGGCTGCGAGCACGGCTGCATCTATTGCTACGCCCGGCCCAGCCACAACTTCCTCGGCCTCTCCTCCGGCCTCGATTTCGAAACCCGGCTGTTCGTCAAATCCGACGCCGCCAGCCTGCTCGCCCGCGAGCTGCGCGCCCCGGCCTACCGCGCCAAGCCCGTCACCCCCCTGGCGATGGGCACCAACACCGATCCCTACCAGCCGATCGAACGCCGCTTCGCGATCACCCGCGCCGTCCTCGAAACCCTCTCCGAGTTCAACCACCCGGTCACCATCACCACCAAGTCCGCCATGGTGCTGCGCGACCTCGACATCCTCAAAAGCCTGGCGCGCCGGGGCCTCGTCTCCGTCTCCCTCTCGATCACCACCCTCGACCGCGACCTCGCCCGGCGCATGGAACCCCGCGCCACGCCCCCCGCCGGGCGCCTCAACGCCATCCGCGCCCTCGCCGCCGCGGGCGTGCCGGTGGCGGTGATGGCGGCGCCGATGATCCCCGGCCTCACCGACCACGAACTCGAAGCCATCCTCGCCGCCGCCGCCGAGGCGGGCGCCCGCGCCGGGTCGTTCATCCTCCTGCGCCTGCCGGAAGACGTCAAAGACCTGTTCGCCGACTGGCTCGCCACCCACGCCCCGGACCGCGCCGACCGCGTCCTCTCCCTCATCCGCCAAACCCGCGACGGCGCCCTCGACGATGCCCGCTTCGGCCAACGCATGCGCGGCACCGGACCGATCGCCGAACTCCTCGGCCAACGCTGCGCCATCGCCTGCCGCAAACTCGGCCTCGACAAAGGCTACCCCAAACTCCGTACCGACCTCTTCAAACCCCCACCCCGCCCGGGGGACCAACTGGCGCTGTTCTGAGGGGCGGGGGAAAAGGAAGAGAGAAGGGAAGATGGGCTCCGCCCGGGCCGGAGGGGCGCGCCCCTCCGGACCTCCCGGACATTTTTTTGCGCGAAGCGCCATGAGATCTTCGCGCGGCGTGACGGGTGAATCCCGCTGCGCGGAAAACCAAGGGAATGGGAGGTGCGGAGGGTCCGAGACCCTCCGCGACGTTTTTCCTTCGGCTTCTTTTCAGGCTTCCAGCTTCAGCCCGACCACCCCGGCGATGATGAGGGCGAGGAAGGCGAGGCGTTTGGCGCCCATGGGGTCGTCGTAGAGGACGACGCCCGCGATGGTGATGCCGACGGCGCCGAGGCCGGTCCAGACGCCGTAGGCGGTTCCCACCGGGATGCCGCGCATGGCGGTGGAGAGCAGGGTCATGTTGAGGACGGTGAGGACGCCCGCGCCGCCGATCGACCAGATCGAGGGGTGGGTCTGGATCGCCTTGAGCGACAGCGCCCAGGCGATTTCGGTGACGACGGCGATGAAGAGGACGAGCCAGTGGAACGACATGTTGCCTCGCGGAGGTGCGCAGGCTCGGTGTCGGGAGGCGCGCCCGGAAACCCGCGAAGAAGGCGCGCGGGCGGCAAGCTAGGGGTCGTGCCGCCGCGCGTCAACCCTCTCAGTCGTCCTTGACGCCGGGCAGGCGCACGCCTTCCGGCAGGTAGAACAGGCGGCCGTACCAGTGCCAGCGGCCGTCGCGGCCGGGCAGGGTGCAGTTGAGGCGGCCGCGGGTGCCGGGGAAGGGTTTTTCCATCCGCACCTCGACGCGGTTGCCGAGGATGTCGGTGGTGGTTTTGGTTTCCGGCGTGGCGTAGCAGCGCAGGTTGCGCAGCGGCAGCGCCGGGTCGGTGACGGTGAAGCCGAACATCGGCGGGTTGGCGGAGAGGGTGGGCGAGGCGGGGGTGACGTCGGTAACCGGCAGCGGCAGCGCGCCGACCAGCACGCGGAAGCGGTCGTCGTCGCCGTAGCGTTCGTTGAGGGCGAAGCGCGGCAGGAACCACGGGTCGTCGGCGGCGTCGGCGACGCCCGAGTGCTGGCCGAAGGCGGCGACGTAGAGCTTGCGGGCGGCGGCGACGGTGGCGCTGCTGGCCTCGCCGTAGGGATAGGCGAACAGCTTCGGCACGAACCCCAGCTCGGCCTGGAAGCGGGCGTTGGCGCGCTTCATGTCGGCCTCGGCCTCGGCGGCGGAGAGCTTGGCCATGTGGCCGTGGGCTTCCGAATGGGCGCCGATGGCGACGCCCTCCTTGGCCATCTGCCGCAGCTGGTCCCAGGTGAGGTAGCCGCGGGTGCCCCGGTCCACCGCCTCGGTGGCGACGAAGATGGTCATCGGCCAGCCGCGCGCCTTGAGGCGCGGCCAGGCGACGTGGAGCGCCGAGGCGTAGGCGTCGTCGACGGTGATGGCGACGGTCTTGGGCGGGATGGGCTGGCGCGCCTTGATCGCGGCGGCGATCTCCTCCAGCGGCGCGACGCGGTAGCCGCCCTCGGCGAGTTTTTCGAGGTGGCGCTCGAACTGCTCGGTGCGGATGTTGGTGGAGGGGATGCCGGTTTCGCCGAAGCGGTGGTACATCAGCACCACCGCCGAGGATGCCTCCTCCGGGGTTTGGGCGAGGGCGGGGGCGGCGGCGAGAAACGCGGCGAACGCGGCGAACAGGGGGCGAAGCATCGGGGGCCTCATCGCATCATCGGGATCGGGAGCACGCTGTCGGACAGCAGGGGAAAGCGGGTGCGCGCGTCGAACAGTTGGTAATGCCACCATTCGTGGGCGTAGAACTCCCACCCGGCGGCGGTCATCAGCCCCAGCAGCAGGGCGCGGTTGCGCTGCGCCGTGGCGGAGATGTCGGTGCGGCCGTGGTGGGCCTGGGGGGCGAAGGCGTCGAAGGCGGTGCCCATGTCGAGTTCGGCGCCGTCCGCGTCGAGCAGGGTGAGGTCGACGGCGGCGCCGCGTCCGTGGGCGCTGCCGCGCCGGGGGTCGGCGACGAACTGCGGGTCGGGGGTGTGGGACCACAGCGCCCACTGCGCCTCGGCGGGGCGGAAGGCGTCGAGAATCTTGAGCCGCAGGCCCTGGGCGGCGGCGAGGTCGCGGGCGCGTTCGAGCTTGGCAAGGGCTTCGGCGTGCAGATAACATGCCGCGCGGCGATAGATCGGCCGCCCGGTGAAGTTATCGGCGGTGGCGTAGGCGAGGTCGACAACGACGCCGTGATCCTCGGGCGTGACTTCGATCAGCATGGGGCCTCGGTTCGGGCGGGCGACACGGAATGACCCAAGCATAGGATTGGCGGGCATGTCGGAACAAGACGAACTTGGCGTCGGCGCGGCGATCGTGCTCGACACCGCCGGGCGCGCGTGCCAGGCGGGGGTGTTCGTGGACGGCGCGCCGCGGGCGCTGCGCCGCGCCGAGATGCTGCACGGCCAGGCGGAGGCGCTGCTGCCGATGCTGGCGGAGGCGATGGCCGAAGCGGGGGTGGATTACGCCGCCGTGCGGGCGGTGGCGGTCACCGCCGGGCCGGGGTCGTTCACCGGCCTGCGGGTGGGGCTGGCGGCGGCCCAGGGCCTCGGCCTCGCGATCGGCTGCCCGGTGGTGGCGGTGAGTTCGTTCGCGGCGTGGGCGGCGGAGGCCGGGGGCGCGGTGCGGGTGGTGCTCGACACCCGGCGCGGCGACGCCTTCGTCCAGGATTTCGACGCGGCGGGGCGGGCGGCGGGCGAGCCGTTCCTCGGCCCGGCGGCGCTGGCGCAGGCGCCGGGCGCGGTGGGCGATCTCGCGGGTGGCGTGGCGCCCGGCCTCGCGGCGGTGTTCGCGGCGGCGCGGCGGCCCGAGGCGCGGCGGCCGCCCTTGCCGATCTACCTGCGCGAGGCGGACGCGGTGCCCCGGGGCGGCGCGCCATGCGTCTAGACGACGCGGGGGCGGCGTTCGCCGAAGTCTACGCGGCGCTGCACGGGCGCTGCTTCGCCGAGGGGTGGAGCGCCGCCGCGATCGCCGAGCTGTTGTCCGGCCCCGGCGTGTTCGGCGCGATCGCCGCGGCGGAGGCGGCGCCGCTCGGCTTCGTGCTGTGCCGCGCGGTGGCCGACGAGGCGGAGATCCTCGCCATCGGCACCCTGCCCGAGGCGCGCGGACGCGGCGTCGCCGGGGCGCTGCTGTGCCGCGCCGAGGCGGCGGCGGCGTCGCGGGGGGCGGAGCGGATGTTCCTCGAGGTGGCGGTGACCAACGACGCGGCCCTCGCCCTCTATGGCCGTGCCGGATTCCACCCGGTGGGCACGCGGCGCGGCTATTACCGCGCGCAGGTCGGCGGACGAACGATCGAGACCGACGCCAGGATTCTCGCCAAGAACCTGAACCCGGCGACGGGAACCGCCGAACCGGGAAAGTAATGGCGGGCATGCCGTCAATCGGGCGGGCCGCCCCGGGCCGCCGCGATTTGTCCGCCCGCGCCCCTGCACTCCCCGCTGCACGCCATCGTGCGACTTTCGGATGAGAAATTTCGCGAATCGGCTAACCCCTAAGTATCAAATAGGAGGAGCCGGACGGGATTTTCTATGGCGTCAAGTGGATCGGCGGACCCGGCCATGGGTGCCGCGGGATTTTATTGGCCACGATTTCACGGTTGATAATGTTTGAAGGGCATTTTATAAGATAGATGAACTGATGATTGGAGGGATGCGGTACATGTCTGGTCAAGAAAGCAAGGAAAGCCTACTTCATCTTACGTCGCAGATCGTCGCGGCGCACGTGAGCAAGAACGAGGTCGCGCCGACCGATCTCTCCGCCTTGATCCGCAACGTGTATTCGACCCTGGCGACGCTGGGGGAGGCCCCGGCGGCGGCGGATCGCCCGCAGCCCGCGATCGCGGTCAAGAAATCCGTGACCCCCGAGTACATCATTTGCCTGGAAGACGGCAAAAAGCTGAAGATGCTCAAGCGTCACCTCAAGACCGCCTACGACATGACGCCGGAAGACTATCGCGAGAAGTGGGGCCTGCCCGCCGACTATCCGATGGTGGCGCCCAACTACGCCCGGCACCGTTCCTCCCTCGCCAAGAAGATCGGCCTCGGCACCCGCGCCCGGCGCGGCCGGGGCGAGTGACGCGCCATTCCTGATCGTCCCGTGCGGCGGACCGCCTTTCCGGCAGTCCGCCGTTGCGCGTTCGGGGCCGCTTCTGCCACAATGGGCCGCGTGGCTTTTCATCCGCGCGGTTTCGGACTACCGTGGCGGCGGGGACCCTTTCTTCTAGGACAAATGGCAGGACATGACCTCCCGGATTGAAAAACGCTGCCTCGAACTCGGCCTCAAGATGACCGGCCAGCGGCGGGTGATCGCCCAGGTGCTGTCGGATTCCGAGGACCACCCGGACGTCGAGGACGTCTATCGCCGCGCCACCCTGATCGACCCGCGCATCAGCATCGCCACCGTCTACCGCACCGTGCGGCTGTTCGAGGAGGAGAAGATCCTCGAGCGCCTCGACTTCGGCGACGGCCGGGCGCGCTACGAGGAAATGTCGGACGACCACCACGATCATCTGATCGACATCGGCAGCGGCCAGGTGATCGAGTTCCACTGCAAGGAGATCGAGGACCTGCAGCGCAAGATCGCGCGCGACCACGGCTTCCGCCTGGTCGGCCACCGCCTCGAACTCTATTGCAAGCCGCTCGGCAAGTCCGGCGGGGACGAGCCCCAGGACTGACCCGGCGGACCGATCCGAGCAGACAACGGAGCATCATGGATCCTATCGAAGCACTCGCCGGCGGCACCATGGAGGTTCGCCTGGCCGCCGCGCCGCGTGAGGTGGACGCGGCGCAGGCGCTGCGGTTCCGCGTCTTCTACACCGAGGGCGGGGCGCAGGCCTCGGCCGAGACGGCGGCGCTCGAACGCGACAGCGACGCCTTCGACGCGGTGTGCGACCACCTGCTGGTGATCGATCGCAGCCGCGGCGACGACCCGCGCGACAACATCGTCGGCACCTATCGCCTGATGCGCCGCGAGCACGCGGAGAAGGTGGGGCGGTTCTACACCGCCGCCGAATACGACATCTCCCGCATCCTCGCGCTGCCGGGGCCGATCCTCGAACTCGGCCGCTCGTGTACCGACCCGGCGTATCGCACCCGTTCCACCATGCAGCTGCTGTGGCAGGGGATCGCCGCCTACGTCTTCGCCCACGACATCGGCATGATGTTCGGCTGCGCCTCGATGGGCGGCACCGATCCGGAGGCGCTGGCGCTGGAGCTGTCGTACCTCCACCACTTCCACCGCGCGCCCGAGGACTTCCGCCCGCGCGCGCTGCCGCACCTCTACACCGAGATGAACCGCCGGGAGAAGGAGGCGGTCTCGCCCAAGACCGCTCTCAACGCGCTGCCGCCGCTGATCAAGGGGTATCTCCGCCTCGGCGGCTTCGTCGGCGACGGGGCGGTGGTGGACGACCAGTTCAACACCACCGACGTGTGCGTGATGGTGAAGACCGACCTGGTGACGGACAAGTATTTCCGCCACTACGACCGCACCGCGCGCGGCTGAGCCGATGCAGCGCGCCGCCGAACCGACGCCCGGGACGTTCGGACAGCACGGCCGCATCGAATCCGCGATCGCGGGTTTGCGGCTGGCTTTGATCCTGGCGTGGCTGCTGCTGCTGTTGCCGGTCTACCTGCCGGTAATGATGTGGGAGCCCGCCCAGACCGTCCTCAACAAGCTGTTCTGGCGCGGCGTGCTGCGCCTCGCCAACGTGCGGGTGCGGGTGTTCGGCCGGGCGTCGCCGCTGCGGCCGCTGCTGTTCGTCTCCAACCACGTGTCGTATCTCGACATTCCGGTGCTCGGCAGCCTGCTGCCCGGAAGCTTCGTGGCGAAGGCGGAAATCGCCAAGTGGCCGGGCCTCGGCCTCGTCGCCAAGCTCGGCCGCGCGGTGTTCGTGGAGCGCAAGCGCACCGAGGCGGCGCGGCAGAAGGAGGAGCTGACCCGCCGCCTGGGGCGCGGCGTGCCGCTGATCCTGTTCCCCGAGGGCACCAGCGACGACGGCAACCGCGTCTATCCGTTCAAGAGCACCCTGTTCGCCATCGCCGAGGAGGCGGTGGACGGCCAGCCGGTGATGGTGCAGCCGGTGGCGGTGGCCTACACCCGCTGCTTCGGCATGCCGATCGGCTACGTCTGGCGGCATTTTTTCGCCTGGTACGGCGACATGGACCTGGCGCCCCATCTCTGGCAGGTGCTGCGCATGGGGCGCCTCACCGTCGAGGTGACGTTCCTGGAGCCGCGCATGCTTTCGGCGCTCGGCAGTCGCAAGGCCGCCGCCGAGCACTGCCACGCCGCGGTGCGCGCGGCGGTGGCGCGGTCGTTGAGCGGCCGGTCGCCGTCTTGACTTTGAAAAGCCCGGTGATACGGTCGGGCTTTCGACAACAGAGGGACACCCACGCCCGGTGAGCGAACGCAAGAAGGTATTCATCAAGACCTACGGCTGTCAGATGAACGTCTACGACACCGCGCGGATGAAGGACGTGCTCGCGCCCCTGGGATACGCCGCCGTCGAGACTCCGGCGGGCGCCGACCTCGTGGTTCTCAACACCTGCCACATCCGCGAAAAGGCGGCGGAGAAGGTCTATTCGGACCTCGGCCGCCTGCGCCCCCTCGCCGCAGAGAAGGCCGAGGCCGGGGGCCGCATGCTGGTGGCGGTGGCGGGCTGCGTCGCCCAGGCCGAGGGCGAGGCGATGAAAAAGCGCGCGCCGATCGTCGACATCGTGCTCGGGCCGCAAACCTATCACCGCCTGCCGGAAATGGTCGCCCGCGCCCTCCGCGACGAGGGCGCGGTGTTCGACACCGAGTTCCCGGTGGAGCCGAAGTTCGACTTCCTGCCGCCGCCCGGCGCCGAGGGACCCTCGGCGTTCCTGGCGATCCAGGAGGGCTGCGACCGCTTCTGCACCTATTGCGTGGTGCCCTACACCCGGGGCGCCGAATACGCCCGGCCCGCCGCCGACGTGCTGGCCGAGGCGAAACGCCTGGTGGCCACCGGCGCGCGCGAACTCACGCTGCTCGGCCAGAACGTCAACGCCTGGGCGGCGGACGGCTGGAGCTTCGGCCGCCTGCTGCGGGAACTGGCGGAGATCGACGGCCTCGCGCGGCTGCGCTACACCACCTCGCACCCGCTGGCGGTGGACGACGAGCTGATCGCCGCCCACCGCGACGTGGCGAAGCTGGTGCCGTTCCTCCACCTGCCGATCCAGTCCGGCTCGGACCGGGTGCTGAAGGCGATGAACCGCGGCCACACCGCCGCCGACTACCTCCGCACCGTCGAGCGCCTGCGCGCGGCGCGGCCCGATCTCGCGATGTCGTCCGACTTCATCGTCGGCTTCCCCGGCGAGACCGACGCCGAGTTCGCCGAGACCCTCGCGGTGATCCGCGAGGTGGGGTTCATCCAGGCGTTCTCGTTCAAGTATTCGGCGCGCCCCGGCACCCCGGCGGCGCTGATGCCCAACCGCGTGCCGCAGGAGGTGGCGGAAGCCCGCCTCGCGGCGGTGCAGGCGGCGCTGGGCGAGTTGCAGGCGGCGTTCAACGCCGGGTGCGTCGGCCGGGTGCTGCCGGTGCTGTTCGACCGGCCGGGCCGCCACCCCGGCCAGCTGATCGGCCGCAGCCCGACGATGCAGGCGGTCCACGCCGAAGCCCCCGCCGACGCCATGGGCACGGTCCGCCCGGTGCGGATCGTCGGCGTCGGCCCCAACAGCCTTGCGGGCGAACTCCTCTCCGGCGACGAAAGGGAAGCGGCGGAATGAACGCCAGGGTCCTCGAACGGGTTCTCGATTTCGGCAGCAACGCGGTCGCCGCCGAGGTCTACGGCCCCCACAACGTCCACCTCGAACGCCTGGAGGCGCTGCTCGGCGTCACCTGCGCGCCGCGCGGCAACGCGCTCACCCTCGCGGGCGCGCCCCGCGCCCTCGACATCGCCGAGCGGGCGGTGCGCCGCCTCGTCGAGCAGGTCAAGACGGGCCGCGGCGTCGAGGCCGCCGACGTCGAGGCGGCGGTGCGGATGAGCCGGGGCCAGCCCTCCGACGGCGAGGACGAGGCGGAAACCGGCCTCAAGACCCGCAAGAAGACGATCCTGCCGCGCACGCCGAAGCAGGCCGAATACATCCGCGCGATGCAGCGCCACGACCTGGTGTTCGGCCTCGGCCCGGCGGGCACCGGCAAGACCTACCTCGCGGTGGCGATGGCGGTGTCCAAGTATCTCAAGGGCGAGGTGGCGCGCATCATCCTGTCGCGCCCGGCGGTGGAGGCGGGCGAGAACCTCGGCTTCCTCCCCGGCGACCTGCGCGAGAAGGTGGACCCCTATCTGCGGCCGCTCTACGACGCCCTCAACGACATGATGCCCCACGACCAGGTGCAGAAGCGCATCGCCTCCGGCGACATCGAGATCGCGCCGCTCGCGTTCATGCGCGGCCGCACCCTGTCCGACGCCTTCGTGATCGTCGACGAGGCGCAGAACACCACGGCAGTGCAGATGAAGATGCTGCTCACCCGCCTGGGCGAAGGCTCGGTGATGGTGGTCAACGGCGACCTCACTCAGGTGGACCTGCCCAAGGGAGTGCGCTCGGGCCTGCGCGACGCCCTCGAAATCCTCGAAGGGGTGGAGGGCATCGGCTGCGTCGAGTTCGGCGAGGCGGACGTGGTGCGCCACGGCCTGGTGGCGCGGATCGTCTCCGCCTATGCCGCCCGCGCGCCGCACACCCCCTACGACGGCCCCCACGGGGGACCCCATGGCTGACGAGGCCGAGCTTTCCGAACGCGTCGCCGACCCGGGCGGCGCCTGGGGCTTCGAGGTGACCGCCGACCCGGCGTGGGACGCCGCCCTGCCCGCGTGGCGCCGGGTGGTGGCCGAGGTGGGCGCCGCCGCGCGCCCGGCCCTCGCCGACGCGCTGGCCGAGGCGGGGACCCTGGCGCCGGTGGAGATCGCCCTGCTGCTGGCGGGCGACGACGACGTGCGCGAACTCAACCGCGACTGGCGCGACAAGGATGCCGCCACCAACGTCCTCTCCTTCGCCACCTGGTGGGACGACGACTGCCCGCCGCCGCCGCCCGGCGCGCCGCTGATCCTCGGCGACATCGCGGTGGCGCGCGAGACGGTGCTGGCCGAGGCGGAGGCCGGCGGGCTGGCGCCGGAGCACCACTTCGCCCACCTGCTGCTGCACGGCGTGCTGCACCTGCTCGGCTACGACCACGAGGACGCCGACGAGGCCCACGCCATGGAAACCCTGGAAACCCGCCTGCTCGCCGGGCTGGGGATCGCCGATCCCCACGCCGCGGCCCTGCTGCACGGAGACGGAGATGACTGATCCCACGCCCGAAACCCCCGCCGCCGCCGAAGACCCCCAGCCTCGACACGAACGCTCGTGGTGGCAGGCCCTCAAGGGCAGCCTGCCCTGGACCACGAGCGAGCCGACGGTGCGCGAGGCGATCGCCGAACTGATCGAGGAGGGCGGCGAACCGGGCGCGCCCATGGACGCCCACGAGCGCCTGCTGCTCACCAACATCCTCCGCCTGCGCGACGTCACCGCCGCCGACGTGATGATGCCGCGCGCCGACATCGTCGCCGCCGCCATCGACACGCCGATCGCCGAACTGGTCCAGCGCATCGTCGCGGAAGGCGTGTCGCGCATGCCGGTCTACCGCGAAACCCTCGACGACGCCGTCGGCCTCGTCCACATCAAGGACGCGGTGCGCCACCTCGCGGGCGGCCCCGAGGCCTCGCTCAGCCGCATCCTCCGCCCGATCCTGTTCGTCGCGCCGTCGATGCGGGTGCTCGACCTGCTGCTGGAGATGCGCGTCAAGCGCACCCACATGGCGCTGGTGATCGACGAATACGGCGGCGTGGACGGGCTGGTGACGATCGAGGACCTGGTGGAGCAGATCGTCGGCGAGATCGACGACGAGCACGACATCGAGGAGGACCCGGAACTGGCGTGGCGCGCCGACACCGTGCTCGAGGCCGACGCGCGGGTCTCGATCGAGGATTTCGAGCACGCCGTCGGGCCGATGCTCACGCCCGAGGAGCGGGACGACGCCGACACCCTGGGCGGCCTGGTGTTCGCCCTCGCCGGGCACATTCCGGCGCGCGGCGAGATCGTCCCCCATTCCTCCGGCATCGAGTTCCAGATCGTCGACGCGGACCCGCGCCGGATCAAGCGCCTGCGGGTGCGCAACCTGCCGCCGGGCAGCCGCCCCGCCGGGGCGTCGTGATCGGCGCCACTCCCCGCCCGCGGATCGGCGCTCCCTGGCTCGCCCTCGCCGCGGGCGCGGCGCTGGTGACGGCGCTGCCGCCGCTCTCGTGGCTGCCGCTGCTGCCGCTCGGGCTGTCCCTCGCCTATCTCGTCTGGAACGCCGCCGACGCCGCGCCCCGGCCGGGGCGGCGGCGCTTCCTGGTGGGCTGGGCGTTCGGCGTCGGCCACTTCGCCGCCGGTCTCTACTGGGTGTCCTACGCCTTCCTGGTCGACGCGGAAACCTACGGCTGGATGATCCCCTTCGCCCTGGCGGGGCTGGGGGCGGGCCTCGGGCTGTTCACCGGCCTCGCGTTCTGGCTCGCCGGGCTGGCCCCGGCCGCGGCCCCGCTGCGCTGGCTCGCCTTCGCCGCCGCGTGGACCGGCGTCGAGTGGCTGCGCGGCTGGGCGCTCACCGGCTTTCCCTGGAACTCCCTCGGCACCGCCTGGGCGCCGTTCCCCGCGTTCGCCCAACCGGCGGCGTGGATCGGCATGTACGGCCTCGCCTGGCTCACCGTGCTCGCCGCCACCGCCCCCGCCGCCGGGCGCCTGGGTGCCTTCGGCCTCCGCCGCGGCACGCTGCGCGGCACCGCCCTCGCCGCCGCGCTCGTCGCCGCCTGGGGCGTCGGCGGCGCGGCGCGCCTGCCCGCCGAGCCGATGCCGACCCAGCCCGGCGTGGCGCTGCGGCTGGTGCAGCCCAACATTCCGCAAAGCCTGAAGTGGGACCCGATCGCGCGGCGCGACAACCTCTACGAACAGGTGCTGCTGAGCCGCGCTCCGGGCTGGGAGACCGCCACCCACGTGATCTGGTCCGAGACCGCCGCCACCTGGCCGGTGGACGGGCCGGACGATGCGCTGATGCGCAATCTCGTCGGCCCCGCCGCGCCGCCGGGCGGTTGGCTGATCACCGGCGCGCCGCGCCAGACCCCCCAGGGCGCGCCGCTCAAGATCTGGAACAGCATCGTCGCCCTCTCGGCGGCGGGCGAGATCGGCGCGGTCTACGACAAGGCCCACCTGGTGCCGTTCGGCGAATACGTGCCGTTCGCCGGGATCCTGCCGGTGGCCAAGCTCACCCACGGCCGGGTGGACTTCTCGCCCGGGCCGGGGGTGGAGACCGAGCGCCTGCCCGGCACGCCGCCCTACAGCCCGCTGGTGTGCTACGAGGTGATCTTCCCCGCCGCCGTCGCCGACCGCCGCGACCGCCCGGACTGGCTGCTCAACGTCACCAACGACGCGTGGTTCGGCCTCTCCGCCGGGCCGCACCAGCACTTCGCCTCCGCCACCCTGCGCGCGGTGGAGGAGGGGCTGCCCCTGGTGCGCGCCGCCAACACCGGCATCAGCGCGGTGGTGGACCCCTACGGCCGGATCGTCGCCCGCCTCGATCTCGGCCGCCGCGGCGTGCTCGACGCGCCGCTGCCCCGGCCCCTGCCGCCCACCCGGTTCGCCGCGTGGGGCAACCTTTCCGCGCTGGCGCTGGCGGCGGGTGCCCTGGTCTGCGGAATTCTTTTGCGCGGCGGTTTGCGCCGACGCCCCTGAATCCCCAAATCTAAGTCCCCGCACCCGTAATCTCATACTTTCGATAATCAAAGGCCGACGTTTCTTCGTTGACGCTCATACAACCGCATGTATACACTCGGCGCCGGGGGAGGGATACTGGTGGGAGATGTGGGGCAATTCCAGGAGAGGGAATGCCAGAGATGAGGGATATGCAGAAAGAGGAACTGCGCGGCCGCGGGTCGTCGCGGGGACGCACGCCGCAAGGCAATCCCAACCCGGTCGACGTGCATGTGGGCGGGCGCATCCGCCTGCGCCGCACGCTGCTCGGGATGAGCCAGGAACGCCTGGGCGACGCCCTGGGCCTCACCTTCCAACAGGTGCAGAAGTACGAGCGCGGCACCAACCGGGTGGGCGCCAGCCGCCTGTGGGACCTGAGCCGCGTCCTCGACGTTCCGGTGAGCTTTTTCTACGACGACATGGCCGACGACGTCGCCGAACACAGCCCGCGGTTGATCTCGGGCTTCGCCGAGGAGCCGGAGGCGGTCGAGGCCGATCCCCTCACCAAGCGGGAAACCCTCGAACTGGTGCGCGCCTATTACCGCATCCAGGATCCCACCGTCCGCAAGAAGGTGTTCGACCTCGCCAAGGCCCTCGCGGCGGCGGCGGAGGCCCTCTCCGTGGTCGAGCGCCAGAAGATTTCCTGACCCGCCGGTTGCACCGGGCGCGCTTCGCGCCCAGTGTCTTCCTGCCGTCCTTGCGTTGCCGGTCCAGTTCGGATACCAGATGAAGCGATTTGGCGCGCCGCCCGCGGCGCGCCAACGGTTCGTTCGTTCACCGCCAGGATTGCGCCGTTGTCGGGTTCTCCGACATGGGTGGTTACGGAAAGGGGTCCCGAAAAGATGTTCCAAACCGATTATGTGTTCACCAGCGAGTCGGTCGCCGAAGGCCACCCGGACAAGGTCTGCGACCGTATCTCCGATGCCGTGGTGGACACCTTCCTCGCCGCCGATCCGCACGCCCGCGTCGCCTGCGAAACCCTGGCGACCACCAACCGCATCGTCCTCGCGGGCGAGGTGCGCGGCCCCGCGTCGATCACCTCCGAGACCCTCGAACGGGTGGCGCGCGACGCGGTGAAGGCGATCGGCTACGAACAGGACGGCTTCCACCACGCCGACTGCGAGGTCGAGGTGCTGCTGCACGCCCAGTCCTCCGACATCGCCATGGGCGTGGACGCCGCGGGCAACAAGGATGAGGGCGCCGGCGACCAGGGCATCATGTTCGGCTACGCGGTGGACGAAACGCCGGAGCTGATGCCCGCGCCGATCGTCTACGCCCACGCCATCCTCCAGCACATGGCCGCCGCCCGCCACGACGGCAGCCGCCCCGAGTTCGGCCCCGACGCCAAGAGCCAGGTCAGCCTGCGCTACGTCGACGGCAAGCCGGTGGGCGCCACCTCGGTGGTGGTCTCCACCCAGCACGTCGAGGGCGTCTCCCAGGCGGACATCCGCCGCCTCGTGCGCCCGTTCGTCGAGGCGGTGCTGCCGGAAGGCTGGATGCCGCCGGAGGACGAGTTCTACGTCAACCCCACCGGCCGCTTCGTCATCGGCGGGCCGGACGGCGACTGCGGCCTCACCGGGCGCAAGATCATCGTCGACACCTACGGCGGCGCGGCCCCCCACGGCGGCGGCGCGTTCTCCGGCAAGGACCCGACCAAGGTCGATCGCTCGGCCGCCTACGCCGCCCGCTACCTCGCCAAGAACGTGGTCGCGGCGGGCCTCGCCGCGCGCTGCCTGATCCAGCTCTCCTACGCCATCGGCGTCTCGAAGCCGCTGTCGGTCTACGTCGAGACCTACGGCACCGGCAAGGCGCCGGAGGCCGAGCTGTCCCGCGCCCTCCAGGAGCTGATGGACCTGTCGCCCCGCGGCATCCGCGAGCACCTGTCGCTCAACCGTCCGATCTACGCCCGCACCGCCGCCTACGGCCACTTCGGCCGCCCGGCCGAAGCGGACGGCGGATTCTCGTGGGAGCGCACCGACCTCGCGGACAAGCTGCGGGGGCTGATCCGCTGATGCGGCCCGAGGACCTTCCGCCCGAGGCGCGGGATCTCAAGTTCTACGGTCGCCGCAAGGGCAAGGCCCTGCGGCCCGGCCGCGCCCGCCTGATGGAAACCCTGCTGCCGGAGATTTCGGTCCCCGGCGGCGAGGGTCCGCTGGAGCCGAAGGCGCTGTTCGCCGCGCCGGTGGCCGAAGCCTGGCTCGAAATCGGCTTCGGCGGCGGCGAACACCTGGCGGGCCAGGCGGAAGCCAACCCATCCGTCGGCATCGTCGGCTGCGAGGTCTTCCTCAACGGCGTCGCCCGCCTGATGTCGCTGCTCGACGCGGGCAACGCCACCGATCGCGTGCGCATCCACCACGGCGACGTGCGCGCCCTCACGCCGCGCTTCCCCGACGCCGGGTTCTCCCGGGTGTTCGTCCTCTTCCCCGACCCGTGGCCCAAGCTGCGCCACGCCAAGCGCCGCTTCATCGGGCCGGACAACCTGCCCGAACTCGCGCGCCTGCTCGCCGACGGCGGCGAACTCCGCGTCGCCTCCGACGACATGACCTACATCCGCTGGTCGCTCCGCCACCTGATGGACTCGCCCGACTTCACCTGGATGGCCGAAACCCCGACCGACTGGCTCGGCCGCCCGGACGACTGGGTGCCGACCCGCTACGAACGGAAAGCCATCCGCCAGGGCCGCGCGCCGGTGATCCTGCGGTTCCGGCGCAATCCGCGATAAAACCAGGCCGGGCGCTGCCCGGACCCGCACAGGGCCGGGTGGCCCTGTGAACCCATTTGTTTTTCCGCGAAGCGGGATCGAACCATCGCGCGGCGTGACGGATGACTCCCGCTTCGCGGAAAAACCAGGAACGGGGGTCGAGGGGACCTCTGTCCCCTCGCGGGTCCGGGCAGCGCCCGGCCTAGTTTTAGAATCTTCTTTACACTTCCCCCCGATCGTCTAGATTGTGCCTCGACATTCTTATTGGACGGCTCACGGACGCCGATGAGGGTGGGCCGGTGGCCCACTTTTTTTGTTTGTGCGCCGTTCGGCCGGAACGGGTGGACGAACGCATGGATATTTCGCGGCACGTGGCGGAGCTGATCGCGCCCTCCCTCGCCGACATGGGCTACGAGGTGGTGCGGGTGCAATTCACCGGCAACATCAAGAAGGTCCTGCAGATCATGGCGGAGCGCGTCGATCGCGCGGGGATGACGGTGGAGGACTGCGCCGACATCAGCCGAGCGGTGTCGGCGCTGTTGGACGTGGACGATCCGATCGCCGGACAATATCTGTTGGAGGTCAGCTCTCCCGGTCTCGACCGGCCGCTGACCCGCCGCGAGGATTTCCTGCGCTTCGCCGGGTATGAGGCGAAGCTCGAGACGACGATGCCGGTGGACGGCCGCAAGCGCTTCAAGGGCAAGCTCCTCGGCCTCACCGACGCCGGGGAGATCGCGATGGCCCTCGAGGAGGGCGGCGAGGTCGCCGTGCCGTTTTCCAACTTCGCGCGGGCGAAGCTGGTGCTCACCGACGAGCTGATCAAGGCAGCGGAAAAAGAACAAGGTCAGGGGTCTTAAGGATGGAACGTACTGCGGCATTGCCACGGCCCGAACTGCTCCAGGTTGCGGATGCGGTCGCCCGCGACAAGGGCATCGATCGCGACGAAGTGATCGAGGCGATGGAGTCGGCGATCCAGAAGGCGGGTCGCTCGAAATACGGCCATGATTACGACATCCGCGCGCTGATCGACCGCAAGACCGGCGAGATCCGTCTCGCCCGCTACGTGGCGGTGGTCGAGGAGGTCGAGGACGAGAACACCCAGATGACCCTGGCGCAGGCCCAGGCCCGCGACCCCAATCTTCAGGTCGGCGAGTTCCTCGTCGATCCGCTGCCGCCCATCGACTTCGGCCGCATCGCCGCGCAGACCGCCAAGCAGGTGATCGTGCAGCGGGTGCGCGACGCCGAGCGGATGCGCCAGTTCCTCGAATTCCAGGACCGCACCGGCGAGATCGTCAACGGCCTGGTCAAGCGCGTCGAGTTCGGCAACGTCTACGTCGACCTCGGCCGGGCCGAGGCGCTGCTGCGCCGCGACGAGCTGATCCAGCGCGAGACCTTCCGCGTCGGCGACCGGGTGCGCGCCTACATCATGGCGGTGCGGCAGGAGCCGCGCGGCCCGCAGATCTTCCTCTCGCGCACCCATCCGCAGTTCATGGCGAAGCTGTTCGCGCAGGAAGTGCCGGAAATCTACGACGGCATCATCGAGATCAAGTCGGTGGCCCGCGACCCCGGCTCCCGCGCCAAGATCGCGGTGGTCTCCAACGACAGCTCGATCGACCCGGTCGGCGCGTGCGTCGGCATGCGCGGCAGCCGCGTGCAGGCGGTGGTGGGCGAGCTTCAGGGCGAGAAGATCGACATCATCCAGTGGTCGCAGGACCCGGCGACGTTCATCGTCAACGGTCTCGCCCCCGCCGAGGTGACCAAGGTGGTGCTCGACGAGGAGACCAACCGCATCGAGGTGGTGGTGCCCGACGACCAGCTGTCGCTGGCGATCGGCCGCCGCGGCCAGAACGTGCGCCTCGCCTCGCAGCTCACCGGCTGGGACATCGACATCCTCACCGAGCAGGAGGAGTCGGAGCGCCGCCAGGAAGAGGTGAAGTCGCGCTCGCAGATGTTCATCGACGCGCTGGACGTGGACGACGTGATCGCCCATCTGCTGGTCAACGAGGGCTTCACCTCGGTCGAGGAGGTGGCCTACGTGCCCGCCCAGGACCTGGGCGACATCGAAGGCTTCGACGACGAGATCGCGGTGGAACTCCAGAGCCGCGCCCAGGCTTACCTCGACGGTCGCGACAAGGCCGCCGCCGAGCGCCGCGTCGAGCTGGGCGTCGAGGACGCGCTGGCGGAGCTCGAGGGGCTGACCCCGGTGATGCTGGTGAAGCTGGGCGAGGCGGGGGTGAAGACCCTCGACGACCTGGCCGACCTCGCCAGCGACGAGCTGATCGACATCGTCGGCGCCGACGAGATGAACGAGGACGAAGCCAACGCGGTGATCATGGCGGCGCGCGCCCACTGGTTCGGCGACGAGGAAACGGCGGCGCCGGATGACGCGGACGCCTGACCCGGTGACCGAAGAGGACGCGGACGACGACGACGGCCGCCGCCGCCGCTGCCTGGTGCGGGGCGAGGCGCAGCCGACCGCGCTTCTGCTGCGGTTCGTCGTCGGCCCCGACGGCACGATCGTGCCCGACGTGGACGAGCGCCTGCCGGGGCGGGGTTTTTGGTTGAGTGCGCGCCGGGATGTGGTAGAAACGGCGGTCAAGCGCAAAGCTTTCCCCCGTGCGGCTCGCCGCGCGGTGGCGGTGCCCGAGGATCTCGCCGACCGGCTCGAACGGCTGCTGCTGCGTCGCTGCCTCGACTCGCTCGGGCTGGCGCGCCGCTCGGGCGCCGCGGTTTGCGGCTTCGACAAGGTCGCGGAGGCGATCGCCGGGGGCGCGGGCTGGTTGATCGCCGCCACCGACGGCGGCGCCGACGGCCTGCGCAAGATCGGCCAGGCGGAGCGCCGCGCCGGAACCCCGGTGCGGCATGCCGAAGCGGCGTTGACCGCGGCGGAGCTGGGTGCCGCGTTCGCCCGCGAACGAGCGGTGCATGGTTGGGTGAGTGCCGGTCCGCTCGGCGAGCGGATCGCCCGCGACATGGCACGGCTTGCCGCCTATCGCGGGCACGACGAGGATCGGAGCGCCGAACCGGCGCAGTGAACGTACAGAAATCAGGACAGTGATGGCGGACGATACCACGGATAACGATCGGAAGGCTCCCTTGACCCTGCGTACGGGGACTCTGGAGTTGAAGAAGACGGTTGAAAAAGGCCGTGTTCGTCAGAGCTTTTCCCATGGCCGCTCGAAAGAGGTGAAGGTCGAGGTCCGCCGCAAGCGGACGATCGCCACCGGCGGCGCGTCCGCATCCGACCACGGCTTCGACAACGGCGTCCTCACCAACTCGGAGAAGGCGCAACGCCTGCGCGTGTTGCAGGAAGCGCGCCGCGTCGAGGAGGAAAACCGCCGCCGCGCCGAGGAAGAGGCCGTCCGCGCCGCCGAGGAGGCCGCCCAGCGCGCCGTCGAGGAAGAGGCCGCCCGTAAGGCCGCCGCCGAGGAAGAGGCGCGCCGCGCCGCCGAGGCCGCCGCCAAGGAGGCCGAGGAAGCCGCCCGCGAGGCCGCCGCGCCCGCCGCCGTCGCGGCGCCGATGCCGCCGCCGGTGCCGAAGACCGACGCCGAGGGCAAGCCCGCCGAGGTGCGCAAGCCGAAGCGCGACGACGAGGCTCCGGCCAAGGCCGCCGACGACGAGGACGAGGACGACCGTGCCCGCCGCAAGGCCGCGGTGCGCCCCGGCGCGCCCGCCGCGCCCAAGGTGGCGGTGCCGAAGAAGACCGAGCCGCGCCGCCGCTCCGGCAAGCTCACCATCACCGCCGCCCTCTCGAGCGAGGACCGCGAAGAGCGCGGCCGCAGCCTCTCGGCGGTGCGCCGCGCCCGCGAGAAGGAGCGGCTCAAGCAGCTCTCGATGGCGAAGAACCAGGAAAAGGTGGTGCGCGAGGTGGTGATCCCCGAGACGATCTCGGTGCAGGATCTCGCCAACCGCATGGCCGAGCGCGGCGCCAACGTCATCAAGACGCTGATGAAGCTCGGCATGATGGTCAACATCAACCAGGTGATCGACGCCGACACCGCGCAGCTGGTGGTCGAGGAATTCGGCCATGTGTTCAAGCGCGTCGCGGAGTCGGACGTGGAAGAGGGCCTGCGCGGCGACACCGACGCCGACGCGGCGCTGCTGCCGCGCCCGCCGGTGGTCACGGTGATGGGCCACGTCGACCACGGCAAGACCTCGCTGCTCGACGCGCTCCGCTCCACCGACGTGGCGGCGGGCGAGGCGGGCGGCATCACCCAGCACATCGGCGCCTATCAGGTGGAGAGTGCCGGCGGTCAGAAGATCACCTTCATCGACACCCCCGGTCACGAGGCGTTCACCGCGATGCGCGCCCGCGGCGCCCAGGTGACCGACATCGTCGTGCTGGTGGTCGCCGCCGACGACGGCATCATGCCGCAGACGGTCGAGGCGATCCGCCACGCCCGCGCGGCGAAGGTGCCGATCATCGTCGCCATCAACAAGATCGACAAGCCCGGCTCGAACCCGGACCGCGTCCGCACCGACCTGCTCCAGCACGAGGTGGTGGTCGAGTCCCTGGGCGGCGACGTCCAGACCGTCGAAGTCTCGGCGAAGAAGAAGCTCAACCTCGACGCCCTCGAGGAAGCGATCCTGATGCAGGCGGAAATCCTCGACCTCAAGGCCAACCCGAACCGCGAGGCGCAGGGCGTGGTGGTCGAGGCGCGCATGGAAACCGGCCGCGGCTCCGTCGCCACGGTGCTGGTGCAGCGCGGCACCCTCAAGGTCGGCGACATCTTCGTCGCGGGCAAGGAATGGGGCCGGGTGCGCGCCATGACCGACCATCGCGGCCAGAAGATCGACGAGGCCACCCCCGGCGTTCCGGTCGAGGTGGTGGGCTTCCAGGGCACGCCCGGCGCGGGCGACGACTTCATCGTCACCGGCAACGAGCAGAAGGCCCGCGAAGTCGCCGACTACCGCCAGCGCAAGGAGCGCGAAGCGAGCCAGGTCAAGTCCGCCCGCTCCTCGATGGAGGAAATGTTCGCGCGGATCCAGGCCGGCGAGGTCAAGGAGTTCCCGGTCGTCGTCAAGGCCGACGTGCAAGGCTCGGTGGAAGCCCTCATCGGCACCCTCGAGAAGATCGGCAACGACGACGTGCGCGTCCGCGTGCTGCACGCGGCGGTCGGCGCGATCAACGAATCCGACGTCACCCTGGCGAAGGCTTCGCACGCGCTCACCATCGGCTTCAACGTCCGCGCCAACGCCCAGGCCCGCGATCTCGCGCGCCGCGACGGCGCCGAAATCCGCTACTACTCGATCATCTACGACGTGGCGGAAGACATGAAGCGCGCCCTCTCGGGCATGCTGGAGCCGGAACTGCGCGAGAACTTCATCGGCTACGCGGAAATCCGCCAGGTGTTCAACATCACCAAGGTGGGCCGCGTCGCGGGCTGCATGGTCACCGAAGGCGTGGTCCGCCGCGGCGCCAAGGTGCGCCTGCTGCGCGACAACGTGGTGATCCACGAAGGCGCCCTCGGCCAGCTCAAGCGCTTCAAGGACGACGCCAAGGAAGTCCGCGAAGGCTACGAGTGCGGCATGTCGTTCGAGAACTACAACGACCTCCAGGTCGGCGACGTGATCGAATGCTACGAAATCGAGGAAATCGCCGTCAGCCTGTAATCCCGGGATGATGCCAGGGGCGCCGCCCCTGGCGACCCCGCCGGGGCCGCTGGCCCCGGTCCCCGTTCGTTTTGGTTTTGGCGCGAAGCGCGATAAGATCGTCGTGCGGCGCGAAGACCGATTGCCGCTTCGCGGCGAAAACGAACGGGATGCAAGGGCCCACGGCCCTTGCCGGGTCCAGGGCGGAGCCCTGGTCTTCTCCCGTTTCCATCCGGAGGCACAGCCCCATGACCACCACCGCTCAAGGACCTTCGCAACGGCAGCTGCGCGTGGGCGAGGAGATTCGCCACGTGGTGGCGCGCGCGTTGGAGCGCGGCGATTTGCACGACCGGGTTCTCGACACGGTTCCGGTGACGATTTCCGAGGTTCGGGTCAGCCCGGATCTGCGGCATGCGACGGCGTTCGTGATGTCGCTGGGCGGGGTGCGGCTGGACGAGGTTCTGGAGGCTTTGGGGCGCAACGCCTGGGCGCTCAACAAGGCGGTGGCGCGGAGCTTGAAGCTGCGCTATTCGCCGACCCTGAAGTTCATCGCCGATCCGAGCTTCGACGAGGCGTCGCACATCGATTCGGTGCTGCGTCGGCCCGAGGTGGCGCGGGATCTGGCCAAGCGCCCCTCGGCGGGCGACGCCGACGATGAAGACGCCGACGCCGACGCCGACGAGGGCGGGCATGGCGCGTAGGAAGAAGGGCCGCCCGATCGACGGTTGGCTGGTGCTCGACAAGCCGGTGGGGATCACCTCGACGGCGGCGTTGGCGCGCTGCCGCCATGCCTTCGACGCGCAGAAGGCGGGCCACGGCGGCACCCTCGACCCGCTCGCCTCGGGGATTCTGCCGATCGCGTTCGGCGAGGCGACCAAGACCGTGAGTTTCGTGATGGACGGTCGCAAGGCGTATCGCTTCAGCGTGCGCTGGGGCGAGGCGACCGAGACCGACGACGCCGAGGGCGCGGTGTGCGCGACCTCGGAGGTGCGGCCGGGCGCGGACGAGATCGCGGCGGTGCTGCCGGATTTCCACGGCACGTTGCGGCAGGTTCCGCCGCGCTATTCGGCGATCAAGGTGGCGGGCGAGCGCGCCTACGACCTTGCGCGCGACGGCCAGACCCCCGATCTTCAACCGCGGGAGGTGGAGGTGCACCGCCTCGCCCTGCTCGGCTTTCCCGACGCGGACACCGCCGAATTCGTCGCCGAGTGCGGCAAGGGCACCTATATTCGCTCCCTGGCGCGGGATCTCGCGCTCGCTCTCGGCACCGTCGGGCATGTCTCGGCGTTGCGCCGCACGCGCTGCGGTCCGTTCGCCGAGGCGGACGCGATTTCTCTGGATAAACTCTTGTCCCTCGGGCATAGTGCGCCGTCCTTGGGCCTTTTGCGCTCCGTGGCGACCGCGCTGGACGACATCCCGGCGCTGGCCGTCACCGAAGACGAGGCCCGCCACCTCGCCCACGGGCAGGCTCTCGCATTGCTGCCGATTTTGAAGCGATGCCCCTGCCCCGAAGCCGCGAGCGCGCCCGCGATCCGGGCGATGCTGGGCGAAAGGGTGGTTGCGATCGCCAAGGTGGAGGCCGGGAGGCTGAAGCCGGTGCGTGTCATTCATTCATCTGAAAACGGAGTTTCCGGTGTCGATTACGCAGGAACGCAAGCAGGAACTGATTAAGGAATACGCCACTTCGGAAGGCGACACCGGTTCGCCGGAAGTCCAGGTGGCGGTGCTCTCGGAGCGGATCAAGAACCTCACCGAGCACCTCAAGGAACACAAGAAGGACTTCCACTCCCGCCGTGGCCTTCTGATCATGGTCGGCCAGCGCCGCCGCCTTCTCGACTACGTGAAGGGCAAGGACGTGAAGCGCTACGAAGGCCTGATCCAGCGGCTCGGCCTGCGCCGCTAAGCCGAAGCGAAACCGGCGAGACGCCACGCGCGTCCCGCCGGTTCGCGTTTTTCCCGCCTGAGGCGAGGTTCTGTAGTCATAATTTCCGAGGTTGGCGGGAATTATGCGTACAGAACCTGAACCCTCGGGTCGTGAGCATAACCGGTCCCGTTTTCACGCCCGCCGACGCGCCCCGATGGCGCCGCGGGCGCGGGACACGAACCCAAAGGATAGATGCATGTCTCTTTTCAATGTGACGCGTAAGGAAATGATGTGGGGCGGCCGCAAGCTCGTCCTCGAAACCGGCAAGATCGCCCGCCAGGCGGACGGCGCCGTGCTCGCCACCTATGGCGAGACCACCGTGCTCTGCACCGTGGTGGGCGCGAAGTCGGCCAAGCCGGGGCAGGATTTCTTCCCGCTCACCGTCAACTACCAGGAGAAGGCGTTCGCCGCGGGCAAGATCCCCGGCGGCTTCTTCAAGCGCGAAGGCCGTCCGTCGGAGGCCGAGACCCTGATCTCGCGCCTGATCGACCGGCCGATCCGCCCGCTGTTCGTCGAGGGCTACCGCAACGAGACCCAGGTGGTCTGCACCGTGCTCTCCCACGATCTCGAGAACGCGCCGGACGTCGTCGCGATGATCGGCGCCTCCGCCGCGCTGACGATCTCGGGCCTGCCGTTCCTCGGGCCGATCGCCTCGGCGCGGGTGGGCTACAAGAACGGTGAGTTCGTCCTCAACCCGACCATCGCCGAGACCGCCGAGTCCGACCTCGACCTCGTGGTCGCGGGCACCCGCGAGGGCGTGCTGATGGTCGAGAGCCAGGCCAAGGAACTGTCGGAAGACGTGATGCTGGGCGCCGTGACCTTCGGCCACGACAGCTTCCAGGCGGTGCTCGACCTCATCATCTCGCTCGCCGAGAAGTCCGCCAAGGAGCCGCGCGAGGTTCCGCCGCCGGCGGCCGAAGTGGCGATCACCCTCGCCAAGTTCCAGTCCGCCGGGATTCCGGCGAAGTTCGCCGCCGCCTACGGCATCAAGGCGAAGCTCGCGCGTCAGGACGCGGTGAAGGCGGTGCGCGCCGAGGCGGTCGCCCTGCTCGACGACACCACCGTGGACGCCGCCGCCGCCAAGGACATCTTCGAACAGATGGAAGCGGACGTGGTTCGCGGCGCGATCCTCGACACCGGCATCCGCATCGACGGCCGCAACAACGCGCAGATCCGCCCGATCGAGGTCGAGGTCGGCATCCTGCCGCGCGCCCACGGTTCGGCGCTGTTCACCCGTGGCGAGACCCAGGCGCTGGTGGTCACCACCCTCGGCACCGGCCAGGACGAGCAGATCATCGACGCGCTCGAAGGCGAATACCGTTCGCCCTTCATGCTGCACTACAACTTCCCGCCCTACTCGGTGGGCGAGGCGGGCCGCATGGGTTCGCCGGGTCGCCGCGAGATCGGCCACGGCAAGCTCGCCTGGCGCGCGGTGAAGCCGCTGCTGCCGAGCGCCGAGGCGTTCCCCTACACCATCCGCATCGTCTCCGAGATCACCGAGTCGAACGGCTCGTCGTCGATGGCGACGGTGTGCGGCGCCTCGCTCTCGATGATGGACGCGGGCGTGCCGCTGCCGCGCCCGGTGGCGGGCATCGCCATGGGCCTGATCAAGGAAGGCGAGCGCTTCGCGGTGCTCTCCGACATCATGGGCGACGAGGACCACCTCGGCGACATGGACTTCAAGGTCGCGGGCACCGAGACCGGCGTCACCTCGCTGCAGATGGACATCAAGATCACCTCGATCACCAAGGAGATCATGGGGATCGCCCTCAACCAGGCGCGCGACGGCCGCCTGCACATCCTCGGCGAGATGGCGAAGGGCCTGACCGGCGCCCGCTCCGAGGTGTCCGGCAACGCGCCGCGCATCACCACCTTCACGATTCCGAAGGACAAGATCCGCGAAGTGATCGGCTCGGGCGGCAAGGTGATCCGCGAGATCTGCGAGACCACCGGCTGCAAGATCGACATCGAGGACGACGGCACCATCCGCGTCGCCGCGGTGGACGCCGCGAAGCAGGAAGAGGCGATCCGCTGGATCAAGGGCATCGCCGCGGAGCCGGAGATCGGCGCGATCTACACCGGCAAGGTGGTGAAGGTTCTGGAATTCGGCGCGTTCGTCAATTTCATGGGCAACCGCGACGGCCTCGTGCATGTTTCGGAAATGGCGCAGAAGCGCGTCGCCCATCCGGACGACGTGGTGAAGGTCGGCGACGCGGTGAAGGTGAAGCTGCTCGGCTTCGACGACCGCGGCAAGGTGAAGCTGTCGATGAAGGTGGTGAACCAGGAAACCGGCGAGGAAATCCAGGCCGCGCCGAAGACCGAAGCCTAAACCGCAAGGTCGCGCGCCGCCCCCCGCCGAGCCGGGGGGCGGGCGCCGCACATCGGGGGATGCCCCGGTATTCGCTTTCGCGATCGACCGCGACGCGGTCCGCCCCAGGGGGATGGGGCGCAGGGTCGAGAGGGGGACGCGCGCAGGTTGGCGCGCGACGGGACAACACGGCGGCCACCGGCCGCCGCATCGGGTGGAGATGGACGGCGTGAAAACCCTCCAAAAGCTTTGGATGTCGGGCAAGGACGTGCTGCCGCTGGTGGAAGGCGGCAAAGGCATCGCCGCGTCCTCCGGCCTGAGCGCGGGCGCGTGGGCCGCCGCGGGCGGCGTGGGCACCTTCTCGGGCGTGAACGCGGACTTCTACGACGAAACCGGCCGCCTCGTGCCGGTGGTCTACACCGGCAAGACCCGTGGCGAGCGCCACGAGGAGCTGATCGCCTTCGCGATCAAGGGCGGTGTCGCCCAGGCGCGCATCGCGCACGACGTCTCCGGCGGCGAAGGCCGCGTGCACATGAACGTGCTGTGGGAGATGGGCGGCTGCGAGCGCATTCTCGAAGGCGTGCTGGAGCAGGCCAAGGGCCTGATCCACGGCGTCACCTGCGGCGCGGGCATGCCCTATCGCCTCGCCGAGATCGCCGCCAAATACGGCGTCTACTATTACCCGATCGTCTCCTCGGCGCGCGCCTTCCGCGCCCTGTGGAAGCGCGCCTACCACAAGAGCAAGGAGTGGCTGGGCGGCGTGGTCTACGAGGACCCGTGGCTGGCGGGCGGGCACAACGGCCTTTCCAACGTCGAGGACCCGCGCGAGCCGCAGCCGCCGTTCCCGCGCGTCGCCGAGCTGCGCCGCGAGATGATCGCCTGCGGCCTGCCCGACACCCCGGTGGTGATGGCGGGCGGCGTGTGGTCGCTGGCGGATTGGGAAGACTGGATCGGCAACCCGGAGATCGGGCCGCTCGCCTTCCAGTTCGGCACCCGGCCGCTGCTGACCCGGGAAAGCCCGATTCCCGACGCGTGGAAAAAGCGCCTCACCACCCTCGACCCGGGCGACGTGCTGCTGCACCGCTTCAGCCCCACCGGGTTCTATTCGTCGGCGGTGCGCAACGCTTTCCTCGACGACCTGGTGGCGCGCTCGGAGCGGCAGGTGGCGTTCGCGCCCGAGGCCACCGAGACCCTCTCCGCCGAGGTCGCCTACGGCAAGCGCGGCCGCACCGTGTTCGTGGCGCCGGAAGACAAGCCCAAGGTCGAGGCGTGGGTCGCCGCCGGGTTCACCGAGGCGATCAAGACCCCCGACGAGACGGTGGTGTTCGTCACCCCCGAATCGGCCAAGCAGATCCTCAAGGATCAGGTCGACTGCATGGGCTGCCTTTCCGCCTGCGCCTTCTCCAACTGGGCGCAGAACCAGGCGGGCACCACCGGCCGCCGCGCCGACCCGCGCTCGTTCTGCATTCAGAAGACGCTGCAGAACATCGCCCACAGCGGCGAGGTGGAGAACGAGCTGATGTTCGCCGGGCACAACGTCCACCGCTTCAAGACCGACCCGTTCTACCGGAACGGCTTCGTGCCGACGGTGAAGCAACTGGTCGAACGAATTGCCCAAGGCGGCTGATTCCCCCCGCGAATCGCCGAAAAAGCGAAAAAGCCGACGAAACCCCGGGTTTCGTCGGCTTCTTTGATTGCGTTTTGCCGGTGGATTTGAATAAATACAGACAGCAGGACAACAGTCCGCCGCACCGGGGGGCCGGCGCGCAAAGCCGGGACGAAACACATGCTCAACCGCACGCGACCGTTTTCACACGTTCTCGAACAGTTGCGGTCCGTCAACTTGCGACCGACGCGCCAGCGCCTCGCTCTCGCCAAGTTGCTGTTCGAGAAGCCCGACCGCCACGTGACCGCCGAGGCGCTGCACAAGGAGGCCGCCGCCGAGGGCGCGCGCGTCTCGCTCGCCACGGTCTACAACACCCTCCACCAGTTCACCGAGGCGGGATTGTTGAAGGAAATCACCGTGGACGCCGGGTGCTCGTACTTCGACACCAACGTCGCCTCGCACCACCACTGCTACGACGAGGACACCGGAATGCTGATGGACATTCCGGCGCATAACCTTCAGGTGGTGGGCACGCCCGCGATTCCCGAGGGCAAGACGATCCGGCGCATCGACATCGTCGTCCGCGTCGGCGACTGAGACGGGTCCGACCATTCCCCGCGCCGCGCCGCGGCGCGGGGGCGCTCGCGCGCCTAGGTTTCGGGGGGAACCGTGCGCGCGAGCCGCACCATGTCGCGCAACCGGATGCCGTCCTCGACGATCGCCTCCGGATAATTCCGCACGAAGAAATCCCGATCCACGCTCTCGATCCGGAAGCCGTGGCGCTGATAGAACGCGAGCTGGTAGCCGAAGCTGCCGGTGCCCACCTCCAGGCGCTTCGCCCCGGCGGCGGCGGTCGCCGCGATGACGTGGCGCAGCAGGCGGGTGCCGATGCCCTGCCGCTGCGCCTCCGGCGCCACCGCGATGCTCATCAGCTCGAACGAATCGCCGCCCAGCGGCATCACCGCGCACGCGCCCACCGTCGCCCCGTCGCGGCGGGCGGCGAAGCAGCGCGCGGCGGGCAGATAGGCGTCCAGCCGCGCGGGGGAGGGATCGGCGAGCAGCAGCAGGTCGCGCGGCGCCTCGGCGGGCGGGAGTTCGACGATCCGCGGCGGCGGCGTCACTTCACCGTCTCGCCGCGATAGGCGCCCCAGAACGCGGCGCGCGGCAGCCAGCCCGAATAGCCGCCCGCCTCGATGCGGCAGAACGCCGAGGCCTCCGGGCACGCCACCAGCCGCCCCACCACCCCGCCTTCCAACTGCGCCACCACCGGGCTTTCCGCCTGCGGCTGGGCGCGCAACGGCGTGACCGTGCCGACGACGCGGATCGCGCGGTTGCCCGAGAGCATGCTGCGATGCACCCAGCCCTCGGTGCCCTCCCAGTCGCGGATCTTGCGCCAGTGGTCGAACTCCTGGATCACCTCCACCGGCAGATCCCGCTGGAGATACACCCATTCGATCGGATACCGCACCCCGGGGCCGGAGCGCAGGTTCACCTGGGTGGCGCGCAGGGAGACGAACCGCGGCAGCCTCTGGCCGCTTTCCCCCTGGTCGGCGGCGAGCGCGGGCGCGGCGGTGAGCGTCGCAACGGCGGCGACGGCAAGGGCGCGGGCGAACGTCGGGAACCGGAACATGCGGCGCGAAACCTCCTGGGGGGATACGGACCTCACCATAGCGTCATCCGCCCCGCAGGCTCAACCCTGGACAACCGGGGCGCGCCTTGGTAAGTCTGCCCGGGCGGGGGCACGCGCGGCGTCCGGGGAGGGTCACACATGAAAAAGCCGATCGTCATCGTCACCCGTCGTCTGCCGGAGGCCACGGAAACCCGGATGAAAGAGCTTTTCGACGTCCGGCTCAATGCCGACGATCACCGCATGAGCGCCGACGAACTGCGCGCCGCGGTGGCCGCCGCCGACGTCCTCGTCCCCACCGTCACCGACGTGCTCGACCGCGACGTGCTGGAATCCGCCGGTCCCGGCTTCAAGCTGATCGCCAACTTCGGCTCCGGCACCGACCATGTGGACGTCGCCTACGCCCAGAGCCGCGGCATCACCGTCACCAACACCCCCGACGTCCTCACCGAGGACACCGCCGAAATGACCATGGCGCTGCTGCTGGCGGTGCCGCGCCGGGTGATCGAGGGCGACCGCCTGGTGCGCGCCGGCAAGTGGGAAGGCTGGGGGCCGACCACCATGCTCGGCAGCCGCGTCTCCGGCAAGCGCCTCGGCATTATCGGCATGGGCCGCATCGGCCAGGCGGTGGCGGAGCGGGCGCGCGGCTTCGGCATGTCGATCCACTACCACAACCGCCGCCGCCTCCACCCCTCGGTCGAGGACGCGCTGGAGGCCACCTACTGGGACGACCTGGACCAGATGCTGCCGCGCATGGACGTGATCTCGATCCACTGCCCCGGCACGCCCCAGACCCGCCACCTCCTCAACCGCCGCCGCCTCGAACTGATGCGGCCGACCTCGTACCTCGTCAACACCGCGCGCGGCTACGTGGTGGACGAGGAGGCGCTGCTGGAGTTCCTCGCCAGCCGCCGCATCGCCGGGGCGGCCCTCGACGTGTTCGAAAACGAACCGGCGGTGGACCCGCGCTTCGTCGCCCTCGACAACGTCGTGCTGATGCCCCACCTCGGCGCCGCCACCCACGAGGCGCGCCACGAAATGGGGCAGAAGGTCCTCATCAACATCAAGACCTTCGTCGACGGCCACCGGCCGCCCGACCGCGTCCTCCCCAACCACTGAGCGCCCGATGGCGGCGCGCCTCCGCCCATGCGTCCGGCCGATCCCGTGGCGGGACCCGCTCGCCGCGTTCGCGCCCCATGCGGACACTCCCGGCGCGGCGCTGCTGACCGGCGGCCGCTTCGCCATTCTCGCGCCCCGCCCCACCCGCCTGATCGAAGGCGGCTTCCCCGAGCTGGCGGCGGCGCTGGCGGCACGGCCTGCCGCCCTGCCCCCCGCCTTCGGCCCGTTCGCGGGCGGCGCGGTGGGTTATTTCGGCTACGAACTCGGCGCCACCCTCGAACGCCTGCCGCCCCCGGCGGCGGAAGGCCCGAGCCTGCCCGACCTGCGCTTCGGCCTGTTCGACGCCGCCGCGATCTTCGACCTCGGCACCCGCACCGCCGCCGTCGTCTCGGTGGGCGGCGCGCCCCTCGCCGAGGCCCTCGCCGCCGAAATCGCCGCCGCGCCCGAGCTGCCGCCCGAAACCCCGTGGGAGGCGGTGGCGTGGACCCCCGCCTGGCACCGCGCGGAGTACGAGGCCCGGGTGCGCCGGGTGCTCGAGTACATCCGCGCCGGAGACATCTTCCAGGCCAACCTCGCCCAGCGCTTCACCGCGCCGCGCCCGGCGGGGATGAGCGCCTTCGCCCTGTTCCGCAAGCTCTGCCGCGTCAACCCGGCGCCGTTCGCCGCGTTCCTGTGCGTCGACGCCGCCCGCGCGGTGGTCTCCGCCTCGCCGGAACGGTTCCTCAAGGTGTCGGCGGAGGGCGGCGTCCGCCGCGTCGAAACCCGGCCGATCAAGGGCACCCGCCCGCGCGGCCGCACGCCGGAGGAGGACGCCCGCCTCGCCGCCGAGCTGCGCGCCTCGGCCAAGGACCGGGCGGAAAACCTGATGATCGTCGACCTGCTGCGCAACGATCTCTCGCGCACCGCCGCCCTCGGCAGCGTCCGCGTGCCCGCCCTCTGGACGGTGGAAAGCTTCGCCGCCGTGCACCATCTGGTGTCGGTGGTCACGGCGGAACCGCGCCCCGAGGTGCCGACCCTCGACATCCTGCGCCAGGCCTTCCCCGGCGGATCGATCACCGGCGCGCCCAAGGTGCGCGCCATGGAGATCATCGCCGAACTCGAAGGCGCGCGGCGCGGCCCCTACTGCGGCGCGATCGGCTGGCTCGGCGACGACGGCGCCATGGACACCGCCATCGCCATCCGCACCGTGGTGGTCGACGGCGACACCCTCTCGGTCTCGGCGGGCGGCGGCATCGTCGCCGATTCGGTGCCCGCCGAGGAATATCGCGAAACCCTGGTGAAGGCCGCCGCCCTGCTGCGCGCCGTCACCCCCGATCCGGAAATCCTGCGCGAGGAGGCCTTCTGATGCCCGACACCGTCAACCTCAACGGCCGCATCCTCCCCGCCTCCGGCGCCTGCATCCCGGTGTCCGACCGGGGCTTCCTGCTCGGCGACGGCGTGTTCGAAACCATCCGCGTCCGCCACCGCGCCCCGGTCGCCCTCGACCGCCACCTCGCCCGCCTCGCCGAGGGGCTGAAGGTGCTCGGCTTCGGCCCCCTGCCGCTCGACCCGGCGAAAGTCGTCGCCGACCTCCTCCACGCCTCCTCGGTGGCCGACGGCGTCGCCCGCCTCACCGTCAGCCGCGGCCCCGGCCCGCGCGGCGCGCTGCCGCCGCCGACCCCCACGCCCACCATCCTCGCCACCGTCGCGCCCACCCTGCCGGTGGTGGTGCCCGCGCGCCTGATCGTCGCCCGCTCCACCCGGCGCAACCACCTCTCGCCGCTCTCCCGCATCAAAACCACCAGCTACGGCGATTCCGTGCTCGCCCGCATCGAGGCGGACGCCGCCCTCGCCGACGACGCTATCCTCCTCAATACCGAAGGCCGGGTCGCCGAAACCGCCGTCGCCAACCTCGTCTTCCGCCTCGGCGATGCCTGGGTCACCCCGCCGGTGGCCGACGGCGCCCTCCCCGGAACCGCGCGCGCCCGCCTCCTCGACGCCGGGCTGATCGCCGAAAAATCCCTCTCCGCCGCCACGATCGCCGAAGCCCAGGCCGGATTCGTCGTCTCTGCCATCGCCCTCCGCCCGATCGCCAGCATCGACAGCAAACCCCTCCCCGCCCCCGTCACCGACGCGTTCGTCCGCTTCTCCGACGTGCTGGAGATGTGAAGGGGGAAAAGGGAAAGGGGAAAGGGAAAGTAAGGACGCGGAGGGACTCGGTCCCTCCGCACCTCCCATTCGTTTTTTGCGCGTAGCGCTATTCGATCATCGTGCGGCGTGACCGGGTTGTCCCGCTTCGCGGAAAAACCAGCAAACGGGGTCGAGGGGACCGAGTCCCCTCGCGGGTCCGGGCAGCGCCCGGCCTGGTTTTCAGCCCTCGCGGCGGTGAATGTGGAACGGCTGCCAGCTTTGGCAGGTGGGCATGATTTCCAGGCAGTTGATGTTGATGTGTTTGGGCAGGGTAGCGACCCAGAAGATCGATTCGGCGATGTCGTCCGGGGTGAGGGGTTCGGTTCCGGCGTAGACCTTGGCGGCGCGTTCGGCGTCGCCTTGGAAGCGCACCAGGGAGAACTCGCTTTCCGCCAGTCCCGGCTCGATGGAGGTGACGCGCACGCCGGTGCCGACGAGGTCGCAGCGGAGGTTGTAGGAGAACTGGCGCACGAACGCCTTGGTGGCGCCGTAGACGTTGCCGCCGGGGTAGGGCCATTTGGCGGCCACCGAGGCGAGGTTGACCACCGTGCCCTCGCCCACCGCGATCAGCTTCGGCAGCAGCGCTCGGGCGACGTAGGCGAAGCCCTTGACGTTGGTGTCGATCATCTGGTCCCACTCGTCGAGGTCGCAGTCTTGCGCCGGGGCGAGGCCGAGGGCCAGCCCGGCGTTATTGATGAGGGTGTGGACGGTGGAGAACGGCGCGGGCAGGGCGTCGACCGCCGCCTGCACCGCCGCGCGGTCGCGTACGTCGAGGACGACGGTGTGGACCGCGCAGGCGGGCGAAAGCTCGGCCTTCAGCGCCTCCAGGCGCTCCGCCCGCCGCCCGGTGAGCACGAGGTTCCACCCCGCCGCGCCGAACCGCCGCGCGCAGGCGGCGCCGAATCCGGCGGTGGCGCCGGTGATGACGACCGTGTTGGCCATGGTGCGATCTCCCTTATGCCGAGGTTCTGAGGTGTGTTTAGCGGTTGCCGCACACCGGGCACGCCGGGTCGCGCGGCAGGCGGGCGCGGCGAGCGGTTCCGGTGAGGCCGTCGAAGGTGGTGAGCCAGCCCAGGCGGTCGTCGCCGAGGCCGAGGATCAGGCGTTGCGCGGCGAGCGCCTGGGCGGTGCCGACCCACCCGGCGACGGCGCCGAGGATGCCGGTGTCCTCGCAGGCGCGGGCGTTGCCGCCGCGCGGCGGCGGCGCGGGGGTGAGGCAGCGGTAGCAGGGGCCGCCCGAAGCCGGGTCGAACACCGCGAGCAGGCCGGTGAAGCCCTGGATCGCCGCCGACACCAGCGGCGTGCCCTGCGCGGCGCAGGCGTCGGAGAGGGTGAAGCGGCTGCCGAAGCTGTCGAGGCAGTCGAGCGCCACGTCGGCCCCCGCCAGCAGCTCGGCGGCGTTGGCGGCGGTCATGCGCTCGGCCCGCACCGTCACCCGCACTTCCGGGTTGAGGGCGTCGATCCGCGCCGCCGCCATGCTCGCCTTGCCCAGGCCCACCTGCACGGTGTCGTAGAGCACCTGGCGCTGGAGGTTGGAGAGCGCCACGGTGTCGTCGTCCACCACCGTGATCCGCCCCACTCCGGCGGCGGCGAGATAGAGCAGCACCGGCGAGCCGAGGCCGCCCGCGCCCACAACCACCGCGTGGGCCGCCAGCAGCTTCTCCTGCCCCGCGCCGCCCACCTCGGGCAGCAGGATCTGACGGGCGTAACGCAGGTTCTGGTCTCGGTTCAGAGGCATGGTGCGGTTCCCTGAGTACGCGGGGCCGGGGGCCGAGGCCCCGGGCCTCACAGCCCGTCGAACAGCGGCGTCGAGAGGTAGCGTTCGGCGAACGAGGGGATGATGACGACGATGCGCTTGCCGGCGTTTTCCGGCCGCTTGCCGATTTCCATGGCGGCGGCGAGGGCGGCGCCGGAGGAGATGCCCACCGGAATGCCCTCGACGCGGGCGACGAGGCGGGCGGTGGAGAGCGCGGTGGCGGTGGCGATCTGCACGATTTCGTCGAGGAGGCCGGTGTCGAGCACCTCGGGCACGAAGCCCGCGCCGAGGCCCTGGATGCCGTGGGGACCGGCGGTGCCGCCGGAGAGCACCGGGCTGTCCTCCGGCTCGACCGCGACGATCTTGAGGCCCGGGTTGCGGGCCTTGAGCACTTCGCCGCAGCCGGTGACGGTGCCGCCGGTGCCGACGCCGCCGACCACGAAGTCGAGGCGGCCGCCGGTGTCGGTCCAGATTTCCTCGGCGGTGGTGGCGCGGTGGACCGCCGGGTTGGCGGGGTTGGCGAACTGCTGGAGGATCAGCGCCTTGGGCAGGCTGCGCGCCAGTTCCTCGGCGCGGGCGATGGCGCCGCGCATGCCCTTGGCGGCGGGGGTCAGCTCGAGGGTGGCGCCGAGCAGGGCGAGCAGCTTGCGGCGCTCGGCGGACATGCTCTCGGGCATGGTGAGGATGAGCTTGTAGCCCTTGGCGGCGCAGACGAAGGCGAGGGCGATGCCGGTGTTGCCGGAGGTCGGCTCGATCAGCACGGTGTCGGCGTCGATCAGGCCGCGGGCCTCGGCGTCGGCGATCATCGCGGCGCCGATGCGGTCCTTGACCGAGGCGAGGGGATTGAAGAACTCGAGCTTGGCGAGGAGTTCGGCGGCGACGCCCTGGTCGGCGGCGAGGCGGCCGAGGCGCACCAGCGGGGTGGCGCCGATGGTGTCGAGGACGCTGTCGTAGACCCGCCCGCGGAAGGAGGCGGCAGGGGGTGTCTGGGGCATGGCAACCTCCGTCTGGCGGTTCAGATGTCGTAGCTCAAGCGGTCGCGGGCCTGGCAGGGGACGCCGGTTTCCGACGCGCGCTGGCAGAGGGTGTCGATGGAGAGGGCGTCCAGCTCGGCCATCAGCGCGGTTTGCAGGTCGCCCCACATCGGCTGGATCACCCGCACGCCGATGTCGGAGCGCGGCAGGTCGTCCTCGGGCGGCGGCCCTTCCGCCGATTGCACCACGCGCACGATGTCGCCGACGCTGATGCGGCGGCGCTCCCGCGCCAGGCGGTAGCCGCCCTTGGGGCCGCGCACGCCGATCAGGATGTTGGCGCGCACCAGCGCCTGGAGGGTCTGTTCGAGGTAGCGGCGGGGGATACCCTGGCGGGCGGTGATCTCGCTGCTCTGCACCGGCTCGCCGCCCGCGTTGTAGGCGATGTCGAGCACCGCCTCGATCGCGAACAGGGTCTTTTTCGACGGGGAGAGCATGCGGTCGGCCTCCGTTATTTCTTGCCGGTGGAGCCGAAGCCGCCCGCGCCGCGCCCGGTTTCCGGCAACGCCGTGCCCACCGACTGCCAGACGATGCGGGTGACCGGCGCCACCACCATCTGCGCGATGCGCTCGCCGCGCTCCACCACGAACGGCTCGGCGCCGAGGTTGGCGAGAATCACCCCGATCTCGCCGCGATAGTCGGAATCGACGGTGCCGGGGGCGTTGAGCACGGTGATGCCGTGCTTCAGGGCGAGGCCCGAGCGCGGCCGCACCTGCGCCTCGTAGCCGGGCGGCAGGGCGATGCAGATGCCGGTGGGCACCAGGGCGCGGGCGCCGGGGGCGAGGGTGAGCGGCTCCACCACCGCCGCCAGCAGGTCCACGCCCGCCGAGCCGGGGGTCTGGTAGCGCGGCAGCGGCAGGTCGGCGGCGTGTTCGAGGCGCTGCACCGGAACGGCGACGGGGATGGTGGCGATGGTCATGACAGGGCCTCGGCGATGCGGTCGGCAAGACGGGCGGCGACGGCCTCTTTGGAAGCGGCGGGCCAGGGGTCGGCGCCGGATTCGGAGATCAGGGTGACCTGGTTGGAGTCGCCGCCGAAGGTTCCGGCGGCGGCGGAGACGTCGTTGGCGACGATCCAGTCGCAGCCCTTGCGGGCGCGCTTGGCGGTGGCGTGCTCCACCAGCTTCTCGGTTTCGGCGGCGAAGCCCACCACCAGGCGCGGCCGGGCGTTGCCGGGGGCGGAGAGGGTGGCGAGGATGTCCGGGTTGGGCACCAGCCGGATCGCGGGCGGGGCGCCGCCCGGTTCCTTCTTGAGCTTCTGGGTGGCGACCGTGTCCACCCCCCAGTCGGCCACCGCGGCGGCGCACACCGCCACGTCGGCGGGCAGGGCGGCCCGGCAGGCGGCGAGCATGTCGCGCGCGCTTTCCACATGCACCACCGACACCCCGGCCGGGTCGTCGAGGGCGGTGGGGCCGCTCACCAGGGTCACCGCCGCGCCGAGATCGGCCAGCGCGCGGGCGATGGCGTGGCCCTGCTTGCCGGAGGAGCGGTTGGCGATGAAGCGCACCGGGTCGATCGGCTCGACCGTCGGCCCGCTCGTCACGATCGCCCGCTTGCCCGCCAGCGGGCGGCGGGGATTCAGCATCGTTTCGATGGCGGAAACGATATCCGGCACCTCGGCCAAGCGGCCGGGGCCGAACTCGTTGCAGGCCATCGCGCCCTCTTCCGGCCCGACGAAGCCGATGCCGCGCGCCTTCAGCGTGGCGACGTTGGCCTGGGTGGCGGCGTGCAGCCACATCCGCACGTTCATCGCCGGGGCCACCAGCACCGGCTTGTCGGTGGCGAGCAGCAGGGTGGTGGCCAGCTCGTCGGCCATGCCCGCCGCCATGCGCGCGAGGATGTTGGCGGTGGCGGGCGCCACCACCAGCAGGTCCGACTGGCGGGAGAGTTCGATGTGGCCCATCTCGCTTTCGTCCTTGAGCGAGAACTGGTCCATGTAGACCGGCCCCTGGGAGAGGGCCGACACCGCCATCGGCGTGACGAACTCCCGCGCGTTGGCGGTGAGGCAGCAGCGCACCGTCGCGCCCCGGTCCTGCAACCGGCGGATCAGCTCCAGCGACTTGTAGGCGGCGATGCCGCCCGCGATGACGAGAAAGATCTTTTTACCGGCGAGCATCGTTCATTCCGCCATTTCACCATGCCGTTATGGGGATACCGGACGGGCGCGGCGATGTAAAGCTCACATCCGCGTGAGCAGGAGCGCCATGAGGACGACGATCAGCGCCCACGGCGCCCAGGTGTGGACCACCTGGCCGCGTCGGCGCTCCAGCAGGGCGCGCACCGTGTCCGGGTGCAGGCGCACGCCGCTTTGCGCCATGTCGCGCGACATCGCGTCGGCGCGGCGGACGATGGCGGGGATGCGGCGCATGGCGTCCCACGCGTCCTCCACGCCGCGGCGGATCCTGGCGGGGGGCGCGACGTTCCGCGCCATCCATTCCTCGATCAGCGGCCGGGCGAGTTCCCAGAAGTTGACCTCGGGGCAGAGGCCGCGGCCGATGCCCTCTGCGGTGAGCATGGTCTTTTGCAGCACCAGCAGCTGGGGCTGCACCTCCATGCCGAAGGTTTCGGTGACCTTGAACAGCTGGGCGAGCAGGCGCGCCACCGAAACGTCGGCGGCGGGCAGGCCGAGAATCGGTTCGGCAATGGAACGGCACGCCTGGGCGAAGATGTCCACCGAGCGGTCGGGCGGCACGTAGCCCGCCTCGAAGTGGACCTCGGCGGCGCGGCGGTAGTCGCCGTTGAGGAACGCCAGCAGCATTTCGCCGAGGTAGCGGCGCTCGGCGACGTCGACCCGGCCCATGATGCCGAAATCCACCGCGACGATCTCGCCCGCCGGACCCACGAACAGGTTGCCGGGGTGCATGTCGCCGTGAAAGAAGCCGTCGGAGAACACCATCTTGAAGAACGCGCGGGCGGCGCGCTCGGCGATCACGGTGGGGGAGAACCCGGCGGCGATCAGGCGGTCGCGTTCGTCGATCGGGATGCCGCCGTCGATCCAGGCGGTGGTCAGCACGTTGCGGCCGGTCAGCGGCCACAGCACCTCGGGCACGCGGAAGGTGTCGTCGTCGGCGAAGTTCTCGCCCAGTTCGGAGGCGGCGGCGGCCTCGAACCGCAAATCCATTTCCATCGCCACGGTGTCGGCGAAGGCGGTGACGCTTTCGGTGAGGCGCAGGCGGCGCAGGCCGGGCTGGGTGCGGTTGGCGACCTCGGCGAGCCAGAACAGCAGCTCGACGTCGCGCTCGAACGCCGCCTCCACCCCCGGGCGGGTGATCTTCACCGCCACGGTGCGGCCGTCGCGGGTCACCGCGCGGTGGACCTGCGCCACCGAGGCGGCGGCGATCGGCTCCGGGTCGAACGCGGCGAAAAGCTCCGATATCGGCCGTTCGAACTCGGCGGCGACGATGCGCTCCACCTCGGCGAACGGGAACGGCGCGAGGCGGTCCTGCAGCATCGAGAGATCGGCGGCCACCGCGTCGCCCACCAGGTCGGCGCGGGTCGAGAGCGCCTGGCCGAACTTGATGAAGCTCGGCCCCAGCTCCACCAGCGCGCGGGCGAGGCGCTCCCCCGGGCGGCCCGGGGCGCGGCGGTTGGAAAAGCGGCTGGCGAGGGCGCCGACGCGCCGCGTCAGGCCGAGGTTGGACAGCAGGAACAGCGCGTCGTGGCGCGCCAGCACCCGGGCGATGGTGAGAAGCCGCGCGGTGTTGCGGACCGACCGGAGCATCAGATCCGCCAGCCGGAGTGCAGCGCCGCGATGCCGCCCGAATAGTTGCGGTAGCCGACGTTGGCGAAGCCCGCGTCGCGCATCCACGCCGCCAGCTCGTCCTGCGGCGGCATCTTGCGGATGCTTTCGGCCAGGTAACGATAGGCGTCGGCGTTGTGGGCGACGGCGCGGCCGAGGAACGGCAGCACGGTGAAGGAATAGGCGTCGTAGGCGCGGTCGACGATCGGCAGCACCACCTTCGAGAATTCGAGGCAGAGGAAGCGGCCGCCCGGCTTCAGCACCCGCCGCGCCTCCCTGAGGGCGAGCCGGATGTCGGTGACGTTGCGCAGGCCGAAGGCGATGGTGTAGACGTCCACCGAGCGGTCCGGCAGCGGCACGCTCTGGGCGTCGAGGCACAGCCATTCGAGATCGGCGGCGATGCCCTTGTCGATGGCGCGGTCGCGGCCGACGCGCAGCATTTCGGTGTTGATGTCGGCGACGACGATGCGCGCCTTGCCGCCCCGCTTCGCCACCCGCTCGCGGATGCGGAAGGCGATGTCGCCGGTGCCCCCGGCGACATCGAGATAGGTCAGCCCCGGGCGCGGCGCGATCACGTCGAGCATCGCGTTCTTCCACACCCGGTGGACGCCGAAGCTCATCAGATCGTTCATCACGTCGTAGCGGTCGGCGACGGAATCGAACACCTCCCGCACCAGGCCCGCCTTGGCGTTGGCGGCGACGGTGCGGAAGCCGAAATGCGTGGTTCCGGCGTTGGCGGAACCCGGGTCTTGCGATGCGGACGACATGTCCGCACCATAGCGGATGGCGGCGCGCCGCACCATGTTGAAATTGCCGCCGCCGCCGTTCCCGAAGGATCCCGATGCCCGAACTCCCCGAAGTCGAAACCGCCCGCCTCGGTCTCGAGCCGTTCGTCGCCGGGCGCACCGTCGCCGGGGTGTGGATCGGCCGCGCCGACCTGCGCCGCGCCGTGCCCGAGGGCCTGGGGCAGAGCGTCACCGGGCGGCGGGTGGAGGCGTTGGCGCGGCGCGGCAAGGTGATGATCTGGCACCTGGACGACGGCGGCGCGGTGCTGATCCACCTCGGCATGTCGGGGCGGGTGTCGGTGTGCGCGGGCGAGCCGCCGCCCGCGCGCCACGACCATGTGCGCTTCCGCCTCGATTCGGGCGACGTCGTCACCTTCCACGATCCGCGCCGCTTCGGCTTCGTCGACCACGCGCCGCCGGGGCGGCTGGAGCTGGACCCGCTGCTCGCCCGCCTGGGGCCGGAGCCGCTCGGCCCCGGGTTCGACGCGGCGGTGCTGGCCGCCGGGCTGGCGGGGCGCGCCCAGCCGATCAAGCTGGCGCTGCTCGACCAGGCGGTGGTGGCGGGTCTCGGCAACATCTATGTGTGCGAATCGCTGTTCCGCGCCGGAATTTCGCCGTTCGCCGCCGCCGGATCGCTGGGGCCGCGGCGGGTGGCGCGGCTGGCGGCGGCGATCCGCGCGGTGCTGGCGGAGGCGGTGGCGGCGGGCGGCTCCACCCTGCGCGACCACCGCCGCCCCGACGGCGGCCTCGGCTATTTCCAGATGGCCTTCCGCGTCTACGACCGGGAGGGCGGCGCCTGCCCCAGCGGCAAGCCCGGCCACGCCATCAAACGGGTCGTGCAAGGCGGCCGTTCCACGTATTATTGTCCCGACTGTCAACGATGAAGGGGCCGGGCATGGGACACGGGCGGAACTGGGTGCGCGGCGCGGCGCTGGCGGCCGCGCTGCTGCTCGCGGCGCCCGCGTGGGCGCAGGAGTATCTCTCCGGCCACGAGGACCTGCCGCTGCTCGCCGGGCTGCACCAGGACCCCGACTCGGTGACGGTGTTCGACACGCCCCAGGGACGGATCGTCGAAACCTTCGCCCAGACTCCCGAACCCGCCCAGGCGGTGTTCGCCGCCTACGCGGAGGCGCTGCCGCAGATGGGGTGGACCCGCCGCTCCCCCTCCCGCTACGTGCGCGGCGCGGAAACCCTGGTGTTCGAGGTGGTGGGCAAGGGCTCGCCGACGGTGGTGCGGATTCTCCTGACCTCCGATTGAAAAACTTGAGGCGTTCGGGGCGCCAACGGCACGAAACCGGTTGACCTCGCCGGTTTCCCCGCGTATAAGCCCCCCTCTCGATCAAACGAACGGGCTGAAGTATCGTCATGGCCAATCACCAGTCTTCGAAGAAGCGTATCCGTCGCAACGCGCGGCGCGCCGAGATCAACACCAGCCGCGTCAGCCGGATTCGCACCTTCGTGAAGAAGGTCGAGGCTGCGATCGCCGCGGGCGACAAGGATCAGGCCCAGGCCGCGTTCCTGGCCGCGATGCCGGAACTGCACCGTGGCGCCAGCCGCGGCGTGATGCACGCCAACACCGTGGCGCGCAAGACCTCCCGCCTCGCCGCCAAGATCAAGGCGATGTAAGCGGGAAACCGTCGATCCGCGGATCGGTCGAGGGGCGGCTTCGGGCCGCCCTTTGCATGTCCGGATTCGGCGCGCCCGAGGGTCGGGGCGGCCGCGCCGCGGCCCCCGCCCGGCGGGGGAAACGGGCGGCAGTCCAAGGGCTTTGCCGGGGTGTGAGCGGCGTCGTTGCGCCCGCCCGCCGCCGCGCATACCATCGGCGCTTTCCGGCCGCGGTCGGTGGGTTCACAGGTCATCGGGGTTTTTGGGTCGCGCGGGCAGCTTCATCCCGCGGGGGAGCCGTTCGCCGTGCGGGCGGCCCGGTCAGCCGGTCAGGGGCACATGGAACAGCAGTGGGAGCGGGTTCAGGATCGGATGCGGGGCGAAATCGGCGATGCCGCGTTTCGCAACTGGTTGCAGCCGATTCGCGTGGTCGAGGCGCATGAGGACGCGGTGTGCCTCGGCGTGCCGACCCGCTTCATCCGCGACTGGGTGGTGACCCACTACGCCAACCGCATCCGCGAGGTGTGGGCCGAGGTGCAGGGCGCGCCGATGGAGGTGTCGTTCGTCGTCCAGCCGGTGCGCCGCGCCGCGGGCGGCATGGCCGAGCCGGACCCGGCGGCGGCGCCCGAGGTGATCGCCCTCAGCCCCGCGCCCGAGCCGCCCGAGGACCGGGAGGCGATGCCCGCCCCCCTCGACAAGCGCTTCACCTTCGATTCCTTCGTCGTCGGCAAGCCCAACGAGTTCGCCTGGGCCGCCGCCCGCCGCGTCGCCGAATCCGACGTGCCGCCGTTCAACCCGTTGTTCCTCTATTCCGGCGTCGGCCTGGGCAAGACCCACCTGATGCACGCGATCGCCTGGCACATCCGCGAGCGCGACCCGGGGCGCACGGTGGGGTATCTCTCCGCCGAGAAGTTCATGTACCGCTTCATCCGCGCGCTGCGCTACCACGACATGATGAACTTCAAGGAGCAGCTCCGCTCCCTCGACGTGCTGATGATCGACGACGTCCAGTTCATCTCCGACAAGGATTCCACCCAGGAGGAGTTCTTCCACACCTTCAACGCGCTGATGGACCAGGGCAAGCAGATCGTGATCTCGGCCGACAAGTCCCCGGCCGAATTGCAGGGGATCGAGGAGCGCCTCAAATCCCGCCTCGGCTGCGGTCTGGTGGCCGACATCCACCCCACCAGCTACGAGCTGCGCCTCGGCATCCTCGAATCCAAGGTGGAGCAGATCCGGGCCGAGCAGGCCCGCCCCGACTCCGCCGAGATCGTCGTTCCCCCCAAGGTTCTCGAATTCCTCGCCCACAAGATCACCACCAACGTCCGCGAACTCGAGGGGGCGCTGCGCCGGGTGTTCGCCCACGCCCAGCTGATCGGCCGCCACATCACCCTCGAAGGCACCCAGGAGGTGCTGCACGACCTGCTGCGCACCCGCGAACGCCACCTCACCATCGACGCGATCCAGAAGGAAGTGGCGCAGCACTTCAACATCAAGATCGCCGACATGTCGTCCCCCCGGCGCGCCCGCGCCGTCGCCCGCCCCAGGCAGATCGCGATGTATCTGTCGAAGCAGCTCACCGCCCGCTCGCTGCCGGAAATCGGCCGCAAGTTCGGCGGCCGCGACCACACCACGGTGATGCACGCGGTGAAGAAGGTGGAGGAGCTGATCGGCCAGGACACCGATTTCGCCGAAGAGGTCGATCTCCTCCGCCGCATGCTGGAGAACTGAGCCGCCCGCCCGGCGCCGCAACGGCGTTTTTGCTTGGGCCGATGGGCGCCTGTGCTATACTGACCGGCCCTCTTCGGTGGGGGTTGTTCTCGTTTCTCAATGGATTATTCATGGGGGACGCGGCGGCGCAGGGGGCGCGGCCGAAGGCCCCGAACGAACCGTCATCACGGGTGGACCGCACCGACATGAAGCTTTCGATCGAGCGCGCACAGCTCTTCAAATCGCTGCAACACGTGCAGAGCGTCGTCGAGCGGCGCAACACCATTCCGATCCTGTCGAACGTCAAGCTGGTCGCGGGCGACGCGGGCCTCAGCCTCAACGCCACCGATCTCGACCTCGACATCACCGAGACGGTGCCCGCCGAGGTGATCGAACCGGGCGCCACCACCGCGCCCGCCCACATCCTCTTCGACATCGTGCGCAAGCTGCCCGACGGCGCCCGCGTGGAACTCTCCACCGGCCAGACCGAGGGGCAGGTGCAGCTCACCTCCGGGCGCTCGCGCTTCGCGCTCTCGGCGCTGTCGGTGGGCGAGTTCCCCGAGATGAGCGGCGGCGCCCTCACCCACAGCTTCCGCATCGCGGCGGCGGACCTGCGCGGCCTGATCGACCGCACCCGCTTCGCCATCGCGGTGGAGGAAACCCGCTACTACCTCAACGGCATCTTCCTCCACCAGTCGGCCTCCGAGGGGGTGCCGGTGCTGCGCGCCGTCGCCACCGACGGCCACCGCCTCGCCCGCGTCGAGCTGCCGCTGCCCGAGGGCGCGCAGGGCCTGCCGGGGGTGATCCTGCCGCGCAAGACCGTCGCCGAGCTGCGCAAGCTGATCGAGGACACCCAGTCCGACATCGCCGTGTCGCTCTCCGACTCGCGGGTGCGCTTCGCCTTCGACGACGCGGTGATGACCTCCAAGCTGATCGACGGCACCTTCCCCGACTACGAACGGGTGATCCCCACCGACAACGACAAGGTGCTGGAGGTGGACCGCAAGGTCTTCGCCCAGGCGGTCGACCGCGTCGCCGCCGTGTCGTCGGAGAAATCCCGCGCGGTGAAGATGCAGGTGCAGTCGGGCCTGGTGCGGCTCTCGGCCTCCAGCCCCGAAAGCGGCAGCGCCGAGGAGGAACTGGAAGCGGCCTACGAAGGCTCGCCGCTCGACATCGGCTTCAACGCCCGCTACCTGCTCGACATCATGTCGCAGATCGAGGGCGACGCCGCCCGCTTCGGCATGCTCGACGCCGCCTCGCCCACCGTGGTGCGCGACGTGGGCGACGGCGCGGCGGTGTACGTGCTGATGCCGATGCGAGTCTGACGCCGACAGCGATGGAGCCGGTTCGGGTGCCTTCGGAGGCGGATGCGCGCACGGCGGTGCGGCGGCTCACCCTCACCGGGTTCCGCTGCTATGCCCGGCTGCGCCTCGACCTGGGGCCGGAGCCGGTGGTGCTGACCGGACCCAACGGCGCGGGCAAGACCAACCTGCTCGAGGCCGTCTCCTTCCTCACCCCCGGCCGCGGCCTGCGCCGCGCCCGCCTCGCCGAGGTGGCGCGCCAGGGCGCCGAGGCCGCCTGGGCGGTGGCGGCGGAGGTGACCAGCGGCGGCGAACGGGTGCGCGTCGGCACCGGCTGGAACGGCGGCGAGGGGCCGGACAAGCGGGTGGTGCGGATGGACGGCCAGCCGCTCAAGACGGTCGCGGACCTCGGCCGGGTGCTGCCGGTGCTGTGGCTGACCCCGGCGATGGACCGCCTGTTCGTCGAGGGCGCGAGCCACCGGCGGCGGTTCATGGACCGCATGGTCAACGCGCTGGACCCGGGCCACGCCGAGCGCGCCTCGGCCTACGAACGGGCGATGCGCCAGCGCCTCGCGCTGCTGAAGGAGGGCCGCCGCGAACCGGCATGGCTTTCGGCGCTGGAGGCGGTGATGGCGGCGCAAGGGGTGGCGGTGGCCGCCGCCCGCTGCGATTGGCTGGCGCGCCTCGCGCCGCTCGCGGCGGAGGGCCACGGGCCGTTCCCCGGCTGCGGCCTGTCGCTGGTCGGCGAGATCGAGGCGGCGCTGGCGGCGGGCACCTCGGCCCTGGCGGTGGAAGACGCCTTCCGCGAGCGCCTCGCGGCCAACCGCGGTCTGGACGCGGCGGCGGGCGCCACCACCGAGGGGCCGCACCGCGGCGACCTCGCGGCGACCCACCGCGCCAAGGCGATGCCCGCGCATCTCGCCTCCACCGGCGAGCAGAAGGCCCTGCTGATCGGCCTGGTGCTCGCCCAGGCCAAGGTGGTGACGCGCGGCGTGGCGCCGCTGTTGCTGCTGGACGAGGTGGCGGCGCATCTCGACGCGCCGCGCCGCGCCGCGCTGTTCGACGTGCTGGCCGAGCATCCCGGCCAGTCCTGGCTGACCGGAACCGACGCGGAGCTGTTCGCGGCTCTCGCCGGCCGGGCGCGTTTCCTGACGGTGGCCGACGCCGCCGTGTGCGGGGAGGAGATCCTCCCCAACCGAGAGGACCATTCGAGTTGACCGACATCACCACGCCCGTCACCGACGCCGTCTACGATTCCCAGTCGATCAAGGTGCTGAAAGGCCTGGAGGCGGTGCGCAAGCGCCCGGGCATGTACATCGGCGACACCGATGACGGCTCGGGCCTCCACCACATGGTCTACGAGGTGGTGGACAACGCCATCGACGAGGCGCTGGCGGGCTATTGCGACCGGTGCGACGTGACCTTGAACGCCAACGGCTCGGTGACGGTGCGCGACAACGGCCGCGGCATCCCGGTGGACATCCACAAGGAGGAAGGCGTTTCCGCCGCCGAGGTCATCATGACCCAGCTCCACGCGGGCGGGAAGTTCGACCAGAACTCCTACAAGGTCTCGGGCGGCCTCCACGGCGTCGGCGTCTCGGTGGTGAACGCCCTCTCCGAATGGCTGGAGCTGCGGATCTGGCGCGGCGGCCACGAATACTTCATGCGCTTCCGCCACGGCGACGCCGAGGCGCCCCTCGGCGCGGTCGGCCCGGCGCCGCTCAAGGACGACGGCAAGCCCTTCACCGGCACCGAAATCACCTTCCTCGCCTCGCCCGAAACCTTCACCATGACCACCTACGACTTCGGCACGCTCGAGCATCGCCTGCGCGAACTCGCGTTCCTGAACTCGGGCGTGTGGCTCTCCCTCACCGACGCGCGGACGCCGGAAAAGAAGGTCGTCGATTTTCATTACGAAGGCGGCATCCAGGCGTTCGTGCAGTACATCGACCGCACCAAGACCGCGCTCCACACCCCGCCGATCACGATGATGGGCGAGAAGGACGGCATCGTCGTCGAACTCTCGATGGAGTGGACCGACGCCTACCACGACTCCACCCTCTGCTTCACCAACAACATTCCGCAGCGCGACGGCGGCACCCATCTCGCGGGCTTCCGCGCCGCCCTCACCCGCACCGTCAACGCCTACGCCAACGACAGCGGCATGGCGAAGCGCGAAAAGGTCGCGCTCACCGGCGAGGACATGCGCGAAGGCCTTTCCTGCATCCTCTCGGTGAAGGTTCCGGATCCGAAATTCTCCTCCCAGACCAAGGACAAGCTGGTCTCCTCCGAGGTCCGCCCGGTGGTCGAGGCGATCGTCGGCGACAAGCTCACCCAGTGGTTCGAGGAACATCCGCAGGAGGCCAAGAAGATCATCGGCAAGGTGATCGAGGCCGCCGCCGCCCGCGAGGCGGCGCGCAAGGCCCGCGACCTCACCCGCCGCAAGACCGCCCTCGACATCGCCACCCTGCCCGGCAAGCTCGCCGACTGCCAGGAGCGCGACCCGGCCCTCTCCGAACTGTTCCTGGTGGAGGGCGATTCCGCAGGCGGCTCGGCCAAGCAGGGCCGCGACCGCGCCAACCAGGCGATCCTGCCGCTCAAGGGCAAGATCCTCAACGTCGAGCGCGCGCGGCGCGACAAGATGCTCTCCTCCGCCGAAATCGGCACCCTCATCACCGCCATCGGCACCGGCATCGGCGCGGGCATCGACCGCGACGACTTCGACATCGGCAAGGCGCGCTACCACAAGATCATCATCATGACCGACGCGGACGTGGACGGTTCCCACATCCGCACCCTGCTGCTCACCTTCTTCTTCCGCCAGATGCCGGAGCTGATCGAGCGCGGCTACCTCTACATCGCCCAGCCGCCGCTCTACCGCGTCAAGCGCGGCGAATCCAAGGGGCAATACCTCAAGGACGACCGCGGCCTCGAAGACTACCTCACCGATTCGGGCGTCAAGGACGCGGTGCTGGTGCTCCACGACGGCCAGCAGATCGCCGGAAACGACCTCAAGCACCTCACCGAACGCTGCCGCATCGCCAAGCACCTGCTGGTGCCGCTGTCCCGCTCGGTGCCGATGCACATCGTCGAACAGGCGGCGATCAAGGGCGCCTTCGCCGAGGACGTCCTCGACGACGCCGCCCGCACCGTCGAAACCGCCGCCGCCGTCGCCCGCGCCCTCGACGCGCTGGAACCGGAATACGCGCGCGGCTGGCACGGCGAACGCATCGCCGACGGCGGCTACCGCTTCACCCGCACCCTGCGCGGCGTGCCCCAGGTCGTCCCGCTCGAAGCCACCATGCTCGAAAGCCCGGAAGCCCGACGCCTGCGCGGCCTCGCCGCCGAACTCGCCGAGTTCTTCACCCACCCCGCCACCCTCAAGGCCAAGGAGAAGGAAACCCGCATCGACGGACCCGTCGCCCTCGCCGACGCGGTGATGGAAGCGGGCCGCAAGGGCATCACCATCCAACGCTACAAGGGCCTCGGCGAAATGAACCCGGACCAGCTCTGGGAAACCACCCTCGACCCCAACGCCCGTACCCTTCTCCAGGTCACCGTCCGCCAGGCCGACGAAGCCGAAGACATCTTCTCCACCCTCATGGGCGACGTCGTCGAACCCCGCCGCGACTTCATCGTCGACAACGCCATGAACGTCGTGAACCTGGACGCGTGACGCCGACCCAGGGCTCCGCCCTGGACCCGCCAAGGGCCTTGGGCCCTTGGATCCCATTCGTTTCCAAAGGAAAAGGGCCTCCCGAACGGAGGCCCTTTTTCTTTGGAAGTGAGCGTGGGGTCCGGGGGGTCCGAGACCCCCCGGCGGGGTTCGGGGCAGCGCCCCGAGCCGGTGTCACTCGCCCATGTTCAGGAACAAGCCTTTCACGCGGGCGACGCGGACCATGTAGAGGAAGAAGGCGGTGACGGCGGAGAAGTAGGCGGCGTTGAGGGCGGCGGCGCGGGCGAAGAGGTCCCATCGGAAGGTGTGGTCGAACATCACCGCGCGCATGCCTTCGAAGACGTAGGCGGGGGGCATGCTGTAGGCGATCGACTGGACCCATTCGGGGAGGATGCCGATGGGGTAGTAGATGCCGGAGATCGGCGCGAGGCCGAAGATCAGCACCCAGGCGAGGCTTTCCGCGCCGAGGCCGAAGCGCAGCACCAGGGCGGCGGTGAACAGGCCGACGCACCATCCGGCGACCATCAGGTTGGCGAAGAACGCGAGCAGCGGCAGGCCGAGGTCGTAGATGTTGAAGGCGTAGAGCCAGATGGCGATGAGCGACGGCGGCAGCAGGCCGAGGGTGGTGCGGATCAGGCTCATGATCGCGAGGGCGACCACGTGTTCGTGGGGGCGGAGCGGCGTGAGGTAGAGCTGCCCGAGGTTGCGCGCCCACATTTCCTCGAGGAAGGAGAGGGCGAAGCCGAGGTTGGCGCGGAACATCACCTCCCACAGCAGCACCGCGCCGATCAGCACGCCCGCCGCCTGGGCGACCCAGGTGGAGTGTTCGCGGAAGAACTGGCTGGCGAAGCCCCACACGAGCATCTGGATGGTGGGCCAATAGGCCATTTCGAGCATGCGCGGCCAGCTGGTGCGCATCACGTAGAGGTGGCGGAGGATGATCGCGCCCACCCGGTGCCCGGCGAAGCGGCTTTGCGCGACGGCGCTGAGGCGGCCGATCACGACGCGGCCTCCTCGGGCGCGCGGGCGATGTCGAGGAACACCTGTTCGAGGCTGTCGCGGCCGAAGCGGCGGGCGAGGTCGGCGGGGGTGCCCTCGGCGTGGATGCGGCCGCGCTTCATGATCATGATGCGGCGGCACAGGCGCTCCACCTCCTGCATGTTGTGGGAGGCGAGCAGGATCGCGCAGCCGCTGTCGCGGGCGTAGGTTTCGAGGTAGGCGCGCACGAAGTCTCCGGTGTCCGGGTCGAGGGAGGCGGTGGGTTCGTCCAGCAGCAGCACCTCCGGCTGGTTGAGGAGGGCCTTGGCGAGGGTGACGCGGGTCTTCTGCCCCGACGAGAGCTTGCGCGCCGGGGTCTTGAGATAGGGTTCGAGGTCGAGGTCGCGGGCGAGTTCGGCGATGCGGTTGTCGATGCCGCGAATGCCGTAGAGCAGGCCGTAGACCTTGAGGTTCTGGAACACCGTGAGGCGGTAGGGCAGGTTGACGTAGGGCGAGGCGAAGTTCATGCGCGGCAGCACCGCGAATCGTTCCGCATTCGTCATGTCGTGCCCGAGCACGCGGATGGTGCCGGAGGTGGGCAGCAGCAGGCCGAGCAGCATGCTGATGGTGGTGGTCTTGCCGGCGCCGTTGCCGCCGAGCAGGCCCACCACCTCGCCCGGCGCCACGGCGAAGCCGACGCCGTCGACGGCGCGCACGTCGCCGTAGTCCTTGACCAGGTCGGTCACTGCAATCGCGGGAAGGTCGGTCATCGAAGAATCCACATGGGCGCGGTCAGGGCGTGGCGCGGTCCACCGCGCGGCGCTGCCCTTGCGCCTGAATTTGGCGTTCCACTCCGCGCCCCTGGAACATCGTCAGGCCCAGGTCCTGACCGGCGCGGATCTGTTCGGCGGTGTCGACGCGGGCGAGCACCACGCGTTTGCGGCCGCAGCGCGCCAGGGCGGCGTGCAGCGGGTGGTCCTCGACGCCGCGGGCGTCCGCCAGGTGGGGCGACCACATCAGCTTGACGAGGTCGGCGCCGATCCTGACGCGGTCCATCAGCGGCAGCGTGTCCGCGCCGACGCCGTCGACGCAGATGCGATACCCCCGTTCGCGCGCGAAGTCACGGGCGAAGAGATAGGCGCCCACGTCGGCGAGGATGTCGTACAACTGGATTTCGAGCACGATGGTTCCGCGCAGGCCGCCGGCGATGCCGTCGTCGAAATCGAGGAACGCCTCGCCCAGCAGGGTGCGGACGTTGAGATTGAGGCTGAAGCCGCCCGCCAGGCTGCGGTCGTGCCCCGCGCCGACGAGGGCGAGGACGCGCCGGTCGAGGGTTTCGGTGAGGTGCTGGAACAGCCAGCGGTCGGCGGTGAGGTCGACGTCGGGGACGAACACGTCGCGCAGGTCCGCGATCGAAACGAACACCTCGGAGAACATGTGCTGGGGGTGGGAGCGGCCGACGATCGCCGCCACCGACTGGTGGCGCACGAGGTTGGCGAGGTCGGTGCGGGCCAGCGCCTCCTCGAGCTTGCCGAGCACCGCCGGGGTGAGGGGCTTCAGCCGCCGCGACGGCTGGGCGCGCTGGGGCGGCGGCTCGGGCGCCCGTTCGCGGGCGATGTCGGCGCGGCGGCGCGCCTCCTGCTCGGCGTAGAGGTGCTGGGCGAGGCGGAGGAAGGCCGGGTAGTCGTCGGCGAGGAGATACCAGGTGGCGAAGCGGTCGGCGCCGTCGCGCTCGTCGTCGAGCAGCGGGTCGTCGGCGAACAGGAAGCGCAGGCGGATCAGCGCCGCCTCCACCTCGTCGCGGTGGCGGGAGGCGAACACCACGATCACGTCGCCGCCGAACAGGGTGAACACCTGGGCGCGGTTGTCGAGGATCAGCGGGTCGAAGGCGGCGGCGACGGCGCGCATCTGCGCCTCGCGGCGGTTCTGCGGCGCGAGGCGGGAGAGGTGGAGGTGCAGCGCCTGGCGCTGCTTGCGGAATTTCTCGAGGCGCTCGGCGTAGTCGAGCAGCAGCCCTTCCTGAAGCTGCATCATCAGCTTGCGCTCGGCGGCGGCTTCGGAGACCGCCTCGGCGGCGCGGGCGATGTCGGACCGGGTGGCCATCAGGCGCCTCCCGCGGTGGCGGGTTCGGCGGCGCGGCCGATCAGCGCCGCGTCGACGAAATGCCCCTGGAAGGTGGAGATTCCCTGGCGCAGCCCCCAGTCGATGGCGGCGGCGGACCCGCAGCGGCCGAGGACGATCCGCTCCGGCCCCAGTTCGCGCACCGCGGCGGCGGGGTCGCGCTCGCCGCCCCGGGGGGGCGCGGCGAGGTCGTCGCTCCAGATCAGCTTGAAACCGTCCACCGGCAGGTCGGCCTCGGCGAGCATCCACAGGCCGAGGGGGGTGAGGCCGTCGATCATCGCGCGGTGCCCGGCCTCGTGCAGCAGGTCGGCGGCGCGGCGGAAGCCCGGCAGGTCGGCGAAGGCGTCGATGGTCTGGAACTCCACCGTCACCCGCGCCTGGGGGAAGCGGCGGAGAAACCCGCCGAACGCCGGGGAGAGCACGGTGGCGATGCCGAGGTTGAGGTTCACCGGCAGCTCGCGCCCGAACAGGGTGAGGCCCTGGATGCCCGCCAGCAGCCGCGCGTCGAGGGCGTCGCAAATGTACTGGAACAGCCAGCGGTCCCGGGCGATGTCGCGGCCCGGGGCGATGCGAGGCGCCAGTTCCGTCAGCGAAACGAAAATCTCCTGGAACGCCAGGCGGGCGGATTTGTCGGCCCCCACGGTGACCGCCGCCTGGGCGGCGATGAACGGCCGCACCACCTCGTCGGACAGCAGGCCGACGATGCGCTCGGCCTCCGCCGGGGCGATCGCGGGCGGCGGCGGCGGGCGGCGGGCGGGGCCGCGGCTCACCGCGTCGGCGGCCATGGCGAGGAAGGCGTCGTAGTCGGTTTCGAGGTCGTACCACGCGCAGAAGCGGTCGTCGGGGCCGTAGGGGTCGTGGTGGACCAGGGGGTCGGCGTCGAACAGGGTGCGCAGCTTGTAGACCACCGCGTCGAGATCGCCGAACGGGATGTCCTTGCCGGTGGCGACGATGTCGCCGTCGGTGAGCATGAACACCTGGCAGCGGTATTGCGCCACCAGCCCGTCGAACATCCGCGCGGCGATGCGGCCGTAGGCCGGGTCGCGGAACGCCGCGCCCACCCGCGACAGCCGCACCCGCACCGCCACCCGCCCGGCGCGGACGCGCCCGAGGCGTTCGGCGGTGTCGAGGAGGAGGCTTTCGGGGGTGACGAATTCCGGTTGCATCCGAACCCTTTCGCGGCTGCCGGAGCGGCTCCGGCCGGGGGTGAGTGTATCAGGGAGCGGCGGGGTCGCGAAAGGGGGGCGGTTGCTTTCGTCCGCCGCGCGGCTATAAGAGTAGCGACCCCAAGGAGAGGCGGCGACGATGGCGATTCCGGACGGATTTTCGAAGATTCTGCAGCGCGTCGGCGACGCCCGGGTGATGTGCCTGGGCGACGTGATGCTCGACCATTTCCTCTATGGCGAGGTGACGCGCATCTCGCCCGAGGCGCCGGTGCCGGTGTTCCGCATCGTCCGCGACACCCTGATGCTGGGTGGCGCGGGCAACGTGGCGCGCAATCTCTCGGCGCTCACCGCCGGTTCGGTGTTCGTCGCCTGCGTCGGCGACGACGCGGCGGGCCGCGAGGTGGCGCGCCTGCTGGCCGCCGAGGTGGGGGTGGAGCCGCGTCTGGAGATCCTCGGCGACCGCCGCACCACCGAGAAGTCGCGCTTCGTCGCCGGGGTGCAGCAGCTCCTGCGCGCCGACCGGGAGGACGTGGCGGAGATTTCCGGCGGCGCCGCCGAGGCGGTGCTGGCGGCGGTGCGGGCCGGGCTGGCCGAGTGCCGGGTGCTGGCGCTTTCCGACTACGGCAAGGGTCTGCTGACTCCGGCGCTGCTGGCCGAGGTGCTGGCGCTCGCCGCCGCCGCCGGGGTGCCCGCGATCGTCGACCCCAAGGGGCGGGACTACGCCCGCTATCGCGGCGCCTTCCTCGCCACGCCCAACCGGGCGGAACTGGCCGAGGCCACCGGCATGCCGGTTTCGGGCGACGCGGAGATCGTTTCGGCGGCGCGCCATCTCATCGAGAGCTGCGGCATCGCCAACGTTCTGGTGACCCGCTCCCAGGACGGCATGACCCTGGTGGAGGCCTCGGGCGCGGTTCACCACATTCCGGCGCGGGCGCGCGAGGTGTTCGACGTTTCGGGTGCGGGCGACACCGTGGTGGCGACCGTGGCGGCGGCCCTGGCGGTGGGCGGCAGCCTGCGCGACGCCGCCACCCTGGCCAACTTCGCGGGCGGCATCGTCGTCGGCAAGGTCGGCACCGCCACCGCTTCCCTCGCCGAGCTTTACGCCGCGGCCGACGCGGCGGACGGCGGCGGCGAGACGGGCAAGCGCATGACCCTCGACCTCGCCCGCGCCACCGTGGCGGCGTGGCGCGACCAGGGGCTGGCGGTGGGCTTCACCAACGGCTGCTTCGATCTGCTGCACCCCGGCCACGTGTCGCTGCTGCGCCAGGCGCGCGCCGCCTGCGACCGGCTGGTGGTCGGCCTCAATTCGGACGACTCGGTGCGCCGTCTCAAGGGGCCGACCCGCCCGGTGCAGGACGAACACGCCCGCGCGGCGGTGCTGGGGGCGCTGGCCGACGTGGACGCGGTGGTGATTTTCGACGACGACACGCCGATCGCGCTGATCCGCGCCCTTCTGCCCGAGGTGCTGGTGAAGGGCGCCGACTACACCGTGGAGACGGTGGTGGGCGCGGACGTGGTGCAGGCGGCGGGCGGGCGCGTGGTTCTGGCGCGCCTGGAGGACGGATTCTCCACCACCCGCACCGTCGCGCGGATGACCGCGCGGCGGGAATGAGGCGAAGAACTTCTCCCTCCCGGCGAAAAAACGGGAGGGGATTCATCCGCCGGTGCTCCCTTCGACGTACACCTGTCCGATTTGTTATTCGGGCGTAACCGAATCTATTGCATCCCCAAGAGTTTCCTCTGTAATCTACGGCCGATGCTTCCCGTTTCGCCGCCGCCGCGGCCCGGGCCGCGCGCCGTTGCGCCGTCCGACCGAACGCGTCCGCCCTCGAAGCATCCAAGATTCGGTTCGCCGAGAACTTCCAGCGCCGGGGGAGGCGCTCAAGGAAGCCAGGGCGATACTGGGGAGTCTCGACACAAGAGGCGCCCGCGAGTCCTTTGGGGAGAATTCCAATGCTCGGGAAAACCAAGATCACGACCCGCATGCTCACGATCGTGATGCTTGCGTTGGTCGGCATGGTGCTTGTCGGCGCGATCGGCCTGAACAATCTGCGCAGCAATCTGATGGAAGACCGCTACCAGAAGACCCAGGAACTGGTCGAGGCGGCGCAGAGCATCGTCCAGACCTATTACGACCGTTACCAGAAAGGCGAGATGAGCGAGGCCGACGCCAAGGCCACCGCCCTCGCCCACGTTTCGATGCTGCGCTACCAGGGCGACAACTACTTCTGGATCAACGATTACGACGGCGTGCTGCTGATGCACCCGTTCCGCCAGAAGCAGGTCGGCACCAGCATGCTGCAGGCGAAGAAGGCCGACGGCAACCTGTTCACCGACGTCACCGGCAAGCCGCTCTACCAGGCGTTCTCCGACGCGGGCAAGGCGGGCGGCGGCTTCGTCCGCTACACCGGCCGCAAGCCCGGCAGCACCAACGAGGATTCCCCCAAGGTCACCTACGTCGGCTCGTTCGCGCCGTGGCGGATGGCGATCGCCACCGGCATCTACGTCGACGACGTGGACACGGTGTTCGGCGAAAACCTCAAGATCATGGCGATCTGGATCGGCGCGGTGCTGCTGATCGTCTGCCTGGCGGCGTGGCGGATCGGCCGCAGCATCACCGCCCCGCTGGAAAAGCTCACCGACGAAATGGGCCGCCTCGCCGGCGGCGACACCAACATCTCGGTCGAGGCCACCACCGCCAGGAACGAGATCGGCGCCCTCACCAACGCCCTCGTCACCTTCCGCGACAACGCGGTGGAGATGCAGGCGATGCGCGACGAGCAGGCCCACGCCGAGGGCTTGGTGCGCGAGCAGAAGCGCCAGGCGCTGCAGGAGATGGCCAACCGCATCGAGGAGGAGGCGCACAAGGCGGTGGGGTCGGTATCCGCCCGCGCCGCCGAGATGGAGCGGGCGGCGGTGGACATGAACGCCTCCGCCGCGCGCATGACCGAGGAGGCGGCCAACGCCGCCGCCGCCGCCGAGCAGGCGCTCTCCAACGCGCAGACGGTGGCCGCCGCCGCCGAGGAGCTGTCCAACTCCATCGACGAGATCGGCCGCCAGGTCCACAAGTCGTCCCAGGTGGCGCACGAGGCGATCGAGATGGCGGGCCGCACCCGCGACGTGGTGCAGGGTCTCGCGGTTTCCGCCGAGCAGATCGGCACGGTGGTGGAACTGATCAACGGCATCGCCGCGCAGACCAACCTGCTGGCCTTGAACGCCACCATCGAGGCGGCGCGCGCGGGCGACGCGGGCAAGGGCTTCGCGGTGGTCGCCAACGAGGTCAAGAACCTCGCCACCCAGACCGCCCGCTCCACCGAGGAGATCGCGAGTCAGGTCAACGCCATCCAGGGCGTGTCCAAGGAAGCGGGTCAGGCGATCGAGAAGGTGGCGGAGACCATCAACAGCATGGGCGCGATCGCCGCGTCGATCGCCTCGGCGATCGAGGAGCAGACCGCCGCGACCCAGGAGATCGCCCGCAACGTGCAGCAGACCGCCGACACCGCGCGCGACGTCTCCTCCCGCATGGCCCACGTCTCCGAGGAGGCGGCCCGCACCACCGACCTCGCCGACCTGGTGCGCGGCACCGCGGGCGGCCTGTCGAGCAACCTCGAGGAGATGGAAACCCATCTCACCACCATCGTGCGCGCCTCCACCGACCACGCGTAAGCGCCGCGCCCACGCCTCGCCACGGCCGCCCGACCCCGGGCGGCCGTTCGCGCATCGGGGAAAGGCTCAGCCCTTGACCTTGCAGGCGGCGCTGATCGCCTGGTACGCCTTGGTCAGCCCCATCAGGGAGAAGGTGTCGGTGGTGGCGGCGCCGCCCTTGCTGCGGCCGCTCACGGTCATGGTGTTGCCGCGCTTCATCGCGTTCACCGCCGCGCGGTCGTCGGCGCCGGTCGCCCAGGCGGTCTCGTCGCGGGTGAAGAAGCGGAAGTCGCTGCGGCCGATCTTGACCTCGACGGTGGAGTCGGGGGCGTAGGCGTAGCCCGCCACCACGGTGACGACGCCGACGTCGTTGTACTCGGGCCGGTGGGTGACGAGGAAGAACACGTCGCCGCGGGATTTCACGTTGCCCTGGCGCCGGGTGGGCGAGCTGGCCGCGTAGCACACCGGGTTGCCGTTTTCCTGGTAGGTGTAGGTGGACCAGTCGCCGAAGCGTCCCAGGCTCTTGACCTCGGACTGCGCGGCGGCGGGCGTGGCCGCCGCGAGCAGAGCGAGGATCGCCGCGCCCGGAACCAGCTTGGGGCGATACCGCATCGGGAAACCTCCTTTGGGTTGATGTCGTCGGGGATGCGGCAGTCTTGCACAGGGGGGCCGCGAGGCCAACCCAATGCGGCGAAAAAAAGGCCGCCGCTCGGGGGAGCGGCGGCCGTTGCGTGGTTCCGACCGGGGATCGGATCGGAACGCACCGGGGACCGGCAAGGGTCCCCCGGGCGGACGTTCATGTGTGGGGGCGTCCGCCCCGCGCCGGGGTCGGGCGCGTCGTCGGTCGGGGGTGGGTCAGGCGACCCACGGCAACTTGTTGGCTTCCTGGTCGGCGTCGGCGCGGGTCAGCCCGATATCGCGGAGCTGGGTCTCGTCGAGCTCGGCCAGAAGGCGGCGCCCCTGGCGGCGGCTTTCGAGCTGCTCGAGATAATCGATCAGCGCCATCATGCTCCAGGTGCCGGGCATCAGATATTTCGACATCGGTGCCTCCTCGGCTCGTCCGTGATCGTCGTGTTTCCTGAGGGGAAATATCGTTGACGGCCACGGTTTCGACAAACGATACTTCGTCGTCGTCGGATAAGCGCTGCTTATGTGAGGCCAGGATGATTTCGGCACCCCCGCTCGGGCTTCTGCGCACCTTCGAGGCGGCCGCCCGCCACCTCTCGTTCACGCTCGCGGCGCGGGAGCTGCACGTCACCCAGGCGGCGGTAAGCCAGCAAATCCGCCAGTTGGAGGCGATGCTCGGGGTGCGGCTGTTCAAGCGCCTCAACCGCGCGTTGCTGCTCACCGACGCCGGGCAGGAATACGCGGTGCCGGTGCGTCACGCCATCCAGATGATCGCCGAGGCGACGCGAAAGCTCGACGCCCACCAGAAGACCGGCATTCTCACCATCTCGATTCTGCCATCTTTGGCGGCGCGCTGGCTGGTGCCGCGAATCGGCCGCTTCCGCCAGCGGCATCCGGAGGTGGACCTGCGCCTGCACACCAGCTTCACCCCGGTGGATTTCGAGCGCGACGGCGTGGACGCGGCGATCCGCCTGGGCCACTGGGGCACCCCGGCAACACGGGCGCTGCACGGCGAGCTGCTGATGCGGGAATACATCTTCCCGGTGTGCGCGCCGTTCCTGATCGGCGGCACGCCGCCGCTGCGCCGCCCGGAGGACCTGCGCTTCCACACCCTGTTGCAGGACGAATACATCGACTGGGACGAGTGGTTCCAGAAGGCCGGGGTGACCCACGAATACGACGTCCACAAGGGCCCGGCGTTCTTCGATTCGGCGATGAGCCTGCAGGCGGCGGTGGACGGCGTCGGCATCGCCCTCGGCCGCACGCCGCTGGTGGCGCGGGATCTTCAGGTGGGGCGGCTGGTGGCGCCGTTCGGCCTGCGGGTGCCGCACCGCCACGCCTACCGCTTCGTCTGCCCCCGGGGCGACGAGGAGAACCCGAAGATCCGGGTGTTCCGCGACTGGCTGGTGGAGGAGGTGGCGGCGTGGAAGCGCGAGATCGCCGACCACCCGATGCTGTCGCTCGACGATCTCGACGTGTCGGAAACCTGAGCGCGGTCAGTCCGCCTCGGGCACGCCGTCCTTGAGGATGCGCTCGACGAACGCGGGGACGATCTCGGTGGCGGGGCCGAGGATCACCTCGGCGAACAGGGTGGCGCCCTGGGAGGGTTCGAGGTTCAGCTCCACCGAATGGGCGAGGCCGCGATAGCGCACGTGCTGCACGAACCCGGCCGCCGGGTAGACGTTGCCCGAGGTGCCGATGGAAACGAACAGGCCGCAGGTGTCGAGCTTTTCGTAGATCGTGTCCATGCCGAGCGGCATTTCGCCGAACCACACCACGTGGGGGCGCATGCCGCCCTTGCGGCCGCAGTGGGGGCAGGGGGTGGCGGTGGAGAGCGGGTCCTCCCAGCGCATCAGGGCGTCGCAGTATTCGCAGCGCACCTTCAGCAGCTCGCCGTGCATGTGGATGAGGTTTTCCGACCCGGCGCGTTCGTGCAGGTCGTCGATGTTCTGGGTCACCAGCAGCACCTCGCCGGGCCACTCCCGCTCCAGCCGCGCCAGCGCCTCGTGGGCGGCGTTGGGCACCACCTTGGGGTCCTTGAGGCCGGCGCGGCGGGCGTTGTAGAACTCCTGCACCCGCGACGGGTTGCGGGCGAACGCCTCGGGCGTGGCGACGTCCTCGATCCGCACCTTGGCCCAGATGCCGTCGCTGTCGCGGAAGGTGTCGAGGCCGGATTCCTTCGAGATTCCGGCGCCGGTGAGGATGACGATCGACGGGGCTTCGGTCATGGCGCGTCTCCGAGGGGAAAGGTCACCTCCTCGGTATAGCGCGAACCCTCCCGCCCGAGCACGCTCGAATAGAGGATCACCCGGTCGGCGACGAACGGCGTGCAGGCGATCAGCGCGTGGGCGCCGAGGAACGCCTGGAGCTTGTCGGGCCGCACCCCGGAGAACCGCGCCAGCGTCACGTGGGGGCGGAAGCGACGACTCTCGGGCGGTTGCAGGATGCCGGAGCCGAACACCAGGCTTTCCACCCGCTGTTGCAGCTCCACCAGCTCGGGGTAGCGTTCCACCTCCGCCCACAGGGTGCGGGCGCGGTGGCCGTCGCCGCCGATCGACAGCCCGGCGATCCGCACCGTCACCGGCGGGAAGCGCAGGCGCGAGAGGGATTCGGCGATCAGTTCCGCGTCCGGTTCCTCCTGCTCGCCGATGAAGCGCAGGGTGATGTGGAAGTTCTCGGGCGGCACCCAGCGCGCGCCGGGCAGGCCGCCGCCGATTTGCGCGAGGGCGGAGCGGCAGCTCTCGGGCAGGGCGAGGCCGACGAACAGGCGGATCATTTCGCCGCCCTCGCCGCGCGGGCGGTTTCCAGCAGCTTCACCGCGTCGGGCAGGATCGTCGCGACGATCGCCTCCACCCCCGCCGCGTTGGGGTGGATCGCGTCGCCCAGGGTGAGGTCGGGCCGCTGCACGATCGGCAGGATGAAGATCGGCGACAGCGGCACGCCGAACTCGGCGCCGAGGGCGGCGTAGATGGCGTCGAACTCGGCCACGTATTCCGGCCCCAGGTTGCGCGGCGCCGCCATCGGCGCCAGCAGGGTCGGGATGCCGCGTGTTTTCAGCTCGGCGAGGATGGCGGCGAGGTTGGCCTTCGCCTGGGCCGGGGGCAGGCCGCGCAGCGCGTCGTTGGCGCCGAGTTCGAGGATCACCGCGTCGGGGCGCGGCTCCAGCATCCAGTCGAGCCGCGCCCGGCCGCCCGCGGTGGTGTCGCCCGAGATGCCGCCGTTGCGCACCCGCACGTTCCACCCCATGTCCCCCAGGCGGCGCTCCAGAACCTGGGGGAACGCTTGGTTCTCGGGCAGCCCGTATCCCGCGGTGAGACTGTCGCCGAACGCCAGCAACGCCAGGGGTTCCTCCGCGTGCGCCGCAGCGGCGGAAACCAGGGCCGCCGCGACCGCGACGTCGCGCAACCGTTTTGCAAGGATGAACATGGGCACTCCTCGGATTCAGGACCGGATGGACCCCGCCGACGAGGCGTTGCGCCTCGACGGCGTCGGATTCGACGCGGCGACCGATGCCGGCCCCCTGGTCATTCTGCATGATATAGACCTGGTCGTCCCCCAGGGCGAGTCGGTGGCGGTGCTCGGCCCTTCCGGCTCGGGCAAGTCGACCCTGATGATGCTGATGGGCGGCCTGGAGCAGCCCACCCGCGGCGAGGTGCGCGTCGACGGCCGCAGCATTTCCGGCCTGGGGGAGGACGACCTGGCGGTGTTCCGGCGCGGCCGCGTCGGCATCGTGTTCCAGGCGTTCCACCTCATCCCCACCCTTTCCGCCCTCGACAACGTCGCCGTGCCGCTGGATCTGGCCGGGCAGCCCGACTCCCGCGCCCGCGCCGCCGAGGTGCTGGCGGCGGTGGGCCTGGGCCACCGCCTCGGCCACCTGCCCGCCAAGCTCTCGGGCGGCGAGCAGCAGCGCGTCGCCCTCGCCCGCGCCCTGGCGCCCCGGCCGCGACTGCTGCTGGCCGACGAACCCACCGGCAACCTCGACACCGAAAGCGGCCGCGCCGTCGCCGATCTGATGTTCGCCGCCACTGGCCCGGGCGGCGCCACCCTGATCCTCGTCACCCACGACGAATCCCTCGCCGCCCGCTGCGACCGCATCGTCCGCCTCGCCGACGGCCGGGTGGTGTCGGACCGGCGGCGATGACCACCTTCGCCACCCTGCTGCGCCTCGCCGGGCGCGATCTCGCGGGCAGCTTCGCGCACCGCCTTTCGGGCTTCCGGGTGCTGCTCGCCGGGCTGATCCTCGGCGTCGCGGCGGTGGCGGCGGCGGGCAGCGTGGTGTCGTCGGTGGAGGCGGGGCTGCGGCACGACGCCCGCGCCCTCTTGGGCGGCGACGTGGAAGCCTCGCGGCTCTACACCCCCCTCTCGCCGCCCGAGCGCGCCCGCCTCGAAGCCTTCGGCCGGGTGTCGGAAATCGCCGAGACCCGCGCGATGGTGCGCCGCGCCGACGACACCGGCCGCGCCGTGCTCGCCGAACTGAAGGCGGCCGACGACGCCTGGCCGCTGGTGGGCGCGGTGCGCCTCGACCCGCCGCTGCCGCTGGCGGAAGCGTTCCGGGTGGAGGACGGCGTGCGCGGCGCGGCGGTGGCGCCGCAGTTGCTGCGCCGCCTCGACCTCGCGGTCGGCGACCTGGTGCGGGTGGGCGAGGCGACCTTCCGCATCCGCGCCGCGATCCGCTTCGAGCCGGACGGCGGCGGGCGCAGCTTCGTCCTCGGCCCGCGCCTGCTCACCGACATCGCCGGGCTGAACGACACCGGCCTGATCCAGCCCGGCAGCATGATCACCTGGGACAGCCGCGTCGCCGCCGAACCGGCGCCCGACCTCGCGGCGGTGCGCGCCGCCCTGGGCGAAACCTTCCGGGTGCGCGGGCTGGAGTCCGCCGCCCCCGGCACCCGCCGCTTCCTCGACACCATCGCGAGCTTCCTCACCTGGGCCGGGCTGTCGGCGCTGCTGGTGGGCGGCGTCGGCGTCGCCAGCTCGGTGACCGCCGCCCTCGAGGCGCGCCGCCCGATTCTCGCGGTGCTGAAATCCCAGGGCGCCACCAATCGCCAGATCGTCGTGCTCCACGCCCTGGTGATCGGCGCGGTGGCGGCGGCGGGGATTCTCCTCGGCGTCGCGCTCGGCGCCCTCGCCCCCTGGCCGGTGGCGAAGCTGATCGCGGGGGTGGAGACGCCCCTGCCCGCCGCGCCGATCCCCGGCCTCTATGCCGCGCCGCTGCTGCGCGCCGCCGGGTTCGGCGCGGTGATCGCCGCCGCCTTCGCGTGGTGGCCGCTGCTGCGCGCCCGCGAGATTCCCGCCGCCAGCCTGCTCAAGGATGCGGAGGGCGACACCCGTTCGCCGGTGCCGCCGCTCGCCTGGGCGATTCTCGCCGCGCTGATCGCCGCCGGGCTGGCGCTCGCCGCCGGAACCGGCGACCGGCCGGTGGCGGGGATCGGCTTCGTGCTCGGCGCGGCGGCGGTGCTGGCGGGCCTGCGCGGCGTCGCCTGGGCGGCGCAGAAGGCGGTGCCGCTGGCCGCTGCGCGGGTGTCCGGCGTGCTCGGCCGCCTCGCGCTCGCCAACCTCGCGCGCAAGCGCTCGCCGATGGTGCCGATGATGATCGCCCTCGGCCTCGGCGCCACGGTGCTGGTGACGCTGACGCAGGTCCAGGGCAACGTCTCCGCCCAGGTCGGCAGCGACCGCGCCGACGACCACCCCACCTATTTCTTCCTCGACATCCAACCCGCCGACGCGGAGCGCTTCCGCGCCGTGGTCGCCTCGGTTCCCGGCGCGCGGATCGAGGACGACGCGCCGATGGTGCGCGGCCGCGTGGTGCGCATCAACGGCGAACCGGCGGTGGCGGAAAACCTGCCGCCCGACGCCCGCTGGGTGGTGCGCGGCGACCGCGGCTTGACCGCCAGCGTCGATCCGCCGCGCGGCGCCGAGATCGTTTCGGGGGCGTGGTGGCAGGGCGCGCCGCCAACGCCCCAGGTGTCGCTGGCCGACGGCGTCGCCGAGTCCCTCGGCCTCAAGATCGGCGACACCGTCACCGTCAACGTCCTCGGGCGCGAGATCACCGCCGCCGTCGCCTCGGTGCGCAAGGTGCGCTGGACCTCGCTGTCCATGAACTTCACCTTCGTGTTCTCCCCCGGCGTGATCGACGCGGCGCCCCACACCCGGCTCGTCACCGTCAAGGCGACGCCCGAGGCGGAGGCGCCGCTCGAGCGCGCGGTGGCGGCGGCGCTGCCCAACGTCTCGGCGGTGCGCGTCGCCGACGTGCTCGAACGGGTGCAGGGGATCTCCGACGTCGGCGGCCGCGCGGTGCTGGCGGTGACCGGGGTGACGGTGCTCGCCGGGCTGTTCGTGCTCGGCGGCGCGGTGTCCTCGGGCCTGCGCGACCGCCTCAACCAAGCGGTGGTGCTCAAGGTGCTGGGGGCGCGGCGGCGCGATTTGATGCGCGTCACCGCGTGGGAGTTCCTTGCCATCGGCGGCATCGTCGGCGGCTTCGCGGTGGCGGCGGGCAGCGCCGCGGCCTGGGCCGTCGCGGTCCACCTGATGCGCCTGGAATTCACCTTCCGCCCCGGCGCGGCGGTGGCGGTGGCGCTGGTCTGCGCGGTCGCCGGGCTGGCCACCGGCGCCACCATCTCGGGCCGGATTCTCGCCGCCCGCCCGGCGCGGCGGCTGCGGCATCTCTAGGGATATCCCGGTTCCGTTTGCAATCGCCGCACCATGCTGCGCATACTTGCGCCAAGCCGCGTCCCACCACATGTTTTCGTCGGGATGGGCGCGACCCATCCATCCAACCCGAGAGGACGACCATGACGAGTACCCCCGACCCGCGTTTTGCGACGATGGGCCGCACTGCGACGGCGGAAGCCGTCGACCAGGGTCTGCGTGCCTATATGTTGAAGGTTTACAACTACATGGCATCCGCCTTGGCGCTCACCGGCTTGGTCGCCTACCTGGTGGCGCACACCCCGGCGCTGATGCAGATGCTCTACGTCGCCTCGACGCGCGGCGTCCAGCCGACCATGCTCGGCTGGGTGGTGATGTTCGCGCCGCTGGCGCTGGTGTTCTTCCTCAGCATGAAGATCGGCTCGATGCAGGTGCGCACCGCGCAGACGGTGTTCTGGATCTACGCCGGTCTGGTGGGCGCGTCGCTCGCCTACATCTTCGTGCTCTACACCGGCGCGTCGATCGCCCGGGTGTTCTTCATCACCTCGGCGGCGTTCGCCGGCTTGAGCCTCTACGGCTACACCACCAAGCGTAACCTGTCCGGCATGGGCTCGTTCCTGATCATGGGCCTGATCGGCGGCATCATCGCCATGGTGGTGAACATGTTCCTGCAGAGCACGGTCCTCGACCTCGCGCTCTCGGCGATGTTCCTGCTGATCTTCGCGGGCCTCACCGCCTACGACACGCAGAAGATCAAGTCGATGTACTTCGCCTACGGCGGCAACCCGGAAGTCGCCGAGAAGACCGCGGTGATGGGCGCCCTGTCGCTCTACCTCGACTTCATCAACATGTTCCTCATCATGCTGCGCTTCATGGGCAACCGGAACCAGTAACGACGACGGAACGCGAATGCACGAAGGGCCGGTCGCAAGACCGGCCCTTTTGGTTTGAGCAAAAAACCAGGCCGGGCGCTGCCCGGACCCGCACAGGGCCGTGGGCCCTGTGAACCCGTTCGTTCCGGTTTTTCCGCGAAGCGGGATCCAACCGTCGCGCGGCGTGATGGCTCTTTCCCGCTACGCGGAAAAACCAAAACAAATGGGGTCGAGGGGACCCCTGTCCCCTCGCGGGTCCGGGCAGCGCCCGGCCTGGTTTTATTCCACCACCTTCCGCACCCACCCCGCCGCCTCGTCCGGCGCGCAGGTGTCGCCCGGTTCGGCGGGCGGGCGTTCGACCATCAGCACCGGGATGCCGAGTTTCCGGGCGGCGGCGAGTTTGCCGTAGGTGGCGGCACCGCCCGCGTGTTTGGTGACGAGCACGTCGATGGCGTGGGCGCGCAGGAGGGCGAGTTCGTCGGCTTCGGCGAAGGGGCCGCGCGCGGCGAGGGTGAGGTGGGGGCCGTCGAGCAGGGGCTGGGCGGGTGGATCGACGACGCGGACGAGGCGCCAGACTTGGGTGAGGGGGCGGAACGGCGCGAGTTCGCCGACGCCGACGGTGAGGAAAGCGCGGCGGCCGGTTTCGGGCAGGCGTTCGGCGGCTTCGGCGACGGAGGCGGTGGCGATCCAGCGGTCGCCCGGGTGGCGCGGCCAGGGGGCGCGGCGCACCTGGACGCGCGGCACCTCGGCGGCGTCGCAGGCGAGGCGGGCGTTGCGGGAGATTTGCGCGGCGAAGGGGTGGGTGGCGTCCACCAGCGCGGCGACGCGGGCGGTGCGCAGGAAGGTTTCGAGTCCGGCGGGGCCGCCGAAGCCGCCGACGCGCACCTCGCCCGGGGGCGCCTTGGGCGAGGCGACGCGCCCGGCGAGGGAGGTGAGCACGCGCCGCCCCTCGGCCACCAGCCGGGCGGCGATGGCCTGGGCCTCGGCGGTGCCGCCGAGGATCAGGATCAGGTCACGCGGCACGGCCGACCACCTCGCCGGAGCGGTTAACCAGCAGCACGTCCACGGCGGTTTCCGGCTTGACGATGCCGCGCGCCACGGCGAGGCAGCGGGCGGCGACCGCGTCGCCGAGGGGCAGCCCGGCGGCCTGGGCGCGTTCCAGCACCTCGATGGCGGTGTTGGCGGCGCGGGTGGCGGCGACCAGGGCGTCGTCGCCGCCGATCTCGCGCACCAGCTCGGCGAGGGCGTCGAAGTCGACGCGGGATTCCTTCGAGTGGACGTTGAGTTCGCCCTCCCCCAGTTTGACGAACTTGGCGAAGCCGCCCGCCAGGGTGAGGCGCGGCAAGGGGTGGGCGCGCAGGTATTTCAGCAGCCCGCCGACGAAGTCGCCCATGTCGATCAGGGCGACGTCGGGCAGGCCGTGGACCCGCCGCGCCGCCCGCTCGGAGGCGAAGCCGGTGGAGGCGGCGATGTGCGTGGCGCCCGAGGCGGCGGCCACCTGCACGGCGCGCTGGATGGTCTGGATGAACGCGGCGCAGGAATAGGGCACCACCACCCCGGTGGTGCCGAGCACCGAGATGCCGCCGACGATGCCGAGGCGCGGGTTGAGGGTCTTGTCCGCCAGCTCGATTCCTTTCGGAATCGAAATCGTCACTTCCACGTCGGTGGGGCCGCCGATGGCGTCGGCGGCGGCGAGCAGGTTGGCGGAGACGATGCGGCGCGGCCCGGGGTTGATCGCCGGTTCGCCGATCGGCACCGGGATTCCCGGCCGGGTGACGATGCCGACCCCCGGCCCGCCCTTGAACGAGATGCCGCTGCCGGGTGCGGCGATGCGCACGGTGGCGAGCACCTCGGCGCCGTGGGTGACGTCGGGGTCGTCGCCGCCGTCCTTGATCACCCCGGCGGTGGCGGAGTCGCCGTCGACGGTGCGGGTGGAGAGGGCGAAGCGCGGCCGCTCGCCGCGCGGCAGCACGATCTCGACCGGGTCGGGGAAGCCGTCGCCCGCCAGGGCGAGGTAGGCCGCCTTCGCCGCCGCCGCCGCGCAGGCGCCGGTGGTCCAGCCGCTGCGCAGGGGTTTGTCCGCTTCGCCCATGTCCGATCCTTCATGCAACTCTGTACCCGAAATTCTCTTAGACCACGAAAGTCGGCTTGTCATCGCCGTTGCGGCCGGGCATATATCCGCGATGATCAAGCGATACGACACATATACGGTGGAGCTGGAACCCGGCTGGGTCTGGCTGGTCGGCGCCGGTCCGGGCGACCCGGGGCTGCTCACCCTTCACGCGCTTTCGGCCCTCGAACAGGCGGACGTGGTGGTCCACGACGCGCTGGTGGACGAGCGCATCCTCGGCCTCGTCGGCCCCGACGTGGAGCTGATCAACGTCGGCAAGCGCGGCTGGAAGTGCAGCCCGAAGCAGAGCGACATCTGCGAGCTGCTGGTGGACCTCGGCAAGCAGAACAAGCGGGTGGTGCGCCTCAAGGGCGGCGATCCGTTCGTGTTCGGGCGCGGCGGCGAGGAAACCCAGGCGCTGGTGAAGGCGGAGATTCCCTTCCGCATCGTTCCCGGCATCACCGCGGGCATCGGCGGCCTCGCCTACGCGGGGATTCCGCTCACCACCCGCGAGACCAACGACGCGGTGGTGTTCGTCACCGGCCACGACGAGTCGGGCGGCATGTCGCGCCGCGTGGCGTGGGAGGATCTCGCCCGCACGGTTCCGGTGCTGGTGATCTACATGCCGATGAAGTCTCTCGCCCACATCGCCGAGCGGATGATCGCGGGCGGGCGCTCGCCCGCCGAACATTGCGCGATCGTTTCGCGGGCGAGCACGCCCCACCAGCGGGTGCTGATCTCCACCCTCGAACGCTGCGCCGCCGACGCGGCGGAGAGCGACCTGCCCAACCCGTCGCTGTTCGTGGTCGGGCCGGTGGTGGACTACCGCGCCTGGGTCAACTGGTTCCCGGGCAACCGCTCGCCGCGCCTCGCGCCGCTCTCCCCGGCTTCGGCCGAGTAATCAGGTGCCGCAGTCGCCGCCGGGTTCCAGCCCGGCGGCCACCGCCGCCGCCTTCGAGGGCGCCGACCCCACCGGGTGCAGGCGCGCCAGCAGCCCCGCCGCCATGTCCGGCGGGCGGTCGGCGTAGGCGACCATTCCCTTGGCGTCCGCGTAATATTTCTCGGCGAATTCCAGCAGGCTCGCGATCGCGAAGCGTGGGTTGAGGCTGCCGAACACCCAGCTCACCTTGCCCGGCGCCTGGAACGCCACCACGCAGGCGGTGCCGCACGCGCCCATGCAGCGGGTCTGCTCCACCGCGAAGCGGTCGCGCAGGGGCCAGGCCGCGAATTTCTTCATCAGGCGCTCGTAAAGCTCGGCGCCGCCCCGCTTGCCGTCCTTTTCCTCGGCGGTCTTGGTGAAGTTGCAGCGGATGCAGACTTGAATGGTATGAGTCATCGTGTGGGTTCGCTCCTTGACCGGCACCGGGTGCCGGTGACCAAGATGGGGGATCGCGCCGACGCGATCAACGTTCCTTCCGTTCCGGGTTCCGCATGCCCGCCCGCAGATCTCCGCGCCGCCTTCCGATTTTCCGCCCCGGCGCGGGGGCGCGGCGGTGGCTGCTGTTCTTCGCCGGATTCGCCTGCGTCGCGGCGGCCGATGCCGCCGCCACCGGCCCCGGCGGCGCGCCGCTGCTGCCGGGGCTGGGGGCATGGTGCCTCGCCCTCGGCTGGCTGTGGGGGCCGGCGTGGCTCGTCGCCGCCGTCGGCGCGGGCGCGGCGACGATCCTGCTCGGCCTCGCCGGGCCGCCGCTCGCCGCGTGGCCGGCGCTCGGGGCCTTCGCCCTCGGCGCGCTGGTGCTGCGGATGCGGGCGGTGGCGCCGCCGGTGCGCTGGAACGGTCGCGGCGTCGTCGAGGGCGGGTGCGTCGCCACCCTGGCGGCGTTTCTCGGCGCCTTGCCGTTCGCATTTTCCGCCGACACCGTGGGCGCGGCGCTCGACCCGGTCACCGGCGCGCTGGCGTGGCTCTATCCGGTGGCCGGGGTCTACCGCCTCGCCGAGCCGCGCGGCTTCCCCGCGCCGCCGCGCAACCGCTGGGGCTGGCCGACGCGAGCGGCCGATCTCGGGGTGCTGGGGCTGTGCGTGTTCGCCGCCGCCGCCCTCGGCGGCTTCGCGGCGGATGGCGGCTGGCCGCTGATCGGCGCGGCGCTGGCGGTGCTGGTGGCGGCGCTCAACGCCAACCTCGTGGGCGGCGCCGCGGCGGCGCTGGCGGCGGGTCTGGCGGGCGGCTTCGCCGAGGCGGGGGCGGCGCCGTTCGCCCTCGAACTCGGCAACGCGGTGCTGGTGGCGGTGGGGCTGGTGGCGGGCGGCTTCGTCTCCCGCGCGCGGGAGCGGCAGGAAGATGCCGAGCACACCGTCGGCCGCACCCGGGCGCTGCTCGATTCGCTGCCCATCGGCCTGGTGGAGATCGACGAGCGCGGCGTGATCGTCCAGGCCAACCCGATGGCCGGGGCGATCATCGGCTGCGCGGCGGAGGAGCTGCTCGGCCACCCGTTCGAGCGCCTCGGCACCCTGGCGGCGCGGGAGATGCTGGCGGCGACCACCCGCGCGATCCGCCACCGCCGCCAGCCGGAGCCGAGCTTCACCACCGAGTTCCTCTACCGCCCCGACCGCACCACCCGCGCGGTGCAGGTGGACTGGGTCTACCAGACGCCGCCGGGCGGGCGGCGGCCCCTGCGCGTCACCGCCCTCATCACCGACGTCACCGACCGCCGCCGCGCGCTGAAGGCGCTGGAGGACCGCGAGCACCGCCTCGCCGAGCGCTCGGACCTGCTGCGCATCACCATGGACGCCCTCGACCACGGCCTCGCCGCCTTCAGCGCCGACGATTCCCTGACCGAGTGGAACGCCCGCTTCCCCGAGATGCTGCACCTGCCCTCGCCCCTCGCCCGGCCGGGCACCCCGGCGATCGCGATCTTCCGCTTCCTCGCCACCCTGGGCGCGTTCGGCGTGGGCGTCACCGAGGGGCAGGTGCGCGCCCGCATGGACCGCCTGATCCACCCGCCGAACGCCGACGACGTGCCCTGGATCGGCGGCCACCACCTGCGCTTTTCCGCCCACACCATGGCCGACGGTGGCTGGGTGTGGCGGATCGAGGACCGCACCGAGGACATCCGCCTGCGCGACATCGAGCAGAACCGCCAGAAGATGGAGGCGCTCGGCCAGCTCGCCTCGGGCGTGGCCCACGAACTCAACAATACGTTGCAGCCGATCTTCTCGCTGTCCGAACTCGGCCTCGCCCAGGCGGAGCCGGAGTCGCTCACCGCCCGCTGCTTCGCCCGCATCACCGATGCCGCCGAGCGCGCCGAGACGATCGTGCGCGGCGTGCTCACCTTCGCCCGCAACGCGCCGGTGCCGGAGGCCGACGCTCCGATCGTTCCGGCGCTGTTCGACGCGGTGGCGTTCATCCGCCCCGGACTGCCCTCGCAGGTGCGGCTCGAGGTCGCGGTGGACGACGGCATCCCCGAGGGCGCCACCGCCCGCCTCGACCGGCGCGAACTGGGGCAGGTGCTCACCAACCTCGTCACCAACGCGGCGGACGCCATGGACCACCAGGGCACGATTCGCATCGACTGCCGCGCCGAGCGGTTGCGCTATGCCGACGCCGCCGACGCGGAAGACAGCCGCCCGGCGGTGGCGGTGGCGGTGGTGGACACCGGCAAGGGCATGGATCCCGCCTTGAAACACAGGATCTTCGAGCCATTTTTTACAACCAAGGATGAGGGTCACGGCACCGGCCTCGGCCTCGCCGTCGCGTTCGGTATCGTCCGCAACTGGGGCGGGCGAATCGACGTGGACAGCGAACCGGGCCTCGGCTCCACCTTCACCGTCTGGATACCCCTCTCCGACCCGGAGCGCGAAGGCGACCATGGCCACGATTCTCATCGTTGACGACAACCTCCTCGCCTGCGAGGCGATCAGCCTGGTGCTGGAATCCGCCGGTTACGCGGTGCGCCAGGCCCACCGCGTCGCCGAAGCGGTGGAGGCGGTGGCGAAATCCTGCCCCGATCTCGCGATCGTCGACCTCTCGATGCCCGACGGCAACGGCGTCGACCTCATCCGCACCCTGCACCAGGGCCATCCGCAGCTGCCGATCATCCTCTACTCGGGTTTCTTCACCCCCGAGGACGATGCGGAAAAGCGCGCCAACCAGATGCCCGGCGTCGTCGCCGTGTTCAAGAAACCATTGAGAAACAACGATTTGATCGCCGCGATCGGGCGCGCCCTCGGTCCCGCGGCGGCTTCGGGCGGGGTGGCGCCGAAGGCTTAACCGCAAACGCAGTTGAAAAGCCGGGGGAACCGGCTAGACTCGTTGCGGCGGCGAACCCAAGATGCCGCGACGATCCGGGGGACTCCGATTGGCTTCCAAGGTTTCCTACACCGTGCCCTGCGCCGCGTGGTTCCGCGACGCGGTGACGGCCCTCGCGCGGGCGCGCGGCGTCAACGCCGCCGACCTCGCACGCTCGATCCTGCTGATGCTGCCCGCCGAGGCGGTGGACGCGGCCCCCGACCCCGGCGAACCGGGCGCGGCCGACCGGGAAACCGTGATCCTCAAATCCGGCCCCGCCGCCGGGCGACCCTGGCGCCGCAAGCCAAGGTTGCAAATCCGCATGGCGGACGGCTCGAATCCGGACCGCATCCGCCGCGCTCTCGGCCTCGCCCTCGCCCTCGCCGACGGCCGCCTCGACCTCGCCATCGACCCGAAACGACCGCCCGAGCCGCCCCGCGCCCCCGCCGTCCAGGACGCCGCCGTCGCCGAGGCCCACGCCCGCCTCGCCCAGGCCGAAGCCGAAATCCAACGCCTCCGCGCCACCGTCGCCACCCTCGCCTTCACCCCCCTGCCGGGCGGCATCCGCAGTCGCGAGGACGCCCTCCACGTCCTCGGCTTCCCCCCCAACGTCAAACCCGCGTTCGCAACGGTCCGCTCCCGCTTTCGCACCCTCGCCACCGTCCACCACCCCGATAGCCCCACCGGCAGCCACGACCGCATGAGCCAACTCAACGCCGCCCTCGACCTCCTGCGCCGGGGCGGGTGAGGGCAGGCCAGGGCTCCGCCCTGGACCCGCCAAGGGCCTTGGGCCCTTGGATCCCATTCGTTTCCAAAGGAAAAGGGCCTCCGTTCGGGAGGCCCTTTTCCTTTGAAGTGAGCGCGGGGTCCGGGGGGTCCGAGACCCCCCGGCGGGGTCCCAGGGGCAGCGCCCCTGGCCTTCCCTCACCGCTCGGCGCGGGCGACGGCGGCTTCGTCGAAGGTGGCCATGTCGGCGTGGCAGGTGACGGCGGCGCGCAGCAGGTGGACGGCGAGCACGGCGCCGGTGCCTTCGCCCAGGCGCATGCCGAGGTGGAGCAGCGGGCGTTGGGCGAGGCGTTCGGTGAGCATGCCGTGGCCCACTTCGGCGGAGGCGTGGGAGATGCGGCAGTGGTCGAGGGCGCCGGGCTGGAAGGCTTCGAGGAACACCGCCGAGGCGGTGCAGGGGAAGCCGTCGAGCAGCACCGGGACGCGCTGGAGGCGGCCGGAGAGGGTGGCGCCCGCCATCGCCGCGAGTTCGCGGCCGCCGAGGCGTCGGGCGATTTCCACCGCGTCGGGCGAATCGGCGGTGTGTTTGGCGACGCCTTCGGCGACGACGCGGATTTTGCGTTCCATGATCGGGCCGACCGCGCCCGCGCCGTAGCCGGTCCACTGTTCGGCGGTGCCGCCGTAGATCGCCATCGCCATGGCGGAGGCGGGGGTGGTGTTGCCGATGCCCATTTCGCCGGGGCAGAACACGCTCATTCCGGCCTCGACCGCCGCCATGCCGACGTTGAAGGCGGCGACGAAGTCGTCCTCGTCCATCGCCGGGCCTTCGAGGAAGTCGCGGGTGAAGCTGTCGATGGCGATGTCGTAGGTTTTGTGTTCGGTGCCGGTGGAGCGGCAGAAGGCGTTGATCGAGCCGCCGCCCTCGGCGAAGTTTTTCGACTGCTGCCAGGTGACCTCGACCGGGCAGGGCGAGACGCGGTGCTTCATCACCCCGTGGTTGCCGGCGAAGGTGGCGGCGGCCGGGCGGTCCATCACCGGCGGGTGGCGGCCCTGCCAGGCGGCGAGCCAGGCGGCGAGTTCCTCCAGGCGGCCGAGGGCGCCGCGGGGCTTGGTGAGCAGCGGCTCGCGGGCGAGGGCGGCGTCGCGGGCGGCGGTATCCGGCCCCGGCAGGTTGCGCAGGATATGGCGCAGGTGGTCGAGGGAGTCGATCTGCGGAGCGGAAATCTTCAGCATCTCAGGACACCGGATGATTGCGGGTGACGCGGGCTTCCTCGAAGGTGAGAAGCTCGGTGTGGACGGCCACCGCGGTGCGCAGGATGCCCGAGGCGAGCACCGCGCCGGTGGCCTCGCCCAGGCGCATGTCGAGGTGGAGGATCGGCTTGGCGTCGAGCTTCTGCATCAAGAGGGCGTGGCCCGGCTCGGCGGAGGCGTGGGAGAAGCGGCAGTGGTCGAGGGCGTCGGGCCGCATCGCCGCCAGCACCGCGGCGGCGGCGGAGCAGAGGAAGCCGTCGATCAGCACCGGCACCCGCAGGTGCCGCGCCGCGAGGATCGCGCCGGTCATCGCCGCCAGCTCGCGCCCGCCGAGGCGGCGGAGCAGGTCGAGCGGGTCGGCGGCCTCGGCGGCGTGCAGCGCCACGCCCTGGCGCACCACCTCGATCTTGCGCGCGAGGTCGGCCCCCGAGACGCCCGATCCGGCGCCGGTCCAGTCCTCGGCGCTGCCGCCGTGGAGCGCGCACAGCAGCGCGGCGGCGGCGGCGGTGTTGCCGATGCCCATTTCGCCGGGGCAGAACACGCTGGCGCCCTCGGGCACCGCGCGCAGGCCCACGGCGAGCGCCGCCACCAGTTCGGCCTCGGTCATCGCCGGGCCTTCGGTGAAGTCGGCGGTGGGGGTGTCGATCTCGATGGCGTGGATGTCGTAGGGCACGTCCATCGCCTTGCACATGGCGTTGAAGCCCGCGCCGCCCGCCACATAGTTGGCGTGCATCTGCGCCGTCACTTCCATGGGATAGGCGGAGACGCCGAGCCGCGCGACGCCGTGGTTGGCGCAGAACACCGCGGCACGGGGGTGGCGCATCTCCGGCGGGTGGTGGCCCTGCCAGGCGGAGAGCCATTCCGCGAATTCCTCGATCCGGCCGAGGGACCCGGGGGGCTTGGTGAGGTTGGCCTCGCGGGTGCGGGCGGCTTCGGCGGCGGCGGTGTCGGGGCCGGGCATGGCCGCGACCAGGGCGCGCACGTCGTCCAGAGATGAGACGATCAGGGCCTTCACCATCCTTCCGATTCTCCTTAGACTGCGGAAGCCCCGTCTATAGACGATCACCGCAGGGAAATCACCACCCTTATGTCCGGATCCACCCCGTCCGCGCCGCCTCCGTCCGCCTCCGGCCTTGCCGCGTGGCTGGACGACCTGCTGTACGCGATGATTTTTCTCACCCGGATTCCGTTGCCCGCGGGCAACGCCGCGCGCACCCAGCCGCTCGCCACCGCGATGCGCACGTTTCCGGTGGCGGGGGCGCTGATCGGCGGGCTGGGCGGGCTGGCGTTCCTGCTCGCCGCCACCCTGGGCGCGCCCCACGCGCTGGCGGGCGCCCTCGCCATCGCGGCGACGGTGGCGATCACCGGCGCCCTGCACGAGGACGGCTTCGCCGACGTGTGCGACGGCTTCGGCGGCGGCTACGAGCGCGAGCGCAAGATGGAAATCATGCGCGACTCGCTGCTCGGCACCTACGGCGCCACCGGGCTGGTGCTGAGCCTGCTGATCCGCGTCGTCGCGGTCGGCACGCTGGCGCCGCTCGACGCGCTGGCGGCGATGATCGCGGCGGGGGCGCTGGGGCGCGGGCTGATTCCGGTGTCGATGACCCTCAACTTCTCCGCCCGCTCCGACGGCGTCGCCGCGTCCTCCGGCTATCCCACCGAAGGCTCCACCTGGGCGGCGGTGCTGCTGGGGCTGCTGATCGCCCTCGTCGCCCTCGGGCCGGGGCAGGGGTTCCTGGCGTTTTTCGTCGCCCTCGCCGGGGTCGCCGGGCTGGCGGCTCTGGCCAAACGCCACATCGGCGGCTATACCGGCGACGTGCTCGGATGCGGCGCCCAGACCGTCGACATCCTGGTGCTGGTTCTGGTGGCGATGCTGCGCGCGCCGTCATGACGAAGACAACGGGCAGGGGACTTGCGGTGAAGCTCAACGGAGTGAAGACCCGCTGGTGGTGGGTGCGCCACGCGCCGGTGCCGGTGGCGGGCAAGATCGTCTACGGCCGCCACGACGTGGCGTGCGACTGCTCCGACGAAACGGTGTTCGCCGCCCAGGCCAGCCGCCTGCCCGAGGGCGCGGTGGTGCTCACCAGCGGCCTCTCCCGCGCCCGCCTCACCCTCGCGGCCCTCGCCGCCCAGGGCTTCGCCTTCGACCCCGGCGCGGTGCTCACCGAACCCGCCTTCGAGGAACGCTACTTCGGCAACTGGGAAGGCCTCACCTGGGACGAGATCGAGGCCGCCGAGCCGGGCGCGCCCCAGGCGTTCTGGAACGATCCCTACGCCTATCGCCCGGCGGGCGGCGGCGAGAACACCTTCGACCACGCGGCGCGGGTCGGCGCGGCGGTGGCGCGCATCAGCGCCCGGTTCCCGGGGCGCGACGTGGTGGCGGTGGCCCACGCGGGCAGCATCCGCGCCCAGCTCGCCAACGTCCTCAACCTGCCCCACGCCGACGCCCAGCGGCTCGACATCGACTTCGTCTCGATCACCCGCATCGACCACTACCTCGACGACCTCGAAGGCATCGCCCGCGTCGGCGCGGTGAACGTGCTCCATGTTTGAGGACCGGCCGCTTCCGCCCCTCTCGCTGGTGCTGGGCGGCGCGCGCTCGGGCAAGAGCACGCTGGCCGAGGCGTGGGTCGCGGCGGAGGCGAAACGATCCGGCGTGCGCGCCCTCTACCTCGCCACCGGCCGCGCCTGGGACGCGGAAATGCGCGAGCGCATCGACATCCACCGCGCCCGCCGCGGCGACCTCTGGGAAACCGTCGAGGAGCCGCTCGAGGTGGCCGAGCTGCTGCCCGGCCTGCCGCCCGGGCGGCCGATCCTGCTCGATTGCCTCACCCTCTGGCTCACCAACCAGATGCTGGAGGCGCGCGACGCCGCCGCCCAGGCGGAAAAGCTCGTCGCCGCCCTCGCCCGCGCCCCCGGGCCGGTGGTGTGCGTCTCCAACGAAGTGGGCCTCGGCCTGGTGCCGGAAACGCCGCTCGGCCGCGCCTTCCGCGACGAGCAGGGGCGCCTCAACCAGCGCGTCGCCGCCGCCGCGCAGCGCGTCGTGTTCACCGCCGCCGGGCTGCCCCTGACGCTGAAGGCCGAACCATGAGCGACGACGACCTCAACCGCCGCCACGCCGAAAAGATGAAGGCCCGCAAGGCCGCCCGCGACCGCATGATGGCGGGCAAGACGGTCGAGAAAGGCCTGCTGATGGTTCATACCGGAGCCGGAAAGGGCAAGACCACCGCCGCCATGGGCATGGCGCTGCGGATCGTCGGCCACGGCGGGCGCGTCGGCGTCCTCCAGTTCATCAAAGGCTCCGGCGCGTGGGACACCGCCGAACGCCGCGCCCTCGAATCCTTCGGCGAGCAAGTCGACTTCCGCATCATGGGCGAGGGCTTCACCTGGGAAACCCAGGACCGCGCCCGCGACGTCGCCGCCTGCCGGGCCGCCTGGAGCCTCGCCAAAACCTGGATCGCCGAGGGCGACTTCGACATGGTGATCCTCGACGAACTCAACATCGCCCTGCGCTACGACTACCTCGACCTCGCCGACGTCCTCGCCGCGCTCGCCGCCCGACCCGCCGACCTCCACGTCGTCGTCACCGGCCGCAACGCCCCCGAGGCCCTCGTCGAGGCCGCCGACCTCGTCACCGAAATGACCATGGTCAAACACCCCTTCCGCGCGGGCGTGAAAGCCCAGGCGGGGGTGGAGTTCTGAAAACCAGGCCGGGCGCTGCCCGGACCCGCGAGGGGACAGAGGTCCCCTCGACCCCATGTGTTGGTTTTTCCGCGAAGCGGGCCAAGCCGATCGCGCCGCGTGACGGTTCGATCCCGCTTCGCGGAAAAACCAGACGTCCGGGAGGTGCGGAGGGACCGAGTCCCTCCGCGAAGTTTTGATCTTTACGGGGACCGGGGCGAAGCCCCGCAGCGGAGAGGGACGAAGCCGGAATGACCGCGATCATGTTTCAGGGCACCGGGTCGGATGTGGGCAAGTCGATGCTGGTGGCGGGGGTGTGCCGGGCGTTGGTGCGGCGCGGGTTGCGGGTTCGGCCGTTCAAGCCGCAGAACATGTCGAACAACGCGGCGGTGACGGCGGACGGCGGCGAGATCGGCCGGGCGCAGGCGTTGCAGGCGCGGGCGTGCGGGGTTCCGCCGTCGGTGGACATGAACCCGGTGTTGTTGAAGCCGCAGACCGACATCGGCGCCCAGGTGGTGGTGCGGGGGCGGATGCGCGGTTCGGCGAGCGCCAAGGATTTCTTCGCCACCAAGGCGGCGTTGATGCCCGAGGTGCTGGCGGCGTTCCGCAAGCTCGAGTCGGAGTGCGACATCGTTCTGATCGAGGGGGCGGGCAGCGCGGCGGAGGTGAACCTGCGGGAGAACGACATCGCCAACATGGGCTTCGCCGAGGCGGCGGACGTTCCGGTGGTGTTGATCGGCGACATCGACCGGGGCGGGGTGATCGCGCAGATCGTCGGCACCCACGTGCTGATCCGGGAGAGCGAGCGGGCGCGCACGGTGGGGTATCTCGTCAACAAGTTCCGGGGCGACGTGTCGCTGTTCACGCCCGCCATCGCGACCATCGCCGAGAAGACCGGCCTCGCGTGCCTGGGCGTGGTGCCGTGGTTCGCCGACGCGGCGAAGCTGCCCGCCGAGGACGCGATGACGTTGGAGAACCGCGACTATTCCCGCAAGGGCGGGCGGGTGGTGGTGGCGGTGCCGCGGATTTCGCGGATCGCCAACTTCGACGATTTGGACCCCTTGGCGGCGGAGCCGGACGTGGACGTGATTTTCGTCGCCCCCGGCGAGACGATCCCGACCGACGCGACGGTGGTGATCCTGCCCGGCTCGAAGGCGACGCGGGCGGACTTGGACGTGATTCGCGCCGAGGGCTGGGACGTGGACATCGCCGCGCACGTGCGGCGGGGCGGCTATCTCGTCGGCCTGTGCGCCGGGTTCCAGAGCCTGGGGCGGATCGTTTCGGACCCGGACGGCATCGAGGGGCCGCCCGGCGACACCCCCGGCCTGGGCTACCTCGACCTTGCCACCTCGATGCGCGGCAAGAAGGTGCTGGAGGAGGTTTCGGGCCACGACCGCTGGTCCGACAGCGTGATCCACGGCTACGAGATGCACGTGGGCGAGACCACCGGCCCGGGCCTCGACACCCCGTGGGTGACGCTCGGCAACACGCCGGCCGGGGCGATCGACGCCACCGGCCGGGTGATGGGCTGCTACGTTCACGGCATCTTCGCGTCGGACGGCTTCCGCAAGGCGTTCCTCGCCCACGTCGGCAACCCGGACCGGGCGACCATCGCCTACGACCGGATGGTGGAGGACACCCTCGACCGGCTGGCCGACCACCTGGAAGCCCACGTGGACGTGGACGCCCTCTTGAAGGCGGCGCGCTGACCGTTACTTGGGCGCGCGGGCGCGGCGGACGGTGACGGATTCGCCGCCGATGCCCCAGTTGTCGGTGTCCACCTCGTCGATGATGACGACGGTGGTGGCGGGGTTCTTGCCCAGGGTGTCGCGGAGCAGGTTGGTGACTCCGGCGATGAGTTCGGCCTTCTTCTCCGGGGTGGCGCCGTCGGGGGTGATCTTGATGTTCACGAAGGGCATGGTTCGGGTCTCCTGATGCGGTGGGACAAGAGGATCACGGCGCCCGCGGCGACGCAAGCGCCGCTGGCGACGAGGGCGGAGTCGAAGCCGCCCTGCGCCTCGGCCAGCCACCCGGCGAGCAGCGGGCCGAGCGCCTGGCCGATGCCGTAGAGGAAGGTGACGCGGCCGATGGCGGGGACGCCGCCGAGGCGGCGCGCCTCCGCCACGGTGAGGGCGGTGATGGCGAGGAAGGTGCCGCCGAAGCCGACGGCGGCGGCGAGCGCGGCGGCCGGGGCGGTGGAAAGGGCGGGCAGGGCGATGGCGACGGCCTGGATCGCGTAGGCGAGGCCGAGGGCGCGCCACAGGCCGTGGCGCCGCGCCGCCCGGCGCCAGAGGAAGAACGCGGGCGCGGCGGCCAGCCCGGTGACCACCCACGCCCAGGCGCCGAGGTCGAGGCCGCCGCCGCGCGCCACCACCGCCACCAGGAAGGTGGCGGCGACCGAATAGCCGAAGCCTTCGAGCACGTAGGCGGCGGCGAGGCGGCGCAGCTCGGGCGGCGCGGCGATGGCGG
>JAUVUZ010000006.1 GCA_030604885.1 Alphaproteobacteria bacterium | reverse complement strand
CTCGGCCACGCTCAGCGGGCCGCAGCCCTCGAGCGCCGCCCACAGGCGTTCGCGCGCGGCGGTGCGGCGCACCCGCGCGGGCCACGCCCCGGCGCGCGCCACGCCGCCCGCCGAGAGTTCCGGCTCCAGCGCCGCCGGGGCGGAGAGCACCATCCGCAGCACCGCGCCGGGGGGCGAGAGGGTGTAGTCGGCCACCCAGTCGACGAACCGCCGCAGCACCGGCGACAGCGGCGGCGCGTCGGACACCTCGAGAATCTCCTTGAGCTTGCGCGGGTCCACCGCGCCCTCCGCCGCGCCCCAGGCGGCCGCCCACAGGGTGCGCCCGCCCACCGGCACCCGCACCAGCGCGCCCTCGGGAACCGCGAGACCCTCCGGCACCTTGTAGGTGTAGTCCGCGCCCAGCGGCAACGGCACCCGCACCGCGACGCGGACCGCATCGTCGGCGTTGGCGAGGGGCGCGTTCATCGGCTAAACTCCCAAACGAATTCCGAATGCAGCCCCTGTAGCAAACCAGCTGAGCGCGGTGCCATGAAATTCTTCCTCGATACGGCGGACATCGCCGAGATCCGCGACCTTGCCGCCACCGGCCTGGTCGACGGCGTCACCACCAATCCCTCCCTCGCCGCCAAGGTCGGCCGCCCGATGACCGAGATCATCGCGGAAATCTGCGCCACGGTCGAGGGGCCGGTCAGCGCCGAGGTGCTCGCCACCGACACCGAGGGCATGCTGCGCGAGGCGGCGGCGCTGCGGGCGATCGCCCCCCACGTGGCGATCAAGGTGCCGCTCACCTTCGACGGACTCAAGGCCTGCCGCGCCCTGGCGGACGATGGGGTGAAGGTCAACGTCACCCTGTGCTTCTCGCCGGTGCAGGCGCTGCTGGCGGCCAAGGCCGGGGCGGCGTTCGTCTCGCCGTTCGTCGGCCGGCTCGACGACATCGGCCACGACGGCATGGGCCTGATCGCCGACATCGTCTCGATCTACACCAATTACCCCCATCTCGAAACCGAGGTTCTGGTGGCCTCGGCGCGCCATGTCCACCATGTGCTCGAAGCCGCGCGCATGGGGGCCGACGTGGTCACCCTGCCGCCCGCGATCCTCCGGCAGATGGTCAAGCACCCGCTCACCGACAGCGGCATCGCCGCCTTCCTCAAGGACGCCGAAAAGGCGGGCTTGAGCATTCCACCGCGGAGCTGATCGTGGCCGACACCGCCTTCGCCGACCTCCTCCCCGCGCCCGCCGAGGTCGAGGCGTTCCTGCGCGCGCACCCGGATTTCCTCGCCGAACGGCCGGATCTGCTGCGGGCGATGACGCCCCCCAGCCGCTACGACGAAGGCGGCGACCCGATCGCCGACTTCCAGGCGGCGATGATCCGGGGCCTGCGGCAGGATGTGGAACGCCTGTCGCGCACCTCGGTGGACCTGCTCGCCACCAGCCGGGGCAACCTGTCGCGCCAGCAGCGCACCCACTCCGCCGCCCTCGGCCTCGCCGCCGCCGCCACGCCCGCCGATTTCCACCGCGTGCTGATCCGCGACTGGCCGCCGATCCTCGACGTGGACGCGGTGGCGCTGGTGCTGGAGGACGGCGCCGCCGTCGGCGTCGACGAAGGGCCGGAGGGCATTCTCCGCGTGCCCGCCGGAACCGTGGACGCCCTGTTCGCGCGCGAGGCGCCGGGCGCGCGCATCGTCCTCACCCCCGAGCGGCGCGGCGGCAACCGCCTGTTCGGCAAACCCGGCGCGCAAATCCGCTCCGACGCGCTCTGCCGCCTCGACGATCCGGCGACCTGGGAGCCGGGCGACCGCCGCCCCGCCCCCGCCGGGCTGCTGGCGGTGGGCGCGTTCGCCCCCGGCACCTTCCACCCCGACCAGGCCACCGACCTGCTGGAATTCCTCGCCCACCTGCTTGCGATCGTGCTCGGACGATGGTGCGCGCCGACCCCCTGAGCGGCATCGCCGCCGCGCCAACGCTCGCCGCCCGGGTGGGCGAGTGGCGCGACTGGCTGCGCGCCGAGCGCCGCGCCAGCGCCAACACCCTCGACGCCTACGCCCGCGACGTCGCCCGCTTCCTCGGCTTCCTCACCGGGCACCTGGGGCGCCTGCCGGACGTGGGCGACCTCGCCGACCTGGCGACGCGGGACTTCCGCGCCTATCTCGCCGCCCGCGACGCCGAGGGCATCGGCCGCGCCTCGCTGGCGCGCGAACTGTCGTCCCTGCGCACCCTGTTCAAGTGGCTGGAGCGCGAGGGGTTGGTGGTCAACCCGGCGCTCGCCGCCCTCGCCACGCCGCGCAAGCCGCAAACCCTGCCCCGCCCGCTCTCGGCGGACGAAGCGCTGGACGCGGTGCGCGCCGCCGCCGCCGCCGCCCGCGAGCCTTGGCTCGGCCAACGCGACACCGCCCTGCTGCTGCTGCTCTACGGCGCGGGCCTGCGCATCGGCGAGGCCCTCGGCCTCAACGTCGCCGATCGCCCGGCCGAGGGCACCCTGCGCGTCACCGGCAAGGGCAACAAGACCCGCGTGGTGCCGGTGCTGCCCGCGATCGCGGCGGCAGTGGAGGCCTACCTCGCCGCCTGCCCCTTCCGCCTCGGCGCGCGGGACCCGCTGTTCGTGGGCGCGCGGGGCGAACGGCTCAACCCCGGCGTGGTGCAGCGCCAGGTGCGCCACCTGCGCGGCCTGCTCGGCCTGCCCGAAAGCGCCACCCCCCACGCCCTGCGCCACAGCTTCGCCACCCACCTGCTGGAGGCGGGCGGCGATCTGCGCAGCATCCAGGAACTGCTGGGCCACGCCTCCCTGGCGGCGACCCAGCGCTACACCAAGGTGGACGCGGCGCGACTGAAGGCGGTGCACGGCGCCGCCCACCCGCGCGACCGCAGCTCAGGCGGGTAAACCTCTCCCATCCAACGATTTTTACGTGTTCGCGCAACGCGCGAACGGCTACACTCGGGTTCGACCGGAGATTCGCTCGAACCAGGAGTGCGTCCATGCGCGACAACGGCCCCGTAACCCAACGCGAAGTCGACTACCCCGAAGAAACCAAGCTCGTCTCGCGCACCGACGACAAGGGGCGCATCACCTTCGTCAACGCCGCGTTCGTGGCGATCAGCGGCTTTTCCGAGGAGGAGCTGACCGGCGGGGCGCACAACATCGTCCGCCACCCGGACATGCCGCAGGAGGCGTTCGCCGACCTCTGGGCCACCCTCAAATCCGGCGCCCCGTGGCGCGGCCTGGTGAAGAACCGCACCAAGAGCGGCGACCACTATTGGGTGCGCGCCGACGTGATGCCGGTGGTCGAGGACGGCAAGGCCGCGGGCTACGTGTCGATCCGCTCCAAGCCGAGCCGCGCCGAAATCGCCGAGGCGGAGCGGGTCTACGCGCTGTTCCGCGCGGGCCAAGCGGATGGGCTTTCGATTTCCGGCGGCAGCGTGGTGCGGCGCGCGGGCGGGTGGCGGCGCAGGCTCGACAGCCTCGCCGCGCGGCTGACGCTGCAAACCGCCGCGACGCTGGCGATGCTGGCGCTGGTGGCGGGGATCGGCCTCGCCGCCCTGCGCTCCACCGACGCCACCCTCGAATCCATCTTCCATTACCGCGTCGTGCCGACGGTGCAGGTCGCCGAGATCGGGCGACGCATGCGCGCCGATCTCGACGGCCTGAGCCGCATCGAAACCGGCCTCGCGCAAGGCGGCGCGGGTGTGGACGGCGCCGTCCGCGAGATCGAGGCCAACCGCGTCGCCCTCGACGGCCTGTGGAGCGCCTTCCGCGCCGCCGCCCAGTCCGAGCCGGAACCCGCCCGCGCCTTCGAGGCCGCCGCCGCGCGCTTCGCCGCCGAGGGCGTGGTGCCTGCCCTCCGCCTCGGCCAGGCGGGCGACCTCGCCGGTCTGCGGCGGCACGTGGACGAAACCGCGCGGCCGCTGCTGCTGGCGGCCGAGGCGGCCAGCAACCGGCTGGTGGATCTCCAGCGCGGCGCCGCCGAGGCCGAGTTCTCCCGCGCCGACCGCATCGTCTCGGCGGCGTCGCTGGCGATCGCGGCACTGTTCGCGGTGGCCGCGGTCGCCGCGATCCTGGTGGGGTGGAACGTGCGCCGCGCGGTGATCCGTCCGCTGGCGCGCATGGGCGAGCACTTCGTGGCGATCGCCCGCCGCGACGAGCGCCACCGCATCGACGAGGAGGACACCCTGGAGTTCCGCCACGCCTCGCGGATGCTGCGGGCGATGCAGGGCCTGCTGGGCTACGCCGCGCAGGAGAAGATCGAGATCGACCGGCGCAGCACCGCCCGTGCCAAGGCCGACCTCCACACCCTCGCCGACACCCTGGAATCCCGCGTCCATTCCGTCGTCGAGGAGGTGGGCCAGGCGTCCCACCACCTGGCGGAGAGCGCCCGCGTGCTGTCGCGCAACGCCGACATCACCCGCGAGCGCAGCCAGGCGGTGCAGGAGCAGGCGGAGGAGGTGCGGCGCAACGTCGATTCCGTCGCCGCCGCCACCCACGAACTCGCCGCCGCCGAGCAGGAAATCTCGCGCCAGGTGGTGAACACCGCCGAAATCAGCCACACCGCCTCGCGCCAGGCGGAGGACACCCGCACCGCCGTGGGCAACCTCTCCCAATCCGCCGAGCGCATCGGCGAGATCGTCGCCGTCATCACCGAGGTGGCGGGCAAGACCAACATGCTCGCCCTCAACGCCACCATCGAGGCGAGCCGCGCGGGCGACGCGGGCAAGGGCTTCGCGGTGGTGGCGGGCGAGGTGAAGGCCCTCGCCCACCAGACCGGCCGCGCCACCGAGGACATCAGCCGCCAGATCCGCGCCATCCAGGGCGAAACCCGAACCACGGTGACGGCGATCGGCCGCATCGTCTCCACCATTTCCGAGGTCAGCGAGGTGTCCTCGGCGGTGGCGGCGGCGGTGGAGGAACAGGGCGTGGCGACGCGGGAAATCGCCCGCAGCGTCAACGAGGTGGCGCTCGGCACCCAGGCGGCTTCGGAAAACGTGGCGGTGGTGGCGCGGGTGGCGCGGGAAACCGAGGCGATGGCGATGGAGGTTCTCACCTCCGCCGACACCCTGCGCGACGCCGCCCAGGCGCTGGACCGGGAGGTGGCGAGCTTCCTCGCGGGCATCCGGCGCTAGGTGCTGTACCGGTAATCCCGCAGGGTTGGTGTGCCTATACTTTGGGCGCGCCCATGCGTTGCATTATATTCATGCACGCTTGCATTGCGATGGTATGCGGTTTGCGGTTTACTGAACGGGGTTCCCGTTTGCGTTTCCCGCCCAACCAGCCCGAGAGGCCGACATGCCGCGTCGCATGCGTTTGATCATGAGTACCATCCAGAGGGACGTGCAGGGCTTCGCCAAGAGCAGCGAGGCGATCGCCAGCCAGACCCAGCTCCTCGCCCTCAACGCCACCATCGAGGCGGCACGGGCGGGCGACGCGGGCAAGGGCTTCGCGGTGGTCGCCTCCGAGGTCAAGACCCTCGCCCGGCAGGCCGCCTCCAACTCCGAGGACATGCGCAGCGTCGTCCTCAACCGCATCAAGCAGGGCCTCGACATCTCCGACACCCTGGTGCGCGACCTCGAAGGCTCGCGCAACGTCGACATGGCGCAAACCCTGGTGCAGCTGATCGTCCGCAACCTCTACGAACGCACCGCCGACGTGCGCTGGTGGGCCACCGACGAAGCCTTCTGGCGCGCCCTCGAGGAGCCTTCGCCCGAACGCTTCGGCCGCGCCGCCGCCCGCCTCGCGGTGATCAACCGCTTCTATTCGGTCTATCTCGACCTGGTGCTTCTGGACCTGGACGGGCGCGCGGTGGCCAGCTCGCGGGCCGCCGAGTTCCCCGACGTGGCGCGCCACGACTACGCCGCCGCGCCGTGGTTCCGCAAGACCCTCGCCACCGCCAGCGGCGACGACTACGTGGTGGACGACGTCACCACCGACCCGGCGCACCGCAACCTTCCGGTGGCGCTCTACGCCGCGGCGGTGCGCGAAGGCGGCGAGATCGACGGCAAGGTGGTGGGCGTGCTCGGAGTGTTCTTCGACTGGGGGGCGCAATCCCGCACCATCGTGCGCGACGAACCCACCCTCACCGCCGAGGAATGGAGCCGCACCCGCGTCCTGCTGCTCGACGCCGACCGGCGGGTGATCGCCGCCTCCGACGACCGCGATCTCTACCGCACCTACGCCTTCGACGCCAAGGGCCAGACCAAGGGCACGGCGATCACCTCCGACGGCCGCATCATCGCCTTCGCCAAAACCATCGGCTACGAGGCCTACGACGGCCTCGGCTGGATCGGCGTGGTCGAGCAGCGCCGCCTCTCCGACGAGGAACTGCGGCAGAAGATGGAGGCGGCCGCCCCGTCCGCCGCCCGCACCACCCACTGAGCACCGCCGAACGCACGAACGGCCGGGATCGCTCCCGGCCGTTCGCATGCGCGGGGTCGCCCGCCTCAGATGTGGATGGCGCGCTTCGACACGTCCATCGCCGCTTCCTTCACCGCCTCGGCGAGCGCCGGGTGGGCGTGGCAGGTGCGCGCGATGTCCTCGGCCGAGGCGCCGAACTCCATCGCCAGCGCCACTTCCGCCACCAGTTCGCCCGCGCCCGGGCCGACCAGATGCGCGCCCAGCACCTTGTCGGTGCGCTTGTCGGCGAGGATCTTGACGAAGCCCAGGGTCTCGCCGCTCGCCTTGGCGCGGCTGTTGGCGAGGAACGGGAACTTGCCCGCGTTGTAGGCCACGCCCTCGGCCTTCAGCTGCTGCTCGGTCTTGCCGACGCTCGCGATCTCGGGGTTGGTGTAGACCACCGAGGGGATCACCGCGTGGTTGACGTGCCCGGCCTGTCCGGCCAGGGTCTCCGCCACCGCGACGCCCTCCTCCTCCGCCTTGTGCGCCAGCATTAGGCCGCCGACCACGTCGCCGATGGCGTAGACGCTCGGCACGTTGGTGCGGTTGTGGGCGTCCACCGGCACGAAGCCCTTCGGGTCCACCACCACGCCCGCGGCCTCCAGGCCCAGGCCCTCGGTGTAGGGGCGGCGGCCGATCGCCACCAGCACCACGTCGGCCTTGATCTCCACCGCGTCGCCGCCCTTGACCGGCTCCACGCTCACCGTCGCGCCCGACTTGCCGGGCTTCACCCCGGTCACCTTGTGCGCGAGCTTGAAGGCGATGCCCTGCTTCTCGAAAATCCGCTGGGCGGTCTTGCTCACCTCGTCGTCGAAGGGCGGCAGAACCTTGTCGAGGAACTCGACCACCGTCACCTTCGCCCCCAGGCGCGCCCACACCGACCCCAGCTCCAGGCCGATCACGCCCGCGCCGATCACCACCATCTCGCCCGGAACCTTGTCCAGCGCCAGCGCGCCGGTGGAGGACACCACGGTCTTCTCGTCCACCTCCACGCCCGGCAACGGCGCCGACACCGAGCCGGTGGCCACCACGATGTGCTTGGCGGTGTATTCCACGTCGCCCACCTTCAGCGCGTTCGGCCCGGTCAGCACCGCCGCGCCCTTCACGTAGGTCACCTTGTTCTTCTTGAACAGGAACTCGATGCCCTTGGTGAACTCGGCCACCACCTTGTCCTTGCGGCCCATCATCGCCGCGAGATCCAGCTCGACGCCGCTCACCTTCACCCCGTGCGCGGCGAACTCCTCCTTCGCCGCGTGGTAATGGTGCGACGACTGCAACAGCACCTTGGACGGAATGCAGCCGACGTTGAGACAGGTGCCGCCCAGCGCGCCGCGCTTCTCGACGCACGCCACCTTCATCCCCAACTGCGCGGCGCGGATCGCGCAGACGTAACCGCCCGGCCCGCCGCCAACCACCACCACATCGAATGCCGTTTCCGTGTTCGTAGCCATCATTCCGCCTCTGTCAAAACTGGGAGAACCCGGGGTTCCACCCCGGACCCCGCCGGAGGGTCGCCGACCCTCCGGAGCTCCCTTTCGGTTGTTCGCGCGAAGCGCATTCGAGCCGTCGTTTCCGTCCGAATGCCGATCGCCGCTGCGCGGCAAAAACCAGGAAAAGGGGTTCTAGGGGCCTTCCGGCCCCTAGCGGGTGCGGGCGGCGCCCGCGTGTGGTGTCGTCAGACCCCCAGCACCAGGCGGGCCGGGTCTTCGAGCGCTTCCTTGACCTTGACGAGGAAGGTGACCGCCTCGCCGCCGTCGATGATGCGGTGGTCGTAGGAGAGCGCGATGTACATCATCGGCCGCGCCTGGATCGAGCCGTCGGGCATCACCATCGGGCGCTGCATGGTCTTGTGCATGCCGAGGATGCCCGACTGCGGCGGGTTGAGGATCGGCGTGGACATCAGCGAGCCGTAGACGCCGCCGTTGGAGATGGTGAAGGTGCCGCCGGTCATGTCTTCCATGGTCAGCTTGCCGTCGCGCGCCTTGGCGCCGTAGGCGGCGATTTCCTTCTCGATCTGGGCGAACGACTTGGCGTCGCAATCGCGCACCACCGGCACCACCAGGCCCTGGGGCGTGCCCACGGCGACGCCGACGTCGTAGTAGTTCTTGAAGATCAGCTCGTCGCCCGCGATCTCGGCGTTGACCGCCGGGATGTCCTTCAGCGCCGCGACGCACGCCTTGACGAAGAACGACATGAAGCCGAGGCGGGTGCCGTGCTTCTTTTCGAACGCCGCCTTGTACTGCTCGCGCATCGCGAGGATCGCCGTCATGTCCACCTCGTTGAAGGTGGTGAGGATGGCGGCGGTGTTTTGGGCGTCCTTGAGGCGCTCGGCGATGCGGCGGCGCAGGCGGGTCATCTTCACCCGTTCCTCGCGCGGGTCGGCGGCGCGGGCCGAGACCGGCGCGGCGGCCTTGGGCGCGGCCGGGGCGGCGGGGCTGAGCGGCTGGGCCGCGGCCGGGCCGGCCATCACCTTGGTGCGGCCTTCCATGAAGTTGACCACGTCTTCCTTGGTCAGGCGGCCGTCCTTGCCGGTGGCGGGGATGCTCTTGGGGTCGAGGTTGTTCTCGGCCACCAGCTTGCGCACCGCCGGGGCGAGGGTGTCGTCGGCCTCGGCCGGGGCGCCCGCAGCGGCGACCGCGGCGGCGAGCACGTCGGACCCGGAGGCGGCCTTCGGCGCGGCGGCCGGGGCGGCGGGCTTCGACGGCGCCGGAGCGGCGCCCGCGTCGCCGAGGCGGGCCAGCAGCGCGCCCACCTCGACCTCGGCACCCTCGGGGGCGACGATTTCGGTGAGGGTGCCGGAGGCCGGGGCGTTGACCTCGACGGTGACCTTGTCGGTTTCCAGTTCGACCAGCGGCTCGTCGGCCTGGACCGCCTCGCCCACCTGCTTGAACCATTTCGCGACGGTGGCTTCGACCACCGATTCCCCTAGCGTCGGGACGACGATTTCGTGAGACATGATTTCCTGACCGTTGTTCTTGGGCTGTGGACGTCGGGCTCCGGTCAGCCCTTCTTCTTGACCGATCCTTGCGGCATCAGGCGCGCGAGCGTGGTGCTGCGGCGGAACGGCTGGAACAGCTCGTCCCGCTTGCCGGTGAGCGCCTGCTCGACGATCGCCGCCTGTTCCTTGGTGTGGTTGCGCATCAGGCCCGTCGCCGGGGAGGCCGCGGCGCGGCGGCCGACGTAGATGGGCCGCACGTCGGCGTGGCCCAGTTCCTCGGCGAGGAACTGCAGGCGCGGCAGCACGAACAGCCACGCGCCCATGTTCGCCGGTTCCTCCTGCACCCAGAAGATCTCGGCGTTGGGGTAGCGCGAGAGGTGGCGCACCAGCGCGTTCTTCGGCCACGGGTAGAGCTGCTCGACGCGCACGATCGCCACGTCGTCGATGCCGCGCTCGGCGCGGCCCGCCGCGAGGTCGAAATAGACCTTGCCCGAGCACAGCAGCACGCGGCGGATCTTCTCGTCCGGCGCGATCGCCTCCTGCTCCGGAATCGTGCGCAGGAAGCGGGTGCCGGGGAGGAAGTCGGCGAGCTTCGAGGTCATCCGCTTGTCGCGCAGCATCGATTTCGGCGTCATCACGATCAGCGGCTTGCGGAAGTTGCGGCGCACCTGGCGGCGCAGCGCGTGGAAGTAGTTGGCCGGGGTGGTGAAGTTGCCGACCTGCATGTTGTCTTCGGCGCAGAGCTGGAGGTAGCGCTCCAGGCGGGCGGAGGAGTGCTCCGGCCCCTGGCCCTCGTAGCCGTGGGGCAGCAGGCACACCAGGCCCGACATGCGCAGCCACTTGGATTCCGCCGAGGAGACGAACTGGTCGAAGATCACCTGCGCGCCGTTGGCGAAGTCGCCGAACTGGCCTTCCCACAGCACCAGCTGGTGCGGCTCGGCGAGCGAGTAGCCGTATTCGAAGCCGAGCACCGCGTTTTCCGACAGCGGGCTGTCGAGCACCTCGAACTTGCCCTGGTCCTCGCCCACGTGGCAGAGCGGCACGTAGCGGTTTTCGCTGTCCTGGTCGGTGAGCACGGCGTGGCGCTGGGAGAAGGTGCCGCGCCCGCAATCCTGGCCCGAGAGGCGCACCGGGGTGCCCTCCTTCAGCAGGGTGCCGAACGCCAGCGCCTCGGCGGTGGCCCAGTCCAGGCCCTCGCCGGTTTCGAACATCTCGCGCTTCGCCTCGATCTGGCGCAGCACCTTGCGATTGATGTTGAAGTCGTCGGGCACGGTGGTGATCGCCTTGCCCACCGCCTTGAGGTCGTCCAGCTCGACGCCGGTGCCGTCCTCGGAGAAGGCTTCGTCGGGCGCGGTCTCCACCGGCAGCTCGCTGTCCTCGTCGTGGCCGGGGATGATGCCCTTCCAGCGGCCTTCGAGCCAGTCCGCCTTGTTGGGACGGAACGAGCTGGCGGCGGCGAATTCGGTCTCCAGGCGGTCGTGGAACGCCTGCACCAGGGCGTCGCCCTCGCCCGCCGCGATCACGCCCTCGGCCTCGAGGGTCTTGGCGTAGATCTGGCGGATCGTCGGGTGGCGGGCGATCTTGCGGTACATCAGCGGCTGGGTGAACGCCGGTTCGTCGCTCTCGTTGTGGCCGTGGCGGCGGTAGCACACCATGTCGATCACCACGTCGCTCTGGAACTCCTGGCGGAACTCCATGGCGATGCGCGAGGCGTAGACCACCGCCTCGGCGTCGTCGCCGTTGACGTGGAAGATCGGCGCCTGCACCGCCTTGGTGATGTCGGTGCAATAGGGGCCGGAGCGCGAGAACTGCGGCGCGGTGGTGAAGCCGATCTGGTTGTTGATGACGAAGTGGATGGTGCCGCCGGTGGTGTAGCCCTTGAGCTGGGACAGCATCAGGCATTCCGCCACGATCCCCTGGCCCGCCAGCGCGGCGTCGCCGTGGATCAGCAGGCCCATCACCTGCTTGCGGTCGGCGTCGCCCCGCTGCTCCTGCTTGGCGCGCACCTTGCCCAGCACCACCGGGTCCACCGCCTCGAGGTGCGAGGGGTTGGCGGTGAGCGACAGGTGCACCTCGACGTCGTCGAAGTCGCGGTCGGCCGAGGTGCCGAGGTGATACTTCACGTCGCCCGAACCCTGCACGTCCTCCGGGTTCGCCGGGTTGCCCTGGAACTCGGAGAACATCGCGCGGTAGGGCTTGTGCAGGATCGTGGTGAGCACGTTCAGGCGGCCGCGGTGGGCCATGCCGAGCACCACCTCGCGCAGGCCGAGCTGGCTGCCGCGCTTGAGGATCTGCTCGATCGCCGGGATCATCGTCTCGCCGCCCTCGAGGCCGAACCGCTTGGTGCCGGTGTACTTCAGCTGGAGGAAGCGCTCGAAGCCCTCGGCCTCGGTGAGGCGTTCGAGGATCGCGCGCTTGCCGCGGTCGGTGAAGTTGGCCTGGCTGGTGGCGGCCTCGATGCGCTTCTGGATCCAGGCCTTCTGGTCCGGGTCCTGGATGTGCATGTATTCCACGCCCATGTGGCCGCAGTAGGTGTTCTGCACCACCTGGATGATCTTGCGCAGGGTCGCCTTTTCCAGCCCCAGCACGTAATCCATGTAGATTTCGCGGTCGAGGTCGTCCTCGGTGAAGCCGTAGGAGCGGAAGTCCAGCTCCGGGTGCTGCACCGGCTTGACCATCTTGAGCGGGTCGAGATCGGCCATCAGGTGGCCGCGCACGCGGTAGACCCGCACCATCATCAGCGCGCGGATCGAATCGATGATGCGCTTGCGAATCTCGGCTTCCGACGCGCCGGGACCGGCGAGCGCCGTCGCCCCTTCCTTCACGCCCTTGCCCGCGGGCTTGGGCTTGGGCGCGTCCGGGTCCGGCACGCCGATCACCTTGGTGCCGCGACCGGCCCAGGGCGTGGCGACGAAGTCGCCGTGCACCGCCGCCGGGTCGTCGCCCAGCTCGTTGAAATACGGGATCCAACTCGGATCCACCGACCCGGGGTTCTCCAGATACCGGGCATAGAGCTCGGCGATGAAGGTGGCGTTGGCGCCGGTCAGGAACGACGAATCGATATATCCAACCATTGGTACCCGGCCGGGGCGGAGTTGCCGCCCGGTCTCCCTGTTACGGTTTCGCCTCCGGCGGGCCGGAAGCACGAACGCGGCCGCCGGAGGTCCGGCGGCCGCGCGGGGGTCTCTCAGAGGCCCTTCATCGCCCCTTGCATGGCTTGCCCCAGCGCGGCGGGGGAATCCGCCACGTGAAGCCCGCAGGATCGCATGAAGTCCATCTTCTCCATGGCGGTGCGGTCGCCGCCGGCGATGATCGCGCCCGCGTGGCCCATCCGCCGTCCGGGCGGCGCCGCCGCGCCCGCGACGAAGCCGACCAGCGGCTTCTTCGAACCCGATTCCTTGTAGAACACCGCCGCGTCCTCTTCCGCCGAGCCGCCGATCTCGCCGATCATGATCATCGCCTCGGTCTCGTCGTCGGCGATGAACATCGACAGCGCCTCGATGAAGTTGGTGCCGTTGACCGGGTCGCCGCCGATGCCGATGCAGGTGGACTGCCCGAGACCGGCGGCGGTGGTCTGCGCCACCGCCTCATAGGTGAGCGTGCCGGAGCGGGAGACGATGCCCACCTTGCCGCGCTTGTGGATGTGGCCGGGCATGATGCCGATCTTGCATTCGCCGGGGGTGATGACGCCCGGGCAGTTCGGCCCGATCAGGCGCGAGCCGGAGTTTTTCAACGCCCGCTTCACCCGCACCATGTCGAGGATCGGAATCCCCTCGGTGATGCAGACGATCAGCGCGATGCCCGCGTCCGCCGCCTCGAGGATCGCGTCGGCCGCGTAGGGCGGCGGCACGTAGATCACCGAGGCGTCGCAGCCGGTGGCGTTCTTGGCGTCCCACACGGTGTCGAACACCGGCAGGTCGAGGTGCTTGGTGCCGCCCTTGCCCGGGGTGACGCCGCCGACCATCTGGGTGCCGTAGGCGATCGCCTGCTCCGAGTGGAAGGTGCCCTGCGCGCCGGTGAAGCCCTGGCAGATCACCCGGGTGTCCTTGCCGATCAGAACCGCCATTTACTTCGCCTCCTTCACGGCCTTGACGACCTTTTCGGCCGCGTCCGCCAGATTGTCGGCGGCAATGATCGGCAGCCCGCTTTCGCCCAGGATCTGCTTGCCGAGCTGCACGTTGGTGCCTTCGAGACGCACCACCAGCGGCACGTTGAGCGAAACCTCGCGCGCCGCGGCGATCACGCCCTCGGCGATCACGTCGCAGCGCATGATGCCGCCGAAGATGTTCACCAGGATGCCCTCGACGTTGGGGTCGGCGAGGATCAGCTTGAACGCCAGGGTGACGCGCTCCTTGGTGGCGCCGCCGCCGACGTCGAGGAAGTTGGCCGGTTCGCCGCCGTAGAGCTTGATGATGTCCATCGTCGCCATGGCGAGGCCCGCGCCGTTGACCATGCAGCCGATGTTGCCCTCGAGCTTGACGTAGTTGAGGGAGTGCCGCACCGCCTCGAGTTCGGCCGGGTCCTCCTCGTCCTCGTCGCGCAGGTTCTCGATCGCCTGGTGGCGATAGAGGGCGTTGTCGTCGAAGCTCATCTTGGCGTCGAGCGCCACCACCCGGTCGTCGCCGGTGATCACCAGCGGGTTGATCTCGACCAGGGCGGCGTCCAGTTCCATGAACGCCTTGTAGAGGCCGCTCACCTGCCGCTCCATCGCCCGCACCTGCTTGTTGCCGGTGAGGCGAAGGGCGTAGGCGACGCGGCGGGCATGGTAGGGCTGAAGCCCCTCCACCGGGTCGATGGCGAGCGAGACGATCTTCTCGGGCGTCTTCGCCGCCACCTCCTCGATGTCCATGCCGCCTTCCGTCGAGGCAATCAGGGACACCCGCGAGGTCTTGCGGTCCACCAGGATCGAGAGGTACAGCTCCCGCCGGATGTCGCAACCCTGCTCGACGTATACCCGCTTCACCCGGCGGCCCTCGGGGCCGGTCTGGTGGGTGACGAGGGTGTTGCCCAGCATCTGGTGGGCGAGCTTTTCCACATCGCGCGTCGAGGTGGCGAGGCGGACGCCGCCGCCTTTGCCGGCCTCCGCCTCCTTGAACTTGCCCTTGCCGCGGCCGCCCGCGTGGATCTGCGATTTCACAACCCAGATCGGGCCGCCGAGACGCTCGGCGACGGTGAACGCGTCGACCTCGGAGTACACGACGCCGCCGTCCAGAACGTCGACGCCGTAACCCTTCAGCAGTTGCTTGGCTTGATACTCGTGGATGTTCATGTTGCCCGTCGTTTTAGGGTTACATCAGCGCCGCGGCGGCCTTGCACAGGCCGTCGACCGCGGAGACGGACTTGTCGAACATCGCCTTCTCCTCGGCGTTGAGTTCGATTTCGACGATCTTCTCGACGCCCTTGGCGCCCAGCACCGCCGGCACGCCGATGAACATGCCCTTGACGCCGTACTGGCCGTCGAGATACGCGGCGCAGGGGAGCACGCGGCGCTTGTCGAGCAGCACCGATTCGGCCATCGCCACGGCGGCGGCGGCGGGCGCGTAGAACGCCGAGCCGGTCTTCAGCAGGCCGACGATCTCGGCGCCGCCGTCGCGGGTGCGCTGCACGATCTGCGCGATCTTGTCCTCGGTGGACCAGCCCATCTTGACGAGATCCGGCACCGGAATGCCCGCCACCGTGGAATAGCGGGTCAGCGGCACCATGGTGTCGCCGTGGCCGCCCAGCACGAAGGCCGAGACGTCGGCGGTGGAAACGTCGAACTCCTGGGAGAGGAAGTAGCGGAAGCGCGCGGAATCGAGCACGCCCGCCATGCCGACGATGCGGTGGGTCGGCACGCCCGACTTCTGCTGCAGCACCCACACCATCGCGTCCAGCGGGTTGGTGATGCAGATGACGAAGGCGTTCGGGCAGAAGGACTTGATCCCCTCGCCCACCGCGCTCATCACCTTGGCGTTGATGCCGATCAGGTCGTCGCGGCTCATGCCCGGCTTGCGCGGCACGCCCGCGGTGACGATCACCACGTCGGCGTCCTTGATCGCGGAGTAGTCGTTCGCCCCGGCGTAGGCGGCATCGACGCACTCGACCGGCGTGGACTGCGCGATGTCGAGCGCCTTGCCCTGCGGAATGCCCTCGGCGATGTCGAACAGGACGACGTCGCCCAGCTCCTTCAACCCGATGAGGTGGGCCAACGTGCCGCCGATGTTGCCCGAACCGATCAACGCGATTTTCTTCCGTGCCATCAATAGCCCCCACACCCGCAGCCGGGCGTTCCTTGAAGGTTGAAGTTTCGGACGCGACGGCACGCCGGGCGCCCGGTTGTATACCTTTTGACTACCTTGTTTGCCATGTCGTTTCAAGCAAGGCAGCCATCGGGTTTTGCGGCACCTCCACCTACCCGTTCAAGGGAGGTGGGGACTGCCCACATAGTCCTCCGCCTGCATCTCGATGAGGCGGGAGACCGTACGCTGAAACTCGAACCCGCCCTCCGCGTCCTCGTACAGGCGCTCGGGCGGAACCTCGGCGGAGGCGATCAGCTTCACCCGGTGGTCGTAGAGCACGTCCACCAGGGTCACGAACCGCCGCGCCGCCGGGGCGCGATCGGCGGTCATGCGCGGAATTCCGGCAAGAACCACCGCGTGATAGCGCGCCGCGATCTCCATGTAGTCGGTGGGGCCGAGGGCGCGGGAACAGAGGTCGTCGAACCCGAACCACGCCACGCAGCCCGCCGCCCGCGGCACCGCCACCTCCCGCCCCTTGACGCGGATGCTGTCGGGGCGCGGCGTGTTGGAGCCGGAAATCTCCACGAAGATCCGCTCCAGCTCGGCGTCGGTCTCCGGCCCCAGGGGGGTGAGGTAGATCCGCGCGCCGCGCAGGCGGCCGAGGCGGTAGTCCCGCTCCGCCGACAGGTGCCGCACGTCGAGCCGCGCCACCAGCAGGTCGATGAACGGCACGAACTTCTCGCGTTGCAGGCCGTCCTTGTAGAGGTCCTTGGGCGGGCGGTTGGAGGTGGTCACCACCACCACGCCCAGCTCGATCAGCGCCGCGAACAGGCGGCCGACGATCATCGCGTCGCCGATGTCGCGCACCTCCAGCTCGTCCAGGCACAGCACCCAGAGGTCGTGGGCGATCAGCCGCGCGATCGTCGCCAGCGGATCGGTCATGTCGTCCTTGGCGTAGGTGTGCGGCGCCCGGCGCATCGCGTGGAGCTGCTCGTGAACCTCGCGCATGAAGGCGTGGAAGTGGATGCGGCGCTTGGCGCGGATCGGCAGGGTGTCGTGGAACAGGTCCATCAGCATCGACTTGCCGCGCCCCACGTCGCCCCAGATGTAGATGCCGCGCGGCGGCTTGGGCGCCTCGGCGCGGCCGAAGCGCAGGCGGTCGAGCCAGCCGCCGAAGCCGCCCTCGGCCACCGGCGCCGGGCGGTAACCGGCCAGCTTGTCCGACAACGCCTGAAGCTCGGCGGCGATCTCCTCCTGCCCCGGGTCCGGTTTCAGCCGTCCGTCGGCGAGCATCGCGCAATACGCGGCCAGCAACTGTCCGCGGGCCGACTTTCCGCCGTCGACTGCCCCGAATCCTGCCTCGACATGCATCTGGAAAACCTCAAACTTCGCGCGCGCCGACGCCGGCGCCCAACCATAGATGGGCACACCCGCCGCAAGGTCAATCCATGCCGTTCTCTTAATCGCGGCAATCTGTTACAGTGTCGGCCCCGCGCAAATCCGAGGCCGATTCCGATGACCGAAGTTTCCCGTTTGCGGCTCCGCCGCCATGCCCTCTCGGCCCTTGCGCTGGCCGCCCTCACCTTCGCCTCCGCCTGCTCCGGCGCGTTCGTCGACCGCCGCCGCGAGGCGGGCGCGGGCCACCTCGCCTACGTCGGCCGCTCCAAGCCCGACGCGCCGTCGATCTGCTACAACGCCTGGACCGCCACGCCCCAGCAGGTGGCCGCCCTGGCGCAGGACGTCTGCGCCGCGCGGGGCGAAACCGCGGTGCCGGTGCGGCAGAGCACGTTCGACTGCCGCCTGTTCTACCCGACGCGCGCCGACTACACCTGCGTGCCGGGCGGCGACGCCCTGCCGCCCGCGCCGTGACCGGCGACGCCTACGCCCGCGCCCTCGCCCTGTTCGTCGCCAACCGGCGCGACGAAGCCCTCGCCGCCTTCGACGCCCTCCTCGCCGCCGACCCGCACCACCACCGCGCCCGCCTCAATCGCGGCGTGCTGCTGCACCAGTTGGGGCGCGACGCCGAGGCCCTCGCGGATTTCGACGCCCTCGTCGCCCGCACCCCCGACGACCCCACCGCCCTGTTCAACCGCGCCACCGCCCGCCTGCGTCTCGGCCGCGTCGCGGAGGCCGCGCAAGACCTCGCCCGCGCCGCCGCCCACGACCCCGACGCCGCCGACATCCGCCTCCAACTGGTGCGCGCCCGCCTCGACCTGGGCGAGCCGGAGGCCGCCCTCGCCGACGCCGACACCGGCCTCGCCCGCGCCGACGACGCCGCCCTCCACAATGCCCGCGGCCGCGCCCTCGCCGCCCTCGGCCGCCCGAGCGAGGCGGAGGCCGCGTTCGCCGCCGCCATCGCCCGCGATCCGGCGCTGCGCGACGCCCACCACAACCTCGGCCTGGCGCGCGACGACCTGGGCCGCCCCGCCGACGCCCTGCCCGCCTACGCCGCCGCCAGCGCCCTCGACCCCGCCGACCCGGAGCCGCGCTTCTGCGCCGCCCTCGCCCGCCTCGCCCTCGGCGACCTCGCCGCCGCCTGGCCCGACTTCCGCCTCCGCCACCGCCGCCCGGGCGCGGCCCCACCGCGCCACGCCCACCTCCCCGAATGGCAGGGCGAGCCGCTCGCCGGGCCGCTGCTGCTGGTGAGCGAACAGGGCTTCGGCGATACCCTGCTGTTCGCCCGCTTCGCCGCCCGCGCCGCCGCCCTGGCGGGCACCGCCGTCCTCGAAGCCCCGGCGCCGCTGCTGCCCCTGCTCGCGGACATCCCCGGCGTCGCCGTCACCGACCGCTTCGCCGGAAGCGCCGCCGCCCGCTGCGCCCTGCCCGACCTGCCGGGCGTCCTCGGCGTCGCCCGCTTCGCCGACCTCGCCGACACTCCCGCCGCCTACCTCCCGCCGCCGCCGGACCGCGCCGCCCGCTGGGCCGACCGCCTCGGCGCCGCCGCCGGGCCGCGCGTCGGCATCGTCTGGCGCGGCCGCGCCGAAACCCGCGCCGCCCCCCATCTCGCCCGCGCCATCCCCCTCGCCGCCCTGCTCGGCGCGCTGCCGCCCGACGCGGACCTCCTCCCGCTCCAGCCGGTCGCCGATCCGGCCGACGCCCGCACCCTCGCCGACGACCCCCGCGTCCGCCCCGCCGAACCCGCCGACTTCGCCGACACCGCCGCCCTCGCCCATCTCTGCGACCTCGTCGTCGGCGCCGATTCCGGCCCCGTCCACGCCGCCCTCGCCACCGGCGCGGACACCTGGGTGCTCCCCCCCTTCTCCCCCGATTGGCGCTGGGCCACCGACCCCGAAACCACCCCCTGGTATCCCCACGCCCGCCTGCTCCGCCAGTCCGCCCCCGGCCACTGGCCCCTCGCCCGGCTCAAGCGCGCGCTGCTGATGCGGTTCTGCTGAGGCTACGGAAAACCAGGCCGGGCGCTGCCCGGACCCGCACAGGGCCGAGGGCCCTGTGTACCCGTTCGTTCTGGTTTTTCCGCGAAGCGGGATCGACCGTCCACGCGGCGTGACGGATTTATCCCGCTTCGCGGAAAAACCAGGAATGGGGTCGAGGGGACCCCGTCCCCTCGCGGGTCCGGGCAGCGCCCGGCCTGGTTTTCTTCCCGCTCCCAACGCAAAACGCCCCGGCCGTGCGGCCGGGGCGTTGCGTATGGGCGGATGGGGGCGCGTCAGTAGGCGCGTTCCATCACCAGGATTTTGAGGTCGGCGATGGCTTTCGCCGGGTTCAGGCCCTTGGGGCAGGCCTTGGTGCAGTTGAGGATGGTGTGGCAGCGATAGAGCTTGAACGGGTCCTCGAGGTCGTCGAGGCGTTCGCCCAGGGCTTCGTCGCGGCTGTCGTGGACCCAGCGCGCCGCCTGCAGGAGGATGGCGGGGCCGAGGTAGCGATGGCTGTTCCACCAGTAGCTCGGGCACGAGGTGGCGCAGCAGAAGCAGAGGATGCATTCCCACAGGCCGTCGAGCTTGTCGCGGTCTTCGGGGGACTGCAGGCGTTCCCGCTTCGGCATCGCCGAGCTGGTCTTCATCCACGGCTCGATGGCGCGGTATTGCGCGTAGAGGTGGGTGAGGTCGGGGACCAGATCCTTGACCACTTCCAGGTGCGGCAGCGGGTAGATCTTGACCGGGCCTTTGATGTCGGCGATCGGCTTGAGGCACGACAGCGTGTTCAGGCCGTCGATGCACATCGCGCACGACCCGCAGATGCCTTCGCGGCAGGAGCGCCGGAAGGTCAGCGTCGGGTCCATCTCGTCCTTGATCTTGATCAGGGCGTCCAGAACCATCGGCCCGATGCCGTCGAGGTCGACCTCGAAGATGTCGAGCGTGGGGTTGGACTTCTTGTCCGGATCGTAGCGGTAGATATGGAACTCCTTGACGTTCTTGGCTCCGGCCGGGGCCTTGTGAGTCTTGCCGGGCTTGACGCGGGAGTTACGGGGCAGAGCGAACTGAACCATGGTTTCTCCTCGGTATCCGGTGGGACACCCTCCAAGTCCTGATCAATACACGCGGGCTTTCGGCGCGATGTAGGCGATCTCGTCGGTGAGCGTGTAGTCGTGCACCGGGCGGTAGTCGAGTTTGACCTTGTAGGCGTCGTCGCACCACGCGAGGGTGTGCTTCATCCAGCCCGCGTCGTCGCGGTTGGGGAAGTCCTCGCGGGCGTGGGCGCCCCGGCTTTCGTGACGGGCTTCGGCGCCGACCACCGTGGTGGCCGAGCAGACCATCAGGTTTTCCAGCTCCATCGCCTCGGCGAGGTCCGAGTTCCAGATCATCGACCGGTCGACCACCTTGATGTCGGCCAGCGCGGCGGAGATGGACGCGATGTCGCGCACGCCTTCCTGCAGGGATTCCGAGGTGCGGAACACCGCGGCGTTCTTCTGCATCGCGAGCTGCATGTCGAGGCGGATGGACGACACCAGCCGTGACCCGTTGGCGTGGCGCAGACGGTCGAAGCGGGAGACCGCCAGCTCGTCCTTCGCCGCCGGGAGGGGCTTCACCTTTTCGCCGGGCTTCAGCACCTCGGCGGTGCGGAGCGCCGCGGCGCGGCCGAACACGACGATATCGAGGAGCGAGTTGCAGCCCAGGCGGTTGGCGCCGTGGACCGAGACGCACGCGGCCTCGCCGATCGCCATCAGGCCGGGCACCGTGGCGTCCGGGTTCTCGGCGGTCGGGTTGAGCACTTCGCCGTGATAGTTGGTGGGGATGCCGCCCATGTTGTAGTGGACGGTCGGCAGCACCGGGATCGGCTCCTTGGTGGCGTCGACGCCGGAGAAGATCTTGGCGGTTTCGGTGATGCCCGGCAGGCGCTTGTGCAGGACCTCGTGGCCGAGATGCTCGAGGTGCAGGTTGATGTGGTCCTTCTTCGGCCCGACGCCGCGACCCTCGCGGATTTCGATGGTCATGGCGCGGGAGACCACGTCGCGGGAGGCGAGGTCCTTGGCGGTCGGCGCGTAACGCTCCATGAAGCGCTCGCCCTCGGAATTGGTGAGGTAGCCGCCTTCGCCGCGCGCGCCTTCGGTGATCAGGCAGCCCGCGGTGTAGATGCCGGTCGGGTGGAACTGCACGAACTCCATGTCCTGGAGCGGCAGGCCGACGCGGGCGACCATGGCGTTGCCGTCGCCGGTGCAGGTGTGCGCCGAGGTGCAGGAGAAGTACGACCGGCCGTAGCCGCCGGTGGCGAGCACCACCATGTTGGCGCGGAAGCGGTGCAGCGTGCCGTCCGAGAGGTCCCACGCCACCACGCCGCGGCAGCTGCCGTCGTCGTCCATGATCAGGTCGATGGCGAAGTATTCGATGAAGAACTCGGCGTCGTGCTTCAGGCTCTGCTGATAGAGCGCGTGCAGGATCGCGTGGCCGGTGCGGTCGGCCGCGGCGCACGCGCGCGGCACCGGGGCGGCGCCGAAGTCGCGCATGTGGCCGCCGAACGGGCGCTGGTAGATCTTGCCTTCCTCGGTGCGCGAGAACGGCACGCCGAAGTGCTCGAGTTCGTAGACCGAGGGCACCGCCTCGCGGCACATGTATTCGATCGCGTCCTGGTCGCCGAGCCAGTCGGCGCCCTTGACGGTGTCGTACATGTGCCACTGCCAATTGTCGTCCGACATGTTGGCGAGCGACGCGGCGACGCCGCCCTGCGCCGCCACGGTGTGGCTGCGGGTCGGGAAGATTTTGGTGACGCAGGCGGTTTTGAAGCCTGCCTGGACCATGCCGAGCGTGGCGCGGAGACCCGCGCCGCCGGCGCCGACGACGACGACGTCGTATTCGTGGTCGATAAGTTCGTAGGCGGACATCGAATTACCCCCTCAGCGCGACGATCAGAACGGAAACCACGGAGACGATGCCGAGCGCGAACGCCATCAGGTTCACGAAGACCTTCACCGCCAACTGCACGGAACGGGGTTCGAGGTAGTCCTCGATGATCACTTCCATGCCCATCTTGCCGTGCAGGAACGCGGCGGAGATGAAGCAGATCATCAGCCCGGCGTTCCACGGCTTGCCCAGCCAGGCCGCGAATTCGGCGTAGTCCGCCCCCGCGACGCTGACGATGCCGCACGCGAACCACAGGGTCAGCGGCACCAGCGCGATCGCCGACAGACGCTCGATCCACCAGTGATGGAAACCGTCCCTCGCCGAACCGAGCGCGCGCGCGGTCATGAGGTCACTGCGCATTTTCGCCATTTGCTCCTCCTCCCGATCTCAAAGGCTCAGGCCGAGAACCCACGCGACGACCGTCAGCGTGAGCGCGCAACCGACCATGACGTAGCCCGACGAATAGATCTCGGGGAGCGACAGGATTCGCCCGGTGTCCCAGAGCATGTGCCGGATGCCGTTGCACATGTGATAGAACAGCGCGAACGACCAGCCGAAGATGAGAAGATAGCCGAACCACGAGCCGAGGAACGACATCGCGGTGTCGTACGCCGCCGGACCGGCGGCCGCGGCGATGATCCAGTATGCGAACAGCAACGTTCCCACGAACAGCGCCGCGCCGAATATGCGGTGCAGGATCGAAAGGAACGAGGTCAAAGCGAACATATTATAAACTTGGAGGTGCGGCGAAACGGGCCCCCCTCTCTTCAGTCTCTCTTCCAGCAAGGTCATGGCGGAGTGCCCTCTTCCAGAATGGAGGCGGGAAGCTGAAATGGGACCGTTGCGGTCCGCGTTCCCCTCCAGATTCGCACAGCAGATCAAACTCCTGACCGACAGACTACGCGGTATCCAAGAGCCAAGTCAACGATCCTCGACATCGCCAGACTATATCTATACGCATATAGATTATAGGGGTAATCTATGCCCTTCAGCTACACCGACGAACCGCTATCCATAGCCTCTATGGCCTCCGCCAGGGCCACCATACGCCGTGCGTTGTCAACGTGGAGTTGTTCGATGAGTTTGCCGTCGAGAACCACCACCCCCTTGCCCTGGGCGACCGCCTCGGCGTAGGTCGCGATCAGCTCCCGGGCCTTGTCCACCTCGCCCGGAGCGGGCGCGAAGGTCCGATTCGCGACCTCCACGGTCTTGGGATGGATGAGGGTCTTGCCGTCGAACCCCATCTGCCGACCCTGCAGGCACGCGGCGGCGAAGCCGTCGTCGTCGGCGAGGTCGAGATGCACGCCATCGAGGGCCGCGACTCCGGCTGCGCGCGCCGCCAGCACCACCAGCCCGAGGCTCGCCAGGAACGGCTCGCGGTCCCGGGTGTGCTCGCAGTGCAGGTCCTTGGCGAGGTCGGAGGTGCCCATCACCAGCGCCGCCACGTGGGGAGAGGCGGTGGCGATCTCGAGCGCGCGGAGAATCCCCATCGGGGTTTCGAGCATGCAGAAGATCGGCAGGTCCTCCGGCCCGCCCGCGGCGCGCACCGCCGCCTGCACCTGCCGCACCCCGTCGGCGCTTTCCACCTTCGGAATCGCGAGGCCGTCGATGCCGAGACGCGCCACCGCGCGCAGGTCGTCCATCCCCCACGGGGTGTTGAGCGCGTTGATGCGCACGATCACCTCGCGGCGGCCGTAGGGCCTGCCGGCGGCCAGCGCCGCCGCCACGGTGGCCCGCGCCTCGGGCTTGGCGTCGGGCGACACCGCGTCCTCGAAATCGAGAATCAGGCCGTCGGCGGGCAGGGCCTTCGCCTTTTCGAGGGCGCGGGCGTTGGAGCCGGGCATGTAGAGCACGCTGCGGCGCGGGCGGACGGTGACGGACATCGGATTCTCCTGATTTTCGCGGATCTGCTGCGTCGAAATCTCGTGACCCCAGCACTTTAATCCAACCGCGGAAGGTGGCAAGATCGGCCCTCCCCAAGGTTTCCGGACACCCGCCGATGAGCATCCTCTCGATCCAGTCCCACGTCGCCTTCGGCCACGTCGGCAACGCCGCCGCGGTGTTCCCGCTTCAGCTGATGGGCCACGAGGTGTGGCCGATCCACACCGTGCAGTTCTCCAACCACACCGGCTACGGCGCCTGGACCGGCCAGGTGTTCGACGCCGCGATCATCGGCGAGCTGCTGCGCGGCATTTCCGAGCGCGGCGCCCTGCCCGGCTGCCGCGCCGTGCTCTCGGGCTACATGGGGTCGGCGGCCACCATCAAGCAGGTCGCCCAGGCGGTCGCCACCGTGCGCGCCGCCAACCCCGGCGCCCTCTACTGCTGCGACCCGGTGATGGGCGACGTGGGGCGCGGCGTGTTCGTCCAGCCCGGCATCCCCGAGCTGATGATCGCGACCGCGGTGCCGCTCGCCGACATCGTCACCCCCAACCAGTTCGAGCTGGAAATGATCACCGGCCGCCGCGTCGCCTCCCTCGCCGACGCGATCGCCGCCGCCCGCGCGGTGATCGCCATGGGGCCGAAGGTGGTGGTCGTCACCAGCCTCGTCACCCCCGACGCCCCCGCCGACGAAATCCGCGTCCTCGCCGTCACCCCCGACGCCGCCTGGACCGTCACCACGCCGCTGCTCAGCTTCCCGATTCCGCTGAACGGCGCGGGCGACGCCCTCTCGGCGCTGTTCCTCGGCCACACCCTCAAGGGGGCGACGGTGCCCGAGGCCCTCTCGATCACCGTGTCCGGACTGTTCCAGCTTTTCCTCGACACCCACGCGGCGGGCACCCGGGAGCTTCGGCTGGTGTCCACCGGGCCGCGCCTGCTCGCGCCGGAAACCCGGTTCCCGGCGCGCCCGGCGGCCTGAGCCCCGCGCTTCGCCTTGCCAAGGCCACAGACGCGTAAGATAGTCGGGATCGGCGGACTTCAGCTTCGGGGGTGACATGACCGACGTCTTTGCACGGCGCCGCAGCATTCGGTTGTCCCTCGCGCTTTCCGTCTGCGGCTGCGCCTGGGCGCTCGCCCTTCCCGCCGTCGCCGAGGAGTATGCCATCGGCGGCTCGGGCACCAACCTCGGCGCCATGCGAATCCTGGCGGAGGCCTACGCCGCCCGCCACCCCGGCGGCGACCGTTTCACCGTGCTGCCGAGCATGGGCAGCAGCGGCGGCGTGAAGGCGGTGACGGCGGGCGCGGTGGCGCTGGGCGTGACCTCGCGCCCCCTCAAGGCCGACGAGGCCGCGGCCGGGGCGACGGCCCGCGAATACGCCCGCACGCCGTTCGTTTTCGCCGCCGCCGCCACGCTTCCGGTGGAGGGCCTCGCCACCGCCGACATCGCCGATATCTACGCCGGGCGCCTCGCCGCGTGGCCCGACGGCACCCGCATCCGCATGGTTCTGCGGCCCGCCAGCGATTCCGACAACGACGCGATCCGCGCCATCTCCCCCGCCGTCGCCGCCGCGCTCAAGGAGGCGGAGGCCCGCCCCGGCATGGCCTACGCCGTGACCGACCAGGAAACCGCGCGGGCGATCGCGAGCGTGCCGGGTGGCATCGGCCCCTCCACCCTCGCCCTGGTGCGCACCGAGGACTGGGGGCTGAAGGCCCTCGCCCTCGACGGCGTCGCCCCCTCCCCGGAGACCATCGCCGACGGCCGCTATCCCTGGTTCAAATCGCTCTACGTCGTCACCTCGCCCCGCTCGCCCGAGGCGGCCCACGCGTTCGTCGCCTTCGTCCGATCCGACGAAGGGCGCGCGATCCTGGCGCGTACGGGGCATTGGGTGCCGTGAGCGGCGCCCCCTACTACGCCGGACCCGAGGCGCCGCGCTCCCGCCTGCTGTCGGCGCTGATGGCGGCGGCGGCGATCGCGGTCGCCCTCGCCCTGCCGGCGGTCACCTTCGGCCTCGGCTACAGCGCCCGCGGCGTCGCCCTCCACACCCGGGCGACGGTCAAGGCGGAACTCGTCAACCAGGTGATCGCCCTCTCGCCGACGATGTGGCGCTACCAGGACGTCCGCCTGCACGACGTGCTGACCCGCACCCCCGTCGAACGGCCGGACGAACGCGCGACCCTGCTCGCCGCCGACGGCACCGTCGTCAGCGCCTCCGACAACCGCCCCGGCGGCATCGCGATGCGGCGCTCCGCCCCGGTGCACGACGCCGGGGTGCCGGTGGGCCGGGTGGAGGTGGAGCAGCGGATCGACGACCTCCTGCTGTTCACCGCCCTCGCCGCCGCCCTCGGCGCGGCGCTGGCCGGATCGCTGTTCGCGCTGCTGCGGCGCTCGCAAATGCGCGAGGCCGCCACCCTCGCGACGATGCTGGACGAACGCGAGCGCGCGCGCATCACGCTGTTCGCGATCACCGACGGCGTCGTCAGCGTCGACGCCGAGCGCCGCGTCGCCTACCTCAACCCCGCCGCCGCCGCCCTCACCCTGTGGACGCCGGAGGAGGCGCGCGGCCGCCCGCTGGACGAGGTCTGCCCGCTGGTGGACGAGGCGACCATGGCGCCCGCCCCCGCCGCCGTCCACACCGCCATGGACCAGGACCGCGCCGCCGCCTACGACGAGCGCGAGATCGCCCTGATGCGTCGCGACGGCACCTCGGTGGCGGTGGAGGATTCCGCCGCGCCGCTGCACGACCGCACCGGCGCGGTGATCGGCGCGGTGATGGTGCTGCGCGACGTCTCCGCCACCCGGCGCATGGAAAAGCGCGCGCTGTGGGACGCCACCCACGATTCCCTCACCGGCCTCGTCAACCGCCGCGAGTTCGAGGCGCGCGTCGAGGCGGCGCTGGCGCGGGCGCGCGCCGCCGCGCCGGGCGGCGTGGTGTGCTATCTCGACCTCGACCAGTTCAAGCTGGTCAACGACACCTGCGGCCACACCGCGGGCGACGCGCTGCTGCGGCAGGTGGGCGGGGTGCTGCAGAACCGGCTGCGCCGCTCCGACACCCTCGCCCGCCTCGGCGGCGACGAGTTCGGCGTGCTGCTGGAGGATTGCCCCCTCGACCGGGCGGAGCGCATCGCCGCCGACCTGCTGGCGGCGATCCGGGAGTTCCGTTTCGTCTGGGAGGGCAAGGCGTTCTCGGTGGGCGCCAGCATCGGCATGATCGCCCTCGGCCGCGACGTGGGCAGCCGCGCTGACGTGCTCGCCGCCGTCGACGCCGCCTGCTACGCCGCCAAGGAGCAGGGCCGCGGGCGGATCTGCGTCTACCGCAGCAGCGACGCCGACATCGCCCGGCGGCGCAGCGAAATGGGCTGGGCGGCGCGCCTCTCCCGCGCCATCGAGGACAACCGCCTCACCCTCTATTACCAGCCCTACAAGCCCCTCGGCCCCCACAGCGCCCCCGGCGAGCACATGGAGGTGCTGCTGCGGCTGATCGACGAGGACGGCAACCTGGTGGCGCCGGGCACCTTCCTCCCCGCCGCCGAGCGCTACAACCTCATGCCCGCCATCGATCGCTGGGTGATCGGCCACGTCTTCGCCCGCTACCACGAGCTGGTGCGCCGCTTCGGCGCGCCCTTGACCTGCGCCATCAACCTCTCGGGCACCACCCTCGGCGACGAGGGCATCTTCGACTACATCCGCGCCCAGGCGAGCGCCCACGCGGTGCCGCCCGGCGGGATCTGCTTCGAGATCACCGAGACCGCGGCGATCAACAACATGCGCGTCGCCACCCAGTTCATGGCGGCGGTCAAGGGGCTGGGGTTCTCCTTCGCCCTCGACGACTTCGGCGTCGGCACCAGTTCCCTCGCCTACCTCAAGACCCTGCCGGTGGACTTCCTCAAGATCGACGGCAGCTTCGTGCGCAACATCGCCTCCGACCCGATCGACCGCACGATGACCGAAACCATCAACCGCGTCGGCCACCTCATGGGTCTCCAGACCGTGGGGGAATACGCCGCCGACGCCGAGATCGTCGCCGCGCTGCGGGAGATCGGCGTCGACTTCGCGCAGGGCTACGGCGTGGCGCCGCCCGCGCCCCTGCCGGAGTGAGCCTCAGCGCACCAGCGCGTCGAGGGCGTCGAGGAAGCGGGAGCGGTCGCGGGGGGAGAAGCCGCGGGGGCCGGAGGTGATCTCGCCGGTGGCGCGGAGGTCGGTCATCAGGTCGCGCATCGCCAGGGCGATGCCGACGGAGGCGCCGTCGAACACCTTGCCGGTGGGGGAGAGGGCCTTGGCCCCGGCCTCGACGCAGCGGGCGGCGAGGGGAACGTCGTTGGTGACGCAGACGTCGCCGGGGGCGATGGCGGCGGCGATCCACTTGTCGGCGGCGTCGGGGGCGGCCTCCACCAGCACCGAGCGGACGAACGGCTGGGCGGTGCGGAAGCCGCGGTTGGAGACCAGCACCACCTGGCAGCCGCGCCGCTCGGCGACCTTGATCGCCTCGTCCTTGACCGGGCAGGCGTCGGCGTCGACGTAGATGGTGGTCATCCGCCGAACCTCCCGTGGCGGGCGACGCGCATCCACGCCCACGACACCACCACCGCCGAGGCGGCGCCGAGGCAGGCCTCGAAGAAGCGGAGGCCGACGGTGACGAGCGGGTGGGCGCCCGGGTTCATCTCGCCCTGAAGCAGGATGACGGTGACGGTGATGGCGGCGAGGCGGCCGCCGTCGTTCTGATTGAGGAGGTGGGCGCCCGCCACCGCGAGGGCGACGCACACGCCGAGGCCGACCGGGTTGAAGGGCCAGAGCATCAGGTATCCGCCGGCGATGACCGCGCCGAGGATGGTGCCCCAGAAGCGCAACCGGGCGGCGGAGCCGGTGGCGGAAATGTCGTTCTGCAGCACCACGATCGCCGAGATCGCGGCCCACAGCGCGCCGAACACCGCCGAGGAGGGGTGGAGCAGGCCGGTGGATTCCATCGCGGCGACGAAGGCGATCAGCACCGCGAGGGCGACCTGGCAGCCGCGCGCGAGCGAGGGGAGGAGACGGGCGGGGAGATTCATTCGGACTTCCGCTGGAATGACGAACGGCGCGACCGCAGGGCCGCGCCGTCGTGTGTCACCGCCGCGCGCTCGCGATCACTTCTTCAAGTGGTCGCGGATCAGCACTTCGGCAATCTGCACGGTGTTGAGAGCGGCACCTTTGCGCAGATTGTCGGAAACGCACCAGAACGACAGGCCGTTGGGCACGGTCTTGTCGGAGCGGATGCGCGAGACGTAGGTGGCGTCCTCGCCCGCGGCCTCGACCGGGGTGACGTAGCCCTCGTTCTCGCGCATGTCGACGACGATCACGCCCGGCGCCTTTTTCAGCACCTCGCGGGCGGCGGCGTCGGTGATCGGCTTCTCGGTCTCGATGTTCACGTATTCGGCGTGGCCGATGAAGCTCGGCACGCGGCAGCAGTTGGCGTGGACCTTGATGTCCGGGTCGAGGATCTTGTGGGTCTCGACCGTCATCTTCCACTCTTCCTTGGTCGCGCCGTCGTCCATGAAGACGTCGATGTGCGGGATGACGTTGAAGGCGATCTGCTTGGTGAACTTCTTCTGCGTCTTGGTGAACGGCTCGTTCATGTAGATGCCGCGGGTCTGGTTGAACAGCTCGTCCATGGCATCCTTGCCGCCGCCCGACACCGACTGGTAGGTGGAGACGACGACGCGCTTGATCTTGAACGCCTCGTGCAGGGGCTTGAGCGCCACCACCATCTGGATCGTCGAGCAGTTGGGGTTGGCGATGATGCCGCGCTTCTTGTAGCCCGCCACCGCGTGCGGGTTGACCTCGGGCACCACCAGCGGAACGTCCGGCTCCATGCGGAAGTGGGAGGTGTTGTCGATCACCACGCAGCCCTGGGAGGCGGCGCGCGGCGCGAACACCTTGGACACCGACGCCCCCGGCGAGGAGAGCGCGATGTCGATGCCGGTGAAATCGAAAGTGTCCAGGTCTTTGACCTTCAGCACGGTGTCCTCGCCGAAGGAGATTTCGGTGCCCGCCGAGCGTTTCGACGCCACGGCGAAAACCTCGTCCACCGGAAAGTTCCGTTCCGCGAGAATGTTCAGCATCTCGCGGCCGACGTTACCCGTCGCGCCGACGACTGCAACCTTGTAGCCCATTTCGATTCCCGTTCGTTGCGGCCTGAGGGGGCGGCCCCCGCGGCCGTCCCTGTCATGCCTGGGTAGCGTATAGGAACCGCCGCCTCGCGCAAGCGAAACCGGCGGTTCCCCAACCCCCTTGTCAGCCTTGGGCGAGGTGCTTCAGCACCGCGTCGCCCATGCCCTTGGTGCCTACCCGGGTGGCGCCCGGCTGGAGGATGTCGCCGGTGCGCATGCCCGCCGCGAGGGTCGCCTTCACCGCGGTCTCCAGGCGGTCGGCGGCGGCGTCGAGGTCGAAGGAGTAGCGCAGCATCATCGCCAGCGAGAGGATCATCGCCAGCGGGTTGGCGAGGTCCTGCCCGGCGATGTCCGGGGCCGAGCCGTGCACCGGCTCGTAGAGCGCGTTGCGCTTGCCGGAAGCGTCCGCCGCGCCGAGGCTGGCCGAGGGCAGCATGCCGAGCGAGCCGGTGAGCATCGCCGCGCAGTCGGAGAGGATGTCGCCGAACATGTTGGTGGTGACCATCACGTCGAACTGCTTGGGGTTGCGCACCAGCTGCATCGCCGCGTTGTCGACGTAGAGGTGGGAGAGCGCGACCTCGGGGTAGTCCTTGCCGACGAACTCCATCTCCTCGCGCCAGAGGATGGTGGATTCGAGCACGTTGGCCTTGTCCACCGAGGTGACGCGCTTGCCCCGCTTCATCGCGAGGTCGAAGGCGACGCGGGCGATGCGGCGGATTTCCGGGGTGGTGTAGACCTCGGTGTTGTAGCCCTTGCGGTCGCCGTTGGGCAGGGTGTCGATGCCGCGCGGCTGGCCGAAGTAGATGCCGCCGGTCAGCTCGCGCACGATCATCAGGTCGAGGCCCGCCACCACCTCGTGCTTGAGCGTCGAGGCTTCCGCCAGCTCGGCGAACACCAGCGCCGGGCGGAGGTTGGCGAACAGGCCCATGTCCTTGCGGATGCGCAGAAGGCCGCGTTCGGGCTTCTTGTCGAAGGGCACGCCGTCCCACTTCGGGCCGCCCACCGCGCCCATCAGCACCGCGTCGCAGGCGAGGCAGTCGGCCACCGTCTCGTCGGTGAGCGGCACGCCGTGGGCGTCGATGGAGGCGCCGCCGATCAGCCCCTCGCGCAGGTCGAAGGAGGCGAGGCCCGCCTGATCCATCCACTCGATGATGCGCACCACCTGCGCCATCACCTCCTGACCGATCCCGTCGCCGGGGAGCAGCATCACCGTCTTCTTCGCCATCGCTCGCGTGCCTTTCGTTGCGTCGTTCCGTAATCGGAGGACCGATTATTCCGCTCCCTCCCGGAAAAGCCAGGAAAAATCGACCGTGCGCCGATGAAAAAGGCCGGGGGACACCCGGCCTTTTCGCACTGCGCGGCGCGACGGATCAGACCCAGGGCTGGTCGGCCTTGCGGGCGGCTTCATAGGTGTCGATCTTCGGCTTCTTCACCAGGGTGAGGCCGATGTCGTCGAGGCCGTTGAGCAGGCAGTGGCGGCGGAATTCGTCGGTGGAGAACTTCACCGTCTCGCCGTCGGGCATGTGGATTTCCTCGGCCCGGAGGTCGACGGTGAAGGTGGCGTTGGCGCCGTTCTCGGCGGCCTTCATCAGCTTGTCGCAGATCTCCTGCGGCAGCCTGATCGGCAGGATGCCGTTCTTGAAGCAGTTGTTGTAGAAGATGTCGGCGAAGCTCGGCGCGATCACGCAGCGGATGCCGAAATCGAGGATCGACCACGGCGCGTGCTCGCGCGAGGAGCCGCAGCCGAAGTTCGCCCCCGCCACCAGGATCTTGGCGTTGCGGTAGGCGGGCTTGTTGAGCACGAACGCCGGGTTTTCGTTGCCCGCGTCGTCGTAGCGCATCTCGAAGAACAGGCTCTTGCCGAGGCCGGTGCGCTTGATCGTCTTCAGGAACTGCTTGGGGATGATCATGTCGGTGTCGACGTTGATCATCGGCAGGGGGGCGGCGACGCCGGTGAGGACTTCGAACTTATCCATGGTCTTTCCCCCTTACGCCAGGAACTTGCGCACGTCGGTGAGATAGCCGGTGATCGCCGAGGCGGCGGCGATCTCGGGGCTGACGAGGTGGGTGCGCCCGCCGCGACCCTGGCGGCCCTCGAAATTGCGGTTCGAGGTGGAGGCGCAGCGCTCGCCCGGCTCCAGCTTGTCGGCGTTCATCGCGAGGCACATCGAGCAGCCCGGCTCGCGCCACTCGAAGCCCGCCTCGCGGAAGATCGCATCCAGGCCCTCGGCCTCGGCCTGGCGCTTCACCAGGCCCGAACCCGGCACCACCATCGCCTTGACCGTGGGGTCCACCTTGCGGCCCTTGGCCACCGAGGCGGCGGCGCGCAGGTCCTCGATCCGGCCGTTGGTGCAGGAGCCGATGAAGACGCGGTCGATCTTCACCTCCTCGATCTTCTGCCCGGCGGTGAGGCCCATGTATTCGAGGCTGCGGCGCATCGCGTTGGCCTTGGCCTCGTCGGCGGCGTCCTCCGGGTTCGGCACCGCGCCGGTGATCGGCACCACGTCCTCGGGGCTGGTGCCCCAGGTGACCTGGGGGACGATCTCGGCGGCGTCGATGACGATCTCGCGGTCGAAGCGCGCGCCCTCGTCGGTGACCAGGGTCTTCCAGTAGGCCACCGCCTTGCCCCAGTCGGCGCCCTGGGGCGCCATCGGGCGGCCCTTGACGTAGGCGAAGGTGGTCTCGTCGGGGGCGATCAGCCCTGCGCGGGCACCGCCCTCGATCGACATGTTGCAGATCGTCATCCGCCCTTCCATCGAGAGGTTGCGGATCGCCTCGCCCGCGTACTCGATGACGTAGCCGGTGCCGCCCGCGGTGCCGATGGTGGCGATGATCTTCAGCACGATGTCCTTGGCGGTGGCGCCCTTGGGCAGCTTGCCCTCGACGCGGATGCGCATGTTCTTGGCCGGGGCCTGCACCAGGGTCTGGGTCGCCAGCACGTGCTCGACCTCGGAGGTGCCGATGCCGAACGCGAGGCTGCCGAACGCGCCGTGGGTGGAGGTGTGGCTATCGCCGCAGACGATCGTCATGCCCGGCAGGGTGAAGCCCTGCTCCGGCCCGACGATGTGGACGATCCCCTGGCGCTCGTCGCTCATGCCGAACACCCGCACGCCGAACGCCTTGCCGTTCGCCTCGAGGGTGTCCACCTGGGTGCGCGACTCGGGGTCGGCGATGCCCTGGGAGCGGTCGGTGGTGGGAACGTTGTGATCCGCAACCGCGAGGGTCTGCATCGGCCGGTGAACCTTGCGGCCGGACAGCGCCAATCCCTCGAACGCCTGGGGGCTGGTCACCTCGTGGACGAGGTGACGATCGATGTAGATCAGGCAGGTGCCGTCGTCCTGGCGATCCACCAGGTGGCTCTCCCAGATCTTGTCGAACAGGGTACGCGGTGCGGTCATAACGGGAATGCTCCTCGTGGCACATGAGCAACTTTCCGGCTGTTCGCCGGGCGGACAAAGAAATATACGCGCTGACCGCCGAAAGCCAAGAGCCTTCGGCGGCGCGCGGTCATGTCCGGTCTCGCGCCGGGCGGGGAGCCCGACGGATCAGGCTTACGCCTTGTCTTCGGCGGCCTTGGCGCGGGCCTTGAGGATCGCCGCCTTGTCCTCGGCGATGCGGGCGGCGCGGCCGCGGAGCGCGCGGAGGTAGTAGAGCTTCGCGCGGCGCACCTTGCCGACGCGGGTCACCTCGATCTCCGCCACGTTCGGCGAGTAGAGCGGGAAGACGCGCTCCACGCCCTCGCCGAAGGAGATCTTGCGCACGGTGAACGACGAGTTCAGCCCGGCGTTGCGGCGGGCGATGCACACGCCCTCGTAGACCTGGATGCGCTCGCGGGTGCCTTCCACCACCTTGGTGTGGACGCGAAGGGTGTCGCCCGGCTTGAAGTCCGGGACGGGGCGCGTCGCGACGAGCTTCGCAATCTGTTCGGCTTCGAGCGTTTCGATGATGTTCATGACCTATTCCTCTTTCTTCCGTCCCTGGGACGCCTGGTAGGCTTCCCAAAGGTCGGGACGCCTGATTCGTGTGACTTCTTCCGCCTTGCTCCGCCGCCACTTCGCGATTTCCGCGTGGTGGCCGGAGTTCAGCACATCCGGCACGGGCCTTCCGGCCCAGATCTGCGGGCGCGTGTACTGGGGATATTCCAGCAACCCGCGCTCGAAACTCTCCTCGTCGAGCGAGTCCGGCTGGCCCATCACTCCCGGCAGCAGCCGCACCACCGCGTCCAACAGCACGATGGCGGGCAGTTCGCCCCCCGAGAGCACGAAATCGCCGAGGCTCACCTCCTCGATCTCGCGGGCTTCCAGCAGTCGCTCGTCCACGCCTTCGAACCGGCCGCACAACAGCGTCGCGCCCGGCCCCGCGGCCAGTTGCCGGACCCGTTCCTGGTCCAGCCGCCGCCCGCGCGGCGTGAAGTAGATCAGCGGCCCGGCGCGTCCGCCCGCCCGTTCGGCCGCCGCGGCGATCGCCCGGTCGAGCACGTCCGGGCGCATCACCATGCCCGGACCGCCGCCGAAGGGCGTGTCGTCCACGGTGCCGTGGCGATCGAGGGCGTGGTCGCGCAAGTTGATCGCGTCCAGCTCCCAGATGCGCCGTTCGAGCGCCCGTCCCGCCAGCGAGAACCCGAGCGGACCCGGGAACATCCCGGGGAAGATGGTGAGCACGGTGGCGAGCCAGCCCTGCCCCACTTCCCCCGTCCGCCCTTCCGCCTCCGGAAGGTTCTCCGCCGTCATCCTTCGTCTCCCTCCGGCCGCCGACCGTCGTCGCGAAGCCCCTCGGGCATCGCCACCACGATCCGGCCTCCCGGCACGTCCACCACCGGCACCACCGCCTTGGTGAACGGAACCGTGACCGCCTTGCCGTCGCCGCCGCGGATGTCGATCACATCCCCGGCGCCGTGGTCGAACACGCCGACCACCCGGCCTATCGGCTGGCCTTCCGGATCCTCCGCCGCCAACCCCACGAGGTCGGCGTGGTAGAAGGTGTCCTCGTCGTCGGGCGCGGGCAGCCGCGCGCGGTCGACGTAAAGCTCGGTGCCTTTGAGCGCCTCGGCGGCGTTGCGGTCGGCCACGCCCTGGATCGCGGCGATCACCACGCCCTTGGCTTGCCCCCGCACCTTGAGCGAGAAGCTTCTCGCCCCGGCCTTGTCGGCCACCGGGCCGTAGGCGCCCACGTCCTCCGGGTCGGCGGTGAACGCCTTGATCCGAACCTCGCCGCGGATCCCCTGGGGACCGACGATCACGCCGAGGCAGACGCGGGCAGCTTCATCCTTCACCGGTCGAGGCTCCGTTCGGGCTTCAGCCTTCGGCCGCGGCGGCTTCGGCGGCCTTCGCCTTCTCGGCGGCGCGCTCCTGGGCCTTCTTCTTCGGCGCGGACTTCTTCGGCTGCTCGCTCACCGCCGGGGCGGCGATCACGCCGACCTGGCCGAGGAAACGGGCGACGCGGTCCGACGGCTGGGCGCCGACGCCGAGCCAGTACTTCACGCGCTCTTCCTTGAGGATCAGGCGGTTGGCATGGTCCTTCGGCAGCATCGGATCATAAGAACCGACGCGCTCGATGAAGCGGCCGTCGCGCGGGGCGCGCGAATCCGCAACGACGATGCGATAGAACGGACGCGCCTTGGCGCCGCCGCGAGTGAGACGAATACGAAGCATGGTTTGCTTTTACCCTTCGTTCTGTGTGCAACTTCCCGCCCCGGCCGAGGCCGGAACGAACCCTTGGGCGGCACCGCCGCCCGAACCCTTACTTCAACTTGAACCCGCCGGGGAACCCCGGGGGCAACCCACCGCCGAAGCCCGGCGGCAACCCGCCGCCGCCCAGGCCGGGCGGCATGCCGCCGCCGAAACCGGGGGGCAGGCCGCCCTTTTTGCCGAGCTTCTTCATCTGCTTCATCATCTGCGCCATCTGCTCGAACTGCTTGAGCAGCTTGTTGACCTCCTGCACCGAGGTGCCGGAGCCGGCGGCGATGCGCTTCTTGCGCGACGCCTTGATGAGGTCGGGGAAGCGCCGCTCCTTCACCGTCATCGAGAGGATGATCGCCTCCTGGCGCTTGAACATCCCGTCGTCGATGTTGGCTTCGGCGATCTGCTTCTTCATCTTCGCGACGCCCGGCAGCATCCCCATCAGGCCCTTGATGTCGCCCATCTTCTTGATCTGCTGGAGCTGGCCGAGCATGTCCTCGAGGTCGAACTTGCCCGAGAGCATCTTCTTCGCGAGCTTCTCGGCCTCTTCCTGCTTAAAGGTTTCCGCCGCCTTCTCGACCAGCGACACCACGTCGCCCATGCCGAGGATGCGCCCGGCGATGCGCTCGGGGTGGAAGACCTCGAGCTTGTCGAGCTTTTCGCCCGCGCCGAGGAACTTGATCGGCCGCCCGGTGACCGCGCGCATCGAAAGGGCGCCGCCGCCGCGGGCGTCGCCGTCGATACGGGTCAGGACGATGCCGGTGATGCCGACCTTCTCGTTGAATTCGCGGGCGAGGGTGACCGCGTCCTGGCCGGTCATCGCGTCGACCACCAGAAGGGTCTCGTGGGGCTTGGCGACGTCGCGGACCTTCGCCACCTCGTCCATCAGCTCCGCGTCGATGTGCAGGCGACCGGCGGTGTCGAGGATGACGACGTCGAAGCCTTCCTTGCGGCCGACGTCCATGGCGCGCTTGGCGATCGCCACCGGCATCTCGCCGAGGATCACCGGCAGCGACGCCACCCCCGCCTGCTTGGCGAGCTGGGCGAGCTGCTCCTGCGCGGCGGGGCGGTAGACGTCGAGGGAGGCGAGGAGGACCTTTTTCTTGTCCTTGTCCTTGAGCCGGAGCGCGATCTTGCCCGAGGTGGTGGTCTTGCCCGAACCCTGGAGGCCGACCATCAGGATCGGCACCGGCGGCACCGCCTTCAGGTCCAGCTCGGTGGCGTCGGAGCCCAAGGTCTCGATCAGGGCGTCGTGGACGATCTTGACCACCATCTGCCCGGGGGTGACCGAACGGACCACCTCCTGGCCGGTGGCCTCGGCGCGCACCCGCTCGATGAAGTCCTTCACCACCGGCAGCGCCACGTCGGCCTCGAGCAGGGCGACGCGGATCTCGCGCATCGCGGCGTCGACGTCCGACGCCGAAAGCGTCGCGCGACGCTTCAGCTTGTCGAAAATCCCACCCAGACGATCGCTCAGAGACTCGAACATCGGCCCATCCGAATTGCCCAAAACCCGACGCGTCCGTGCGCGAGCCTTCGCGGACGAACGGACTTCCTCGGAAGCGTCACGGGCGGAAACCGCCCCTCAAGACACAGGAAGATGGGATGACCTACGCGATCCGCCCGCAGGAGTCAAGGACCGAGGCGCTTGCTCGGGATCGACCACGCCAGCGCGCAGCCCAGCGCCACGTAGCCCGCGATCAGCGCGAACACCAGGCCGAAGCCCTTTGCGGTCGCCGCCAGCACCCCGGTGCGGGCCTCGGGCGCGAGGCCGTCGAGGGCCGCCGGGCCGTGCTCCACCAGCGCGCCGAACAGCCGCCCGGCCTCCGGATCGAGGGCGCCGACCGAGGCGAACAGCAGCATCGAGGCGAGCGCGGTGCCGAACGCCGCGCCCACCGAGCGGGAAAACGCCACCGAGCCGGTGGCGGCGCCGAGCATGCTCATCCCCGCCGCCGACTGCACCGTCACCTGTACCACCCCCATCACCGACCCCATCAGGAAGGCGCAGATCGCCAGGGTCGTCGCCACCCCCGCCAGCGACAGCGGGAACACCGCCAGCAGCAGCAGCAGGCCCACCACCGGGATCAGCGCCAGCGCCGGGAAGATGGTGGTGCGGCCGGTGACGCTCACCAGCCGCCCGGTGACCATCGAGCCGGTGCCGATGCCGATCGCGATCGGCAGCATCAGCAGCCCGATTTCCGAGGCGGGGGCGCCGCGCACCGCGCGCAGGTAGATCGGCACGAAGGTGATGAGCGACACCAGCGCCGCGCCGTGGCAGGCGGCGAGGGCGTCGGGGCGCCAGATGTCGGGCTTGCGCAGCAGCGCGAACGGCAGCAGCGGATGCGGCGCGCGGCGCTCGCGGCGCAGCAGCAGCGCCAGCGACGCCAGCGACACGCCGATCAACGCCCCCACCGCCGGAGTGAACGGCGTGCCCGCCGACTGGATGCGTTCGAGGCCGAGCAGCGCGGGCACGATGAACAGCACGAACCAGCCGAGGCCGGGGAAGTCGAAGCGGAACGACTCGCCGCTCGGCGGCTTCGCCTCGAGAAAGCGCCGCACCAGCCACGCCGCGAGCAGCGCCACCGGCAGGTTAACGAGGAAGATCGAGCGCCAGCCGAACGCCTCGGTGAGATAGCCGCCCGCCAGCGGCCCGAAGGCGTTGGAGGTGACGAACACGGTGGCGAGGTATCCCTGGTAGCGGGCGCGCTCCCGCGGGGGCACCGCCTCGCCGATCAGCGACTGCGCCAGCGCCATCAGCCCGCCGCCGCCCAGGCCCTGGAGCACCCGGGCGAACGCCAGCGCGGGCAGGGTCGGCGAGGCGGCGCACATCAGCGACGACACCCCGACCACGCCGAGCGCCACGAACATCATCCGCCGCCGCCCGAGGAAATCCCCCAGGCGGCCGTAGACCGGCGCGGCGACGGTGGCGGCGATGAGATAGGCGATCACCACCCAGGAAATCCGCTCCACCTCGCCGAGATCGGCCGAGATCGCGGGCAGCGCCGTGGCGACGATGGTCTGGTCGACCACGCCCAGGAACATCGGCAGCATCAAAGGCGGGAAAACGCGGAAAAACAGCTTGTCGGTCGCTGCCTTGGGCGGCGGCGCGGCGTCGGGTGGGGACACTTCGGGGTTCCTTGTCCGGGTCTCTTCCAATTGCCCCCGCCGCCGCGCCCCGTCAAGGGCGTTGGAGTCGCATCGGATGCGCGCTAATCTCGGGGCCATGACCACGCCCCTCGAAACCCGCCTCGCGCCCCACGGGCTGATCGTCCTCGGCGGCTTCGCCGTGGCGGCGGACGACCGCGCGCCGCCGCTGCCGGGCGGCGCCGCGCCGGGCTTCTGCACGCTGATCGGCAACGCCGGGCCGGAGATGTGGGCGGCGTTTTCCGCCGCGCGGCGGGAGGAACCGCACCCCCTCAACGCCTGGAACCGCCGCGTTCTCGACCCGGTGGCCGAGGCCCTGGGCGCGCTCGCGGTCTATCCCTTCGACGAGCCGTTCCTGCCTTTCCACCTGTGGGCCGGGCGCACCGGCACGATCTTCCCCTCGCCGATGACCCCGGCGATCCACCCGCTCTACGGCACCTGGTTCGGCCTGCGCGGCGCGCTGTTCTCGGCGGCGCCCCTGTGCCCGCCCGCGCCGCCCGCCGCCCCGCCCTGCGAAAGCTGCGCCGGAAAGCCCTGCCTCGCCGCCTGCCCCTCCGGCGCGATCCAGGGCAACGACCCGGCCGCCTGCCTCGACTGGCTGGAAGCGCGGCCGGAGAGCGACTGCGTCGCCCAGGCCTGCCGGGCGCGGCGCGCCTGCCCGGTGGGGCGCGCATTCGCCTACGCCCCCGCCCAGGCGCGCTTCCACATGGAGGCGTTCGTGCGCGATTTCGGCGCGGTGTTGCGGAACCGGCGGGACGGCGCGCCTAGAACTCCTTCTTGAGGAAGAGCCGGTCCACCGAGAACGGCCCGCCGCCGAACGCCGCGAACAGCGCGCAGCCGCCCGCCCAGAACAACGACGACAATTCCGCCTTCAACTGCACCAAATGCAGGAACGCCGCGCCGCCGTCGGCGAGGCGCTTCGCCCCCTGCGGCGTGACCAGCAGATCGCCGCCCGCCTTCAGCACCTGCACCCCCGCCTCGGTGAGGAACGCGTCGCCGTAGGGGAAGTTGACGTGGTACCAGACCGTGACCAGCAGCGTCACCGCGTTGGCCAGCGCGAACGGCCGGGTCAGCAGGCCGAGGGCGATCATCGCCCCGCCGACGAACTGGGCACCCGCCAGCAAAGGCGACCAGAACCAGCCGGGATAAAAGCCGATCGCCTCGAGAAAGCCGATCTGCCCCAGCGGATCGGCGATTTTCGGCAGGCTTTCCATCACCAGCGCGAGGCCGATCACCACGCGGAACACCGCCCAGCCGACCGGCTGGGCGAAGCGCGCGTAGACCGGCGCCATGAACGGCAGCCACAAGCGATCCTTGGAAACTTCGAAAGCGGGAGGGTTCGGCATCTTCCGGCATCCTTCAGGAACATGGAATGGAATGTGATTAAAACGCGTTATCAGTCAGTCCACTGTGCCGCGACGCCGCCCGGGGGACTATCCGATTTTTTCCGCCGAATCGGCCGCGCAGACGTGCCATGTCGTAAAGTCGCTGGACTCGCGGCGAGCGCGTCACTTAATAAGTGCCCATGAGCAGCAGCGCGCCCCATTCCGCCCTCGCCGGGCGGCGGTTCCGCAAGATGCACGGACTCGGCAACGATTTCGTCGTCCTCGACGCGCGCGCCGCGCCGCTCGCCCTCTCCCCCGCCGCCATCGCCGCGATCGCCGACCGCCGCACCGGCGTCGGCTGCGACCAGCTGATCGTGATCGAGCCGGGCGACGCCGGGGCCGACGCCTTCATGCGCATCTACAACGCCGACGCCTCCGAGGTGTCCGCCTGCGGCAACGCCACCCGCTGCGTCGCCCGCGTGCTGATGGAGGAAACCGGCCGCGCCGACGTCACCCTGCGCACCCGCGCCGGGCTGCTGCGCGCCGCCCGCGCGGCGGACGGCCGGATCGCCGCCGACATGGGGCCCGCCCGCCTCGACTGGCAGGAAATCCCGCTCGCCACCCCGTGCGACACCGCCCGCGTGCCGTTCGCCCTCGGGCCGCTGCTGGAGCCGGTGGCGGTGTCGATGGGCAACCCCCACGCGGTGTTCTTCGTCCCGTCCGTCGCCGCCGTCGACCTCGAAACCCTCGGCCCGGCGGTGGAGACCGACAGCCTGTTCCCCGAAAAGACCAACGTCGAGATCGTCGAGGATCTGGGCCACGGCCGCCTGCGCATGCGGGTGTGGGAGCGCGGCGTCGGCATCACCCGCGCCTGCGGCACCGGCGCCTGCGCCACCCTGGTGGCGGCGGCGCGGCGCGGCATCTCCGGCCGTAGCGCCACGGTGGTGCTGGACGGCGGCGAACTCGACATCGCCTGGGCCGACAACGGCCACGTGCTGATGACCGGCACCGCGAGCCTCGCCTACGAAGGCACGCTCGCCGAACTCCAAATCGGAAAACCGGAATGACCGACGCCGTCCGCGTCGTCACCTTCGGCTGCCGCATGAACGCCTACGAGTCCGAACTCATGAAGGGCCATGCGGAGGATGCCGGGCTGACCGACGCCATCCTCGTCAACACCTGCGCCGTCACCGCCGAGGCGGAGCGCCAGGTGCGCCAGACGATCCGCAAGCTCCACCGCGAGAACCCGGAGGCGAAGATCATCGTCACCGGCTGCGCCGCCCAGCTCGCGCCCGAGAAATACGCCGAAATGGACGGCGTCGCCCGCGTCCTCGGCAACCGCGAGAAGCTCACCCGCGAAGGCTACGCGGAGGACGCCGCGCCGATCCACGTCACCGACATCATGACGGCGCGGGAGACCAGCGCCCACATGGTCGAGGGCTTCGACGGCCGGGCGCGCGCCTTCGTGCAGGTGCAGCAGGGCTGCGACCACCGCTGCACCTTCTGCATCATTCCGTTCGCGCGCGGGCCGAACCGCAGCCAGCCGAAGGACGCGATCGCCGCGCAGATCCGCGCCCTGATCGCGGCGGGCACGCCGGAAATCGTCCTCACCGGGGTGGACATCACCGCCTACGGCGCCGACACCGCCGAAGGCCCGCACCTCGGCCGCCTGATCCGCCACCTGCTCGACGAGGTGCCGGAGATGACGCGCCTGCGCCTCACCTCCCTCGACCCGGTGGAAATCGACGACGACACCTTCCGCCTGCTCGCCACCGAGCCGCGCCTGCTGCCCCACATCCACCTCTCGATGCAGGCGGGCGACGACATGATCCTGAAGCGGATGAAGCGCCGCCACCTCCGCGCCGACATCCTCGACGTGGTGCGCCGCCTGCGCGCCGAGCGGCCCGACGTGGCGATCGGCGCCGACGTGATCGCCGGGTTCCCCACCGAGACCGACGAAATGTTCGCCAACGGCCTCGCGCTGGTGGAGGAAGCGGACATCACCCACCTCCACGTCTTCCCGTTCTCGCCGCGCCCCGGCACCCCGGCGGCGCGCATGCCCCAGGTGAAGGGCGACGTGGTCAAGGCCCGCGCCCGCGCCTTGCGGGACGCCGGGCAGCGGCGCATGGCCGCGCTGCTCGAAAGCTGGGTCGGCCGCACCGCCACCATGGTGGTGGAAACCGGCGGCCACGGCCGCACCGACCACTACCTGCCGGTCGCCCTCGAAACCGGCGGGTTGACGAACGCGCCCGAAGTCGGCACCGTCGCCCGGGTCACCATCACCCGCCACGACGGCGCCACGCTTTACGGACTCCCGGCATGAGCGAAACCGAATCCACCGGCTGGCTGGCGCGCCTGCGCCAGGGCCTCGCGCGTTCCTCCTCCCGCCTCGCCTCGGGGATCGGCGCGCTGTTCGGCCGCCGCGTGCTCGACGAAGCCGCCCTCGAGGACCTCGAGGACCTGCTCATCACCGCCGACATCGGCGTCTCCACCTCGGCCCGGCTGGTCGAGGCGCTGCGCAAGCGCGATTTCGGCAAGGAGGTCTCCGGCGACCACATCCGCGCCGCCCTCGCCGAAGAGATCGAAACCATTCTCGAACCGGTGGCGCGCCCCCTCGCCTTCGATCCGGCGAAAAAGCCCCACGTCGTGCTCGTCGTCGGCGTCAACGGCGCGGGCAAGACCACCACCATCGGCAAGATCGCCAAAACCCTCAAGGACCAGGGCCTCGGCGTGGTGATGGCGGCGGGCGACACCTTCCGCGCCGCCGCCGTCGAACAGCTCCAGGTGTGGGGCAAGCGCACCGGCTGCCCGGTGATGGCCCGCGAAACCGGCGCCGACGCCGCGGGCGTCGCCTTCGACGCCCTCAAGCTCGCCACCGCCCGCAAGGACGACGTGCTGCTGATCGACACCGCCGGGCGCCTGCACAACCGCAAGGAACTGATGCAGGAACTGGAGAAAATCTCCCGCGTCCTCAAGAAGCTGGTCCCCGACGCCCCCCACACCACCCTCCTCGTGCTCGACGCCACCACCGGCCAGAACGCCCACCAGCAGGTCGACATCTTCAAGGAGATGGTCCACGTGGACGGCCTCGCGATGACCAAGCTCGACGGCACCGCCAAGGGCGGCGTGGTCGTCTCCATCGCCGAAAAGCACAAGATCCCCGTCCATTTCGCCGGCGTCGGCGAATCCGCCGAAGACCTCCGCCCCTTCTCCGCCCGCGACTACGCCCGCGGCCTGATGGGCCTGCCGCCCGGCGAGTGACGCTTTCGGAAAACCAGGCCGGGCGCTGCCCGGACCCGCACAGGGCCGGGAGGCCCTTGGATCCCGATCTTTCTGGTTTTTGCGCGAAGCGCCTTCGAACCGTCACGCGGCGTGACGGTTGATCCCGCTACGCGGAAAAACCAAAGGGAATGGGTTCACAGGGCCTCCCGGCCCTGTGCGGGTCCGGGCAGCGCCCGGCCTGGTTTTCCGGGTTCAGACGAGAATGTTGACGTAGCTGCCGCGCGGCGCGGTGCGGTCGTAGACGCGGCCGTTGGCGGAGACCAGGTTTTCCGGGTCGGCGACGCGGCGGCGCACGCCCGGGTCGGGCGTGGAGTCGGAAGCGGAGCGGTCGGGGCGCGGCGAGACGCGGCGCACCTGCGGTCGGGCCTGACCCAGGTCCTGCGGGCGGATGGTCGTGGATTTGATGCCGTCGCTGTCCATGCGCGCAATCTAATCGATTCCGGCGGGGGCAACAAGCGGAGTCCCACCGATGCGGAACGGCCGCCCGGAGGGCGGCCGTGGGATCAGGCGAAGATGTCGACCACCTGGCCGGTGGAGCCGACCGGCACCGAGGGCGAGTCGGTGGCGGGCGGGGCCGCCTGGTCGAGCAGTTGCACCGCGCCCTGGGCCATCTCGGCGGTTTGCTTCATCGCCGCGATGCTCAAGGTCTGCTGCAGCATCGCCTGGTTGGCGTAGACCGCGGTGAGTGCGTCCATGGCTCCCTATCCCTCGCGTATTCGGTTATGCGAGTTTATCACACCTTGCCGTGGCAGTGCTTGTATTTCTTGCCCGAGCCGCAGGGGCACGGGGCGTTGCGCTGCACCCGGCTCCAGGTGGAGGGGTCGTTGGGGTCCACCTCCGGCTCCGGCGCGCGCGGCGGCAGGGCGGCGGCCTGGGGCTGCGGCAGCGGGTCCGGCTCGGGCTGGCGCAGCTCGATGCGGCAGAGCATCGTCGTCACCCGCTCGCGGTAGAGCGCCAGCATGCGCTGGAACATGTCGAACGCTTCCTGCTTGTATTCGTTGAGCGGGTCGCGCTGGCCGTAGGCGCGCAGGCCGATGCCCTGGCGCAGGTGGTCGAGGGAGAGCAGGTGCTCCTTCCAGGTCTGGTCGAGGATTTGCAGGACCAGCGACTTTTCCACCATCCGCATCAGGCCGGGGCCGTAGTTGGCGGCCTTTTCCGCCATCAGGCGGTCGGCGGCGGAGAGGATGCGTTCGAGGATTTCCTTGTCGGCGATGCCTTCCTCGGCGGCCCAGTCCTCGATCGGCAGGTCGAGGCCGGTGATGCGGCGGACGTCCTCGGCGAGGCCGGCGACGTCCCAATGCTCCGGCATCATGCGCTCGGGGATGCGGGCGGCGACCACGTCCTCCAGCACCTCGTGGCGGGTGTCGGCGACCAGTTCGGCGACGTCCTCGGCGAGCATCAGCTCCTTGCGCTGGCCGTAGATCGCCTTGCGCTGGTCGTTCATCACGTCGTCGAAGCGCAGCAGGTTCTTGCGGATTTCGAAGTTGCGCACCTCGACCTTCTGCTGCGCCTTTTCGAGGGCCTTGTTGATCCACGGGTGGATGATCGCCTCGCCCTCTTCGAGGCCGAGCTTCTGCAGCATGCCGTCCATGCGCTCGGAGCCGAAGATGCGCATCAGGTCGTCTTCCAGCGACAGGAAGAACTTGGAGGCGCCCGCGTCGCCCTGGCGGCCGGAGCGGCCGCGCAGCTGGTTGTCGATGCGGCGGCTTTCGTGGCGCTCGGTGCCGACCACGTAGAGGCCGCCCGCCGCCTTGGCCTGCGCGGCGCGCTCGGCCACCTCGGCGCGGATCTCGGCCTCGCGGCGGGCGCGCTCCTCGGGGTCGGTCACGTCGGCGAGCTCGTGGGCGATGCGCATCTCGACGTTGCCGCCGAGCTGGATGTCGGTGCCGCGGCCCGCCATGTTGGTGGCGATGGTGACGGCGCCGGGCACGCCCGCGTCGGCGATGATCGCGGCTTCCTGCTCGTGGTAGCGCGCGTTCAGCACCTGGGGCTGGATCTTGCCCTTCTGCCGCAGCATCTGCGCCAGCATTTCGGATTTCTCGATCGAGGTGGTGCCCACCAGGATCGGCTGGCCGCGCGAGTGGCAATCCTCGATCAGCTCGATGATCGCGCCGAACTTCTCGCGCGCGGTGCGGTAGACCTCGTCGTCGTGGTCCTTGCGCGACACCGGCAGGTTGGTGGGGATCTCCACCACCTGGAGCTTGTAGATGGCGTCGAACTCGACCGCCTCGGTCTGCGCCGTGCCGGTCATGCCCGCGAGCTTGGGATAGAGGCGGAAGTAGTTCTGGAAGGTGACCGACGCGAGGGTCTGGTTCTCCTGCTGGATCTTCACCTTTTCCTTGGCTTCGAGGGCCTGGTGCAGGCCTTCCGAATAGCGGCGGCCTTCCATCATCCGGCCGGTGAACTCGTCGATGATGACGACCTGGTTGTCCTTGACGATGTAGTCGGTGTCGCGGCTGAACAGCTTGTGGGCGCGCAGGGCCTGGTTGACGTGGTGAACCAGGGAGACCTGGCCGATGTCGTAGAGGCTGGCGCCCTCGGGGATCACGCCCTGGGCGCGCAGGATGTCCTCGACGTGCTCGACGCCCGCGTCGGTGAGGGTGACGGCGCGCTGCTTCTCGTCCTTCTCGAAGTCTTCCGGCCCGAGCTGCGGGATCACCGTGTCGGCGAGCTTGTACATCTCCGAGGAATCCTCGGCGGGGCCGGAGATGATCAGCGGCGTGCGCGCCTCGTCGATGAGGATCGAGTCCACTTCGTCGACGATCGCGAAGTTGAACGGCCGCTGGACCATTTCCTCCAGGCTGAACTTCATGTTGTCGCGGAGGTAGTCGAAGCCGAACTCGTTGTTGGTGCCGTAGGTGACGTCGGCGCCGTAGGCGGCGCGGCGTTCCTCGTCGGACATGCCGTGAACGATGGTGCCCACCGAGAGGCCGAGGAAGCCGTAGACCTTGCCCATCCACCCGGCGTCGCGCTTGGCGAGGTAGTCGTTGACGGTGACGACGTGGACGCCCTTGCCGGTGAGGGCGTTGAGGTAGACCGGCAGGGTGGCGACCAGGGTCTTGCCTTCGCCGGTCTTCATCTCGGTGATCTTGCCCTGGTGCAGCACCATGCCGCCCATCAGCTGGACGTCGAAGTGGCGCTGGCCGAGGGTGCGCTTGGCCGCCTCGCGCACCGTGGCGAAGGCCTCGGGCAGCAGCGAGTCGAGCGATTCGCCCTTGGCGAGGCGATCGCGGAATACCTGGGTACGTTCGCGGAGGTCGTCGTCGGAGAGGTCGGCGAGGCTCGGCTCGAGCGCGTTGATCGCCGCGACCGTCTTGCGCATGGTCTTGACGATCCGATCATTGGCGCTGCCGAAGACGCGCCGTGCAATCCCACCGAACATTCGGAAACCCCGGTTTTTGGCGGCGCGCGGCGGGTTTGCCCCGTCTGCGCCGATTGAAGACACCCCCGTCGCCGCCGCGGGCGAGGCCGCGAGCGCGGAAAAAGATGTAGAGGCCGGGGGCTTTCCTGTCAATCGAAGCGCCGCGCCGCGCTCGCGCATCGCTTGAAGGGACGCATCCGTCAATCTAGAATTGAGCGCTGCCGTCAGAACGACGGCGGTCCGACGTTGGGCGCTCGCCCCCAGGAAGGAGGAAGCCATGTCCGACATCTCATCGACCCTGCGCACGCAGGAGGCCCAGGAGCGCATTCACGGGCAATACATGCGTACCCAGGGCCTGGCGGTGCAGACCGTGCAGGCGGTGTTCCCCGAGGACCGGGTGGAGCTTTCGCCCTCGGCGCAGCGGGTGGTTTCCGGGTCGTCCGCCGATTTCCGCCAGGACGTGCTCTCCCAGGGCAGCGACACCCTCGCCCGCATGGAGGAGCGCCTCAACCGGCTGATGTCGGTCTACGGCGTCACCAGCGACCAGACCACGGTGTCGGGTCACCGCGTCGTCGACGCCCTGAGGAACGAGTTGCGGCGCCTGGTCGGCACCGTCGAGCCGCCGACCCTCCACACCCAGGTGAAGCAGGAACTCAACTTCATCGCCCGGCAGATGGAAATCCGCCAGGAGTTCTTCGACGGCCTCGACGACCAGGGCACCGCCGCGTCGGTTTCGGTGACCATCGGCGACGCCAGCCTCGAATGGGGACCGCCGGGCCAGTCGGGGGCGCTGCTGGCGCCGCCCGGCACCTTCGGCACCGACGCGGGCGGCGCCACCGTCGACGTCTCCCAGGCCGGGTCCGGCGTCTATCGCCTCTCCGCCGATCCGGCGTCGGGGCTGTCGGCGTTCGACCGCAACGCCGGGCGGCTCGCCCCCCAGGGCGCGGCCCCCGCCCGCCCCGACCTCAACCAGGACGGCGCGCGCAACGAGGCGGACGCGGCGGTGGGAGTGGTGCTCCTGCGCGACGACGCCAACCGCCAGGCCGCCGCCGGAATCGCGCAGTTCGTCGCCGACCTCGCGGTGCCGATCGCGGTGCGCGGCGCCGAGGCGACGCCGTCGCGGCAGCAGAACTTCGAGGACCGAGACCTCTGAGGTCCCGGCTCTCCACCCGCCCGAAAAAACCGGGGAGATTCCGCCGCAAGGCCTTGTGCGCGGCGAAAAACCGTCGGATATAATCGCGGTGCCCCGGGCGCGGCGGCGGCCCGTTCGCGTCCGCGACCCTTTCCCTCTCCTTTCAGGTTGTCCGTCATGAGCGTCACCTCGCTGTTGAAGTCCCAGACCGCCGGTTTGGCGATCGCCGCCGCCCTTTGCCTTGGCCTCGCGCTGCCGCAGTCCGCGCGCGCCGCCGACGACCCGGTGGTCGCGGTGGTCAACGGCGAGCAGATCCACCGCTCGGCGCTGGAGCAGATCCGCGCCGCGGTGCCGTATCTCAAGGACGTGCCGCTGGAGCATGTGTACGACGCGCTGCTGGACAACGTCATCGACCTCACCCTCGTCGCCGCCGAGGCGAAGAAGCAGGGCCTCGCCAAGGACCCGGTGGTGGAGCGCAACGTCAAGGCCGCCGAGCGCCAGATTCTCCGCTCGGTCTACCTCACCCGCGAGATCGACAAGAAGCTCACCGACGCCCAGATCAAGACCGTCTACGACGAGTGGGTGAAGGCCAACCCGCCGGAGGAAGAGGTCCACGCCCGCCACATCCTGCTCCAGACCGAGAAGGAGGCGAAGGCGGTGATCGACCAGATCGCCAAGGGCGCCGACTTCACCGCGGTGGCGAAGGAGAAGTCCACCGGTCCGTCGGCCGGTTCGGGCGGCGACCTCGGCTACTTCAAGGCCTCCGACATGGTGCAGCCGTTCGCCGAGGCCGCCTTCGCGATGAAGCCGGGCGAGGTGAGCAAGGAGCCGGTGAAGACCCAGTTCGGCTGGCACGTGATCAAGGTCGAGGACCGCCGCACCGCGCCGGTGCCGACCCTCGAGGAGATCAAGCCGCAGCTGCGCGAGCAGGCCGCGGGTGAAATCGCCATGGAGATCGTCAAGGGCCTGCGCGAGCACGCCCAGGTCAAGCGTTTCGACCTGGAAGGCAAGCCGGTCAAGCCCTGATCCCGAACGCAATCCCGAGGACCCTGCCATGAGCACCAAGGTTTCCCCCCTCGCCCCCGCCGCCTTCCCCACCCTCACGCCGGTCGCGGGGGTGCGCTTCGCCACCGCCAACACCGGCCTGCGCTACGCCGGGCGCCCCGACCTGATGGTCGCCGAGGTGCCCGCCGGATCGGCGGTGGCGGGCGTGTTCACCCGTTCCAAGACGCGCTCGGCGCCGGTGGACTGGTGCCGCGAGGCGCTGAAGGGGGAAACCGCGCGGGTGATCGTGTGCAACTCGGGCAACGCCAACGCCTTCACCGGCAAGGCGGGCGTCGCCGCGGTCGAGGAGACCGCGGCGGGCGCCGCCAAGGCGTTCGGATGCAAGGCCGAGGAAGTGTTCATCGCCTCCACCGGCACCATCGGCGTGCCGCTCGACGCCTCGAAGATCGTCGCCAAGCTGCCGGAGGCGAAGGCCGCCCTCTCGGCCGACGCGTGGGAGGCGGCGGCGCGCGCGATCATGACCACCGACACCTTCCCCAAGGCCGCCTCGGTAACCACCGAGATCGGCGGCGTGCCGGTGACGATCGCGGGCTTCGGCAAGGGTTCGGGGATGATCGCGCCGGACATGGCGACGACCCTCAACTTCGTCTTCACCGACGCCGACCTGCCCGCCCCGGTGCTGCAGGAGCTGCTGAAGGCGGGGGCCGACAAGTCCTACAACTGCATCACCGTCGACAGCGACACCTCCACCTCCGACACCCTGCTGCTGGTGGCCACCCGCAAGGCCGGGAATGCGCCGGTGGCGAAGGCCTCCGACCCGGCGCTGCGGAAATTCCGCAAGGCCCTCGACGGCCTTTTGATCGACCTCGCCCAGCAGATCGTCAAGGACGGCGAGGGCGCCACCAAGTTCGTCGCCATCACCGTGACCGGCGCGGCCAGCAACGCGGCGGCGCGCAAGATCGGCCTCGCGGTCGCCAACTCGCCGCTGGTGAAGACCGCGATCGCGGGCGAGGACGCCAACTGGGGCCGCGTCATCGCCGCCGTCGGCAAGTCGGGCGAAAAGGCCGACCGCGACAAGCTCAGGATCGTCATCGGCGGCGTGCCGGTGGCGGCCGAGGGCGCGGCGGTGCCGGGCTACGACGAAACCCCGGTGGCCGCCCATTTCAAAACCCAGAACATCGACATCGCCGTGGACGTGGGCGTCGGCCGCGGCAAGGCGACGGTATGGACCTGCGATCTCACCCATGACTACATCAGCATCAACGCCGACTACCGCTCCTGACGACTGCGGCGGCTGCCGCCTCGCCCCGGGGCCGCGCCTGGTTCCGGGGCTGCCGCTGGTGCTGGTGGCGGCGGCGGTGCTGGCGGACGCGGACGGCCGCGTGCTTCTGGCGCAGCGGCCCGAGGGCAAGAGCATGGCCGGGCTGTGGGAGTTCCCCGGCGGCAAGGTGGACCCGGGCGAACCGCCGGAGCTGGCGCTGATCCGCGAGCTGGAGGAAGAGCTGGGGATCGCGGTGCGGCCCGCCTGCCTGCTGCCGCTCACCTTCGCCTCCCACGCCTACGAGAGCTTCCACCTGTTGATGCCGGTGTTCCTGATCCGCACCTGGGAGGGGTTCCCCCGTGGGCGCGAGGGCCAGGGCCTGTCCTGGGTCAAGCCCAACCGGCTCAAGGACTACCCGATGCCGCCCGCCGACCTGCCGCTGATCGCGCCGATCTGCGACGCGCTGTCTTGAACCGAGGAGTTCCGCCCGTGTCCCAGCCTTCCGCCTGCGTCATCCTGATCGGCAACGAGATCCTCTCCGGGCGGATCAAGGACGAGAACCTGCCCTTCCTCGCCAAGCGCCTGAGCCAGCTCGGCATTCCCGTGGGCGAGGCGATGGTGATCCCGGACGTGGAGGAACGCATCGTCGCGGCGGTGAACGACGCGCGGGCGCGTTTCACCTACGTCTTCACCACCGGCGGCATCGGCCCCACCCACGACGACATCACCGCCGCCAGCGTCGCCAAGGCGTTCGGCGTCGCCTGGACCCTCCACCCGGAGGCGAAGCGCATCCTCGAGGCCTATTACGGCGACACCGTCAACGCCGCCCGCCTGCGCATGGCGATGACCCCCGAGGGCGCCAGCCTGATCCCCAACCCGGTGTCGGCGGCGCCGGGCTTCCGCATGGAGAACGTCCACGTGATGGCCGGGGTGCCGAGCATCATGCGCGCGATGTTCGACGCCATCGCCCACACGCTGTCGGGCGGCGACCCGGTGCTCTCCCGCGCGATCTCGGCGGATGCCCGCGAGGGCGACCTCGCCCAGCGCCTCGCCGAGATCCAGGCCGAGCACCCGGGCGTCGACCTCGGCAGCTATCCCTTCGGCCTGGGCGAGCGCATCGGCGTGTGCATCGTCGGCCGCTCCACCGACAAGGCCGACCTCGACGCGGCGATGGACAAGGTCGCCGCGATGTTCCGCGCCCTCGGCCTCGACCCCGAGGAATCCGACCCGGCGGCGACGAATTAGTCGAGCCGGTGCCCCGCCGCCGTGAGCAAAGCTTCGGCCTCCGGGGCGGCGGCGGATTTCAGCAGCAGGTGATCGGTGTCGTAGCTGGAGACGACGTAGACGCCCAAGCCCGCCTCCGACAGCGGGCGCACCACCGCGAGCAGGATGCCCGCCTCGTCGAAGGCGAAGGGGCCTGCGAACTTCCAGCAGATCCAGTCGCGGTCGGCCCGCACCCCGGGCGGAATCCGCTCGGCACGGCAGGTCACCGACAGCTCGTCGTCGGTGCGCGCGATCGCGACGAAGCCGGGGCCGTCGGCCCACGGCGGGATCGGCGCGTCGGCGGCGAGGCGGGCGACGCCGTAATCCCCCGCGAGGCGCTTCAGCGCGATGGTGCGCGGCATCGTTTCCTCCTCCTCCGCCCGGGTCCTTTTCCCCCCAGCATCGCAGCCTCCCGCGCGCGCCGCAAGGCGCGCCGGGCGCGCGGAAAATTGCGCCCCATTCGCCTCAGGCGATTGGAAACGCGGCGGCAATGCCCATGTCGGTTGGATAGTCCCCGCGTATCAAAAAATTGATCCGATTTTCGGAGGGTGGAACGAATGAACCGCATTTCGCGTGCGTTGGGTGGCGCGGTGCTGGCAACGGCGGTGGCCGCGTCCCCGCTGGCGGCCTTCGCCAAGGACTGGGAACCGCAGCGGCCGATCGAGATCATCGCGCCCGCAGGGCCGGGCGGCGGATGGGATCTGCTGGCGCGGACGATACAGAAGACCCTCACCGAGGAAAAACTGGTCTCCCGCCCGATCATCGTTTCCAACAAGCCGGGCGGCGGCGGCGCCACCGGCTGGAACTACCTCAAGGGCAAGGAAGGCCAGGGCGAGTTCCTCGCCGCCACCTCGCCGCTGCTGATCCAGAACAACCTGCTCGGCAAGAGCGAGCTCACCTACAAGAGCTTCACCCCCATTGCGGCCCTGATGACCGAGTGGGAGGTGGTGGCGGTGCGCGCCGACGCGCCGTGGAAGGACGGCAAATCGTTCTTCGAGGCCCTCAAGGCCAAGCCCGAGAGCATGCACATCGGCGTCGGCCCGGCGCTCGGCAACGACGACCACATCCAGTTCCTCACCCTCACCAAGGCGTTCGGCGGCGACCCGAAGGCGGTGAAGTTCGTGGTCTACCCCGCCACCGCGGCGGAGCAGATTCCGGCGCTCCTGGGCGGGCACATCCAGGCGATCACCATCAGCCTGGGCGAGACCCTGGAGCAGGTGAAGGCGGGCAAGCTCCGCCTCCTCGGCGTCTCGTCGCCGCAGCGGGAGAACGAGATTCCCGACGTGCCGACCTGGAAGGAACAGGGCATCGACTTCGTCTTCCCGCACTGGCGCGGCCTGATCGCCGCCCCCGGCCTCTCGGCGGAGCAGAAGGCGTATTGGGACAAGACCCTCGCCAAGATGGTGGAGACGCCGACCTGGAAAAAGGCGCTCGAAAACCTGCAATGGGAGCTCTTCTACCAGAACTCCGAGCAGCACGCGGCCTTCCTCGCCGAGCAGACCGAGCTGATGAGCAGCACGCTCAAGGACGTCGGCCTGGCGAAATGACGACACGGCGCGGCGCGGGGCCTCCCCGTGCCGCAACGTCCTTGGGGGGAGGAACCAGATGACCAAGAACCTCACCGCCGGCATCCTCGCAGTGGTGCTCGGCATCGCGTATCTGATCGGCGCGTTCATGGTGCCGGTCTACGAAGCGGGCGACCAGATCGGGCCGCGTGCGTTTCCGTTTCTCGTGGCGGCGATCGTGATCGTCTCCGGCGGCATTCTCGTCGCCAAGGACCTGCGCGCGCCCGAGCGGGTGCCCTTCACCTGGGGCTTTTCCAGCGATCCGGTGCTGTGGCTGCGGATCCTCGCGATCATGGTGCTCGGCATCGCCTACGGGCTGGCGCTCGACACCCTCGGCTATCTGATCGCCACGTTCCTGTTCATGGTCGGCGTCTGCTCGCTCATCAACGCCCGCAAGCACGGCCAGAACCTCCTCATCGCCGCGATCTTCTCGCTCGTCACCTTCGTGGTGTTCGCGGTGGTGCTCAACCTCAGCCTGCCGCGCGGCCTGCTCGGCGACGTGCTGCCCTTCTGACCCGGAGTCCGGAACCATGGATGCGATTCTCCACAATCTCGGGCTCGGCTTCGAGGTGGCGCTGCAACCGGTCAACCTGATGTGGCTGGTGATCGGCGGGCTGCTCGGCACCATCATCGGCATGCTGCCCGGCCTCGGCCCGGCCACCGGCGTAGCGGTGCTGATCCCGCTCACCTACGGCATGAACCCGGCCACCGCCCTTATCACCATGGCCTCGGTGTATTACGGCGCGATGTTCGGCGGCTCCCGCGCCTCGATCATGATCAACACCCCCGGCGACGCCTCGGCGATCGTCTCCTGCTTCGACGGCTACCCGATGGCGAAGCAGGGCCGGGCGGGCAGCGCCCTCGCCACCTCGGCGATCGCCTCGTTCGTCGGCGGCATCGTCGGCATGGTCTTCCTGATCTTCTTCACCGCGCCGGTGGCCGAGATGGCGCTGAAATTCGGCCCGGCGGAAAAGTTCTCGCTGATGCTGTTCGCCCTCACCGCCACCATCACCCTCTCCGAGGGCAGCGTGGTGAAGGGCTTCCTCGCCATGGGCTTCGGCTTCATGCTCGCCACCATCGGCATCGACGGCCAGTCGGGCGCGATCCGCTTCACCATGGGGATCGAGGCGCTGCAGGACGGCATCGACTTCCTGGTGATCATGATCGGCTTCTACGCCATCGCCGAGGTGTTCAAGAACTTCTCCTCCCTCGACCTGCGCTACGACGTGGACGCCAAGTCGATCGGCCGGGTGTGGATGACCGGCGAGGACTTCAAGCGCTCGTGGAAGCCGATCCTGCGCGGCGGGCCGCTCGGGTTCTTCATCGGCGTGCTGCCGGGCGCGGGCGGCACCATCGCCACCTTCCTCTCCTACGCCATCGAGAAATCCTTCAGCCGCAAGCCGGAGGAGTTCGGCAAGGGCGCGGTGGAGGGCCTCGCCGGGCCGGAATCCGCCAACAACGCCTGCTCGTGCGGCGCGCTGGTGCCGCTGCTCACCCTCGGCATTCCCGGCTCGGGCACCGCCGCGGTGATGCTGGGCGCGCTGATGATGCTGGGGGTGCGGCCCGGGCCGATCCTGTTCGAGCAACACCCCGAGATCGCCTGGGGCGTGATCGCCTCGATGCTGGCGGGCAACATCGTCCTGCTGCTCATCAACCTGCCGCTGGCGGTGCCGCTGGTGCAGCTGTTGAAGACGCCGCAGCGGATCATGCTGCCGATGATCGTCGGCCTCGCCTACATGGGCACCTATTTCCTCAACTACGCCAACTTCGATTTCGTCCTGGTGTCGGTGAGCGCGCTCGGCGGCTACATGCTCTCGCGCCTGTCGATCCCGATCCCGCCGCTGGTGCTGGCGCTGATCCTCGGCGGCATGACCGAGCAGGCGTTCCGCAACTCGCTCACCATCGCCAACGGCTCGCCGATGATCTTCGTCACCCAGCCGATCTCGCTCGCCTTCCTGGTGCTGGCGGCGATCTCGCTGATCTACGCGCTCAAGCGCCATCGCAAACTGACGCAGGTGTGACCCCATGACCCTCCGCACGGCCTTCGCGATCGCCCTCGCCCTTCTGCCCTCCGCCGCCCTCGGCGCCTCGCAGCCTGCGGTGGAGGCCGCGAACGGCATGGTGGTCAGCTCCCAGCGCCTCGCCTCCGAGGCGGGCGTGGCGGTGCTGAAGGCGGGCGGCAACGCGGTGGACGCGGCGGTGGCGGTGGGCTACGCCCTGGCGGTGGTGAACCCCTGCTGCGGCAACATCGGCGGCGGCGGCTTCATGACCCTGCGCATGGCCAACGGCCGGGAGGCGTTCATCAACTTCCGCGAGACCGCGCCGGGCCGCGCCACCGAGACGATGTACCTCGACGCCGAGGGCAACCCGGTGAAGGGCCTCTCCCTCGACGGCTACCTCGCCGCCGGGGTGCCGGGCACGGTGGCGGGCCTCGACTACGCCCTCGAACGCTACGGCTCCCGCCCCCGCGCCGAGGTGATGGCGGAGGCGATCCGCCTGGCGCGCGAGGGCTTCGTCCTCGGTCGGGCGGATACCGACATCCTCGACGCCAAGGCCGACGCGCTGGCCAAGGACCCGGGCGCGAAGGCGATCTTCCTCCAGGCCGACGGCTCCCGCTTCCGCCCCGGCGACCGGCTGACGCAGCCCGATCTCGCCGCCACCCTCGAAGCGATCGCCAAGGGCGGGCCGGACGCCTTCTACCGCGGCCCGATCGCCGCCAAGGTGGCGGCGGCGAGCGCCGCCCACGGCGGCCTGCTCACCGAGGCGGATTTCGCCGACTACAAGGTTGCCGAAAGCCAGCCGCTCACCTGCACCTATCGCGGCCACGCGGTGATCTCGGCGCCGCCGCCCTCCTCCGGCGGCACCACCATCTGCCAGATTCTCAACGTCCTCGAAGGCTACGACATCAAGGCGATGGGCTTCCGCTCCGCCGCCTCGGTCCACCTGATGGTGGAGGCGATGCGCCACGCCTACATGGACCGCAACACCTACCTGGGCGACCCGGCGTTCGTGAACAATCCGCTCGACCGCCTGCTCTCCAAGGACTACGCGGCGGAGATCCGCAAGCGCATCGACCCGGCCCGGGCCACCCCCTCGGCCGAGGTGCAGCCCGGCACGCCGCCCCACGAAAAGCCCGAGACCACCCACTATTCGGTGGTGGACCGGGAGGGCAACGCGGTGGCGGTCACCTACACCATCAACGGCGCGTTCGGCGCGGGCGTGGTGGCCCCCGGCACCGGCTTCCTGCTCAACAACGAAATGGACGACTTCACCATCAAGCCGGGGGTGAAGAACCTCTACGGCCTGGTGCAGGGCAAGGCCAACAGCATCGCGCCGGGCAAGCGGCCGCTGTCGTCGATGTCGCCGACCCTGGTAACCAAGGACCGGGAAACCCTGCTGGTGCTCGGCAGCCCGGGCGGCTCGCGCATCATCACCATCACTCTCCAGACCATCCTCAACGTGGTGGACTACGGCATGGCGCCGCAGGAAGCGGTGGACGCGCCGCGCTTCCACCACCAGTGGCTGCCCGACACCCTCTACGCCGAACCCTTCGGCCTCTCCCCCGACACCGTGAAGATCCTCGAATCCATGGGCCACACCGTCACCGAGCAGAAGCCGTGGGGCGCGGCGGAGCTGATCCAGGTGGGCGGCGTCGGCGCGGCGCAGAAGGAGGCGGCGGCCTCGGGCGGCGACCAGGCGCACTCGGGCAAGGTTCTGCGCGGTTTCCTCTACGGCGCCAACGACGCGCGGCGCCCGGCGGGCGCGGCGGTGGGCTACTGAGAATCCGCTTGCTCCGGAACCGGATCGTGCGATACTCCCGACACATCTGGATTTCCGGAGCTGTCTGGTGAAGCTTAGGATCGTGTTCCTCGGCCTCGCGGCCCTCTGCGCCGCGACCGCCCCCGCGCGCGCGGCCGAACCGCCGCCGCCCGCCGCCTGCGTCGCCACCGCCCACGCGGCGCTCCACGCGCCCCTGCCGCGCGTCGCCGCCGCGATCGCCGAGGGGCGGCCGCCGCGGATCGTCGCGCTCGGCTCCTCCTCCACCTCCGGCGCCGGGGCGAGCGCCCCCGCCCGCGCCTATCCCGCCCGCCTCGCCGCCCATCTCGACGCGCTGCTGCCGGGGGTGCGCGCGGTGGTGGTCAACAAGGGCGTCGGCGGCGAGACCGACGACCAGATGGTGGCGCGCATCGCCCGCGACGTGGTGGCCGAAAGGCCCGACCTGGTGATCTGGCAGGTGGGCGCCAACACCGTGCTGCGCCGGGGCGACACCGCCGCCGCCGAGGCGTGGATCCGCCGCGGCGTGGCGCGCCTGCGGGAGACCGGCGCCGACATCGTGCTGATGGATATCCAGTACGCCCGCAACACCCTCGCCAACCCCGAGGGCGCCGCCGACATGCTGCGCCGCACCGAGCGCGTCGCCGCCGACGAACGCCTCGGCCTGTTCCACCGCTACCGGGTGATGCAGGACGCGGTGGAAACCCGGACCATGACCCTCGCCGACCTGATCGGCCCCGACGGCACCCACCAGACCGACGCCGGATACGACTGCGTCGCCGCCGCCCTCGCCCACGGCATCCGCGACGCCCTCCAGCCCCGCCGCGCCGCCGCCCTCGACTCCGCCGCCCGCTGACCGCCCGCCACCGCTCCGGCGAGGGCGGGGCGGCCCTGCCCCGCCTCCGGCACGGTGCGTTCCGTCCCCGCCGCCGCACCCTCCCCGATCCGCCTTCGGTGCCGTCCGGCGCGCCCACGGCACCGCTTAAGGCTCCCGCAAGTCCCTAGGAATGGTAAGGTTTTCTGACCGTTTTCCGGGTGGGGAGCGGCGCCGAGTCCCGCCCTACCCGTTGGAGCGGTAATCTTTCCAAATCACTTGCGAACCCCTCGCATATCCAGATTTCTTGATTCGCAATCCAAGGGTTGCCGCACCACCCCTCGGAGGGGTATTTTTCCCATGCCCCACGAAGGGGGGTAAGGGGGGAGAGCCTTCCTCCCCTGCCGCCGCAGCGCCCCGGGGGGTCGGGGCCGCGCGGTCGTCCAGCAGCAGGGAATGAGCATGTACCAGATCATTCGGTGCGAGCGGTTTTCCGACGTGACCTTCCTCTGGGAGGTTCTCGCCCCCGACATCGCGCGCGCGGCGCAACCGGGTCAGTTCGTGATGCTGCGCCTCTACGAGGGCGGCGAGCGCATTCCTTTGACGGTCGCCGATTTCGACCGCGAGGCGGGCACCATCACCATGGTGATCCAGGCGCTCGGCAAGACCACCCGCGAGATGCGCGACCGCTACCGCGAGGGCGACAGCTTCCTCGATTTCGTCGGCCCGCTCGGCCTGCCCGCCCACCTCGACAAGGTCGGCCACGTGGTGTTCGTCGGCGGCGGCCTGGGCGTCGCGCCGATCTACCCGCAGTTGCGCGTCGCCAAGGAGGCGGGCAACCGCACCACCGGCATCATGGGCTTCCGCAGCAAGGACCTGATCTTCTGGGAGGAGCGCTTCGCCTCCCAGTGCGACGACCTGCTGATCTGCACCGACGACGGCTCCTACGGCCGCCCCGGCTTCGTCACCGACGCGCTCAAGCACGTGCTCGAAACCGACAAGCCCGACATGGTGGTGGCGATCGGCCCGCTGCCGATGATGAACGCCTGCGTCGAGGTGACCCGGCCGTTCGGCGTCAAGACCATGGTGTCGCTCAACACCATCATGGTGGACGGCACCGGCATGTGCGGCTCCTGCCGCGTCACCGTGGACGGCAAGGTGAAGTTCGCCTGCGTCGACGGCCCGGATTTCGACGGCCACGCGGTCGACTTCCAGGAGCTGCTGCTGCGCCAGAAGCGCTTCAAGAGCGAGGAAAGCAAGGCCAACGAACGCTTCGCCCACGTCTGCAACCTCGACAAGGTGCTGGTGCAGGAAGGCAAGCGCACCTACAAGAAAATCGCCGACGTGGCGCCCCACCAGGTGCCGATGCCCGAGCGCGACCCGCTGGAGCGCGCCGCCAACTTCGAGGAGGTCAACCTCGGCTACACCGCCGACGACGCCTTCCGCGAGGCCGAGCGCTGCCTGCAATGCCGCAACCCCAATTGCGTCTCCGGCTGCCCGGTGGGGGTGGACATCCAGGGATTCGTCCGCAGCCTCTTGGTCCACGATCTCGAAGGCGCGCTCAAGGTGATCTACGAGTCGAGCCTGTTCCCCTCGATCTGCGGCCGCGTCTGCCCGCAGGAGAGCCAGTGCGAGGCCCAGTGCCTGCTGGCGAAGCGGATGGAACCGGTGGCGATCGGCCGCCTCGAGCGCTTCATCGGCGACTACGCGCGCCCGCTCAAGGCGGTGCCGCTCAAGTTCGCCAAGCCGCTCGGCAAGGTGGCGGTGGTGGGGTCCGGCCCCGGCGGCCTCGCCGCGGCGGCCGACCTGGTGCGCTTCGGCGCCGAGGTGACGGTCTACGAGGCCCTGCACGTTCTCGGCGGCGTGCTGCAATACGGCATCCCGCCGTTCCGCCTGCCGCGCGACATCATCGAGCGGGAAATCCAGCGCCTCAAGGATTTCGGCGTCACCTTCCTCACCAACAAGGTGATCGGCAAGACCTTCACCGTGCCGCAGCTGCTGGAGGAAATGGGCTTCGACGCGGTGTTCATCGCCGCGGGCGCGGGGGCGCCGAGCTTCCTCGGCATCCCCGGCGAGTTCGCGGGCCGGGTGTATTCGGCCAACGAGTTCCTCACCCGCGTCAACCTGATGGCGGGCAACACCTTCCCGATCGTCGACACGCCGGTGAGCATCGGCGAGAGCGTGGTGGTGATCGGCGCGGGCAACACCGCGATGGATTGCCTGCGCGTCGCCAAGCGCCTCGGCGCGCCCAAGGTGCGCTGCGTCTACCGCCGCTCGGAGGACGAAGCCCCGGCGCGCAAGGAGGAACTCCGCCACGCCAAGGAGGAGGGCATCGAGTTCCACTTCCTCCACGGCCCGGTGGAGATCAACACCGACGCCGACGGCAACGTCGTCGGCATGCGGGTGGAGCGGATGGACCTGGGCGAGCCGGACGACAAGGGCCGCCGCAAGCCGATTCCCACCGGCACCTTCGTCGACCTCGACTGCGACACGGTGATCTACGCCCTCGGCACCAACGCCAACCCGGTGGTGGCGAGCACCGCTCCGGCGCTGGTGCGCAACAAGTGGGGCTACATCGTCGCCGACGAGCAGAGCCAGGCCACCACCATGCCCGGCGTGTTCGCGGGCGGCGACATCGTCACCGGCGGCGCCACGGTGATCCTCGCGATGGGGGCGGGCCGCCGCGCCGCGCGGGCGATCGGCGCGTATCTGCAGGACAAGGCCAAGGCCTGGCCGCCCGCGCCGGAGACCATCGAGGCGTTCGTGCCGCCCGCGCCGCTGCCGCAACCGCAGGAGCCGGTTCCGGCGAGCGCCTGAGACAAGGGCAAAAAGGGGAACCTCGAGGGGGGCGAGCGATCGCCCTCCTTTTTTGCGGCGATAAAGTTGCAAGGAACAACCATTTTGTTGTAAGTTGCAACCATTATCCCCGGGAGGTCGTATCATGCCGACGCCGTCGCCCCTGATCGAAGACATCCGCGCCGCCTCGCGCGCGATGGTGCGCGAACTCGGGTTCATGGGCGGCTCGTTCGCCGGAACCGGACTTTCGCCCTCCGCCGTGCATGCCCTGATCGAGATCGACCGGGGCGCGGCGACGGCGCGCGACCTCGGCGCCCGCCTGCGGCTGGAAAAATCCAGCGTCAGCCGGATGCTGCGCAAGCTCGCCGCCTCCGGCGAGGTGCGCGAGGATGCGGACGCCGCCGACGGCCGCGTCAAGGTGCTGTCCCTCACCCCCGCCGGGCAAAAGCGAGTGGCGGCGATCCACGCCTTCGCCCGGGCGCAGGTGGCCGACGCCCTCGGCCGCCTGCAACCGGGGGAGGATCGCGCGGTCCTGGAGGGCCTGCGCCTCTACACCCGCGCCCTCGGCGGTGCGGTGGCGGACGGCGACCCGCCCCGGGCGGACCTCGTGCGCGGCTACGAGCCGGGCCTCATCGCCCGCGTCACCGCCATGCACGCCCGCTATTACGCGCGGGAGGCCGGGTTCGGGCTGCGGTTCGAGGCGGTGGTGGCGCGGGGGCTGGCGGACTTCTGCGAACGCATCGACAGCCCGCGTAACGGCATCTGGACCCTCCGGCGCGGGGGCGAAATCGTGGGATCGGTCGCCATCGACGGCGAGGACCTGGGCACCGGCATCGCGCACCTGCGCTGGTTCATCGTCGACGACGGCCTGCGCGGCCAGGGCGGCGGCAAGGCGTTGCTGGACGCCGCGCTGACGTTCGCCGATGCGCTGGGCTTCGCCGAGACCCACCTCTGGACCTTCCCCGGCTTGGACGCCGCGCGCCATCTTTACGAAAGCCGCGGCTTCGCGCTGGCGGAGGAGCGCCCGGGCGCGCAGTGGGGGCCGGAAATCCTCGAGCAACGCTTCGTGCGGCGCCGCCCCTGAACCGTCAGTGCTCCGGCCAGGGGTCGAGGAGGGTGCCGCGGGCGTCGAAGCGCATCGGCGCGGGGCCGGAGACGATCTCGACGCCGGGGCGCTCCCGCAGCATCGGCAGCAGCGCCTCGGAGGCGTAGAGGTATTCGAGGTGCAGGGTGTTGGGGATGCGGATCAGGGTGATCGCGTCCGGGGTGTGGGATTCGCAGGTCTTCACCACCGCCTGGATCGCGCTCTTGTCGTCGGGCAGCGCCATCGGCAGCGCCGCGGCGGAGAGCACGCCGGAGGTGATCGAGTTGATGTAGACGGATTCCCGGTCGAACTTGCGGAACAGCCGCTCGGTGATGGCGTCGGCGCGGGCGACGCCGTTGGCGTTGCCCTCGCTCTTGTCGGTGACGTCGAGCACCGCGATGCGCGAGACGCTGGGGCCGCCGCTGATCGCCTTGGTGGAGGGGCGGCCGGTGATGTTGGGGTCCATGCCGCTGCCGGAGAATTCCTTGCCCACCGCGTCCACCACCAGCACGTCGAGGGGGCCGGAGGCGAGCGGCTGGTCGAGCGGCCCGAGCGGCAGGCGCGGCATGTTGCGCATCGCCTCGGCAAGATAGCCGCGCTCGATCTCGATCATTCCCTCGGCCGGGATCACCACCACCTTGGACAGGCGGTCGTAGGCGTTTTCCATCGAGGCGATGCCGAACAGCACCTTGCACTTGGCGAGCTTCACCCGCGCCATCTCGACGATGAACCGGCCGACGTAGTTGAACCCCCAGGCGTGGCAGTTGTCGGCGCCCGACCGTTTGCCGAGGCCGATCGACAGCATCTTCACCAGCCCGCTTTCGTTCGGCGCGCGGAAGGCGCTGTGGGGCTTGATGCGGTTGAACAGGACGATGCCGTCCGCCTCGTAGGCGAGGCGGTCCACATGGACCTCCATGCCGTTGTCGAGGGTGCCGATGTGGACCGTCTCCATGCTCGAACGGATCGGGCAGCCGGCGGTCTCCTCGGTAACGCCGAGGTGGGCCAGCACCTTGGTCTGGCCCTCGGCGGTGGCGCCGCCGTGGCTGCCCATGGAGGGTACGATGAACGGCTCGGCGCCGCGCGCGCGAATTTCGGAAACGATCGCCCGCACCAGCTCGGGCAGCGCCGCGAGGCCGCGGCTGCCGACGGTGAGCGCCACCCGCATTCCGGGCTTGAGCGCGGAAACGCACGGAGAAAGGGCGAGCGCCTCGCGCACCGCCATGGCCGGATCTCCGGCGTCCACCGCGTCGAAGGTCTGCCGCACCAGGGCGACCTTGGGCAGCGGCACGTCGTCCACCAGTTGGGCGTAGCGCGGTCGGGTCATGCGGCCTCTCCTGGCGGGAAACGCGCCGGGGCGGCGCAAGGCCGCCCCGGCGTTCCGGTCACTTCTTGGCGTTCATGCCGTACATGTCGAGGGAGCGGATGACCTTTTCCGCGATCTCGGAGTCGTGGCGCGCCAGGGCTTCGTACTTGTCGCCCGGGCGGTAGTCGAGGAATTCGCCGAGTTCGGCCATCTTCGCCACGTAGGTCTCGTCCTTCAGCGCCTTTTCCACCGCGACGGCGAGCTTGTCGCGCACGTCCTTCGGCAGGCCCTTGGGGGCGACGATGCCCTTCCACGACGACCAGCTGAAGTCGACGCCGACTTCCTTGGCGGTCGGGGTGTCGGGATACTGCTCGATGCGCGCGTCTTCCATCACCAGGATCGGCTTGATGTTGCCGGCGCGAACGTGGGTGAGGAACTCGGCCGGGCTGGCCACCGCCGCGTGGATGTGGCCGCCGAGCACCGCCGTGACCGCCGCCACCGCGCCGCCGAACGGCATGCTCTTGACCTTCACGCCCGCCGCCATCGCCAGGCCTTCCATGGCGATGTGGTTGGCGCCGCCGGCGCCCGAGTTGCCGACGGTGATCTCGCCCGGGTGGGCCTTGGCATATTCGAGGAAGCCCTTGGCATCCTGGAACGGCGCGTTCTTGCCGACGCCGACCACCATCAGGTTGCGCGCCTGGAGGGCGATGAACTCGAAATCGTTGATGGTGTAGTCGATGCCGCCGTAGTGCGGGAGCATCGCGATCGGACCCTGGGACCCGGTGCCGAGGGTGTAGCCGTCGGGCTTGGCGTGGGCCGTGGCGCTGGTGCCGATGGAGCCGCCGCCGCCCGGCTGGTTGCGCACCACCGCGGTGCCGTTCAGCTGCTTTTCGAGCGCCTGGGCGAACAGACGGGTGGAGAGGTCGGTGCCGCCGCCCGCGTTGTAGGGAACGATGATCTGGATCGGACGGGCGGGATAGTCCGCCGCCACCGCCGTGGCCGTCGCCGCGGCCCCGAGGAACACGCCTACGGCGGCTGCCGCAAGCCCGGACATCAAACGTTTCATGGTGCTCTCCCTGAATGCAGATTCTTGGTTCGCCGGGCCGGACAACCCCAGAGGGAACTGCCGGCGGAAGCCCGATCTCCACGATTGGGCCACGGTCGGGGCAAGATGTCAATATGTTGTTAGGTGGGCGCGGGAACCCGCCACCCGTCGCGCGTGCCGCCGCCGACGGCCGCCGCCGGGCCGCCGACTCGGAACGGGAAAATTGCGCCAGTTCAAGACGTTGCACCTTCGCCCCGGCGGGCGGCGCGGGCGACCCCGGCGAGGCCGCCCGCGACCTGACAAATTCGACAACCCGCGTCAGGTCGCCTGCGCCATTTTCTTGAGTTCGGCCACCACCTCCGGGTTGGCGAGGGTGGAAACGTCGCCGGTGTCCTGCCCCGCCGAGATCGCCGCCAGCACCCGGCGCATGATCTTGCCGGAGCGGGTCTTGGGCATGTCGGGGACGATCCACACCCGTCGCGGCCGCGCGATCGGGCTGATCTCCTCCACCACCGCCGCCGAGATCCGCTCCTGCAACTCGCGGCTCGGAACGCAGCCGGGCTTGAGGGCGACGTAGAGGTCGGGGATGCGGCCCTTGATCTCGTCCGCCACCGGCACCACCGCCGCCTCGGCCACCTCCGGCACGGTGAGGGCGGCGCTCTCGATCTCCTTGCTGCCGAGGCGGTGCCCGGCGACGTTGATGACGTCGTCGATGCGGCCGAGAATGCGGAAGTAGCCGTCCTCGGTCTGCACCGCGCCGTCGGAGGCGAAATACGGCCAGTCGCGCCAGTCGGTGGAGTGTGCGTTCTTGTTGTAGCGGGCGTAGTAGCTGCGCACGAACCGCTCCGGATCGTTCCAGATGGTCTGGAAGATGCCCGGCCAGGGGTTGCGGATGCAGATGTTGCCGGCGCGGTTGGCGCCGCGGGGAATCTCGTGGCCGTCCTCGTCGTAGATCACCGGGTGGATGCCGGGCACCCCCGGCCCGGCGCTGCCCGGCTTCATCGGGTGCAGGGCGGGCACGGTGGAGCAGAGGAAGCCGCCGGTCTCGGTCTGCCACCAGGTGTCGACGATCACCGCCTCGCCCTTGCCCACCACCTCGTAGAACCACTTCCACACCTCGGGTTCGATGGGTTCGCCCACCGTGGTCATGTGCTTGAAGCGGTAGGCGTGCTTTTTCGGCTCGTCGGGCCCGGCGCGGCGCAGGGCGCGGATCGCGGTGGGCGAGGTGTGGAAGATGTTGACCCCCAGCTCCTCGGCGATGCGCCACGGCCGCCCGGCGTTGGGCCAGGTGGGCGCGCCCTCGTAGACCACCGTCGAGGCGCCGAGCGCCAGCGGCCCGTAGACCACGTAGGAATGGCCGGTGATCCAGCCGATGTCGGCCATGCACCAGTAGACGTCTTCCGGGTGGATGTCCTGGATGAACTTGGAGGTGCCCGCCGCGTAGGCGAGGTAGCCGCCGGTGGAGTGCTGGCAGCCCTTGGGCTTGCCGGTGGTGCCCGAGGTGTACATCAGGAACAGCGGCGCCTCGGCGGGCATCGACACCGGGTCCACGGTGGTGTGGCGGTAGTCCTTCAGCATGTCGTTGACGATGAAGTCGCGCCCCTCCACCAGCGGCTGGTTGCTGGAATGGCGGCCGGGGTGGCGCTGCCAGATCAGCACCTTGTCGATGTGGAATCCGTGAAAGTGGGCGTGCTCGCAGGCTTCGTCCGCCTGGGCCTTGTGGTTCTGCAGCACGCCGTTGCGGTGGTAGGCGTCCATGGTGATGAGGATCGACGAGCCGCTGTCGATCATCCGGTCCACCACCGCGCGGCCCGAGAAGCCCGAGAACACCTGGGAGTGGATCACGCCGATGCGCGCGCAGGCGAGCATGGTGATCGGCAGCTCCGCCACCATCGGCATGTGCAGGGTGACGCGGTCGCCGGTCTTGAGGCCGCAGAAGTTGCGCAGGAACGCCGCCAGCTCGTTCACCCGCATGAACAGTTCCTGATAGGTGAGGTGGCGGATCGGCTCGTCTTCCGGCTCGGGCACGAAGTGGATGGCGGTCTTGTTGCGGTGCTTCGCCAGGTGCCGGTCGACGCAGTTGAAGGAGGCGTTGAGCCGCCCGCCCGCGAACCACTGCCAGAACGGCGCGTTCGAGGTGTCGAGGGTCTTTTCCCAGTATTTCTCCCAGGAGAGCAGGTCGGCGTATTCCTTGAAGCACTCGGGGAAATTGTCAAGGCTGAAGCGGCGGAAAATGTCCGGATCGGTGAGATTGGCCTGCGCGATGAATCGAGGCGGCGGATGGTAATACCCCTCCTCGCGCAAATGCACCGCGATCTCCGCCTCGGTGACGTCGTCGAGTCCTGCAACCTTGCGTTCCATGCCCTGCTCCCTGTTCCCGCTTCCGCCCGGCCGGGCGCGCGAGTTGTCGATGCTTAAGACAGAGGAGGCTACGCGTTTCGGCATAAAACGACAAGAACCCCGGGTTGAATCCGGGGTTCTCGGACATTCGCGAAAGTGCCGAGGGGTCAGCGGCGGCCGATCATCGGGTAGGACTTCTTCATCGACACCGCCACCAGCGACGCCAGCACCGCCTTGACCAGGTCGCCCGGGACGAACGCCAGGGAGCCGGTGGCGGCCTTCATGAAGCTGATCTTCGCCACCGCCGCGAGCCACGGAATGCCGAGCAGGTAGACCATGCCGATGCCGCCGATGACGCAGGCCACCAGCGCCGCGACGATGTTGAGGCGCGACCAGAACTTCTCGACGAACCAGCCGGTGACGAACGCGCCGGGGATGTAGCCCAACGCGAAGCCGCCGGTGGGGCCGAGGAAGATGCCGATGCCGCCGCGCCCGCCGGAGAGCAGCGGCAGCCCCGCCGCCACCAGGGCGAGGAACACCACCATCGCGAGGCCGCCGCGCTTGGCGCCGAGCACGCCGCCCGCCAGCATCACGCCGAGGCTCTGGGCGTGGATCGGCACCGGCAGGCCGGGCACCGCGATCATCGGCAGCAGCCCGAGCGCCGCCGTGAGCGCCGCGAACAGCGCGGCGTAAACCATGTCCTTGACCGTCATCTGCGGTGTTTCCTTTTCGTCATTCGGCGTCGTAGCCGCGCGCGGCGATCGCGTCGGCGAGGTCGTCCGCCATCTTCAGGGTGCGCACCAGGAGCGGCATCACCACGGCGACGACGCTGCCTTCGAGGCCGCGCGCCTTCTGCGCCTCGCGGATTTCCGAGACCAGGGCGAACAGCACGGGAATGAAACGGATCGCCAGCGACAGAGTCAAGCCGACCTTGGCGGGGTCCACGCCCACCAGCCGCAGCGGCCGCGCCGCCGTCTCGATCGCCTCGACCATCGCCGAGACCCGGGTGGTGAGGGTCAAGGTGACCGCCAGCAGGATCACCGTGGCGAGGCGGGCGGAAACCTCGATGGCGGTGTCCGGCTCGCTGGTGAGCACGTGGAACCCGGCGAGCAGCGCGATCAGGATCGCGGCGGGCAGGCTCTGCCGCGCCACCGCCCGCACCGGCAGCCGCGCCGACAGCGGCAGCAGCAGCGCCACCGCGACGAAGCCCCCCAGCACCCGGTGGTCGGCCACCAGGAACACCGCCGCGCCCGCGAGCGCCAGCACCGCGAGCTTGACCCCGGCGGGGACGCGGTGCAGCCAGGTGACGCGGTCGAGGCTGATCTCAAACATCCGGAACCGACGCCATCAGGTCGCGGTAGAACGGCAGGGCGACGGCGGGCGGCGCGTCGCAGACGATGCCGCCGCCCTCGAACACCAGAACCCGCTCGAAATCCTCGAGGAACTCCAGATCGTGGGAGACCACCACCGCGGTCTGCGGCATCTCGGCGATGGCGCGGGTGACGCGGCGCTTGTTGCGCAAATCCAGCAGGGTGGTGGGTTCGTCGAACACCACGTAGGCCGGTTCCATCACCAGAACCGAGGAGATCGCGAGCATCTGCTTCTGCCCGCCGGAGAGCAGGTGCGCCGGGCGGGTGCGCAGGTGCTCCATGCCGTAGCGGGCGAGCACCGCGTCCACCCGGGTGCGGATTTCGTCCTTCGGCAGCTTGAGGTTCTTCAAGCCGAAGGCGACGTCTTCCTCCACCAGGGGATAGACGATCTGGTTGTCGGGGTTCTGGAACACGAAGCCGACCTTGCGGCGCACCGCCCGCGCGTCCTTGACGGTGTCGAGGCCGTCGATGCGCACGTGGCCGTCGGTGGGGGCGATCAGGCCGTTGAGGAGGCGGGCGAAGGTGCTCTTGCCCGAGCCGTTCGCGCCGACCACCGCCACCCGCCGTTCGGCAATCGACAGGCTGATGCGGTCCAGCACGGTCAACTCGCCGAACCGCATGGTGACTTGGTCGAACTCGATCATGGACTCGCAAGCGCCTTGAGGGAAAACCGGCCCTTTAAGTACGCCCCCGGGGGCGTCGGCGCAAGACGGCATGCGGGCGGAAGCCGGGGTCCGGCCTCCGCCCGTCGCCCTGGGTCACGGGGGGGGGGATGTGACCTTAGACGAACAGTACAACGCTCCGACCCGTCAATTCGATCCCTGCGCCGCCGCCTTTCAGCGAAATTTTTTCGTGATGCTCGATGTCGGTGTCGATTTCCACGGTCCACGGCCGGTCCCGCTCCGGCAGCACGAAGCGGATCGGATCGGCGCAGGCGTTGAAGGCGAGCACCACGTCGTGCCACTCCTCGGCGGCGACGAGGTCCGGGCGGGTGAGCCGCACCTGGATCGCGTTGCCCGGGTTGCCCCAGTCGTCGATGCTCATCTCGGTGCCGTCCGGGGTCATCCAGTGGACCTCCATGCCGTCGCGGAAGCTGTCGCGGCGGAACAGCGGCTGGGCGCGGCGCAGCGCGATCAGGCGGCGGACGAAATCGAGCAGTTGAGCGCCGTCGTCGTCCACGCCTTCCCAGTCCACCCACGAGAGTTCGTTGTCCTGGCAGTAGGCGTTGTTGTTGCCGTGCTGGGTGCGCCCGAACTCGTCGCCGCCCAGCAGCATCGGCGTGCCGTGGGAGAGGAACAGGGTGGCGAGGAAGTTGCGCTTCTGCCGCTCGCGCAGGGCGAGGATCTCGGGGTCGTCGGTGGGGCCTTCGGCGCCGTGGTTGTAGCTGCGGTTGTGGTCGTGGCCGTCGCGGTTGTCCTCGCCGTTGGCCTCGTTGTGCTTTTCGTTGTAGCTGACGAGATCGGCGAGGGTGAAGCCGTCGTGGGCGGTGACGAAGTTGACGCTCGACCACGCCCGCCGCCCGCGCAGGTCGTAAACGTCGCCCGAGCCGGTGAGGCGCGCGGCGAAATCGCCCAGCATCCCCGGCTCGCCGCGCCAGAAGTCGCGCACCGTGTCGCGGTACTTGTCGTTCCACTCCGCCCAGCCGGGGGGGAAGCCGCCGACCTGATAGCCGCCCGGGCCGATGTCCCACGGCTCGCCGATCAGCTTGACGCGGCTCAGCACCGGGTCCTGGTTGATGGCGTCGAAAAAGCCGCCGTGGGGGTCGAAGCCGTGAACCTCGCGGCCGAGGATGGTGCCGAGGTCGAAGCGGAAGCCGTCGACGTGCATGTCGGTGGCCCAGTAGCGCAGCGAATCCATCACCATCTGCAACACCCGCGGATTGATGATGTTGAGGGTGTTGCCGGTGCCGGTATCGTTGATGTAGTAGCGCGGCTCGTCGGGCATCAGGCGGTAGTAGCTGCGGTTGTCGATGCCGCGAAAGGCCAGGGTCGGCCCCATTTCGTTGCCCTCGGCGGTGTGGTTGTAAACCACGTCGAGGATCACCTCGATGCCCGCGTCGTGGAAGGCGCGCACCATGTCGCGGAACCCCAGCATCCCCTTCGGCCCGAGGTAGCGGCGCTTCGGCGCGAAAAAGCCGAGGGTGTTGTAGCCCCAGTAGTTGCGCAGCCCCTTGGCGACCAGGAACGGGTCGTCGACGAAGAACTGCACCGGCAGCAGCTCCACCGAGGTGACGCCGAGGCTCTTGATGTACTCCACCGTCGCCGGGTGGCCGAGGCCGTCGAAGGTGCCGCGCAGCTCCTCGGGGATCAGCGGCTCCCGTTGCGTCATGCCGCGCACGTGGGTTTCGTAGATCAGGGTCTGCGACCACGGCACCCGCGGCTTTTCGTCGCTCTCGAAATTGAACATCTCGGGCAGCGCCACCACGCACTTCGGCGTCACCGGCCCGCTGTCGAGGGTGCTGAAGGAGAGATCGCCCTCCTCCGAGTCGAGATCGTAGCCGTAGTGGGCCGGGTCCCAGTCGAAATCGCCCCACAGCGCCTTGGCGTAGGGGTCCGCCAGCAGCTTGTTGGGGTTGAAGCGGTGGCCGTGCTCCGGGTCGTACGGCCCGTGGACGCGGTAGCCGTAGAGCGTGCCCGGGCCGACGCCGGGGAGGTAGCCGTGCCAGATCTCGTTGGTGTACTCGGGCAGGTCGACGCGCAGGGTCTCCCGCCCCTCGTCGTCGAACAGGCAGAGTTCGACGCGCTCGGCGAACGCCGAGTAGAGGGCGAAGTTGGTGCCCTCGCCGTCCCAGGTCGCGCCCATCGCGGCGGGGTCGCCGGCCTCGACGCGCTGCTTCACCGCGGTCATGTCCATAAAGGTCTCCAAGGCTCCCACCGGATAATTGCCCAAATAAACGAGGCGGCCGCAAAAAGGTTTCGCGTGGAACGAGATTTCCGTGGCTCTTTGCGAGGCTGGCGATTTTTCTCGCAAACCCGAAACCGAATCCCCGTTATTGGCGTTATTGCCCCGAATGCCGCGTGGATGCGCCCTTTTCGGCGCCGAGCGCCCGCCTGAACATGCGAACGCTTTGGGCGGCGGTCCGCGGCTCACAACCGACGCCGCCCGACCGCGCCGACCCGCGCCACAGGAGCGGCATCCGAACAGGAGGAAGGCCGACATGATCGGAACGACGTTCAGGCGCGCCCTCGGCGCGGGTTTGGTCCTCGGCTCGGCTCTTTTCGTCGCCGCGTGCGCGCAGCAGAACTCGCCGCCGCAGCAGGTCCGCACCGAGAACCCGAGCGTGACCTACAAATACCTCGGCGACCAGGAACTGATCTCCGCCAACCAGAAGGCGGTGGCCTACTGCACCCAGTTCCAGGCGGTGCCGAGCACCAAGATGATTTCCGAAACCTCCGACGGCATGAAGCAGGTGGTGTTCGACTGCGTGCCCAGCACCCCGGCGATGCAGCCCTCGGCCACCTACATGCCCGGCACCACCTACACCTACCGCACCGATCAGGAACTCCTGACCGCGCAGCGCAACGCCGATCTCTACTGCCTCAACCAGGCGAACCAGCGCGCGGTGTCGTCGGTGGTCTCCAACGCCGACGGCAGCAAGACCCTCACCTCCCGCTGCGTGCCCTAAACCTCCCGAGCACGCGCAGCGGCCACGACGGCCGTTCCCCGAGCGGGAACGGCCGTCGTCTCTTGTCAGCCCCGCGCCTGTCGCGCTAGGGTCTCCCCCGCGCCGCCCGCTTGATGGAACTGGTAGACATACCGGACTTAATAACCAGATAAAAATACATCCTGTCGCGCAAAGAACCCGGCTCAAAAACCGGGTTCTTCTGACTCCAAGTTCATGCGCGGATCAATCACTCCCGATTGCGCATCCACAGACAAGGCAAATTTCGGTCCCATTTGGAGCATCACTGGGCTACAGAGGCGAAGCGAACCAATCGGCTCCACCATCCACACATCGGCCCAGCCATGCCCCAACAAAAAACTCTGACCGCCCTGATTTATGCCCTCGAAGAACTCCGCAAGCTCGACGAGGAAATGCCCATCCAAACCGCTGTCATGTTTTTGACGGCGGCACTCAAACCAGACACATCAATGCGCGAGTTATCCGAACGGACAGGCCTCGGTCAGTCTTCGTGCTCGCGAAATGTTTCCGCTCTCGGAAAATGGAAAGCCCCGGGCAAACCGGGCCATGAAGTCATCACCGCTGTCGAGGACGTCACCGATCGGCGTTGCAAGGTGGTGCGCCTCACCCCCAAAGGCAAACAGATCGTGGACAGCATCGTCCGAAATTTCGAGACGTCGCGAAGGTGATGGTGCCCGTCCCCGGACTTGAACCGAGAAGCCACAAGGGCGAGCGATTTTAAGTCGCTTGCGTTTACCAATTTCGCCAGACGGGCAGCTTGCGGAAGTGAAAGCTACGAGAGCTGTCGTGGGGTGTCAATCGACGCGCCCGAACATCCACATCACGCGCGACTAAACACACCAAAAGCTGCCCGAATTCACCCCATGACACGGCCACATTGTGTGTCACCGGGAGCATCCCTGGCACAACAAACACCCGTACATGCATCTAAAAATCGGCAGCTTTCCTAGAACCTCAGGCCACCGCACATTTGCCGAGGAGACTTAAAATCCGTTGCCCGCAAGGGCGTGGGGGTTCGAATCCCCCAGCGGCACCAGAATTCGATTTCGTGCCCTCGCCGAAGCGGGTGGATTACTTCAGCCCGGCGAGTTTCCGAAGATCGGCGTTGATGCGGCTCTGCCAGCCGGGGCCGCCCGCGCGGAAGTGTTCCAGCACGTCGGCATCGAGGCGCAGCGTTACCTGCCGCTTCGGAGAGTCCGACCTCGGACGCCCGCGCAGCTTACGGGCAAGCTCGGGAAAGACCTCCGCGAACGGCTTGGCGTTGTGGAAATCGGCCTCGGTCCACTCCGGGTTTTCCGACACCGCCGCCAGATCGGCGTCGGTGTATCCCTTACGGGTGACGGGCATCGAGCAGGCTCCTTTCCTTCTTGCTCGCGGGTCGCATGCTGATGACGGCAAGTCCCTCGGCTCCGAGCACGGCGAACACCACAGCGACGGTGCCATCCTCGAATCGTCCGATGGCCTTGAACCGCCCTTGGTTCGCGGGCACCACGAGCGCGTTCAGGAAGAACACCCCGTCCTCCAGATCGGCAAAATCCATCCCGTGCTTGTCGAGGTTGGCGCACCGCTTCGGAGGATCGTAGGTGATGATCATGCGCATAAATGTAGCTACAATAAGTCCGCAAGTCAATGTTTTTTGTAGCTACGATTAATGGGAAAGAAGCAGGGAATGGCCTCCCCTTCCATTGACGTTTCCCCGCGCAAATCCTGATGATCCGGCCCCGTGAAGGGCGTAGCATGACCTCCGGGATCAGCGTCGGAGGGAGACGCCGTGACACGGGGTGGGGCATGGGCGGCGATGGTCGCCGGATGGCTGGCGGCGTCGGCGGCGATGGCGGCCGATTCGCCGGATGGGGCGGTGCCCGCCGCGCCGCAACGATGCGAGGCCCCGGCTGCGAACCGGGGCGACGTGCGGGTGGCGAAAAGCGGGTGCTGCTCCCGCCATGGCGGCGTTTCCGGGTGCCGCGACGGGCGGCAGGTCTGCGCCGACGGCAGCCTCAGCCCGTCCTGCCGGTGCTGAGCGGCCTGGCTCCGGTTTCCGGACCGTTGCAGTTTTTGTAAAAAAATTTTTGCTTCTGCCCAAAAATTAGCTACAACTAAGTCGATTTGGAAAATTTTTTACAAATCGCCTGATTTTTGCGCAGGAGCCGCCTTCGGTGTCGCCCGAGATTCACCCGCCCCTGATGAAGCGCATCGGCGCCCAGCGCGACGCGCTGTCGCGCTCGCACCGCGCGGTGGCGGATTTCGTGCTGGCGCATCCGTTCCAGGCGGCGACGCTCGGCATCGAGGATCTGGCCGACGCCTCGGGGGTTTCGGTGGCCACCGTCAACCGCTTCGCCCGCGAGTTCGGCTTCCCCGGCTTCGTCGCCTTCCGCGCCGAGTGCCTGCGGCTTTACGCCCGCGCCCTCGAACCGGTGGAGAAGGTGCGCCGCCTCGAAGGCGGGGAGGACGGCGCGCTGCCGCTGATGCGCGCCTCCCTCGCCGCCGCGCGCGACGACGTGGACCGCGCCCTGGACGGCCTCGACGCCGCCACCTGCGCCCAGGTGGCCGACCTGCTGCTGGAAGCGCGGCGGGTGTTCGTGGTCGGCTTCGGGGTGTCGAGCGCGCTTGCCCGGCTGGCGCAGCAGCTGTTCGAGCAGAACCTGCCGGTGGTCGAGCTGTTCGACGGCACCGGCGGCAACGAGCGCGTCATCCGCCGCCTCGGCCAGGTGGGCGCGGGCGATCTGGTGGTGGGCATCTCGCTGCAACGCTACTCGCTGTTCACCGTCGAGGTGCTGCGCCGCGCCCGCGATGCCGGGGCACGCGTCGCCTGCCTCACCGACTATCCGGATTCGCCGCTGGTGCCGCTGGCCGAGGCGGCGCTGCTCTCGCCCTCCGACCACCCGGTGCTGCACGGCTCCCTCGCGGGCACGGCGGCGATGATCGAGGCGGTCTCCACGGTGCTGGTGCGCCGCCGCTCCACCGGCACCAGCGCCCGCAAGCTCACCGAAGACCTGCTGCCCTACCTCTACACCAGCGCCGATTGAGCGCCGCTCCGAAGATGGAACCGATGTCCGCAGTCACCGCCGCCACGCCGCTTTCCGCCTCCGCCCCCCTGGTCTCGGTCGAGGGCCTGTCCGTCGCCTTTTCCGGCGAGGATGGGGATTTCACCGCGGTCAAGGACCTCTCCTTCCACATCGCGCCCGGCGAGACCGTGGCGGTGGTGGGCGAAAGCGGCTCCGGCAAGTCGGTCACCGCGCTCAGCCTGATGCGCCTGGTGGAGCTGGGAGGCGGGCGCATCGCCAAGGGCGCGCTCAACTTCCGCTTCCGCGACGGCAAGGTGCGCGACCTCACCAAGCTCTCGGGCGAGGCGATGCGCGACCTGCGCGGCAACGAAATGGCGATGATCTTCCAGGAGCCGATGACCAGCCTCAACCCGGTGTTCACCATCGGCGACCAGATCGCCGAGGCGGTGATGCTGCACCAGGGGATGGACACCGCCGCCGCCCGCGCCGAGGCGCTGCGGATGCTGGAACTGGTGCGCATCCCCGAGGCGAAGCGCCTGCTCGACCGCTATCCGCACCAGCTCTCGGGCGGGATGCGCCAGCGGGTGATGATCGCCATCGCGCTCTCCTGCCGCCCCAGCCTGTTGATCGCCGACGAACCCACCACCGCGCTCGACGTCACCATCCAGGCGCAGATCCTGCGCCTCATCAAGATGCTCCAGGAGGACCTGGGCATGGCGGTGATGTTCATCACCCACGACATGGGCGTGGTGGCCGAGGTGGCCGACCGGGTGGTGGTGATGTTCCGGGGCGACAAGGTGGAGGAAGGCCCGGCCGCCGAGATCTTCGCCGCGCCGAAGCACCCCTACACCCGCGCCCTGCTCTCCGCCGTGCCGCGCCTCGGCAGCCTGTCGGGCGAGGCGCTGCCGCTCTCCTTCCCGCTGCTGCGCACCGACGGCGCCGAACCCGAGGCGCCGGTGCGCCAGGACACGGTGAAGGCCGACGTGCCGCCGCTGCTCGAAGTTTCCGAACTCGTCACCCGTTTCGAGGTGCGGCGCGGGCTGTTCGGCCGCCACACCGGCAACGTCCACGCGGTGGAGCGGGTGAGCTTTTCCCTCCAGCCCGGCGAGACCCTGGCGCTGGTGGGCGAATCGGGCTGCGGCAAGTCCACCACCGGCCGCACCCTGATCCAGTTGCAGCAATATCTCTCCGGCCGCATCCGCTTCGCCGGGGAGGACATCGCCGCCATGTCCGCCGAGCGGCGGCGGCGCCTGAACCAGCAGATCCAGTGCGTGTTCCAGGACCCGTTCGCCTCGCTCAACCCGCGCCTCACGGTGGGCTTCTCGATCGCCGAGCCGCTCGTCACCCACGGCCTCGCCAAGGGGCGCGAGGTGGAGGACCGGGTGGCCGAGCTGTTGCGCAAGGTGGGCCTCTCGCCCGACCACGCCAAGCGCTACCCCTTCGAGTTCTCCGGCGGCCAGCGCCAGCGCATCTGCATCGCCCGGGCGCTCGCCAGCAAGCCCCGGCTGATCATCGCCGACGAGGCGGTCTCGGCGCTCGACGTCTCGATCCAGGCGCAGATCGTCAACCTGCTGATGGACCTGCAACGGCAGGAGGGCCTGGCCTACCTGTTCATCTCCCACGACATGGCGGTGGTGGAGCGCGTCAGCCACCGCGTCGCGGTGATGTATCTCGGCCAGATCGTCGAGATCGGGCCGCGCGCGGCGGTGTTCGAGAACCCGCTGCACCCCTACACCCGCCGCCTGATGTCGGCGGTGCCGATCCCCGACCCCGCCCGCCGCGCCGCCCGTGGCGCGATGCTCGAAGGCGAGATCCCCAGCCCGATCCGCGCCGTCGGCGACGCGCCGCTGGTGGAGCCGCTGGTGGAGGTCGAACCCGGGCACTTCGTCGCCCGCCACGCCATCGCCGGTTTCCCGCAGGCCTGAGGGATTCCGCCTGAAACAATCACGCAGGCCGTCGCATACGGAGGTTTCATCGGAATGAGACACATGACTTTGGCTTTGGCCGCCACCGCCCTGGCGACGGCCCTCAGCTTCGGCGGCGCCGAGGCCAAGACCCTGGTGGTCGGCGTCGCCGACAACCTCACCACCCTCGACCCGGCCAACGCCAACGACACGCTCTCGGGCGGCGCCGCGCGCACCATGCTCCAGGGCCTCTACGGCTTCGACTCGAAGATGCAGCTGGAGCCGCTGCTGGCCACCAGCTACGAGACCAACGCCGAGGCCACCGAGTTCACCTTCCACCTCCGCAAGGGCGTGAAGTTCCACGACGGCACCGACTTCAACGCCGAGGCGGTGAAGATCAACATCGACCGCGTGCGCGACACAAAGGTGCCGACCAAGCGCCAGAGCCTGGTGAGCATGGTCGACCGCGTCGAGGTGATCGACGACTACACCGTGAAGGTGGTGACCAAGGAGCCGTTCGGCGCGATGGTCAACAACCTCGCCCACGCCGGCCTGTTCATGATCTCCCCGGCGGCGATCGCGAAATACGGCAAGGACATCGACCGCAATCCGGTCGGCACCGGCCCGTTCATGTTCAAGAAGTGGTCCGGCGACCTGTTCGAGACGGTGAAGAACCCGAACTACTGGCGCGAAGGCTATCCGAAGGTCGACGGCGTCACCTTCAAGTCGGTGCCGGAGAACGGCAGCCGCATCGCCATGCTCCAGGCGGGCGAGGCGGGCTTCGTCTACCCCCTGCCGTCCGAGCTGGCCCCGGTGGTCTCCGCCAACCAGAAGCTCGAAGTCGTCAAGGTGCCCTCCATCATCATCCGCTACGTGGCGATGAACACGATGAAGAAGCCGTTCGACGACCCGCGCGTGCGCGAGGCGCTCAACTACGCGGTCGACAAGAACGCCTTCTGCAAGGTCGTCTACGGCGGCTTCTGCAAGCCCGCCGAGGGTCCGGTGCCGGAGCTGCTGAAGTATTCCGGCGTGGTGCAGAAGGGCGGCTGGCCGTATGACCCGGCCAAGGCCAAGGCGCTGCTGAAGGAAGCGGGCTATCCGAACGGCTTCGAGACCGAGATGTTCGCCAAGAACAACTCCACCTACATCCGCGCCATGCAGTTCCTGCAGCAGCAGTTCGCCCAGGTCGGCGTGAAGCTGACGGTGACCCCGCTCGAGGCCGGTGTCGAGGCGCAGCGGATCTGGAGCGTCGCCGAGCCGAAGGACGCCACGGTGCAGACCCAGTACGGCGGCTGGTCGGCCTCCACCGGCGACATCGACTGGGCGCTGCGGCCGCTGTTCTACGGCAAGGGCTTCCCGCCGAAGCTGTTCAACGTCGCCTACTACAAGAGCGAAGCCACCGACAGCGGCATCGAGGCGGGCATCGCCACCGGCGACTCCGCCAAGCGCCAGAGCGAATACGACGCCGTCCAGAAGCAGATCTGGAAGGACGCGCCGTGGATCTTCCTCACCGTCGACGATTTCCTCGTCGGCCAGGCGAAGGGCCTCACCGGCGCGTTCGCGGCGCCGGACGGCGGCCTGAACTTCGAAAAGGCGGAATTCAAGTAAGCCGCCCCCACGCATCTCGGGGAGGAGGAGCGGTCCGCCCCTCCTCCCCTTCCCGACCCGATCCGAGCCGAGGACGCTCTTCATGCTCAACTACCTGATCCGCCGCATCGTGGGCATCGTCCCGGTGATTTTGGTGATCGCGCTTCTGGTGTTCCTGTTCGTCCACATGCTGCCGGGCGACCCCGCCCGCCTCGTCGCCGGGCCGGAGGCGACCCTCGCCGACGTCGAGAACGTCCGCCGCAGCCTCGGCCTCGACCGACCGATCTGGGAGCAGTTCGGCCTGTTCCTGTGGAACGCGGTGCGCGGCGACTTCGGCTATTCCCTCAAGACCCGCATCCCGGTGGTGGAGGAAATCGGCCTGCGCCTGATGCCCACCGTGTGGCTCACCGTGTGCGCGATGGCGTGGGCGACGGTGTTCGGCCTGCTGATCGGCGTCGCCTCGGCGGTCAAGCGCGGCCGCTGGCCCGATTACGTCGGCATGTTCGTGGCGGTCTCGGGCATCTCCTTCCCGGCGTTCTGGCTCGGCCTGCTGCTGATCGACCTGTTCTCGGTGCGCCTCGGCTGGCTGCCCACCGGCGGGTTCGAGAGCGCCAAGAGCCTGATCATGCCGTCGTTCACCCTGGGCCTCGGCGTCGCGGCGGTGATGGCGCGGTTCACCCGCTCGGCCTTCATCGAAATCTCGCGCGAGGACTACATCCGCACCGCCCACGCCAAGGGCGCCCGCGCCCGCGTGGTGGTGTGGAAGCACACCCTGCGCAACGCGCTGATCCCGGTGATCACCATGGTCGGCCTGCAGTTCGGCTTCCTCCTCGGCGGCTCGATCGTGGTGGAGACGGTGTTCTCCTGGCCCGGCCTCGGCCGCCTGCTGGTGGATTCGGTCGCCTACCGCGACTATCCGGTGATCCAGGCGGAAATCCTGCTGTTCTCGCTGGAATTCATTCTCATCAATCTCACCGTCGACGTGCTCTACGCCGTCGCCAATCCGGAGATCCGCTTCAAATGAGCGACGCCGCCGTCATCGCTTCTCCCGGCGTGCGCAGCCCGCTGCGCGAGTTCTGGCGCCGCCTGCGCCGCCGCAAGGTGGCGCTCGGGTCCGCCGGGGTCCTGCTGCTGCTGGTGCTCTCGGCGGTGTTCGCGCCGTGGGTGGCCCCCTACGACCCCACCGCCGCCGACTACCTCAACATCCTCTCGCCGCCCTCGGCAGCCCATTGGGCGGGCACCGACGCCTTCGGCCGCGACATCCTCAGCCGCATCATCTGGGGCGGGCGGATCTCGCTGGCGGTGGGCTTCCTCTCGGTGTCGATCGGCGGCGTGGTGGGCATCGCCCTCGGGCTGATCGCCGGGTTCTACGGTCGCTGGCTCGACAGCCTGATCATGCGCTCGTCCGACGTGATGCTCGCCTTCCCCGGCATCCTGCTCGCCATCGGCGTGATCGCGATCCTCGGCCCCGGCATCGACAACGTGATCTACGCGGTGGCGGTGTTCTCGGTGCCGGTGTTCGCGCGGCTGGTGCGCGGCTCTACCCTGGCGCTCAAGAACGCGCCCTACGTGGACGCCGCCCGCGCCATCGGCGTCAAGAACCGCTGGCTGATGCTGCGCCACATCCTGCCGGGCACCCTGCCCAGCGTGATCGTCTATTTCTCGATGCGCGTCGGCACCTCGATCCTCACCGCCGCGGCGCTCAGCTTCATCGGCCTCGGCGCCCAGCCGCCCAGCCCCGAGTGGGGGGCGATGCTGGCCGACGGCCGCAGCTTCATCGGCGTCGCCAGCCATGTGACATTCTACCCCGGCATGGCGATTTTCGTCACCGTGCTCGCCTTCAACCTGCTGGGCGACGGCCTGCGCGACGCCCTCGACCCCAAGCTCAAGAATGTCTGACGCACCCAAACGCCTCGCCCGGGATTTCGGCCTGATCCGCTCCGCCCTGCCCACCGGCCCGGCCAACGCGATCACCGACGTTCCGGGCGTGCGCGTCGGCCACCTGACCCGGCGCGAGGGCGCCCTCGCCACCGGCTTCACCGCCGTCCTCCCCCACGGCGGCAACCTGTTCCGGGAGAAGGTTCCGGCGGCGGTCTCGGTGCTCAACGGCTTCGGCAAGAGCGCCGGTCTGATGCAGGTGGAGGAGCTGGGCAGCCTCGAAACCCCGATCCTGCTCACCAACACCTTTTCCGTCGGCGCGGGCTTTTCCGCCCTGGTGCGCGACGCGATCCGCGCCGAGCCGGAAATCGGCCGCGAGACCTCCACCGTCAACCCGGTGGTGTGCGAGTGCAACGACGGCTTCCTCAACGACATCCAGGCGATGGCGCTGACCGAGGCGGACGCCGAGGCCGCCCTCGCCGCCGCCCGCGCGCCCGAGGGCGCCGCCCCGCCCGCGCAAGGCGCGGTGGGTGCGGGCACCGGCATGAGCTGCTTCGGCTTCAAGGGCGGCATCGGCACCGCGTCGCGAGTGCTCGCCATCGGCGGGCGCGGCTTCGCCCTCGGCGCGCTGGTGCTCGCCAACTTCGGCAAGGCGGGCGACCTGGTGCTGCCCGACGGCCGCCGCCCCGCCCCCGACGACCTCGCCGACGTGCCGGAACGCGGTTCGATCATCGTCGTGCTCGCCACCGACGCGCCGCTCGCCTCGCGCCAGTTGCGGCGCGTCGCCCAGCGCGGCGGCGCGGGCATCGCCTGGCTCGGCTCGTTCTGGGGCCACGGCAGCGGCGACATCGCCCTCGCGTTTTCCACCGCCCGCCGCCTGCCCCACCGGGGGCCTGCGATCCTGACGGCGGAGGAGATCGCCGAAACCGAGATCGACGGCCTGTTCCGCGCCGCCGCCGAGGCCACCCACGAAGCGGTGCTCAACGCGCTGTGCGCCGCTCCCGCCTGCACCGGGCGCGACGGCCACGCCCGTCCGTCGCTGGCGGACTGGCTGAACCGGGAGCAAAACCGATGAAAGTTTATATCTGCGCCGACATCGAGGGCGTCGCCGGGGTGACGACGCCGCAGCAGTGCCAGGCGGGCAACCCGGAATACGAACGCGCCCGGGCGCTGATGACCGAGGAGGTCAACGCCGCGATCGCGGGCGCGATGGAGGCGGGCGCCACCGAGATCGTCGTCAACGACGCCCACGGGCCGATGACCAACCTCCTCGCCGACCGCCTCGACCCGCGCGCCCGCCTCATCCAGGGCAAGCCCAAGCCGTTCAACATGTTCGCCGGATTGGCGGAGGGCACGGCGCTGATCCTGTGCGTCGGCTTCCACGCCCCGGCCGGGGATTTCGGCGTGCTCGCCCACACCACCTCGGGCGCGGCGTTCCGCGCCGTCGAGTTGGACGGCAAGCGCATGAGCGAGGCGGTGCTCTACGGCGCCTACGCGGGCGAGCGCGGCATTCCGGTGGGGATGATCGCGGGCGACGACGTCTGCGCCGAGCACTGCGCGCCGTTCTTCCCCCTCGCCGAGCGGGTGGAGGTGAAGCAGGCGCTCGGCAACCGCGCCGCCCTCGCCCTGCACCCGGAGGCCGCCCGCGCCGCGATCCGCGCCGCCGCCGCCCGCGCGGTGCGCCGCGCCGCCGCGATGCCGCCGCTGCGCCTCGACCCGCCGCGCGCCCTGGTGCTCGATTTCACCGGCGCCGCCCTCGCCGATCTCGTCGCCACCATCCCGGTGGCCGAACGCCTCGACGCCACCCGCGTGCGCTTCGCCGTGGCCTCCGCCGCCGAGGCGGTGCGCTGGGTCAACGTCGCCGCCGCGATGGCCGCCGCCCTGCGTTAACCGGAGTTGTCCGCATGTCCCGCACCCCGATCCTCGCGCTGCACGGCGGCGCCGGAACCATTCCCTCCGGCAGCCTCACGCCGGAACTGACCGACGCCTATCACGCGGGCATCCGCGCCGCCCTCGAAGCCGGGCACGCGGTGCTGCGCGCGGGCGGCAGCGCCCTCGACGCGGTCACCGAAACCGTGATGTCGCTGGAGGAGGAGCCGCTGTTCAACGCCGGGCGCGGCGCCGTCTACACCACCGCCGCCACCCACGAGATGGACGCGGCGGTGATGGACGGCGCCACCGGCCGCGCCGGGGCGATCGCCGGGATCTGCGGGCCGCGCCACCCGGTGCTGGCGGCCCGCGCGGTGATGGAACAAACCGCCCACGTGTTCCTGGCGGGCGAAGGGGCGATGGCGTTCTGCCGCGAGATCGGCCTCGAATTCATGGACCCGGCGTGGTTCGGCACCGAGCGCCGCCTCGACGCCCTGCGCGCCGAGCTGGCGCGCCGCGCCTCCGGCGCCGCCGACACCCGCAGCGACGCGGACCGCCACGGCACCGTCGGCGCGGTGGCGCTGGACGCCCACGGCAACCTCGCCGCCGCCACCTCCACCGGCGGCCTCACCGCCAAGACCCCCGGCCGGGTGGGCGACAGCCCGGTGATCGGCGCGGGCACCTGGGCCGACAACGCCACCTGCGCGATTTCCGCCACCGGCCAGGGCGAGCTGTTCATCCGCGTCGCCGCCGCCCACGAGATCGCCGCGCGGATGCGCTGGGGCGGCCAGAGCCTCGCCGAGGCCGCCGACGACGTGGTCAACCGCGTGCTGGCGCCGATCGGCGGCTCGGGCGGGCTGATCGCGGTGGACGCCGCGGGCAACCTCGCCCTGCCGTTCAACTGCGAGGGCATGTACCGCGGCTTCGTCGGCGCCGACGGCGGGTTCCGCAGCGCCATCCACCGCGAGGACTGGCGAGTGCGCCAGGCCCTGTCCCGATAATTTTCCACCGCCTGCGCCGGTCGATTTCGTTCGTCCGGATAGGAGAAGGGCGTAGGACGTAGCGGGGACTACGTTCAAGCCCTTCGACGCATCCGGCGGGCGAAATCGACCGGCCCTTAGGGTTGCCCTCCAAGGGGGGCCCTGGTGCGTTGCCGCCGCTTGCCGATGCGCCGCATCGGCTGCGCGACGGCGCCTGCCATTGCACCCCTTGGAGGGCAACGCAGGCGGTGGAAAATTATCGGGACAGGGCCTAACCCGCCGCGTCGAACCGCTGCGGCCGGGCGTTGATGGCACGGCCCGGCGTCAGCCCGGCGACGGTGCGGGCGATCCCCGCCGCGTCGATGCCGTAATGGCGGTAGAGATCGGCGATGGTGCCGCACTGGCCGAAATGCTCGACCCCGAGGGGCACGGTGCGGTGCCCGGCGACCGCGCCGAGCCAGGCGAGGGTGGCCGGGTGGCCGTCGATCACCGTCACCAGGGTGCAGTGGGCGGGCAGCGGCGCGAGCAGGGTTTCGATGTGCCCGCGCGCGCCCGCGTGGCCCCGGCGGCGCGCCCGCTGCGCGGCGGTCCACCCGGCGTTGAGGCGGTCGGCGGAGGTCACCGCGAGAACGCCGATGTCGCGCCGCGCCTCGCCCACCCGACCGGCGGCGGCGATCGCCTCGGGCGCCACCGCGCCCTGGTAGACCAGCACCACGTCGGCGTTCGGTCCCGGCTCGCGCAGCCAATAGGCGCCGTCGATCACCCCCTGGCGGAAGGCGGCGTCGGCGCGCCGGGTCGGCTGCTCCAGCGGCCGGGTCGAAAGCCGCAGGTAGACCGAGCCGCCGGTTTCGTCGCGCAGCCAGGTGCGCTCGTCCGGGTCGCCCTCGCCGTCCCGTTGCAGATAGTCGAACGCCCAGTCCACGATCACCGCGAGTTCGTCGGCGAACGCCGGTTCGAAGGCGGCGAGGCCATCCTGGCTGAGGCCGATCAGCGGCTGGCCGATCGACTGGTGCGCCCCGCCCTCGGGCGCCAGCGCCACCCCCGAGGGGGTGCCGACGACGAGGAAGCGGGCATCCTGGTAGCAGGCGTAGTTGAGGGCGTCGAGGCCGCGTGCGACGAACGGGTCGTAGAGCGTGCCCACCGGCAGCAGCCGCTCGCCGAACAGCGCGTGCGACAGCCCCGCCGCACCCAGCAGCAGGAACAGGTTCATCTCGGAAATGCCGAGTTCGATGTGCTGGCCCTCGGGCGAGAAGCTCCACTTCTGCGTCGAGGGGAGGCGCTCCTCGCGGAAGGTGTCGGCCCGCGCCTCCCGCGCGAATAGGCCGCGACGGTTGACCCAGGCGCCGAGGTTGGTGGAGACGGTGACGTCGGGCGAGGCGGTGACGATGCGCTCGGCCAGGGCGGCGTCGGAGGTCGCCAGGGCGTCGAGGATCTTGCCGAACGCCGCCTGGGTGGAGATCGACCGGTCGTCAACGAACCGGGGGCCGGGGGCCGCCACCTTGGCCGCCGCGAAGCGGCGCGGGCCGGAGCGGAAGAACGGCGCGGCGGCCAGCGCCTCGCGCACCGCCGGGGTGTCGCCGGGAATCGCCAGCGGGTCCCATTCCCGCCCCGGGGGCACGCCGAGGGCGGCCTGGAAGCTCGCCATCTGCGCCTCGGTCATCAGGCCCGCGTGGTTGTCCTTGTGCCCGGCGAGCGGCGTGCCCCAGCCCTTGACGGTGTAGGCGAGGAACACCGTCGGCCGGTCGTGGTCCACGGCGTCGAAGGCGTCGATCAGGGTTTCCAGGCAATGGCCGCCGAGATCGGCCATCAGGTCCGCAAGCTCGGCGTCGCTGCGGCGGTCGAGCAGCGGCGCGATCTCGGGGCCGATCTCCGCCCGCAGGCGCTGGCGCCACGCCGCGCCGCCCTGGAAGCACAGCGCCGAATAGAGCGGGTTGGGGCAGGCGTCGATCCACCGCCGCAGGCCCTCGCCGCCCGGCTCGGCGAAGGCGGCGCGTTGCAGCGCGCCGTATTTGAGAATCACCACCTCCCAGCCGAAGCCGCGGAAAATCGCCTCGATGCGCTGCCACAGGCCTTCGCGCACCACGCCGTCGAGGCTCTGGCGGTTGTAGTCGATCACCCACCAGACGTTGCGGAGGTTCTGCTTCCAGCCCTCCTGAAGGCATTCGTAGACGTTGCCCTCGTCCAGTTCGGCGTCGCCCACCAGCGCCACCATCCGCCCCATCGGCGCGGGCTTGGCCCACGGCCGGGCGTCGAGGTAGTCGCGGATCAGCGAGGCGAAGGCGGTGATCGCCACGCCGAGGCCCACCGACCCGGTGGAGAAATCCACGTCGTCCGTGTCCTTGGTGCGGCTGGGGTAGGACTGGGCACCGCCGAAGCCGCGAAAGTTCTGCAGCTTTTCCAGGCTCTGGCGGCCCATCAGATACTGCGCGGCGTGGAACAGCGGCCCGCCGTGGGGCTTCACCGCCACCCGGTCCTCGGGGCGCAGGGCGTGGAAATAGAGGGCGGTGACGATCGCCGCCATCGACGCGCACGAGGCCTGGTGCCCGCCCACCTTCACCTCGCCCTTGTCGCGCAGGTGGTTGGCGTTGTGGATCATCCAGCAGGCGAGCCAGAGAATCTCCTTCTCGACCGCCTTGAGGATGCCGAGACGTTCCGTTCCGTCGACCATCCCGCGTCTCCCTCCGCTGCGGCGGAACGGCAAGGCTCCGCCTTCCGGCGGCGATGATAGCGCGATCAGCCGCCGACGCGAAGCGGCGCGGCGAGCCCCCGCAGCGCCGCGATCGCCGAAAGCGCGGCGATGCGGCTGGTCCGGGGGTTCTCGGAGGGGAGGTTCTCGATGGCGAGGGTGAACTCGGCGCTGTCGGACACCACGCTCAGGGTGTGGCGGTTGCGCGCGAGCGTCGGATCGGCCCACACCTCGACGCGGGTGCGGTCCGCGCCGATCCCCGCCAGGGCGACCGCCGCCGCGACGTTGACGTTGGCGGGAAACGCCGCCGCCGCCTCCCGCGCCGACCCGGCGAACACCCGCAACGGCGCGGAGAGGCCCGAGAGGTCGATCCCCCGCGCCGCCAGATAGGGCGCGCCCGCGAGGCCCGCCGCCGGTTTGGCGGTGACGAGGGTGACGGAATCGATGCGCCCCTCCGCCGCCGCGCGCAGGGCGTCGAGGCCGCCCAGGGCGCCGGAGGGCACGACGATCCGCCCCCCGGCGGCGGCGGCGCGCGCGATCAGTTCCGGCCGCGCCAGCAGCGCCGCGGACGACATCACCACCGCGGTGCGCCCGGCGTCGAGGAACGGCGAAACGATCTCGGGCAGCAGCGCCGCAGGGGCGCACTCCACCACCAGATCGGCATGGGCGACCAGCTCGGCGACCGGCAGCAGCGGCAGCCCGGGCGCGAAATCGAGCCGCGCCCGCGCCGCTTCGAGATCGCGGGCCGAGGCGGCGGCAAGGGCGCAGCCGGGAATTCCGTCGGCGAGCGCCCGGGCGACGCTCATCCCCACCGCGCCGAGTCCGGCGACGGCGACACGGATCGGTGCGACGGCGATCATGGAGCCTCCTTCGACAGCGGGTTTCCGCCACGATGCGCCACAGCGGAACCGGCGGCAAGCGGGTAGCGCCTCGCAATCGCCGAAGCGGCCGCCAAGATCATTCCCGGAATCGCGACGCCGGCGGGAAATACGATTTGAGAATCGATCTCAATAAATCGGCAAATCTACTCGCCATTATATATATTGACTATACATCGGACCCCGAATTTCGTCCGCGCTCCTTCCGTCACATTGACAGTCTTATTAAGAATATCCTAAAATTGCCAAAAGCCAGCCGAAACCATCGGACCATATCTTCGTACCCGGGCGCCGAACACTTGCGGAGGGGCCGTGTCCCATTGTTTCAGCCTGTTCGACATTCTCGAGAACCCCGAGCACGACGAATTCTTCCGCAGCTTCACCTCGCGCAAGATCCGTGAGCGGGAGATCGTCTGCGACGCCAACACCTCCGAGAATACCGTCTTCGTGGTTCTGGCGGGCGAACTGCGGGTTTACGTGTCTTACGAAGGGCGGGAATTCACCCTTTTCTTTCTCGGCCCGGGCGACGTCTTCTCGACCCACTCGCGGATGATCGTCGAGGCGAAGAAGCCCGGCGAAATCCTCTCCACCAGCCTCGACAACTTCAAGCAGGCGCTGGTCCGCATCCCGTGCCTGTCGATCTCGGTGATCGCCAGCCTGTGCCAGGGTCTCGGCAACGCGGTCCACGTGATCGAGGGCCTGGTGTTCCGCGACGTCAAGCACCGGCTGATCCGCTTCCTCGTCGACGTCGCCGCCGAGAAGGGGCACGCGGTCGAGGGCGGCACGGTGGTCAACCACGACTTCAGCACCGAGGACATCGCCACGATCATCGGCTCGACCCGCCAGTCGACCTCGCTGATCCTCAACAAGCTGATCAAGGACGGCCACCTCACCCGCCTGAGCCGCCACCACCTGCTGATCCACGACATCGCCGCGCTCAAGGCCGCCGCCGAGAGCGAAGACGAGGTGCCGGACACCTGGAAGCCACGGACCGGCGGCCACCCGTGAGTCAGTCGCGGGCGAAGCGCGCGCCGTAGCCGGGGTCGGCCGCCACGGTCTGCCCGGCTTTGTCGAGATAGCAGTTCCCCGCCACCAGAACCTCGATGCCGCTTCCCATGAAGCAGCGGAACGCGTCCTCGGGGGAGCGGACGATCGGCTCGCCGCGGACGTTGAAGCTGGTGTTGACCAGCACGCCGCAGCCGGTCAGCCGCTTGAACTGCCGCAGCAGCGCGCCATAGCGGGGACGGATCCCGGCGTCGACGGTCTGGACCCGCGCCGAGCCGTCGACGTGGGTGACCGCCGGGAGCGACGGACCTCCGCCCCGCACCGGCACCGCGAACGACATGTACGGCGCCGCCCCGGCCAGCGCGAACCGGGCGGCGGCATCCTCGTCCAGAACCGACGGCGCGAACGGCCGGAAACGCTCGCGCAGCTTGACGTCGCGGTTCAGCCGCAGGCGCGCCTCCGGCAGCCGGGGATCGCAAAGGATCGAACGGGACCCGAGCGCGCGCGGGCCGAACTCCATCCGCCCCTGCATCCAGCCGACGCATCGCCCGGCGGCCAGGGCCTCGGCGGTCTGCGCGATCAGCTCCGCCTCCGGCAGCACCGCGAACCGGGCACCGCAGGCGGCGAGTCGGCGGGCGACGTCGTCGTCGGCGAATTCCGGGCCGAGCGCGCCGCCGTTGAGCGAATCGCCGGGGCGGAGCCGGCGCGGGCCGCACAGATCGAGATGGAACCCCGCCAGCGCCGCGCCGAGCGCCGCTCCGGCATCGCCCGGCGCGGGCGGAACCCACACCGCGTCGAAGCCCGCCTCGCCCATCACCCGGCCGTTGGCCGCGCAGTTGAGCGCCACCTCGCCCGACAGACAAAGCGATCGCGCGCCGGTTTCGCGGCGGGCGGAGCGCGCCAGGCCGACGACGATCTCCTCCGCCACCGCCTGGATCGACGCGGCGACGTCGGCGTGGAACCCCGACGGCGGCTCCGCTTCCGACGCGCGGGGCGGCTGCCCGAACATCGCCGCGAGCGTGGCGCGCAGCGTCGGCGCCCGGCCGTCGTCGTCGAACGCCGCGGCGGCGAGGCGGAAGCCGCCGTCCGCGGCGATCTCGACCAGACGGTCGCGGATCGCCGCGCGATAGCAGGGATCGCCGTACGGCGCGAGTCCCATCATCTTGTATTCGCCGGAGTGGATCCGGAAGCCGAGATAGTCGGCGAACGCGGAGTAGAGCCGGGCAAGGGACGCGGCTGGATCGAAGATACGGAGGGCCGCGATCGAGGCACCGTCGCCGAACCCGATCGAGGTCGCCCCGCCGCCGTCGACGGTCAACACCGCCGCGGTTTCGAACGGCGACGGAAAGAAACCCGCCGCCGCGTGCGCGAAGTGGCGGTCGAGACCAGCGAGACGGTCGGAGTGGAAATTCGGGTCGACCGCCCGCAGCGCGTGATCGAGCGCCCCCGGCGGCGGCCGGTCGGCGAACACCACCCGGTCGACCGACGCCAGGGCGCACCCGCCGGTCGCGAGGCAATAGCGCAGCGCCGCCAACGGGAACCCGGGGTCGAACTTGCGCCGCGAGAAGCGCTCCTCCTGCGCCGCGGCGACGACCCGCCCGTCCTCCACCAGGACCGCGGCGCTGTCGCGCACGTAGGCCGAAATTCCGAGGACACGCATGCCGCCACCACTCTCCCGGGATCGCCCGTCGTCGATCCGAGAATTCCATGCCGCCCCGCCGGAAACTGTCGGGCATTTGACAGATTGTCGGGAATCCGAGATCGCCGTCCGCCCGCGGCCCGGCCGCGTGCTAGGGTTCTGATCGGACATCCAGCCGGATTCACGCCATGAGCACCGAAACCGCTCCTTCCTACCGGATGATCGACGTCGGCGAGAAATCCCCGACCCGCCGCATGGCGGTGGCCGAGGGCAGCATCGCGGTGGGCGCGCGCGCCTTTCCGCTGATCCGCGAGCGACGCCTGCCCAAGGGCGACGCCCTCGCCCTCGCCGAGATCGCGGGCATCCAGGGGGCCAAGCGCGCGAGCGACCTGATCCCGCTCTGCCACCCGCTGCCCCTCGATCGCGTCCGCGTCACCCACGCGCTCGATCCGGTGCGCTGCCGCGTCACCGTCCACTGCCTGGTTTCCGCGTTCGCCCGCACCGGGGTGGAAATGGAGGCGATGGCGGGAGTCTCGGCGGCGCTGCTGGCGATCTACGACCTCGCCAAGATGATCGAACCGGCGCTGACGATCGCCGATGCCCGCCTGCTGCTCAAGACCGGCGGCAAGCACGGCGTGTGGATCTGCCCCGAAGGCCTGCCCGACTGGCTGCGCGCCGAGATCGCGCCCGCGGCGGCGCGCCCGCTCGCCGGATGCCGCGCCGCCGTCGTCACCTTGAGCGACCGTGCCGCCGTCGGCGTCTACCCCGACCGCTCCGGCCCGATCCTCGCCGACGCGCTTGCCGACGCCGGGGCCGAGGTGATCGCCACCGCGATCGTCCCCGACGACGAGGACACCGTGGCGGCGACCCTGGCCGCGCTGACGGCGGAGCGGCGGCCGGATCTGATCCTGACCACCGGCGGCACCGGGATCGCGCCGCGCGACGTCACCCCCGAGGCGATCCGGCGGTTGGGCGGGCGGGAGATTCCCGGCATCGGCGAACTGCTGCGCCAGAACGGCGCGCGCTTCACCCCGAACGCCTGGAGCAGCCGCGCCACCGCCGCGGCGGTGAACGCTTCGCTGGTGATCGCGCTGCCCGGCAGCCCGAAGGCGGTGACGCAGGGCCTCGACTGCCTGCTGCCGCTGATCCCGCATCTGCTCGACATGCTCGCCGGGAAGGGGCACGACGCACCGCAACCGGCGGACCCGGGAGAACCGCGATGACCCCGCACCTGTCGGTGGAATTCACCCTCTACGGCGCCTTCCGCGCCCACACCGGGCACGCGCCGCTGCGGCTGACCCTGCCCGCCGGAGCGACCCTCGCCGATGCGCGGCGCGAGCTTCCCGCGGCCCTGCGCGCCGTCGCGCCCGGCTTCGCCGACGACGCGTTGCTCGCGGTCTCGGCGTTCGCCGACGAACGCCAGCTTCTCCGCGACGACACGCCGCTTTCCGACGGCGCCGCGATCGCGGTCCTGCCGCCGATCTCGGGAGGCTGAGATGGGGCGGATCCACGTCGCCGTCCGCGAGGAGCCGCTGTCGTGTGACGCCGCCCTCGCCTTCCTCGACGATCCGTCGCACGGCGCGGTCTGCACCTTCGTCGGCCGGGTCCGCAACACCAACCTGTCGCGACCGGTGGAGGGCGTCGGCTACGATGCCTTCGACGCCCTGGCGACCCGCATCCTGGCCGCGATCGCCGAGGAGATCCACCGCCGCTGGGGCGACGAACTCGACGTCTGGCTGGAACACGTCAAGGGCGAACTGCCGGTCGGCGGGGTGAGCGTCGTCGTCGCCGTCGCCTCCGGCCATCGCGCCGAATCGTTCGCCGCCTGCCGCCACGCGATCGAGGAAATCAAGCGCCGCGTTCCGGTGTGGAAGGAGGAGCACTACGCCGACGCCGAAAGCGCCTGGATCGCGGGCCGGTCGCTCCGTCTCTGATCACGGCAGCAGTTCGCCCAACGGCAGAAAGGCGAGCGGATCGCCCGGCGCCACCTCGAGCGGCCCCTCGGGGAGGTCCACCAAGCCGTCGGCGACCGTCATCGTCGTCAGCATCCCCGAGGATTCTCCCGGCACCAGCTCCACCACCGCGCCGCCGTCGCGCTCGACCACCACCGCGCGGCGGAACTCCCGCCGCGCCTCGGTCTTGCGCAGCGCGAACCCGGCGGGCAGCGGATAACGCCGCGGCGTCGGCAGGTCGAGGCCGCCGAGGCGCGCGAGAATCGGCCGCCCCACCAGCAGGAAGCACACCATCGCCGAGACCGGGTTGCCCGGCAGGCCGACGAACGGCGTGCTGCCGACGTGGCCGAGAACCAGGGGCTTGCCGGGGCGGATCGCCACCCGCCACCGGTCGACCCGGCCGAGTTCGGCGAGCGCGGACTTGATGTGGTCCTCGTCGCCGACCGAGGCGCCGCCGCTGGCGATCGCCAGGTCGTGGCCGCGCGTCGCCTCGGCGATCGCGTCCCGCACCGCGAGGGCGTGGTCGGCGACGATGCCGAAGTCGGTCACCGTGCAGCCGAACCCCTGCAGCAGACCGCGCAGCAGGTGGCGATTGGCATCGTGAATGCAGCCGGGGCCGAGCGCCATGCCGACCTCGCGCAACTCGTCGCCGGTCGAGAACAGCGCGACCCGCAGGCGCGCGCGCACCGGCAGCGTCTCCCGCCCGAGCATTGCCGCCACGCCGATTTCCTGAGCCCGCACCCGCACTCCGGCACGCAACGCCAGCGCGCCTTCCGCCAGGGTTTCGCCCGCCGGACGAAGGTTCTCGCCACGGCGCATCCGCGGGATCGCGACGGCTTCGCCGTCGCGGCGGCAGTCCTCCTGCATCGCCACCGCATCGAGGCCGGGCGGCACCGCGGCGCCGGTGAAGATCCGGTAGGCGTGGCCGGGCCGCAGATCGCCGCCGAGCGGGTGCCCGGCGGCGATGCGGCCGCCGACCGGCAGCGTGCGTCCGGCCCCGCCCAGGTCCGCGGCCCGCACCGCCCAGCCGTCGACGGCGGATGCGGGGAACGGCGGCACCGGGGCGGATGCGCGCACGTCCTCGGCGAGGATCCGGCCGAGGGCGGCGGGCAACGGCACCGATTCGCGGCCGACGACGCAGGCGAATGCCGCGTCGATCCGCGGCAACAGTTCGCCCAGGGGAATCGTCGCGGTCGCGACAGGAGGAACCAGGGTCACGGACATCGGACTTCCTCGTCGGCTGGCTGTCGGCGTGCGCGGTTCTGAACGACCGGGGGTGATGCCGCCGGAACCACGCCGCCGCCCGGTGCTGGCCGGGACATTCATTCTCTCTCCTTTCCCGCACCTCCGGCTGTCAGCCGTCCGACACTCCGGTCGATTCATCACCTATTTGATATTCAATGATAAAAACTCGATTGCCGGTGGATTCCCGGGCCGCGTGGGGCTATAGTTCGAAAACGGCCGACGCACGACCCGGGAGGAAGAACGATGTGCCTCGCCCTGCCCATGCGCGTGATCGAATTCCTGCCCGGCGAGATGGCGGTGGCCGAGCGCGACGGCATCCGCAAGGAGATCTCGGTGACCCTGGTTCCCGAGGTCGCGATCGGCGATTACGTCATCGTCCACGTCGGCTTCGCGCTCGCGAAGCTCGACCCGGCCGAGGCGCGCCGGACTCTCGCACTGATCGCCGAGATGGCCGCGCCGGGGCCGCGATGATCGCCTTCGACGCCTTCCGCGACGGCGAGACCGCGCGTCGGCTCGCTGCGGCGATCGCCGCCGAGGCGCAGCCCGGGCGCAGCTACGCGTTCATGGAGTTTTGCGGCGGCCACACCCACGCGATCTGCCGTTACGCGATCGCCGAGATGCTGCCCGCCAACCTGCGGATGGTCCACGGGCCGGGCTGTCCGGTGTGCGTGCTGCCGGTCGGCCGGGTCGACGCGGCGATCGCGATCGCCGAACGCACCGGCGTCACCCTCTGCAGCTTCGGCGACGTGCTGCGGATTCCCGGCTCGCACCGCCGCAGCCTGCTGAGCGCGAAGGCGGCGGGCGCCGACGTGCGGGTGGTCTACTCGCCGCTCGACGCCCTCGCCCTGGCGCAGGCGCTGCCGGACCGGCAGGTGGTGTTCTTCGCTGTCGGCTTCGAGACCACCACGCCGCCCACCGCCGCGGTGCTCGCCCGGGCGCGGCACCTCGGAATCGGCAACTTCTCGGTGTTCTGCAATCATGTGCTGACGCCCCCCGCGATCGCCGCCGTCCTCGGCGAAGCGGCGGACCGCCCGGTGCTCGACGGCATCCTCGGCCCGGCGCACGTCGCCGCGGTGACCGGCGCCGATGCGTTCGCCGGGTTCGCGCGCGACGCCCGCATGCCGGTGGTGATCGCCGGGTTCGAACCGCTCGACCTGTTGCAGGCGATCCTGATGCTGGTCCGTCAGGCGAACTCCGGCGCGGCCCGCGTCGAGATCCAGTTCAGCCGCGGCGTCACCGCGGCGGGAAACCGTGCGGCGCAGGCGCTGACGGCGGAGGTGTTCGAACCGCGCGCGCACTTCGCCTGGCGCGGCCTCGGGCAGCTGGCGGAAAGCGGCCTGCGCCCGCGCCCCGGGTTCGCGGCGTGGAACGCCGAGACCCGCTTCGAGATCGGCGACCCCCCGCCCGAACCTCGAACCGCCTGTCGCTGCGCGGAAATCCTGCGCGGCCTCGCCCAACCCGCCGACTGCCCGTTGTTCGGCTCCGCCTGCACTCCCGAAAGCCCGCACGGCGCTTGCATGGTGTCGTCGGAGGGCGCGTGCGCCGCCGAATGGAGCTACGGCCGCGGCCGCCGCCGGATATGGAAGGAGCTTCGATGACCTCCCCCCTCCCCCTCGGCCCGGCGATCGACTGGGAGACCGGCCGGATCGAACTCGCCCACGGCAGCGGCGGCCGCGCGATGGCGCAACTGGTGGACGAGCTGTTCGTCGCCGCCTTCGACAACCCCCTGCTCGCCCGGCGCGACGACCAGGCGCAGTTCGCCGTCGCGGCCGGGCGGATGGCGATGACCACCGACAGCTACGTGATTTCACCGCTGTTCTTTCCCGGCGGCGACATCGGCTCGCTGGCGGTCCACGGCACCGTCAACGATCTCGCGATGGCCGGGGCGGAACCGCTCTACCTGTCGGCGGGCTTCATCCTCGAAGAGGGCCTGCCGCTCGACGTTCTCCGCCGGGTCGTGGCGTCGATGGCGGCGGCGAGCCGCGCCGCCGGGGTGCCGATCGTCACCGGCGACACCAAGGTGGTGGAGCGCGGCAAGGGCGACGGAATCTTCATCAACACCGCGGGAATCGGCCGGATTCCCCCCGGCGTCGCAATCGGCGGCGACCGGGCGCGGCCGGGCGACGCGATCCTCGTCAACGGCACCATCGGCGACCACGGGCTGGCGATTCTCAGCCAGCGCGAGGGGCTGGGCTTCGCAACCGCTCTGAAGTCGGATTCCGCCGCGCTGCACCGGCTGGTGGCGCGGATGCTCGCGGCGGTGCCGGAGATCGCCTGCCTGCGCGACCCGACCCGCGGCGGCCTCGCCACCACCCTCAACGAACTGGCGGCGCAGTCGGGGGTCGGCATGCTGCTGCACGAGGCCGCGATCCCGATCCGCCCCGAGGTGCGGACCGCCTGCGACCTTCTCGGGCTCGACCCGCTCTACGCCGCCAACGAGGGCAAGCTGGTGGCGATCTGCCCGTCCGCCCGCGCCGACCGGCTGCTGGCGACGATGCGCGCCGACCCGCTCGGCGGCGATGCCGCCATCGTCGGCCGGGTGATCGAGGATCCCGACCGCCTGGTGACGATCGAAACCGGGTTCGGCGGCCGCCGCACCGTCGATTGGCTGGCGGGCGTGCAGTTGCCGCGAATCTGCTGAGGACTCACGCCATGCCCCGGTGCGCCGCCGCGATCCAGGCCTGCCCGAAGCCGACGCACGGATCGCCGGGCGACAGCCGGGCGTGCAGCAACGGAACCAACCCGCGTTCGCGCAGCGCCGCGACCAGACCCTCGCGCAGCACCCGGTTGAGGAAGCAGCCGCCGCTCAGACCGACGGTGCGCAGGCCGGTGGTCTCGGCGCCCCAGGCGGCAAGCTCCGCGAGTCCGGCGATCAGGGTGCCGTGGAAACTCTCCGCACCGCCGACCGGGTCGCCCGGATCGAGCTCCGCCAGCAGCGGCAGCAGGTCGAGCACGCCGCCATCGAGGCGCCAACCGCCGCCGATCGCGCGCGGTTGCCGCACCAGCGCCTCGAGCGCCATCGGCGCCTCGCCCTCGAACCGCGCCACCGGGCAGATCCCGAGCAACCCGCAGGCGGCGTCGAACAGCCGCCCGGCGCTGCTGGTCGGCGGGCAGAGGCGATCGCGCGCCAGCACTCCCCCGAGCATCGCCGCCGCCGGTTGCGCGGCGAAGCGGGAGGCGACCGTCTCGCCCCGGCCGAGCCGGTGCAGAACCGCCGCCGCCATCCGCCAAGGTTCGCGCGCGGCGGCGTCGCCGCCCGGCTGGGGCAGCTCGGCGAGATGGCCGACGCGGCGATACCGCGGGCCGTCGACCGCCAACAGTTCGCCACCCCAGCTCTCTCCTCCGGGGCCGAGGCCGAAGCCGTCGAGGGCGAGGCCGAGCAGCGGCCCGGGATGGCGATTCTCGGCCGCCACCGCCGCAATGTGGGCGTGGTGGTGCTGCACCGCGAGGGTCGGCGCGCCCTGCGCCAGCGCGAGCCGGGTGGAGGGAAAATCCGGATGAAGATCGTGCGCGACCAGAACCGGCGGCGCCCCGAGCCATTCCCGCAACGCCGCGATCTCCCGCCGCAGCGCCGCCACCGCTTCGGGCGTGCCGAGATCGCCGACCACCGCCGAAACCCGCGCGCGGTCGCCGCGCATCGCCGTCGCCGTCGACTTGAGGAACGCACCCAGCCCCAGCACCGGCGCGACCGCGCGCGGCAATGTCAGTTCGCCGTCGCCGGTCATCGTGCGCCATCCGGCGCGGCGAATTCGACCCTCCGCATCGCCGCCTCGGTCGGCACGGCATCGATGAGTTCGCCGAACACCCGCCCCATCCGCGCTCTCCCGCCCTCCGCCGGAACCGCCTCCAGCATATCTCTCTCGGGCGGCGACGCACAGACCCGCGCAGACGCGAATTGCCCGCGACCTCCGATCGTTATATAGTCTCCGCATACAACGCAGCAGAACCGGGGGTTCCCCATGGCCCGCACCGCATTGACCGCGCAGTTCCTGGTGGCCGGAGAGGGCATCAGCCGCGTCGGCGCCGAGCGGATCGCGCTGCTGGAGGCGGTGCGCGACCACGGCTCGATTTCCGCCGCCGGGCGCGCCGTCGGCCTCTCCTACAAGGCGGCGTGGGATGGCGTCGCCGCCCTCAACAACCTGTTCGCGACGCCGCTGGCGGTGGCGCAGCCGGGCGGCCGTCACGGCGGCGGCGCGACGCTGACGCCGGAGGGCGAGCGGGTGATCGCCGCCTTCCGCCTGATCGAGGCGGAACTCGCCCGCGCCCTGGCGTCGCTCGAAGCCGATCTCGCCGCCCGGGGCGTGCCCGGCGCATCCCACCTCCTCAGGAGTCTCGCGATGAAAACCAGCGCCCGGAACGCCCTGCGCGGCGTCGTCGACGTCATCACCCCCGGCGCGGTCAACGCCGAGGTGCTGCTGCACCTCGCCGACGGCGTCAAGCTCGCGGTGATCGTCACCAACGAAAGCGTCAAGACCCTCGGCCTCGCCCCCGGCGTCGAGGCGACGGCGCTGATCAAGTCGAGTTTCGTGCTGCTCGCGCCCGCCGACGCGGTGGGGCGGATTTCGGCGCGCAACCGGCTTTTCGGCACGGTGATCCGGCGCGAGGACGGCGCGGTCAACAGCGAGTTCGTCCTCGACATCGGCGGCGGCAAGACCATCGCCGCGATCGTCACCAAGGAAAGCGCCAACGATCTCGGACTCAACCCGGGCGATGCCGCCTGCGCCCTGGTGAAGGCCTCGCATGTGATTCTCGCGGTTGAGTGAACCCTGCACGATTCTGAAGGAGTAGGACATCATGCGCTTCCCGAAGGTTGCCGTTCTGGCGGCGGTTTCGGTCCTGCTGACGCCCGGCCTCGCCCGCGCCGGCGAAACCCTGGTGGCGGTCGCCGCCAACTACACCGCGCCGGTCAAGGAGATCGCCGCGGCGTTCGAGCGAAAGACCGGCGACACGGTGAAGTTCGCGTTCGGCTCCACCGGCCAGCTCTACACCCAGATCACCCAGGGGGCGCCGTTCGAGGCGTTCTTCGCCGCCGACGACGAGCGGCCGATCCAGGCCGAGAAGGACGGCTTCGGCGTGCCCGGCTCGACCTTCACCTACGCGGTCGGCACCCTGGTGCTGTGGAGCGCCAAGCCCGGCGTCGTCGACGCCAAGGGCGAGGTGCTGAAGACCGGCGGCTTCAACAAGCTCGCGATCGCCAACCCCAAGGGCGCGCCCTACGGCACCGCCGCGGTCGAAACCCTGAAGGCGCTCGGACTCTACGGCGCGCTGGAGGCGAAGCTCGTGCAGGGCAACAACATCTCCCAGGCGCACCAGTTCGTCGCCACCGGCAACGCCGAGCTCGGCTTCGTCGCCCTGTCGCAGGTGGCGCTCGATCCCTCCGGCTCGCGCTGGGTGGTGCCGCGCGAGCTTTACGCGCCGATCTACCAGGACGTGGTGCTGCTGAAAACCGGCGCGGCCAACCCGGTGGCCTCGGCCTTCCTCGCCTTCCAGAAATCCCCCGAGGCGTTGGCGGTCCTGGAAAAGTACGGCTACGGCGTGCGCAAGTAGGGCAACCCGGCATGGTCGACGTCATCCTTCTCACCGCCAAGCTCGCCGCCGTCAGCACCGTGCTGCTGCTGCTGCTCGGCACGCCGCTCGCCTGGTGGCTGGCGCACAGCCGCGCCTGGATCAAGGAAGGGGTGGCGGCGGTGGTGGCGCTGCCGCTGGTGCTGCCGCCGACCGTGCTGGGCTTCTATCTGCTGGTGGCGATGGCGCCCGACGGGCCGATCCAGACGGTGTTCGGGCCGCTCGGCCTCAAGCCGCTCGCCTTCACCTTCTCCGGACTGGTGGTGGGGTCGGTGGTGTTCTCGCTCCCGTTCGTCGTCAACCCGATCCGCAACGCCTTCGAGGCGGCGGGCGAGCGGCCGCTCGAGGCGGCGGCGACGCTGCGCGCGGCGCCGCTCGACGCGTTTTTTACCGTCGCCCTGCCGCTCGCGAGTCCGGGCCTCCTCACCGGCGCGATCCTCGGTTTCGCCCACACCGTCGGCGAGTTCGGCGTGGTACTGATGATCGGCGGCAACATTCCCGGCGAAACCAAGGTGCTGTCGATGGCGATTCTCGATTACGTCGAAACCCTGCAATGGGCCGAAGCGCACGCCCTCTCGGCGCTGATGCTGGGCTTCTCGTTCTGCGTGATCCTGACGATGACGCTGATCGAGAAGCGCCTGCGGCGGCGGCTGCGATGATCGAGGCGGCGTTTTCCGGCGGCTTCGGCGGCTTCGCCCTCGATATCGCCTTCGCCGCGCCGGAACAGGGCATCACCGCCCTGTTCGGGCCTTCGGGCTGCGGCAAGACCACGACGCTCCGCTGCGTCGCCGGACTCGAACGCCTGCCCGGCCGCCTCGCCTTCGGCGGCGAGATCTGGCAGGACACAGGGGTGTTCCTGCCGCCGCACAAGCGGCCGGTCGGCTACGTCTTCCAGGAGGCGAGCCTGTTTCCGCACCTGTCGGTGACCGGCAATCTGCGCTACGGCCTGCGCCGCGCCGCCGACCGGGGCGTCGCCTTCGACGAGGTGGTGGACCTGCTCGGCCTGGCGCGGCTGCTGGAGCGCGCCCCGGCGCGGCTGTCGGGCGGCGAGCGTCAGCGCGTCGCGATCGGCCGGGCACTGCTCAGCCAGCCGCGCCTGCTGCTGATGGACGAGCCGCTGGCGGCGCTCGACCGCGACAGCAAGGACGAGATCCTCCCCTACCTCGAACGCCTCCACGACGTCCTGGCGATCCCGGTGCTCTACGTCTCCCACGATCTCGCCGAGGTGGAGCGCCTCGCCGATCACCTGGTGCTGCTGGAGGCCGGGCGGGTGCGCGCCGCCGGGCCGCTGGCGGCGCTGATCGCCGATCCGGACCTGCCGCTCGCCCGCCGTGCCGGGGTCGCGGCGGTGCTGGAGGGCCGGGTGGTGGCGGTGGACGCCGAATTCGGCCTCGCCCGGGTGGCGGTGGCGGGCGGCGAACTGCTGGCGCCCGAGGCCGCCGGGCCGGTCGGCGCGCGCCGCCGCCTGCGGGTGAAGGCGGAAGACGTCAGCCTCTGCCGGGTGCGGCCGGAGGCGACCTCGATCCTCAACGTTCTGCCCGCGCGGGTGGTCGGCATCCTCGAGGGCGAGGGAAAGCAGGCGACGGTGCTGCTCGGCCTCGGCGAGGCGGGCGACGGCGCGCGCCTGCTCGCGCGGATCAGCGCCCGCTCGCGCGCGAGCCTCGCCCTCCGAACCGGCGACCCGGTATTCGCCCAGATCAAGGGCGTCGCCCTCGCCTGAAACGCCCGAATCGCCGATCCGGAGAGGCGCCGCGACCGGGGACTCCTTCGGCCGTCGGCTGCCTGACAGACCGCGACGCCCGATCCTCCGACGATGTCGACGGGTACCCGTTGACACGGCCGCCCGCCGTCATGCTTCGCGGCACGGCCACAGGGAGGAAGGAAACGAACATGCTCAAAAGTGCGATTCTCGGAACGGTGATGCTTCTCGGCCTGCCGGTGTCCGCGCTCGCCGCGGATGCGGGCAAACTGCAGCTTCCCGGCGACATCACCCTCGCCCAGGCGGAAAAGGTGGTTGCCGCCGCCAAGGCCAAGGCCCTCGAACAGGGCACCCTGATGAACATCGCGGTGGTCGATGCCGGGGGCAACCTCAAGGCGTTCGCGCGGATGGACGGCGCCTTCCTCGGCAGCATCGACATCTCCGCCAAGAAGGCGAAAACCGCCCGCGCCTTCAACATGTCGTCGAAGGAACTCGGCGACCTCGCCCAGCCGGGTCAGCCGCTATACGGCATCGAGGCGACCAACGGCGGGCTGGCGATCTTCGGCGGCGGCGAACTGATCCGCGACAAATCGGGCACCATCATCGGCGCGATCGGCGTCAGCGGCAGCTCGGTCGAGAACGACATGGCGGTCTCCCAGGCGGGCGCCGCAGGTCTGTAACCGCACGGGCCTGACGCCGCACCGCGGCGTCAGGCGGGTTTGCCGGTGCGGTGCGCGGCGCGCAATCCGGCGAGCCAATCCAACCAGCCGTCGAGACCCTCGCCGCTCTTGGCGGAGACGAGGCTCACCGGCGTCGCCGCGTCGAGATCGGCGATCGCGCGCGCCGCCCGCTCCGGGCGGAACTCCGCGATATGAGGCAGCAGGTCGGCCTTGGTCACCAGCACGTGGTCGGCGGCGCGGAACATCACCGGATACTTGGCCGGCTTGTCGTCGCCCTCGGTGACCGACAGCAGCACCACGTCGGCGTGCTGTCCGAGGTCGAAGCTCGCCGGGCACACCAGATTGCCGACGTTCTCGATGAACAATAGGTCGATCGCCGCGAGGTCGATGTCGTGGAGGGCGCGATGCACCATCATCGCGTCGAGATGGCAGGCCATGCCGGTGGTGATCTGCACCGCGGGCACGCCGTGGCTGCGGATGCGCGCGGCGTCGTTCTCGGTTTCGAGATCGCCGACCACCACCGCGATCCGCCAGCCCTTCGCCGCGAGCGCGACGATCGTGGCTTCGAGCAGGCTGGTCTTGCCGCTGCCGGGCGACGACATCAGGTTGACCGCGAGCACCCCGTGCGCATCGAAATGCGCGCGGTTGTGCGCCGCCTCCCGGTCGTTCTCGCCGAGCAGGGGTTCGAGCACCGCAATCGCCGGATCGCGATGCTCGTGGTGATGATCGTGCTCGTGATCGTGGCCGCAGCCGCAAGTCCCGCACATCGTTCAGCCTCCTTCGGATGCTTCCGCCGCCTCCGCGGCCTCGAAACTCTCGATGTAAAGCTCCTCGCCGCCGGTGACCGCGACGTCGCCGCCGCCGCAACGCGGGCAGCGGAAGCGGTAGCCCTTCACCTCGAAATCGCAGCCGCATGCGCCGCAACGCCCGCGCACCGGCAGATGGTCGACGCACAGTTCCGCGCCCTCGGCGACACCGCCCTCGGCGAAGATCTCGAAGCACGCGACCAGCGCCTGCGGCTCGACCGCCTTGAGCCTGCCGACCTTGAGGTTGACCCGGCCGATCCGCGAAACCCCGTGCAGCGCCGCCTGGCGCTCGAGGATCTTCATCAGTCCGGCGACGATCGCGGCTTCGTGCATTCCGCTCGATCCCGGCTAATCCTGTCGTCAAGGCTGACAGGTCGGAGCGCGTCCGTCTGTCGGCGAGCGGACAGCGGGGCGAAATTCGTCAGATCCACCCGCCAGCCCTCCGGCGAGCCGCGCAGCAGGTTGAGGCAGCCCGGCTCCTGGCCGATCCGGAACATCCGGCGCAGCGGCAGCCCGAGCGCGTGGCACAGCAGCGTGCGGTTGACCGAGGCGTGGCCGACCACCAGCACGTCGCCCGATACGGTGCGGAAGATCCGGCGGATTTCGGCGACCACCCGCCTGCGGCAGTCCTCCAGGCTCTCCCCGCCCGCGACCCGATGGCGCGCGAGGTCGGCGCCGCGCGCGCGGTAGTCCTCGGGACATTCCGCCGCCACCTCGCTGCGCAACCGCCCCTCCCAGGCCCCCATCGCGAGTTCGCGCAGCGCCCGCCGCGGCTCGACCGCCAGGCCGCGGTCCGCGACGATCAATTCGGCGGTGCGGCGGCTGCGTTCGAGATCGCTGCAGAACGCCGCGCCGATCTCGACCCCGGCGAGCAGTTCGGCAAGGCGCAGCGCCTGCGCCTCGCCCTCGGCGCCGAGCGGCAGATCGGTGGCGCCGACGAACCGCAGCGCCGCGTCGCCCGCAAGCGCGCCGTGGCGCACCAGATAGAGGGTGCGCGCGGTCATCCGGGCGCCTCGACGCGCAGGCGGCGCTTGCCGCCGACCGGGCCGGGCGGATCGCCGGTCACCACCAGTTCCACGGCCAGCCCGCCGTCCGCCCGTGCCGCCCGCAACGGCGCGACGCGATCGAGGGCGGCGAGCAGATCGGCTTCGATCCCCGCCGCCGCGCCCGGCGCGACCACCTCCAGCCGCAAGCGCCCCGGCGTTCCGGCGCAAAAACCGGCGCGCACGTCGGCGACGCCCGCGAGGCCGAACAGCGCGTCGTCGATCTCGCCGAGGGTGACGCCGCCGCAGCAGCCGACCCGGTCGCCGATCCGCATCGCGATGCGGTCGAGGCGCCGCAGCGGCGAGCCGCAACCGCAGCGCCCCGGCAGAATCCGGGAGATGTCGCCGGTGCGGTACCGGATCAACGGCATGCCGCGGCGGCTCAGGGTGGTGAACGCCACCTCGCCGAATTCGCCGTCGGGCACCGCCCGGCCGGACGCGGGATCGACGATCTCGAACAGAAAGTCGCCCTCCTGGAGATGGCGGCCGTCGTGGGCGCGGCAGTCGACGCCGCCGCCGTAGCCCATTTCGGTCATTCCCCAGTCCTCGAACACCTCGCAACCCCAGGCCGCCGCGAGACGCTCCGCGACGCCCTCCGGCACCCGGTCGGCGCACAGCAGCACCGCGCGCACGCCGCCCGCGCAGCCGCCGGTGCGGCGCGCCAGTTCCAGCACCTGCACCGGCGCGCCGATCACCAGGTCGGGCGGCGCGCGGCGGAACGACGCGTCGTCGGGCATCGCCTCGGCGAAGCGCGCCCGCAGCCCGATCGACCGCAGCGCGCGGTCGAGCAGATCGCCGAGGCCGCCCGGGCGCCCCTGCGGCAGCAGCACCTGCACCCGGTCGGTCGCCGCGACCATCTGCGACAGGCCGCTGCGGAAGTACGCGAGGGTGCTCTCCTGATCCGCCGCGGTGAAGAACAGCCGCTTGGGATTGCCCGAGGTGCCCGAGGTTTCGAGCGTCACCACGCGGTCGATTTCGCCTTGCGGGACGCAGACCAGCGCGAGGGGATCGGCGGCGAGATCGGCGGCGGCGGTGAACGGCAGGGCGGCGAGATCGCCGACCCCCGCAGGCGCCGCGCAACCGGCAAGGCGGCGGCGGTAGAACCGGCTCCGCGCCTGCGCCCACAGGAACACCGCGCGCAGGCGCGCGCCCTGGGCGCGTTCGAGATCGGCGCGGCCGAAACCGTCGGCGAGGCCGAGGGTCCGCGCGGTCAGGTCGTCGAGGGGGTTCGCGCTCATGGCCCCGGCCGCGCGTAGAGGGTTTCGCCGCCGATCGCCGAAAGATTGTAGGCGCACAACGGCACCAGGCGGCGCTCCGGCAGGGCGACGTGGATGTAGCACTGCTTCAGCCGGTCGAGATCGAGGGTCCAGGCGTCCTGGAACGCCATGCCGGAGATGCAGAGGGTGCTGCGGCGCGCATCGAGGAAGGCGTCGAAGCTGTCGGCGGCGACCCCGGAGCCGCAGCACGAGGTCTCTCGCGGTTCGGCGCGGGCGGCCCAGCGCCGGGCGACGAAGCGCCGCGCCGCCTCCGCCGCGTCGTCGCCGCAGCAGCCCGACCCGGAGCCGTGGAGCGGCGCGATTTCGCCCCCCGGCCCCACGGCGAACTCGCCGTTGAACGAGCAATAGGGGTTCTCGGCGGCGCCGGGACGAAAATCGGCGGCGCGGAATCGCCCGCCGGTCTGCTGTTCGATCCGCCGCAGCACCTCGGGGATGGTGATGCGATCGCGATCCGCGGGCGGATGCGGAAAGCGGCCGACGTAGCTGATCGGCTGGAAGTGTACGGTCCGCACCGTCGGCATCCGTGCGATCGCGAAATCGACGATGTCGCCGATCTGCTGGGTATTGACGCCCGGCACCAGCACCGGAACCAGCACCACGCCGAGATCGAGCGCCGCGCAGTTGCGGATCGCCCGCTCCTTGACCGCGAGCAGGTCGCGACCGCGAATCTTCCTGTAGGCGTCGTCGGTGACGGCGTCGAACTGCAGGAACACGCACCTCAGCCCCGCCGCCTTCAGCCGCCGCAGATAGGAGGGGTCGTCGGCGAGGCGCAGGCCGTTGGTGTTGGCCTGGACGAACGCGAAGCCGAGGTCGCGCGCCAGCGCGACGATCTCCGGCAGGTCGTCGCGCACCGTTGGCTCGCCGCCGGACAACTGGATGTTGACCTGCCGTCCGCTCTCCCGCAACGCCCGAAGCCGCGCCGCGATCTCGTCGAGTCCGGGATCGGGCGCGGCGCGGCCGGAGGCGGCGAAGCACACCGGACAGGCGAGGTTGCAGCGTTGCGTCACTTCCACCAGCACGCAGCAGCTCCGCTGGCGGTGCTCCGGGCAGAGGCCGCAATCGAACGGACAGCCGCGGCCGGTATCGGTGGCGCAGGCGGGATGCGCGGGATCGGCCGCGGCTTGTCCCCACGGCGCATAGGCGGGCGCGCCGCGCCAGATCACGGTCTCGAAGACGCCATGTTCCGGGCAGGTCTTGCGCAGGTAGACGTCGCCGCCCTCGGCGACCCGCTCGGCGGCGATCCGGCGCAAGCACACCGGGCAGACGCTCGCGGTCACGCCCAGCGCGGTGCGCGGACCCGGCTCCGCCGACGGCACCGGAATCGGCTCCACCCCGTCGAGCAGCGCGTCGAGGCCGGTTCCGGCGCGCGCCTCCACCGCAGCGGCGACCGCCCGCGCGACCTCCAGCCGCCGAACCGCCGCCGCGAGCGCCGCGGGATCGGCGGCGAAGCGCGTCAGCGCCGGGCGGAAGCGCTCTTCGAGGGAGACCCGGCGATCCTCCCGCACCAGCTTGTCGGCCAGATAAACCATCGCCGCCGCATCCGGCGCGCCGACCGCGCCGCCGAGGTCGCCGTGCCGCGCGACGATTCGCGCCACCTCGGGGAAGCCGATCGCCGACAGCATCCGCGCCCCGGCGGCGGCATGATCGGGCGCGCCCTTGGCGATGTCGTGCAGCAGCGCCGCCGCCACCGCGAGGTCGGCATCGACGCCCTCGCCGACCGCGCGGGCCAGGCGCCGCGCCACTCCGGCAACCGCGCGGCCGTGCCGCACCGTCGCCTCGGCGGTGCCCGCCTCCGCCAGGATCGCCGCGCATTCCTCGACCGTCGGGCAATCGGCACGGAAGTCCCGCGCACACAGCCGCGCGTAGTCCTCGGGAGTATCCATGTCGAGAAGGATGCCCGCGTCGAACACCCCGACCTCGTCGGCGGCCTCGGGGTGCGCCGCGAGCACCCGCTTCAGGCCGCCCATGCCGTCGCCCGCGAGAATTTCCGCAAACAGGCCGCGGGCGATCAGCGGCGGATGGCCGCGCCGCCCGCGGAAGGTCGGATACAGCACCGCCCGGTCGGCGCGGAAGCTGTCGGCGAGGCGGTGGATCGTGGACGGCCGCACCAGGGGCATGTCGACCGGCAGTAGGAAGCACCCGTCGACCTCGGGATCGAGGGCGCCGATCCCGGCGACGACCGAGGTGTACATGCCCTCGGCATGGCGCGGATTGACCACGCACGCGGCCCCCTCGCGCCGCACCGGCGCCGCCAGCTCCCCGGCGCGGTGGCCCACCACCACCGCGATCTCGGCAACGCCCGCCTCGCGGAACGACGCGATCGCGCGGGCGAGCACGGACTCGCCCCCGATCGGCAGCAACGGTTTGAACTCGCCCGCCATTCGCGACGAATATCCGGCCGCGAGAATCACCGCGGCGAGGCGCGGCGCACCGGGGGCGGGATGCGGAGCGGGGCGGCAGCAGGAACTCATGCCTCGCCCTCCGGTCCGTCGATGCGGGAACCGTCGGGAGCGTAGCCGTTGACGGCGAGGATTCTCTCGATCTTGCGCAGGGTGTCGACGACGATCTCGGGGCAGCGGGCCTGCTGCAACGCGAACTCGCCGTTGGTGATCGCCGCGCAGGTGGTGCCGCCGTAACGGGCGCCGTAGGTCTCGTCGAACCACGTCGCCAGCGCCTCCAGCATTTCCGGCAGGCGGTCGTCGGCCGCCTCGCCCGGCCCGCCGCGCCCGGCGTAGAGGCCGAGCACGCAGCAGCCGCCGGTCAGGCAGCCGCACTCCCGGCCGCTCTCCATCCCGGCGAGCAGGCCGGTGGCGGCGCGCACCAGCTCCGGGCTGGTCTCGCCGCGCGCCTCGAGCGCCAGGATCGCGAGGATCTGACTGCATTTGAACCCCTGGAGCGACAGCTCCAGAACCCGGAACCCGAGATCAGCCATGATCGGCCTCCTTGCGATCCTCGCGGCGGGCGACGAACAGCGCGTACCCCGGCCGCATCCGTTTCACCGCCGCCGCACCCGGTCCGCACCAGACGCTCGCCGGAGCGCCCCCGGCGAAGATGATCCGCGCCGCGAACGCCCGCAGCGCCTCGGAGCGATCCTCCCAGCCGAGCGGCGCGAACCCGTGCGCGGCGAGCAGAGCGCACCACTCCGCCCGGGTCCTCAGGTCGCGCAGGCAGGCGGGAAGCCCGTCCGGCGGCGGCCCGGCGGCGCGGCGATAGGGTTCGGCGGCGACCAGGCGGCCGCCCGGCGCGAGAACCCGACGGAGTTCCCGAAGGGTGCGCGGCAGATCCGCCATCAGGCCGAGGCTGCATTCGGCGAGCACGCCCGCGAAGCCGCCGTCGGCGAACGGCAGGCAGGCGCCGTCGGCGGCCACCGCCGCGCCGTTCCGCCGCGCCGCCGCCAGGGCCGCCGGCGAAACGTCGGCGCCGACCGCGGCGATGCCGCGCAGACGCATCAGCGCGAGGCTCGCGCCGCCGCCGCAGCCGAGATCGAGCACCCGCTCGCCCGCGCGCCAGCCGCCGAGATCGAGGGCGCGGCCGGTGAGTTCGGAATCGCCGAGCCGCACCGTCTCGCCGCCCGGGGCGTCGAACCGGCCGGTCCGGTAGAGATCGCGCGGGGCGGAACGGCCGATCATTTGTCCTCCAGCGCCTGTTCGACATCGAGCATCTTGCCGAGCGCGAGATCCTCGGGAACGAACACCAGACCGCACGACGGGCAGCGCGGCAACTCCACCGGAAAGCGGTTGCCGAGGTATTCCACCTCGACCTTGCCGGTTTCGAGCGCGCACCCGCACTTGCCGCAGATCAGGGCTGGCTCGGCGGTTTCCGTGGTCATTCCGGGGCCTCCTTCGCCACCCGCATGCGGTGGCTGTAGGCGCGGTAGACCACGAACGCCTCGCCCTGCCGCGCGTACTCGACCCAGTAGGTGACGGCGACCGGGCGATGGCCGGCGATGCAGCGGCCGGTGCGGGCGTCGACGATCTTCTCGCCGCTGGCTTCCGCGTGGCGGATCGCCGCGCGCACGTCCTCGTGGAGGATCAGCCGCCGCTCCAGCGCCGCCGCGACCTCGGGGGACAGGATCAGCTCCGGTTCGGTTGCGGTTTCGGGCACGGGTTCCTCCCAGACGTTGCGCAACAGACGGGACTTCAGCCGGGCGCGATTCTCCTGCCGCCGCGAGAACCCCGGATCGGGGCGCCCCGCCGCATCGCCCTCGCCGCCGAACAGCAGGTCGACGACGTGGACGGCGCGCTTGCCGCGCCGGGCGAAGTTGTCGCGGCACATCGCGCAATAGGTGACGTAGTCGGCGTCGTTGCGGGCGATCCGCCGGTCGACGGTACGGTCGGCGAGGCCGGGATCGACGAACGACGCGAGACCGCCGAATCCGCAGCAGGTGGTGCGCTCGGGCGCGTCGATCTCGACCACCGACGCCCCGGCCTGCGTCAGCAGTCGGCGCACCGCCCGTTGCGTCGCGCGGTCGTCGCGGGCGGCGCAGGGATCGTGGATCGCCACCCGCACCCCGGCGGCGGCCCGGGCCGGAACGCCGACCTCCGCGAGGGTGGTCCACAAGGTTTCCACCCTTGCCGCGGGCAGGCCGGTTTCGAGCATCCGGCGGCAGGTCGGGCAGGCGGCGATCAGGCGCGGCCGCCCGAGTTCCTCCCAGGCGGCGGCGAGGGCGTCGCAGGTCTCGCGGAACAGCCCGCTCCGCCCGGACCAGTGGGCCGGAGCGCCGCAGCAACCGAGCATCAGCCCGACGCCGCCCGGCAGCGCGCCGCGGAGGTGGGCGTAGACCGCCTCGACCCGCTCCGGCGACGACGCGCTCAATTGGCAGCCGGGGAAGAACGCCGCGGCGCTTGCCGCCATTCCCGGCTGATGGCGGGCGAGGAAGAACGCGTCGCCGGTGCTGAACGCCATGTCGCGCAGCGCGAAGTCGTGGTAGGAGGGCGGCATCTTGCCCTTGTCGACCATGCTCCGGCGGGCCTCCAGGCAGATCTCGCCCATGTTCAGGCGTTCGGGGCACACCGCCTCGCACAGGCCGCACAGACTGCACGCGTTCGACAGCCGGTTGGACTTATGATTGCCGAGGACGATGCAGTCGTTGTTGTAGATCTCGCGGACGTAGCGCTTCGGATAGGACTTGTGGGCGGCGAGATACTCGCAGACCTTGACGCACTCGACGCACCGGCAGGGGAAGCAGCGTTCGGCCTCGGCGCGCGCCTCGTCGGCGGCGTAGCCGCCGCCGGGTTCGGCGGGCGCGACCGGCGCCGCCGGAAGGTATCCGGAAACGTCGGTATAGAGTCCGGTGGCGAACGGCTCCTGGTGCTCCCGATGGGCGGTGAGCGAAGCGCCCTGGACCATCCGGTCGAGGGAGAGCGCGGCGTAGCGGCCGTCGTGCAGCGACGCGACCGGCGAATAGGGCGCGCCGCCGCGCCGCAGGCTGCCGCCCGCGAAGATCTTCGGATGGCTGGTGGCGAAGGTCAGCGGGTCGACCGCGATACGGCCTTCGCCGTCGCGGTCGAGGTTCGGCCAGCCGGAGGTCGCCGCGCCGACGCCGAGGTAGACGCCGTCGAATGCGGCGGCGAGTTCGCCCAGCCCGGCGGCATCGACCGGCGTCCGGCAGCGGAGATCGATGCCGAGGCTCGCCAGCGCCGCGAGGTCGGCGTCGATCGCCTGCGCCGGAAGCGCCGCCTCGCCGAGGGCGTATAGGCGCCCGAGGGGGCGTTCGGCCGCCTCGAACACCGTCACCGCGCAGCCCTTGCGTGCGAGGTCGACGGCGGCGGCGAGGCCGCCGAGTCCGGCGCCGACGACGGCGATGCGCACCTTGCGCAAGCTCTTGCCGACCACCGGCGGCGGGCGCGGTCCGCCGAATTCGAGAGCCGCGCGTTCGAGCGCGCGGATGCGGACCGCGCCGCCCGCCTCGGCGCGGCGGCACGCGCCTTCGCACGGCGCATCGCAGATCCGCCCGACGATGCCGGGAAACGGCACCGCGCGAACCAGCGTCGCGAGCGCGCCGCGCCAATCGCCGGTGCGTGCGCAGCCGAGCATCGCACGGACGTCGAGATGCACCGGGCAGGCCGCGATGCACGCGGGCGGCTGTTCCTCGACGCACCGCGATTCCCATTCGTGAATTCGCTGACCGTCCATCGCCGACACTCCCGACCCGTTGCCGCGCAGCGGCGGATGAGGAAACCGGTCCGGAACGGGCGCACCCGTTCCGGACCTCGTTCGGACGGCCTCAGACGTGGGCGAGGTCGGCCGCCTTGGCGTCGAGCGCCGCCTTCACCACCTCGGGCAGGGCCGGAACCTTGAAGATCCGCACCCCGCAGGCGTTATGGATGGCGTTCAGGATCGCCGGATGCGGGGCGGTCAGCGGTGCCTCGCCGACCCCCGCCGCCCCGAACGGCCCGAGCGGACGCGGCGTTTCGAGGTAGAGGATCTCCATGTCGTCGGGCACGTCCTTGGGATACGGAATGCCGCAGTCGAGGAGGGTGGTGTGGTATTCGAGGTCGTCGAAGTCTTCGGTCAGGGCGAGACCGATGCCCTGGGCCAGACCGCCGTAGATCTGCCCGTCGACGGTGGCGCGATTGATGATCGTGCCGACGTCCACCGCGGTGGTGAACTTCACCACCGAGACCTTGCCGGTTTCCATGTCCACTTCGACCTCGGGCATGAACACCTCGTACATGTAGATCGGGAAGGGATCGCCCTGGCAGGTGGAGGTGGCGCACTCGGTGCAGGCCTGCGCCACCCATTTGCCGTCGTAGCGGAGCGGAATCTTCTCGGCGACCATCTCGTCGTAGGTGCGATAGGTGCCGTCCGGCTTGCGCATCGCGTTGAGCAGCATCTCGCAGGAGATCTTGGTGGCGTTGCCGGTGAAGACGTTGGACCGGCTGCCGCCCGACGGCCCGCTGTTGGGACAGAGGGTGTCGTTCATCACCAGCTTGAACTGCTCCGGCTTGAGGTGCAGCACCGGGCGGAACACCTCGTGCGCGATCGTCAGGCACGAGAGATCGGAGCCCTGGCCGTGATCCTGCCAGGCGTTGTAGAGGGTGACGCCGTGCGGGGTCAGCTCGGCGGCGGCCGCCGAATTGTCGGGGCCGTCGAGGCCGCAGCCGTAGAGGCCGAGGGCGATGCCGACGCCGCGCTTGCGCCCGGCCGTCGAAAGCGCCTTGCAGCGTGCCTTCGCCTCCTCGTACTTCGGCCGCAGCATGTCGAACAGCTCGACCAGGCAGTAGACGTCCGGCACCTGGCCGGTCGGGGTGGTCGACCCCGGGCGATAGAGGTTCTTGTAGCGGAACTCGAACGGATCCTCGCCCGCCTTCTCCGCCAGGATGTCGATGCAGGTCTCGGAGGCGAGGAACGCCTGCGGCGAGCCGAAGGCGCGGAACGCCGAACCCCAGGCGTGGTTGGTGGCGACCGTCCGGCCCTTGCCGCGGATGTTCGGCAGTTCGTAGCCCGCGCCGGTGTATTGGCCCTGGCGCAGGGTTACGAGGTCGCCGAACTCCGAATACGGCCCGTGGTCCATCCACCAGTCGGTCTCCATGGCGATCAGCTTGCCGTGCGTGTCGGCGGCCATCCTGATCTTCATGTCCACCGGCGACCGCTTGCCGGTGTAGGTGATGTTCTGGAACTGGTCGTAGACCAGCGACACCGGACGCCCGTCGCAGGCGAGGCAGGCGACGCCGAGCAGCGCTTCCATCGTCGGGCTGAACTTGTAGCCGAAGGTGCCGCCGGTGCCGTTCTGGATCAGCCGCAGCTTCGCCGGATCGACGCCGATGCCCGGGCAGATCATCGCGTGGTGCAGATGCAGGCCGATGCTCTTCGACTGGATCGTCAGGCAGTCCTGGTCGTCGACGTAGGCGCAGCCGCAATCGGGTTCGAGGTGCAGGTGCGGCTGACGGCTGCAGTAGGTTTCGCACTCGGCGACGTGGGCGGCCTTGGCGAACAGCGGGGCGGTCTCGGCGCCCTTCACCACGCCGCACTCGTAGTAGACGTTGGGCACGCCGGGGTGAATCTCGATCGCGTCCGGCGCCTGCGCGGCGAAGCCGTCCATGTAGGCGGGCAACACCTCGAGGTCGACGACCACCTTGTCGGCCGCCGCCCGGGCGTGCGCCTCGGTGTCGGCGCAGACGATCGCGATCGCGTCGCCGAACTGGAACACCTTCTCCTTGCAGAGGATCGGCCGATCCCAGCCGTCGCCCTTGTTCTCGGGGAAAGTGATCAGGCCGGTGATCGCGTTCTTGCCCTTGACGTCCTTCCAGGTCACCACCTTGACCACGCCCGGCATCTTCTCGGCCACCGAGGTGTCGATGCCCTTGATGTTGGCATGCGACACCTTGGCCTGGACGAGGGCGAGGCGCAGGGTGTTCTCCGGCATGTGCAGGGCGACGTCGGCACCGAAATCCCAGGTGCCGGTGACCTTGGCGAGCGCCGACGGGCGATGGAACCAGGTGCCGAGGATCTTGCCGTCCGGGCCGGGCTTGAACAGCAGATCCTCCTTCTTCATCTCGCCGCGCAGCACCGCCGCCGCGTCCATCACCGCATCGATCAGCGGCTTGTAGCCGGTGCAGCGGCAGAGATTGCGGTTGCGGTGGAACCAGTTGCGCACCTCCTCGCGGGTCGGGTCGAGCTTCTTGTCGAGCAGCGCCTTCGCCGACATCAGGAACCCCGGGGTGCAGACGCCGCACTGGGCGCTGCCGTGGGCCATCCAGGCGATCTGCAGCGGATGCAGGTCGAGCGCGCTGCCGAGACCCTCGATGGTGACGATCTTCGCGTCCTCGCGCACGTCGCCCACCGCCTTCTTGCAGGAGCGCACCGGCGCGCCGTCGACCAGCACGGTGCAGGAGCCGCACTGGCCGTCGCCGCAGCAGACCTTGCAGCCGGTCAGCAGGAGCTGCTCGCGCAAAACATCCGAGAGCATCCGCTTCGGATCGACGACGACCGGACGGTCGACCCCGTTCACATTCAACATAATCCGTCGCATGAACCATCCTCCCTGGCTTTTGGGTTGAATCCCTACTCAACCGTTTCCGACTTCTCCCGCGTTCGTCCGCGGGAAGCCCGGAGGTCGCGCATGTGCGGCAGGGCCGCCTCGCTGTGCCTGCGAAAGGCAATCATCTCCGCAGTAACGGCGACTGCGATTTCCTCGGGGGTGGTGGCGCCGATGTCGAGACCGACAGGGGCGTGGACGCGTTCGAGCCGCTCGGCCGGAACCCCGTCCTGCTTGAGTTTCTGCAATACCGTGGCGACCTTCGCCCGCGAGCCGATCATGCCGACGTAGGCGGCGGGCGTGGCGGCGGCCCAGCGCAGGACGCGCGCGTCCAGCTGGTGTCCGCGGGTGACGATGAAGACGTAGTCGCCCTCGGCGAGGGCGAGCTTGCCGAGCGTCTCCTCCCAATCGGCGGCGAAGATCTCCTTCGCCTCCGGAAACCGTTGACGGTTGGCGTAGGCGGCGCGGTCGTCGACGACGACCACCTCGAACCCCGCCATCCGGGCGATCTTGTAGGTGCTGAAGCCGACGTGCCCGGCTCCGAAGATGTAGAGCACCGGCGCCGGGGCGATCGGCTCGATGAACACCTTGAGTTCGCCGCCGCACAGGAACCCCGCATCGTCGCCGGGGTTGGAGACGAGGTCGAAGTCGAGAGTCTGCGGCTTCTCGCGCTGGATCGTCTTGAGCGCCGCGGCGATCACGTCCGCCTCGACCCGGCCGCCGCCGATCGTGCCGAGGATGCTGCCGTCCTCGGACACCAGCATCTTCGCCGCGGTGAACGAGGGGATCGAGCCGTTGCTGGTGACGATCGTCGCCAGCGCCGCCCGCCGCCCCTCGCGTCGCATCCGTACCACCTCTTCGTAGATATCCATGCTGCTCTCCCTGGCGCAGGCCGTTCCGTGGACGCGGAACGGCGGAAACGCGCCCGGCCTTCGCGTCGACGCGCGATCAGGCCGGAACGCAGGCTCCGTTCGGGCAGGTGGCGGCGCACTGGGGTTCGTCGAAGTCGCCCTGGCACTCCTTGCACTTGTCGGGATTGATGCTGTAGACCTTCTTCTTGTGGCTGATCGCGCCGTTCGGGCATACCGCCTCGCACGAACCGCACCCCTCGCACGCATCGGCGAGAATCTTGTAGGCCATGATCTTCTCCTCTCCTTGTTCGGCCGCGGGCCGCGCCCGCGGACCCCCCCGCCGTCACCGCTCCGTACACGAGATGCACGGGTCGATGCTGCTCACGATCAGGGAAATGTCGGCCACCTTGGCATCGGCGAGCATGACCCGCAGCGCGTCCCAGTTCATGAAGCTCGGGACCCGCCACTTCACCCGTTCGGGACAACGGGAGCCATCGGTGCGCACGTAGTAGATCAGCTCGCCGCGCGGCGCCTCGCACTTGGCGATCGCCTGCCCGGCGGGCACGTCGGGCCGCTCGCGCGGGCCGGTCGGCCCTTCCGGGAGGTGCGCGGCGCACTGACGGAGCACGTCGATCGCGGTCTTCGCCTCGGCGAGGCGGACCAGCGCGCGCGACCAGACGTCGCCGTCCTCGAGGGTGTGGACCGGCACGTCGAGCTTGTCGTAGGCCGAATAGGGCGCCTTGGTGCGGACGTCGTAGGCGATGCCGGAGGCGCGCGCCACCGGGCCGACCACCGCGCAGTCCACCGCCGCGGCACGATCGAGCACGCCGACGCCGCGGGTGCGGCGCAGGATCGAGGTGTTGGTGCGATAGTGGCGGACGATCTCGTCGAGCTGCGGCTCCAGGCGCAGAAGCTGCGCGGCGAGGTAGGAGAGCCCCTTGGAATCGAGATCGAAGCGCACCCCGCCGATGCAGTTGGCGCCGATGTCCATGCGGTTGCCGAACAGCGTCTCCTTGAGATCCTGGACGATCTCGCGGGTCTCCATGACCTGCATGAACAGGGTGTCGAAGCCGACGAGATGCGCGAGGATCGCGACGTTGAACAGGTGCGAGGCGATCCGCTTGATCTCGCTCGCCATCACCCGCAGGGACTCGGCGCGCTCGCTCACCGCGATCCCGGCGATCTGCTCGATCGCCATGCAGTAGGCCTCGGGGTGGCTGTTCGAGCACAGCGAGCAGATCCGCTCGGTGAGGGTGATGTTCTGGAAGATCGTGCGCTTGGTCGTGAGGTATTCGACGCCGCGGTGGACGTGCCCGGCGGTGATCTCGACGTTGCGGACGGTCTCGCCCTCGACCTCGACCTTGAAGTACATCGGCTCCTCGAGCGCCACGTGCAGCGGCCCGACCGGAATGGTGAAGGTGCTCATGATGCGCCGCCCTTCTGTTCGAGGATCTTTTCCCACAGCGACTTGGTGCTGGCGGCGTTGACCAGCGTCGAAAACGGGATCAGGCGTTCGAGAACCGCGGCGTCCACCGATTCGTCGAGGAACAGGCGGCGCGGGTCGGGGTGGCCGTCGATGCGGATCGCATAGATCTCCATCAGCTCCCGCTCGCTCCAGTCGGCGTTGCGGAACAGCGGCGTGAGCGACGGAACCGTGCCGCCGCCCGCGGGCAGGAACACCGTCAGCGTCAGGGTGTCGCCGTCGACGTCGAAGTGATAGGCGATCTCGTAGGAGGTTCCGTCGATCGCCACCCCGCCGAGGGCGCGCGGCGGCTCGGGTTCGCCCGCATCGGCCGCGTCGTCGCCGTCGGCAGCGTCGTCGTCGTCATCCGGCTCCGGCGGCTTCGGCTGCAAGGCGGTGATCGTCGAGAGCCGCGCGCCGAGATCCTTGAGGCAGCGGGCGGCGGCCTCGAGGTCGGCGGGATCGGCGAGTTCGCACCACGCGACCGCGACGCCCTTGGCGGTCTCGTCGCGGCTGTAGCCGATGCCGCCCGGGGCGGCGGCCCGCAACCGGGCCTCGATGTCGTCGGGCAGAGCGGTCATGATGCCTTCCTTTCCGCCGCGACCTTGCGTCGGCAGCGCGGGCAGTAGCTCCGCATCTCCTCCACCTCGGCCGGGGTCGGCGGATGGTCGAAGAGCGCGGCGGCGGGGGCGGTGGCGAGCGCCTGGGCGCCGCAGGCGGCGCAGCGGATGGTGGGGATCGTCCCCTCCTCCACCATCGCGAACTTGCGCGATTGCGGATGCGCGAGGTGCCAGTCGTCGGTGAGGGTGATGCCTTCGGTCGGGCAATAGAAGGCGCACAGGCCGCAGAAGGTGCAGCTGTCGTGCCAGAGCAGGAAGCGCAGCCCCTCGGGCGTCTTGTCGAAGCGGATCGCGCCGCCGACGCAGACCTGCTCGCAGGCGCGGCAGGCGACGCAATCCGCCGGGTGGTATTCGACCCGGCCGCGCAGGGTCGCGGGGGTGAAGGTCTCGCCGAACGGGAACGGATCGGTGGACGGACCGGCCACGAGGTTGCGGATCAATACGCCGAGAAATCCCATGTCGTCCTCCTCACAGCCGCTCTTTCCAGATCTCGATCGCCATCGCCACGCCCTCGAGGATCGCCTGCGGGCGCGGCGGGCAGCCGGGCACGTTGACGTCGATCGGGATGTACTGGTCGATCGGCGCGCACACCGCGTAGCTGCCGCGGAAGACGCCGCCCGAAATCGGGCAGATGCCGACCGCGACGGTGACCTTGGGGTCGGGGATCTCGCCGTAGAGGCGCAGCACCTTGTCCTTGACCCGCACGGTGAGCGGCCCGGTGATCAGCACGATGTCGGCGTGGCGCGGGCTGCCGCAGTACTTGCAGCCGAGGCGTTCGACGTCGTAGCGCGGGATGCACGCGGTGGTGGCGAGTTCGACGTCGCAGCCGTTGCACGACCCGGCGTTGATGCGGTAGAGCCAGGGCGAGCGCGCCGATATCCGGCTGATCAGGTTCATCGCCTTCCCCTTCATGCCAGAACCGCGGCGGCGACGCCGGCAACCGCCAGCGCCAGCGGCCATTTCAGAAAAAACCCGAACGCCTGGTCGATCCGCATCCGGCCCGCGGAGACCCGCAGCACCGAGACGCCCACCGCCATCAGCGCCAGCATTTTGAGCGCGTGGACCGCGAGGCCGGGCAGGCCGTCCGGGCCGCTCGGGAAGAACAGGCAGATGCCGAGGCCGAGAACCACCACCGCCTTCGCCGCCGACATCATCTTGAACAGGCCGAGCGCCGGGCCGGAGTACTCGAGTAGCGGCCCCTCCAGCACCTCGGTTTCGGCCTCGGCGATGTCGAACGGCACGATCCCGAGGTTGGCGGGGAAGAACGCGAGAAAGGCGAGCAACGCCGGCCACATCGCCGGGTCGAGCAGGAAGGCGCCGTGGGCGCGCTGGTAGCGGACGATCTCGGTCAGCGACAGGGTCATCCCCTCGCCCCGGCCGATGCCGGTCTTGAGACCGACCGCGACGATCACCAGCACGATCGGAATTTCGTAGGCGAGCATCAGCATCATCTCGCGCGAGAAGCCGATCGCGCCGAACGGCGAGCCGGAGGCCGAACCCGCCAGCATCAGCACCACCGCCGGCACCGCCAGCAGGTAGAACAGCACCAGCAGGTCGCCGAGCGCCGGGCTGGGTTCGTAAAGACCGGGAACCGGCAGCAGCGCCGCCGCCAGCAGCATCGCCACCACCCCCGCCAGCGGCGCGCCGAGGAACACCGCGCGGCAGGCCACGTCCGGGATCATCGTGCGCTTGCGGGTCAGCTTGACGAGATCGAAGAACGGCTGCATCAGCGGCGGCCCGACCCGCCGCTGCAGACGGGCGGCGAGGCGGCGGTCGACCCCCTTGAGCGCGAGTCCGAGGCCGAGGGCGAAGACGCCTCCCGGAAACACCGCGACCGACAGGAGAAGGGCAAGGGATTCGGGCATCGCAGGTCTCCTCAGCCGCCGCGCCTGGGTTGCAGCGCCAGGCGGATCGCCCGGTCGGCGGACTCGAACAGGTTCGAAGCGGCGACGTGCGTCGCCGTGGGCGCAATGTCGGTGACGCCGCAGGCGTGCAGGTGGGTGCCGACCGCCGGGGCGCCGCGCCCGCCGAGGCGGGGATAGACCCCGACGATCGCCGCGACCACCGCCGCCAGCGCCCACAGGACGATCGGACTCCAGCCGTCGATGCCCGGCAGACCGCCGAACAGCGAGGCGGCCACCGGAGCGAGTCCGAGCTCGCCCTCGATCGCCGCGATCGGCACCAGCAGCACCCCGGGGAAGATGCCGACGACGACGCACGCCGCGGTCATCGCCGCCATCGGCGCGAGCATCGCGAGCGGCGCCTCGCGCACCTCGGCGGCGGCCGCGCACGGCGTGCCGAGGAAGGCGGCGTGGACGAACTTCAGGATCGCCGCCAGGGTCAGCAGGCTGCCGACCATCGCCGCGGTGCCGAGCACGTAGTGGCCGGACTGGAACGCCGCCTGGAAGATCAGCCACTTCGAGGCGAAGCCGTTGAGCGGCGGCAAACCGGCGAGCGACAGCCCGGCGAACAGGAAGATGCCGAAGGTCGCCGGCATCCGCCGCGCCAGGCCGCCGAGTTGATCGAGGCTGGTGGCATGAACCTGCGCCATGATGCAGCCCGCGCCGAGGAACAGCAGGTTCTTCAGCATCATGTGGTTCGCGAGGTGCATCAGCCCGCCGGCGACGCCGAGATCGGTGCCGAGCGAAACCCCGAGCAGAATGTAGCCGAGCTGCGAGACGGTGCTGTAGATCAGCAGCCGCTTGATGCCGTTCTGGATCACCGCCATCGCCCCGGCGTAGAGGATGGTGACGGCGGCGATCGCCGCGACCGCGTACATCACCACCGGCATCCCGTCGAGCATGCCGAGCCGACCGATCGCCGCCGCGCCGCCGAGCAGCACCGACAGCTTGAGCAGCCCGAACGGCCCGCACTTCAACAGCACCGCCGAGATGTAACCGCTGACCGGCGTCGGCGCGGTGGCGGGGTGCATCTGGTAGTCGATGCGCACCGGCACCTGCGCCGCCTTCATCACCAGGCCGAGGAACACCAGCACCACCGCGCCGCCGCCCCACGCGGGCGACGCGGTCCGCAGCACCCGCCCGAGTTCGGCGAAGTCGAACGACCCCGCCCGGGCGCTCAGCATCGCGAAGCCGAGGAACATCAGGCTCGCGCCGACGGTGTTGAAGAGGAAATACTTGAAGCCTTCGCGCCGCGCGTCGTCGGTCTCCTCGTGGATGATCGCGAAGTAGAGCGTCCAGCTGCTCATCAGCTCCCAGAAGGCGAAGAAGTTGAACGCGTCGGGGCTGGCCGCGAGACCGAGCAGACCGGCGATCATCAGCCCGAAGGCGGCGTAGAAGCGCGGCTGGGCATGCCCGTGGGCGAGATAGCCGGTCGCGTGCGACATGTTGCCCGCGCCGACCAGCGCGATCAGGATGCCGAACCAGAACGACAGATGGTCGCGGCCCGCGCCGTCGACGGCGACCGCGAGCGCGGCGAGCAGCAGCGACGCCACCGCGACGCGCCCGGCCCAGGCGACGCTCCGGCGACCGACGAGATAGGCCGCCACCGCGCCCGCCGCGGCGATCGCCGCCGCCGGGGTCCACACCAGGCCGAGGTTGGGCACCGCCACGGCGCGCAGGCCGCGCGCGGTCATCTCCGCCACCGCCGGAGCGATCAGCCCGAGCTGGAACTGCGGGGCGAAGCCGCCCGCCACCACCGCCGCGGCGAGCACCGCCATCGCCGCCAGCATCGACGCGGGCGCCTCGGCGATCGCCGGACCCTCGTAGGGGTGGAAGAACAGCAGCCGGACGACGCGGAGATAGTAGAAGCAGCCGACGAAGCTGCCCGCCAGGATCACCGCCGCCACCGCCACCTGTCCGGCCTCGGCGGCGGCGTAGATCATCAGGAACTTGCTGACGAAGCCGGAAAACGGCGGCAGACCCATGATCGCCAGGGTGGCGAGGGCATAGCATCCGGCGGTGACCGGCATCGCGCGGCCGAGCCCGGCGAGTTCGTCGATCCGCCGCCTGCCGCCGCGCAGGATCAGCGCGCCCGCGGCGAGGAACAGCAGGCTCTTCATCGCCGCGTGATTGGTGGCGTGCAGCAGCGCCGCGGTGGCTGCGAGCGAGGTGCCGAGTCCGAGCACCGCCGCGATCTCGCCGATCTGCGCGAGCGTCGAGTAGGCGAGCATCCGCTTGAGTTCCTGCTGCGTCAGCGCCATCGCCTCGCCGTAGAGCAGGGTCGCGCAGCCGAGCACCGTGACCACCGCGCCGAAATCGACGCCGTGGACCGCGAAGCGATCGAGCGCCGCCGCGCCGAACACCACGTAGAAGACCTTGACCAGCCCGAACACCCCGGCCTTGGTGAGGATGCCCGACAGCGGCGCCGAGATCGACGACGGCGCGGCGGGATGGGCGAGCGGCAGCCACTGGTGCAGCGGCACCAGCCCCGCCTTGACGGCGAAGCCGACCAGGAAGCAGGCGAGCGCGAGGGCACCGACGCCGGGGGCGATCCGCCCGGCGTGGGCGGCGACCGCCGCCATCTCGAAGGTGCCGGTTTCGGCATGCACCAGCAGGATGCCGAAGTGCATCACGTAGGCGCCCGCGGCGCACATCACGAAGTAGACCAGGCCCGCCTTGAGCGCCCGTTCGGTCTGCTCGTGGATGACCAGGAAGTAGGAGGTCCAGGTCATCAGCTCCCAGAAGACGTAGAAATTGCCGAAGTCGCTGGCCGAGGCGACGCCGACCAGCGAGCCGATCATCAGGAACAGGAAGAACCAGTAGCGGTTGGCGTAGTCGGCGTGCGCCATGTAGCCGAGCGAGTAGAGCACGACCACGAACGCGATCGCGGCGATCAGCAGCACGAACACCCGCGACGCCGGTTCGAGACCGGGGTCGAACCACGCCAGCGCCAGGGTGCCCGCCGCCAGCGCCACCGCGGCGACATCGCGCGCCCGCGCCGACACCCGGCCGACGGCGTAAACCGCGAACCCGCCGACGTAAGGCAGCAGCGCGATCGACGCCCACGGCGATTCGAACTCCGGCACCGCCGCGCCGTCGGCGACCCGCGCCGCCGCCTTCGCCCAGTCGAGGAAAGGCGCGGGCCACAGGCTCATGACGATGGTGAGAAGACCGAGCCCGACCGCGAGCGTCGGCACCCCGACCGGCGGCGGCGCGAGGTCGAGCCTACGGCGCGGGGGTTCGAAACAGACCCGCTGGATGACCACGACGAAATAGACCGCGGCGACGATGCTGGCGACGGTTCCGACCGCGGCGATCAGCCACTGGCCCTGCTCGATCGCCGCATACAGCACCAGAAACCGGCTGAACGCACCCTTGAACGGCGACAGCCCCATCACCGAAAACATCCCGAAGCCGAACAGCGTCGCCGCCACCGGCATCCTCCGGCCGCTGCCGGTGAGATCGCAAAGCAGGGCGGAACCGCTGCGGCGGATCAGCCACCACGCGGCGAACCCGAGGAAGCCGCGCATCGCCACCTGATATTCGAGGTGCATCGCCGCTCCGGCATCTCCGGCGGGGCCGCCGAGGCCGAGGCCGATCAGCACGTAGCCGAAGTCGGCGAGGGTGGAGACGACGATCAGCCGGACGAGATTGCCGACGCAGAACAGCGCGACCACCTCGCCGCAGAGAAGCAGGATCGCGCCGAGCCACGCGAGCTGTAGCGGGGACGTCATGACCTCAATGAGCATCGGCATCGCCTCCGGGTGGAAACCAACCACGGTACGGAGGAATGCTAGCGACACCGCCGCGCCGCTGTCCGTCAGCGGGCCGACACTTCCGCGCTATGCGCCCGGCCCCGAGATAAGGATGAAAATCATTTGCATTCAGTCGGTTGCGCGCGCTCCCGGACGGCCCCGCCGCGGCCACCCCGCAAGACCCCGAAAACCCTGGATTGCATGGAAAAATCGGCGGCCCTCAACCGCCGGTGCGGCACATCCGGCTCTGCTGCCCGGCGAACGCGCGAAACCCCGCGACGGCGAAGCCGTGCCCCTGGGGCTTGGCCGCGACCCCCGCGCGGATCGCCGCCTCGACCGGCCCGTCGCCGTCGGCGGCGCGGAGGATCGGCCGCAGCTCCACCCCCGCGTCGCTGCCGAGGCATGCGGTCATGGTGCCGGTGCAGGTGAGCCGAACGCGGTTGCACTCCGAGCAGAAGCGATGGCTGACCGCGGCGATGAACCCGAGCCTGCGGCCGGTTTCGGCAATCTCGAAAAAGCGCGCCGGTCCGCCGGTGCGGTGGTGGCTGGGCCGCAGCGTCCATCGCGCCGCGATGCGGCGGCGGATTTCGTCGAGCGGCACGTGCCAATCGCGATGGCATTCGGCAAGGCGGCCGAGCGGCATCGTCTCGATCAGGGTGATGTCGTGGCCGTTCGCGCCGCACCAGCGGATCAAATCGTCGATTTCGTCGGCGTTCTCGCCCTTGAGGACGACGGTGTTGATCTTGACTTCCAGTCCGGCGGCGGCGGCGGCGGCGATCCCCTCGAGCGCGCGCGGCAGTTCGTCGCGCCCGGTGATGCGGCGGAAGCGTTCGGGATCGAGGGAATCGAGGGAGACGTTGATCCGCCGCATGCCCGCGGCGCGGAGCGTGTCGGCGTGCTCGGCGAGGTGCGTGCCGTTGGTGGTGAGGGTGAACTCCTCCAGCCGCCCGGCGACAACCTCGCGGCCGAGTCCGCGCACCAGGGTTTCGATTCCCCGGCGCACCAGCGGCTCGCCGCCGGTCAGGCGGAGCTTGCGGATCCCCAGACCGATGAAGATCCCGGCGAGGCGCCGCAACTCCTCCAGGCTCAGCACGTCGCAGCGGGGCAGCAGCTCGACGTCGTCGGGCATGCAATAGAGGCAGCGCAAGTTGCAGCGATCGGTGACCGAGAGGCGAAGGTAGGTGATGTCGCGACCGAAGGAATCGAACATGGCGACGGTCCTCGGGAAATCCGGTCCGGGATCTGTCGGCCCGGATCCCCGCGGGCGCGGGACGGGCCGGACGCCGACGAGGGACGAACGGCGCCGGGCGAACCGCCCGCAATCGGCATCGAGTATGGGGAGGCGGAACCCGCCCGTCTGTCAGATGTCGGACGTTTCGTCGCAACCGCAAACAAAGCCCCGGGAACCTCCGACGCGGGCGCAAAAACGCATTCCAGGTTACGTAAGCGGTGCTACTCTTCTCCCACTCGCAGTGCGAATCGCCCGCCCGTCGGTGTAGGCTTCGGCCCTGCCCCGGAATTCCGGAAAGGAACGCGACGATTCGACGAGTCAAGGAGGGACCCGATTGCTTCCGCCGAAAACCCATCCGCGATGGCGCGAACTGGTCTGCGGCAAGGCCCGCGTCAACTTCACCCTGCTCGCCACCAAATTCTTCATGGCCCGGGTCACCGGCGCGGCGAAGAACGATCCGTCGCCGGGAAACCTCGCCCGGCTGATCGACGAGGCCTACTCCTTCTTCTCCAAGAACGAGAAGTTCGCGCTTCGCGACATCGAGGCGATCTTCGGCGAGCGGAAGCCGCCGGTGCGCAACCTCCACACCTTCGACGAGACCGTCGCGCTGATCCGCTCGGGCCGCAACGCCCTGCTGGCGGGCGACGAGGGGCTGCTGCGGCAGCTTCCGCGCGGCAACTGGGTCGGCGGCACCTGCCCCTACTTCATCGGCGAGGAGGGCGGCACGATGTCGCGGGAGAAGATCTTCGTCACCGTGCTGCCCGACGAGGTGACCGCGATCGCGACGCGGTTCTACGACCCCCGCGAACTCCGCACGATCGCGGCCGACGGCCCGGAAAACGGCTTCACCTTCCTGATCATTCCGGCGTTCACCCCGGTCCACCAGTCGTTCGCCGAAAACGTCCGCGACTATCCGGGCATCTTCGACCGGCCGCTGCTCGGCTGGGTGGCGGGGAACGCGCTCAAGGGCGAGGGCCGCAGCCACCCCCTGGTGTTCGAGGGGAGAAGCGGCGAATCCTCGGCCGATCGCGCCGTCGCCGTCCATGCGACGCTGCGCAACCGGGTGGTCGCCGAGATCGGCATCGTCAACCTGTTCACGCCGAACGGCGGCGACACGATCACCGTCGACACCGCCGGATTCTCATGCACCGAGGCCTGCGTCAACGGCGTGCGCACCAACCTCGCGCAGTATCTGGTCGACAACAAGGTCGACACCCGCCTGCCGCTGGTCGCCGACTACTTCGACGCGATGGTCAACGTCTCGGTGCGCTCGATCGACGCGACCCGCGGCGAGGTGAGGTTCTATGCCCCCCTCTTTCCCCACGTCACCTATCGCCTGGCACTGCCGGTCGACAACTACGAGTCCGCGTTCAGCCGCGAGGTGCGGCGGATCGGCGCGGTGCCGACCCTGGCGATGAACTGCATCCTCAACTACACCTACGGCGCGCTCGAGGGCAAATGCGCGGGCGACATCCGCTGCCCGGTCACGTTCGGCGAGATCGCCTACGGTCTGCTCAACCAGACCCTGGTCTACATGGTCTTGCGCCGGATCTGACGGCCACGGGCGGGGCCGGCGCCCCGCCCGTGCCGGGTCAGAGGTGGGTGCCGCCCGCGACTTCGACGCGCTGGCCGTTGATCCAGCCGCTTTCGGGGGAGAGCAGCATCGCCATCGCGCCGCCGATGTCCTCCGGCCGCCCCACCCGGCCGAGGGCGGTGGCCTGGGCGATGCGGGCGTTGATCGCCCGGTCGTCGCGCACCACGCCGCCGCCGAAATCGGTCTCGATCGCCCCCGGCGCGATGGAGTTGACGCGGATGCGGCGCGGCCCCAGCTCCGCCGCCATGTAGCGGGTGAGGCTGTCCACCGCCGCCTTGAGCGGGCCGTAGGCCGAGAACCCGGGCATGCAGAAGCGCGCGAGGCCGGAGGAGACGTTGAGGATCGCGCCGCCGTCCTTGATCAGCGGCAGCAGCGCCTGGGTGAGGAAGTAGACGCCCTTGAAGTGGACGTTCACCAGGCCGTCGAGGTCCGCCTCGGTGGTCTCGGCGAACGGCTTGGCGACGCCGTGCCCGGCGTTGTTGATCAGCGCGTCGAAATCGTCGCGGCCGAAGGTGTCGCGGAGCGTCGCCCGGAGCCGGGCGGCGAAATCGGCGAAGCCCGCGACGGCGCCGGTGTCGAGTTGCAGCGCCGCGCCCTTGCGCCCGGCGGCGGTGACGGCGGCGACCGTGGCCTCCGCCTCGGCGCGGTTGCGCAGGTAGGTGACGATCACGTCGTGGCCGCGGGCGGCGAGGCATTCGGCGGCGCTGCGGCCGAGGCCGCGGCTGCCGCCGGTGACGAGGACGAGGGACTGGGTCATGACGGGGTCTCCGTTCGGGTTTGCGATGGGCCTGAGATGGGCACGGCCACCGCCGGGGGGCATGCCCGAAGCTGCGGGAGTCTTGCCCGATTCTCCGGCCGGGCCTTCCGCCCGCGCGGGCGGCGCCCAATATCCCGGGGACCGCGCTTCCGGAGACCCGCCATGTTGGACGCCCTGAAAGCCTCGATTTCCGCCGCCGCCGACGCCTGGGGTCCCGGCCCCGGCGGACCGGAGATTCCGACGCCCCTCCCCGGCCTTTCGGTGGTGCGCGCCGCCGCGCCCAGCGCGCCGTTCCGCACCCTCTACCGCCCGGTGGTGTGCGTGGTGGCGCAAGGGGCCAAGCGGGTGATGACCGGCGAGGCGATCCACGATTTCGGCGCCGGGCAGACGCTGATCGTCGGCATTCCCGTGCCGGTCACCGCCCAGGTGGTGGAGGCGAGCGCCGCCGCCCCCTACCTCGCGGCGGCGGCGGACCTCGACATGGCGATCCTGCGCGAGGTGATCGAGACGGCGGGCGATGCGCGGCCGGAGCCGCCGCACCCGGGGGTGTTCGTCGGCGGGCCGGACGCGGCGCTGGCCGATTGCCTGATCCGCCTGCTGCGCCTCGCCGCCGAACCCGCCGACGCGGTGGCGGTGCTGCGGCCGCTGCTGCTGCGCGAGCTGCACTTCCGCCTGTTGCAGGGGCCGCACGGCGCGGCGCTCCGCCAGCTCGCCCGGCCGGACGGCCGCGCCGCGGGCGTGGCGCGGGCGATCCGCCGCCTGCGCGCGGGGTTCGACCGGACGTTCCGGATCGAGGACCTGGCGGCGGAGGCGGGCATGAGTCCCTCGACCTTCCACCTCCATTTCAAGATCGCCACCGGCATGACGCCGTTGCAGTTCCAGAAACAGTTGCGCCTGCTGGAGGCGCGGCGGCTGCTGATGAACGAGGCGGCGAGCGCCGAGCGCGCCGCCTACGCGGTGGGCTACGAAAGCCCGACCCAGTTCAGCCGCGAATACGCGCGGATGTTCGGCGCCCCGCCGAAGCGCGACGCGGCGCAGATGCGCGCCGCGTCGTGAACCGCCTCAGCCCTTGAGCTTGGCGGCGATCTTGGCCAGGTGCTCGCCCTGGAAGCACATCAGCTCCAGTTCGTTGGCGGAGGGCTGGCGGGAGCCGTCGCCGCCCGCGATGGTGGTGGCGCCGTAGGGGCTGCCGCCGGAAATCTCGTCCAGCGTCATCTGCCCCTTGGCGGCATAAGGCAGGCCGACGATCACCATCCCCTGGTGCAGCAGCACGGTGTGGAAGGTGAGGATGGTGGATTCCTGGCCGCCGTGCTGGGTGGCGGTGGAGGCGAACACCCCGGCGGGCTTGCCCACCAGCGCGCCCGACATCCACAGCCCGCCGGTCTGGTCGAGGAAGTTCTTCATCTGGCTCGCCATGTTGCCGAAGCGCGTCGGCGTGCCGAACAGGAAGCCGTCGTACTCGGCCAGCTCCTGCGGCGTCGCCACCGGCGCCTTCTGGTCGAGCTTGGCGCCCGCCTGCTTCGCCACCTCGGGCGGCATCAGCTCCGGCACCCGCTTGATCACCGCTTCGGCCCCGGCGGCGCGCACGCCCTCGGCGGCGGCCTCCGCCATCGCCTCGGTGTGGCCGTAGGTGGAATAATAGAGGACGAGAATCCTGGTCATGATGTCCGCTCCGGGTTGCAGTCTCTGGGGGAGGAGATGCCCCCGGAGCGGCCCGTCGGCAACCGCCGGACGGGAAAAACAGCGTCGCCGTTCCGACAACAATCAGCGCAGCAGCAGATGCGCTCCCAGCACCACCAAACCGCCGAAGAACACCCGGCGGAACCGTTCGGGCGGCATCGCCTGCCGCAGCCGCCCGCCCAGGGCCATGCCGAGGACGGCGGGCAACAGCGCCAACAGCGAGGCGAAGCCAGCGCCGCCGCCGAAGCCGCCCCGGGCCGCCAGCAGCGCCCCCAACGCCAGGGTGGACACGCTGAACGACAGGCCGAGCGCCTGCACCAACGCGTCGCGGCCGAGGCCGAGCGCCCCGAGGAACGGCGCGGCGGGCACCACGAACACCCCGGTGACGGCGGTGACGGCGCCGGTGAGCAACCCCACCAGCGGCCGCAGCGCCGGTTCGGCGCGCGGCGGCACCGCCGGGCGCAGCTTCGGCGCCAACCCGAGACCGCCGTAGACCGCGAGCACGGCACCGAGCGCCGCCGACGCCCCCGGCACCCCAAGCGGCAACGCGGCTCCGGCGGCGGTGCCCGCGCAGATCGCCGCCAGCATCGGCCACAGCCGCCGCGCCAACGGGTGGAGCGACGGACCGGCAAACGCCTGCCAAAGGTTCGTCGCCAACGAAGGCACGACGATCAACGCCGCCGCTTCCCCCGGGGTCATCACGAGCACCAGGAGACCCACGCCGACCGTGGGCAGCCCCATGCCGGTGACCCCCTTGACCGTCCCCGCCAACAGGAAGACCAGAAATACCAACAGAATGTCCAGAGGTTCGCCGCTCATCCCACGCCTCCCACACGATCGTTCGGTTCGAGCGTGCGGCACCGGCGGAGCGCGGACAATGCGGAAGTCCTTGACCGTGCCTTCGTCTGAAGCGTAGGCAGGAACATGTCCTACGACCTCACCGATCTGCGCCTGTTCGCCGCCATCGTCGACGCGGGCAGCATCACCGCCGGGGCTGCGCGCGCGGGTCTGGCGCTCGCCTCGGCCAGCGCACGGGTGATCGGCATGGAGCAGGCCCTGGGCGCGCCGCTGCTGGAACGGCTGCCGCGCGGCGTGCGCCCAACCCCGGCGGGCCACGCCCTCGTCCACCACGCGCGGCTGGTGTTGGCGCAGATGGAACGGTTGCGCGGCGACCTGCGCGCCCACGCCCGTGGCGGCCTGCGCGGCCACATCCGCCTGCTGTCCAACACCGCCGCCCTCGAAGAGCACCTCCCCGACGCGCTGGCGCTCTGGCTCGCCGCCCACCCCGGCGTCTCCATCGACCTCGCCGAGCGCGACAGCCGCGCGGTGGCGCAGGGAATCGCCGCGGGTCAGGGGGACATCGGCGTGCTCGCCGATTTCGCCGACGTCGAGGGGTTGGAAACCTTCATCTTCCGCATCGACCGGTTGAACGCGGTGGTGCCGCCGGGCCACCGCTTCGCCACGGCGGCGGCGGTGTCGTTCGCCGACCTGTTGGAGGAGGACGTGATCGCGTCGCCGCCCGGCAGCGCCCTCGGCGAGCATCTGGCGATGCGCGCGGCCCGCCTCGGCCGCGTCTTCGCGCCCCGGGTGCGGCTGCACGGCTTCGACGCGATCTGCCGCATGGTGGGCCGCGGCGTCGGCGTCGCGGTGGTGCCGGAAACCGCGGCCCGGCGCGGGGCTTCAGCCTTCGGCGCGGTGCCGCTCGCCCTCGCCGACCCGTGGGCGGTGCGGCGGCTGGCGATCTGCGTGCGCGCCCTCGATGCCCTGCCGGTTCACGCCCGCGACCTCGTCGCCCACCTCGCCGCCGCCGCCGATCACTCCACCAGATCCCAATAGGGGTGCGGGCCGAAGCGGCGGGCGAGGAAATCCACGAACGCGCGAACCTTGGGCGAAAGGTGCCGCGCCTCGGGATAGATGGCGTAGAGCGCGGATTCCTGCGGCACGTAGTCGGACAGCAGCGACACCAGGGTGCCGGATTGCAGGTCGCGGCCGACCATGAAACTCGGCAGCCGCACGATGCCCATGCCCCGGAGGGCGGCGTGGCGCAGCGCGTCGCCGTTGTTGGCGCACAGCCGCCCCTTCACCGACACCGGCCACGGCGTGCCCTCGGGCGTGGCGAAGCGCCAATCCTCGGGCGCCGGTTCGTTGGAATAGAGCAGGCAGCAATGGCTCTTCAAATCCGCCGGGGTGGCGGGAGTGCCGCGCTCGGCGAGGTAGGCGGGGCTGGCGCACACCACCAGCCGCATCGGCGCCAGGCGCCGCGCCACCAGCGAGGAATCCGTCAGGCGGCCGATCCGCACCGCCATGTCGAAGCCTTCCTCGATCAAGTCCACGGTGCGGTCGTTCATCACGATGTCCACCTCCACCTCCGGCGTCTCGGCCATGAAGTCGGGCAGCGCCGGGGCGAGGTGGAGATAGCCGAAGCTCATCGGCGCGTTGATCTTGAGGCGGCCGCGCGGCGCCCCCTGCAAGTGGCCGATCGACTGCTCGGTCTCGGCGATGTCGGCGAGGATGCGCGACACCCGCGCGTAATACGCCTGGCCGATCTCGGTGGGGGTGAGCGCCCGGGTGGTGCGGTGGAACAGCCGCACCCCCAGCTCCGCCTCCAGCGCCGCCACCTGACGGCTGAGCACCGACTTCGACACCCGGAGGCGACGCGCCGCCTCCGAAAACGAGCGGGTTTCGGCAACCCGCGCAAACGCCTGCATCGCGGCGAGACGGTCCATGCGTTGCTCCTGACGCAACAGTTTGGTTCGCCCAGCATGAATTGTTGCCGGAGCGCCCGCAAACCATTTCTCACCCGACAGCGAAAACTTCCCTCACACCCTTCAGGAGAGCCGATCATGACCATGACCCTCCGCCCCGCCGCCGCCCGCGGCCACGCCAACCACGGCTGGCTCGACACCCGCCACACCTTCTCGTTCGCCCACTATTACGACCCGGCGCACATGGGCTTCCGCTCGCTGCGGGTGATCAACGACGACGTCGTGGGACCGGGCGCGGGCTTCCCCACCCACGGCCACAGCGACATGGAAATCCTCACCTACGTCGTCTCCGGCGCCCTCGAACACCGCGACAGCACCGGCGCGCGGGCGGTGCTGAAGCGCGGCGGCATCCAGCAGATGAGCGCCGGTTCGGGCATCCGCCACAGCGAGTTCAACGCCTCGCGCACCGACGACCTGCGATTGCTGCAGATCTGGATTCTGCCCGAGCGCGACGGCCTCGCACCCGGCCACCGCGAGGCGGTGGTGAGCGACGCCGAGAAGCGCAACGTGCTGAAGCTGATCGCCGCGCCGGAAGGCGGCGACGTGCTGCCGATCCACCAGGACGCGCGGATCTACGCCTCGGTGCTGGAGGACGGCCGCGCGGTGAGCCACACGGTGGCGCCCGGGCGCGGGGTGTGGGTGCAGATGGTGCAGGGCGTGCTCGACGCCAACGGCACCCGCCTCGCGGAAGGCGACGGCCTCGCGGTCGAGGCGCCGGGCACCCTCACCCTCACCGCCGAGGGCGGTGCCGAGTTCCTGCTGTTCGACCTCGGCTGACCGAAACGCGAAACGGCCCGGAGGTGACTCCGGGCCGTTTTTTTTTGCGACCGGCGCGCCGGTCAGAACTTGGAGAGGCCTTCGGTCAGGCCCTTGAGCGACACCGCCACCGAGGCGTTGCGGTCGCCGAGCTGGAACTCGATCTTGGCGTTGCTGCCCTTCTTGAGGGCGGCCAGCAGCTCCGGCTCCACCTTGGTGGCAACCTCGCAGCCCTGCGGAATGCAGCGCTGCGGGAACAGCGGGAATTCCTTGCCGCCGTCCACCGACACCTTGACGCCGGGCGGGATCGCGTAGCCGAGCGGCAGGTAGCCGAACAGCACCAGGTCCTTGTCGCCGAGATGGAAGAACGACGCCTTCAGCACCGTGACGTCCTTGCCGTCCGGCGCCTTGGCCTGCTCGATCTGCATCAGGCGGCAGGTGTTCTGCGGCTTGGCGCCCTGCGGCGGCGGCGGGCAGCTCACGGTCCAGTCGCCGAACTTGTCGCCGTCCTTGGCGAGCGCGGGCGCGGCCGCGAGCACCGGGGCGGCCAGCGCGAGCGCGGCGCCCAGGGTCAGATAACGAAACTGTCGAGAAAGGGGCATTTGCAGCGTCCTATGGGATCGGAATCGGGGCGGCCCCCACGGGGCCCGCCACCGGCGCGCGGATAGCCTCGCGCGTCAAGCGGCGGATACTAGCGGTTCGACGCGCCCCGGTCAAACCCGGGGCGGCGCTTCACGTATGTCGGCAATCGCCCGGCCCGCCGCAAGGGCTTCCGGCCCCTCAGGCCAGGGAAAGCAGCGTCGCCGCCACCGCCTGGGCGCGCGGCACCAGGGTGTCGAGGTGGCAGACCTCCTCGTCGGTGTGCGCCTTTTCCCCCACCGGGCCGAGGCCGCACAGGGTGGGAATGCCCATCGCCGCGGTGAAGCCGGAATCCGCGCAGCCGCCGGTGAACTCGCCGTCGGCGGCGAAGCCGATCTCCGCCGCCGCGGTGCGGTAGCGGGCGAGCAGGTCGGCGCTCATCGCCGCCTCCATCGGCACGCGGTGGGACATGTGGGTGCCCACCGCATGAGTGCCGGGCACGTCCTCGGCGGCGAGGATCGCCTCGATCGCCGCCAGGGTCGGCGCGCGCTGGGATTCCGACACCAGCCGCACGTCGAACTCGGCGCTCGCCCAGCTCGCCACGGTGTTGTGGCCGATACCGCCCGCGATCACGCCGACGTTGGTGGTGATGCCGGTGGCGTAGTCGGTGAGGGCGTGCAGGCGCGGGATCTTGCGCGCCAGGGCTTCGATGGCGCTGCGCCCGGCCTCGTGGTTGACGCCCGCGTGGGCGGCCTTGCCGGTGACGTCGATCTTCATCCACAGGCCGCCCTTGCGCGCCGCCACCACGTTGCCCGAGGCGCGCCCCGGCTCCATGTTGAGCACCGCCCGCGCCCCCACCGCCGAGGCCTCGATGATCGGGCGGCTGGCGTCGGAGCCGATCTCCTCGTCGCCGGTGAACAGCGCCACCAGCGGGAACGGCGCGGACTTGGTTTCGGCGAACGCCTTCATCACGAACGCGATCAGCACCAGGCCGGACTTCATGTCCGCCACCCCCGGGCCGTAGGCGCGGTCGCCCGCCTTGCGATACGGCCGCGCCGCCACCGTGCCGGTGGGGAAGACGGTGTCGCGGTGGCCCATCATCAGCGCGTGGGCGTTGCCCGCCCCGGCGCCGACGGTGACCTTGAGCACGTCGCCGAACTCGGCCACCGGGATGCGCTCGAAGCTCACCCCCTCGCCCGCGAGGAAGGCGGCGAGCGCCTCCAGCACGCGGTCGTTGCCCGCCTTGTCGGGGCTGAAGCTGTCGATGTTCACCAGGGTTTCGAGCAGCGCTTCCATCTCGCCGCGACGCGGCGCGAGCCAATCGAGAACCGGTTGCTGAAGGATCATGATGCGTTCACCGCCTTGAGGATGTCGTTGCCGTCTTCGCCCAGGTCCCAATAGAGACCGGCCATGATGCCGAGGGCCTCGCGCGCCACCGAGCCGAGCAGGTGCTCGTCGGGGGCGTGCTGCGAGCACGCCGGATAGGAATGCGGCACCCAGATCGTCGGCAGGCCCAGCACGTCGGCGAACGCGTCGTTGGGGATCGAGCCGCCGAGGTTGGGCAGCAGCGCCGGTTTCTTGCCGCTGGTGCGGGCAATCGAGGCGAGCGCCCAGCCCACCCACGGGTTTTCCGGGTCGAGGCGGGTGGCGGCGAACGCCTGCCGCGACGGCGTCACCGCGAAGCCCGCAAAGCCCCGCGCCGCCAGATGCGCCTCGATGGCGGCAACGAAGGTGGTGGGATCGCAGCCGACCACGTAGCGCAATTGCATCGTCGCCCGCGCCTCGGGCGGAATCGCGTTGACCGGAATGTCCGGGTTGCCGGTGACGAACGCCAGAACCTCGAGGGTGTTCCATCCGAACACCCGTTCCTCGGTGGTCAGGCCCGGCTCGCCCCAGTCGGCGTCCACCTCCGGGTCGCCCGGGTTGCCGCCCACCGTGAGGTCGGCGATCGCCGCCTTCACCGCCGGGGAGATCGGCGGCGGCCGCAGGCCCTCCACGAGGATCTTGCCGCGCGCGTCCACCATGCTGGCGATCGCCGAGGCGAGGATGGTGCCGGGATTGGCGAGTGCGCCGCCCCAGTTGCCCGAGTGGTGCCCGCCCTCGCGCAGCTTGAGGGAGATGTCGAAATTGAACGCGCCGCGCGAGCCGAGGTAGACGGTCGGGCGCGCCGCCGACATGCGCGGCCCGTCGGAGGCGATCAGCACGTCGGCGGCGAGTTCGTCCTTGTGCCGGGCGCACACCTCGCGCAGGCCGGGGGAGCCGATCTCCTCGCCCATTTCCAGCACGATCTTGACGTTGAAGCCGAGCCTGCCGCCGCGCGCCGCCATCACCGGCGCCAGGGCGGCGAGGTTGATGGCGTGCTGGCCCTTGTTGTCGGCGGTGCCGCGTCCGTACCAGCGGTCGCCCACCACCGTCACCTGCCACGGGTCGAGGCCGTCGCGCCAGCGGCCCTCGTAGCCGCGCACCACGTCGCCGTGGCCGTAGGTGAGCACGGTGGGCAGGCCGTCGCCCTCGTGGCGCTCGCCGATCAGGAACGGGCCGCAATCCTCCGGCCCCTCGACCACGCGAGCGGAAAAGCCGAGGTCGCGCAGTTGCGGAATCGCCGCCTCGGCGAGGTAGGTTTCGAGGATCGGGCGACGCTCGGGCTTCTGGCTCTCGCTCGGGATCGCGACGCGGCGCCGGAGATCGGCGAGGAACCCGCCGTCGTCGAAATACACCTGCGCCCCGGCAATCGCGGCATCACGGCTCATGAGGCACTCCTTTCGAGGGGAACGTGACAGGCGGCGCCGAGACCGGCGTCGAAGGGCGGCGCGTCGACGCGGCAGGCCTCGCCCGCCCGCGCGCACCGCGGATGGAAGGCGCAGCCCGGCGGCGGCGCGATCGGGTTGGGGAACGCCGCGCCCAACTGGGTGTCGGGAATGCCGAGGCCCGGTTCCGGGGTCAGCACCGAGTCCAGCAGCGCCCGGGTGTAGGGGTGGCGCGGCCCGGCGAACAGGTCGGCGGCGCGGCGTTCCTCGACGATGCGGCCGAGGTACATCACCGCCACCCGGTCGGCCAGATGCTCCACCACCGCGAGGTTGTGGCTGATGAAGAGATAGGTCAAGCCGAACTCGCGCCGCAGCTCCAGCAGCAGGTTGAGGATCTGCGCCTGCACCGAGACGTCGAGCGCCGAGGTCGGCTCGTCGCAGATCACCACCTCGGGGCGCATCACCAGCGCGCGGGCGATGGCGACGCGCTGGCGCTGGCCGCCCGACATCTGGTTGGGGGCGCTGTCGGCGGCGCGGCGCGGCAGACCGACCACGTCGAGAATCTCCTCCACCATGCGGTCGCGCTCGGGCTTGGTGGCGATGCCGTGGACCTCGAGCGGCATGGCGACGATCTGCCGCACCGTCTTGCGCGGATTGAGGGAGGAATAGGGGTCCTGGAAGATCGGCTGGATGCGGCGCGCCAGTTCCTTGCGCCAGCCGCCGCCGCCCACCGCCACGCCATCCACGAGAATCCGCCCGGCGGTCGGCGCCTCGAGGCCGAGGAGGATTTTCGCCAGCGTGCTCTTGCCGCAGCCGCTTTCGCCGACGAGGCCGAGGGTTTCGCCGCGCGCCAGCTTCAGCGACACGCCGTCCACCGCCTTGAGCGGCAGGCGCGGCGCGAACAGCCCCTGGCGCACCGCGTAGGTCTTGGCGATGCCGTCGAGTTCGAGGATCGGGGCGACGGGGGTCATCGGGCGTCCTCCGCGTGGATGCAGCGCACCGCGCGGCCGTCGGCCAGGTGCGCCACCGGCACCTCGGCCGCGCACGCGGCCTCGGCGAGGGGGCAGCGGTTGCGGAACACGCAGCCCGCCACCCGGCCGGTGAGGCTCGGCACCAGGCCGGGGATCGACCCCAGCGGCTCCCCCGGCGCGGTCTTGCCGGGCTGGGGAATGCAGGCGAGCAGACCACGGGTGTAGGGGTGGGCCGGGTCGGCGAACAGCGGCCCCACCGGCCCGCTTTCGACGATCTCGCCCGCGTACATCACCGCCACCCGGTCGGCGATCCGCGCCACCACCCCGAGATCGTGGGTGATGAGCATCACCGCGATGCCGAACTCCTTCTGGATTTCCTTCATCAGCAGCAGGATCTGCGCCTGGATGGTGACGTCGAGCGCGGTGGTGGGTTCGTCGGCGATCAGCAGGTCCGGATCGCACATCAGCGCCATCGCGATCATCACCCGCTGGCGCAGACCGCCCGAAAGCTGGTGCGGATACTGCCCCATGCGCCGGGCGGCGGCGGTGATGCCGACCCGCTCCAGCAGGTGCACGGCGCGCGCCTCCGCCTCGGCGCGGCTCACCTTGCGGTGGCGCATCAGCGGCTCGGCGAGCTGGTTGCCGATGGTGTAGGCGGGGTTCAGGGAGGTCATCGGCTCCTGGAAGATCATCGCCATGCGGTCGCCGCGCAGGTCGCTCATCCGGCGTTCGGAAATCGCCGAAAGATCGACGCCGTCGAACTCCAGGCGGGCGGCGCTGCGCTTCAGCCGCCCGGGCAGCAGGTTCATCAGCGCCAGCGAGGTGAGCGACTTGCCCGACCCGCTTTCGCCCACCACGCACAGGGTCTCGCCCCGGCGGATTTCGAAGGAGACGCCGCGCACCGCGTGCAGGGTGCGGCCGCCCAGGGGGATGTCGACGGTGAGGTTCTCGACGGCGAGGAGCGGTTGGGTCAATTGCGGTTCTCCGGCGCGGTGACGTCGCGGACGCCGTCTCCCAGCAGGTTGATCGCCAGCACCAGCACCAGCAGCGCGACGCCGGGAATGACGATCACCCAGGGCTTGAAGAACATGTACGACTTGCCCTCGGCGATCATCAGCCCCCACGACGGCTCGGGCGGCGGCACGCCGAGGCCGAGGAACGAGAGGGTGGCTTCGAGCAGGATCGCGTGGGCCATCTCGAGGGTGGCGACGACGATCAGGGCGTTGAGGATGTTGGGCAGGATTTCCGACATCACGATGCGCCAGGTGGAGCAGCCGATGCAGCGCGCGGCGGCGATGTATTCGGCGTGGCGGATCTGCTGGGTGGCGACGCGGGTGACCACGGCGAAGCGGTCCCACAGCAGGAACCCCAGCACCAGGATGACGATCTTCAGCGAGCCGCCCACCAGCGAGGCCACCGCCAGCGCCACCAGCACCACCGGCATCGACAGGCGGGTGGTGATGACGTAGCTGATGACGCTGTCCACCTTGCCGCCGAAGTATCCGGCGGCCACCCCCATGGCGGTGCCGATCACGCCCGAGATCAGCGCCGCCAGCGCGCCGATCATCAGCGAGATGCGGGCGCCGTAGATCAGCCGCGAGAGGTAGTCGCGGCCGAGCTTGTCGGTGCCGAGCACGTGGTCCCAGCTCCCCTTGGCGTCCCACACCGGCGGGATCAGGCGGCGGGCGACGTCCTGCGCGTAGGGATCGTGGGGGGCGATCAGCGGCGCGAACAGGGCGGCGAGGACGATCAGCCCCAGCACCCCGGCGCCGATCAGGAAGCCGTGGTGGCCGAGGGCGCGGCGGGCGAACCTCGCCAGCGGCGAAACGCGCGGCAGGGCCTGGGCGAGCGGGTCGGAGGCGACGGTTTCGGACATCTCAGCTGCTCCGCATGCGCGGGTCGAGCGCGGCGTTGAGGAGGTCGGCGACCAGGGTGACGGCGATGTAGACCACCGACAGCAGCAGCACCACCGCCTGCACCACCGGGTAATCGTTGCGGGAAATCGCCTCCCACGCGAGGTGGCCGAGGCCGTGGAGCGAGAACACCGTCTCGATCACGATCGAGCCGCCGAGCATGAAGCCCAGTTGCACCGCCGCGAGGCCCACCACCGGGATCACCGCGTTACGCAGCGCGTGCTTGAACAGCACCGTGGCGGGGCGCAGGCCCTTGGCGCGGGCGGTGCGGATGTAGTCGGAGGCGAGCACGTCGAGCATGCCATTGCGGGTGAGGCGCATGATCGCGGGCATGGCGTAGGTGCCGAGGGCGACCACCGGCAGCACCATGTGCTTCCAGGTGCCGGTGCCCGAGGCGGGCAGCCAGCGCAGGTTGACGGCGAAGATCAGCACCAGGGTGAGGGCGAACCAGAAGCTCGGCATCGCCTGCCCGAACACCGAAAGGGTGAGGGCGAAACGGTCGACCCAGGTGTCGCGCTTGATCGCCGCCACCACGCCCAAGGGGATCGCCACCGCCAGCGCGAACCCGAGGGCGAGGCCGCCCAGGCTCATGGTGACGCCGAGGCGCCCGGCGATCAGGGTGGTGACCTGGTCCTGGAAGTAGAACGAGCGGCCGAAATCGAAGCGCAGCGCCTTGCCCAGCCATTCGAGGAACTGGACGACGATCGGCTTGTCCAGCCCGAACTCGACGCGGATGCGTTCGATCTGCTCGGCGGACGATTCCGGCCCGGCGATCGCCACCGCGAGATCGCCCGACAGGTGCAGCAGGAAAAAGCTGAACACCGCCACGGTGAACGCGACGCCGAGCGCCACGGCGATCCGTCTCAACGCGAACTGGAGCATCGGCGAGCCTCCGGAAAGGGCCGCCCCGGTCGCCCGGGGCGGCGACGGGTCATTTCCACGACGCGGCGTAGAAGCGCGGCAGCTCGTCGGGCTGGGCGGTGAAGCTGAGGTCCTTGGTGAAGGCGTAGTTGGCCGAATAGGAGAACAGCGGCAACACGTAGGCCTTCTCGGAAATCCGCTTCAGCGCCTTGCCGTAAAGCTCCAGGCGCTTGGTTTCGTCGACGATGGAGTCCGCCTCGTTCAGCCACGCCTGCACCTCCGGATCGCGGGAGCGGTCGTCGCCCGAACCCTTGAAGTAGTTGCCGGTGAAGGCCGAGGCGTCGTTGATCGAGAACGACCCCCAGGTGTTCATGGTGATCGGCGCCTTGCCCGCGTGAAGCTCGCCGCGCATCGCCGGATATTTGAGGAAGTTGAGCTTGGCCTTGATGCCGACCGCCTGGAGGTAGCCGATCATCGCCTCGGCGTAGTCGCGCTCGCGGTAGGCGTAGATTTCGGTGTCGAAGCCGTTGGGGTAGCCCGCCTCCTTCAGCAGCGCCTTGGCCTTGGCCGGGTCGTAGGCGTACTTGACCACGGTGTCCTGCACGCAGGCGGTCTGCTCGATGAAGCAGGCGGCGTGCATCACCCGGGCGCCGCCGCGCACCAGGTTGTCGACCATCGCCTGGCGGTCGATCGCCATCGAGATCGCCTTGCGCACCCGCTCGTCCTTGATCGGCTTGATCGCCGGGTCGTCGCTCTGCATCTCGAAGATCAGGAAGGCGACGCGCATCGTCTCGGAGGACAGCACCGCCACGTCGGGCACCGCCTTCAGGCTGTCGGCCTGGTCCGACGGCACCCGCCAGATCCAGTCGATGCCGCCGGTCATCAGCTCGGCGACGCGGCTTTCGCCGTCGGGGATGACGCGGAACTCGAGCTTGCCGATCTTCGGCGCGCCCTTGGGGCTGCCCGCCATGTAGTCCGGGTTCTTGGCCATCTTCACGCCCTGGCCCGAGGCGGCGGAGACCACCTTGTAAGGCCCGGTGCCGACCGGCGCCTTGGCGAAGCCCTCGAGGCCGACCTTCTCGAAATACGCCTTCGGGTAGATCGGCACCGCCGCGGCGAGGTATTCCATCGCCGCCGGGAACGGCTCCTTGAGCTTGATCCGCACGGTGTGGGCGTCGACCTTCTCCGCCCCCGCCATCCACGAGACGTTCTGCTTGGTCACCACCTTGGCCTCGGGCGAGAGCACGTAGTTGACCGTGAACACCACGTCGTCGGCGGTGAGGGCGTCGCCGTTGTGGAACTTCACGTCGGTGCGCAGCGCGAGTTCGAGGGTGGTGGGGTCCACCCACTTCCACGCGGTGGCGAGCAGCGGCACGTATTTGCCGGTGGCGTTGTCGCGCAGCACCAGGCCGTCCCACACGTGATGCATGAGGATCACGCCCTCGCGCATGTTGTTGTGGTACGGGCTGATGTTTTCGAGGTCGCTGTCGGAGGCGTAGACCAGGGTGTCGTTGGCCTTGCCGGCGAGGGCCGCGCCGGGGGCGAGGCAAAGGGCGAGGGCGGTGCCGAGAAGCGCGGATCTGAGCATGGGTGGCCTGCCTGCTGGATGTGGGTGAGGGGCGTTTCCGCCCACGATTTAATCAACTCACATGCACTGTCTCATTTCTAGGCAAATGGTGTTTGAACCCGGCCCGCCGAACAAGCATAATGTTGCGAACCGACCCTTGCCGTTTCGGCAACGGATCTTGGCAGATGGGAGTGGCGCACCCGGTGCACAGCCCCGCGATGAAGTATTTCCTGGAGGTGGCGCGGTGCGGCTCGATCGCCGAGGCCTCGGCGCGCCTCAACGTCGCCGCCTCGGCGATCAGCCGCCAGATCGCCGGGCTGGAGGCGGAGGTGGGGGCGGCGCTGTTCGAGCGCCGGGCACGCGGCATGAGCCTGTCGTCGGCGGGGGAACTGCTCGCCGCCCACGCGCGGCGCAGCCATCTCGACGGCGAGCGGGTGCTGGCGGAAATCCGCGGCCTCGCCCACCTCGGCTCGGGCGTCGTCAAGGTCGCCACCACCGAGGGCTTCGCCATCGACGTGATCCCCGCGGCAATCGCCGGATTCCGCGCCGCCTACGCCGGAATCCGCTTCCGCCTGGTGTCCGCCCCGCCCGCCGACGTGGCGCGCATGGTGGCGGAGGGCGAGGCCGATCTCGGCCTGACCTTCAGCCTCGCGCCGATTCGCGGCGTTCGGGTGGAGCGTTCGTGGCCCGCGCCGGTGCTCGCGCTGATGCGCGCCGACCACCCGCTGGCGGCGCGCAAGAGCCTGCGCCTCGCCGAGCTCGCCGCCCACCCCCTGGCGCTGCCCGACAAGGACACCACGATCCGCCAGCTGTTCGACATCTCGGCCGCCGCCGAGGCGATTCCGGTGGAGCCGGTCCTGACCAGCAACTATCTGGCGTCTTTACGGAATTTCAGCCGCTTCGGCGGCGGCGTGTCGCTCACCAGCCGGTTGTCGGTGTCGCTGCGGTTCGCCGAGGACGGCATGGTGCTGGTGCCGATCGCCGACGCGGGGATGCAGGTGCGGCGCCTGGAGCTGCAAACCATGGCCGAGCGCACCCTGCCGCAGGCGGCGCAGGCGTTCCTCGCCCATCTCGCGCAGATGATCGAGCGGCTGCTGGCGGAAACCTGAGCCGGGCGGCTCAGATGTGCATGATGCCGAAGCCGAAGCGTTCGTGGTTGGTGACCGGGTGGAACGCGGATTCGCCGTAGGCGGCGATGGCGAGCCAGGTGCCGTCGTTGACGATCGCCACCTTGAGCTTGAGCTGGCTCTCTCCCGCCACCAGCGGCGTGATGCCGTGGATCGCCTCCAGCCCGGCGTGGATCACCGCGTGGATCTGCCCGGTGTCCTTGGCCACCACGTTGCCGTGCAGCGCCGACCCCACCAGGGTCTTGACGAAGTTCTTCTGCACGTAGCTGAGCGCGCCCGAAACGTAGGTCACCGCGATCCGGAGCGAAGACCCCTTGCTCAGGGCTTCCACCACCTGCTTTTCGTCGGCGTCGGCGGACATCGCGATCATCATCGCGACCTTGCCGATGCGATTGCCGGTATTCATGTCGTCCTCCGCTCTCTCGCCGGCGACGCGTTGGCGCGTTCTTCCGGATCAGCGAGTGTGGCATCGTTCGGGGCAAATGAGAACGGCTTTCACCTGCCTCGTGTGCCTTTTTCCGCAAACGAAACATCGGACCCGAACGCGGCGGTTCGGGTCCGATGAGGCAGGCGTCCGACCACGCCGCTTGGGGGGAGATCCGCCTGCGGAGCGGGGCTGGGTTGGCCCCGCAGGCGGACCGGCGTGGTCGGTGGCGGCCGCGTCGGCTAGGGCGCGGCCGCGGAGTTTCGGAACCTCAGCCGACCAGGGCCTTGATCACGAAATAGCAGACCGACGGGCCGACGAGGCAGCCGAAGCCGGTGTAGAAGGTCGAGGTCAGCGCGCCGTAGGGGACCAGCTTCGGGTCGGTGGCGGCGAGGCCCGCCGCGGTGCCCGAGGTGGTGCCCATCAGCCCGCCGTAGACGGTGGCGGCCGCCGGGGTGGTGAGACCGAACGGCTTCGCCAGCAGCGGCGTGACCAGCATCACCGCGATCGACTTGACCACGCCCGCGGCGATCGACAGGGCGATCACGTCGGAGGAGGCGCCGAGCGCCGCGCCGGTCACCGGGCCGACGATGAAGGTGGCGACGCCGCCGCCGATGGTGGTCATCGACACCGCGTCGGTGTAGCCGAAGGCATAGGCGACGCTGGCGCCGATGGCGAAGTTGAGCGCCATCGAGATCACCAGCGCGAGAACGCCGGCCACGCCCGCCTTTTTCAGCTCGCGCAGGTCGATGCCGAAGGCGGTGGCGATGATGCAGAAGTCGCGCAGCATCGCGCCGCCCATCAGGCCGATGCCCGAGAACAGGGCGATGTCGGCGATGCCCTTCTTGCCGCCGGTCACTTCGCCGCCGACGTAGGCCAGGATCAGACCGATGACGATCGCGATCGCCGAGCCGTGAACGCGGCCCTTGGTCAGGGTCTTGGAGCACCAATAGGAGAACCAGGTGATCGCGCCGACGATGACGAACGCGGCGATCAGCCCGTTCGGCTTGACCACCTTCAGGATGATATCGCTAAGAAAGTCCATAATTTTCGACCCCAGTGAGTGCGCTTACTCGGCAGCCGCGGTCCGATCCGCGGGGGAACCCGTGTCCGCCAGCTTGGCCAGCGGCCGGATCAGGAAGAAGCAGAGGAACACCGCGGCGAGACCGCCGATCACGGCGACCCAGCCGCCCTTGAGCGCGGCGACCACGTTCTGCTGCGCGGCCATCGCGATCACCACCGGGATGTACATCGCGTTCCAGAACTGGATGCCGCTTTCGGCCAGCTTCGAAAGCTTGCCCTTGTCCATCAGCTTGCGGGTGACGAGCACCAGGAACAGCATCGCGAAGCCGACGCCGCCGACGTTGGCGGGAATGCCCAGCATCGCGCCCAAAACTTCGCCCAGCACGTTCCCCACGATCGCGCACAGGCCCATAATAAAAAGTCCGTAGATGACCATTTCTCGAACTCCCTCGGGTACCACGAACATCCGTGGCGCTCCCCGGGGCGGACGATCCTGCCCCGGGGCCGTTTCTTGTTTCTACGACTTACTCGACGACCATGATCAGGGCGCCGGGCTTCAGGCGCGCGCCGGCTTCCACGGCGATCGAGGTCACGGTGCCGTCGACCGGCGACGGCATCTGGTTCTTCATCTTCATCGCCTCGAGGACGCAGAGGATGTCGCCCTTCTTCACCGCCTGTCCCTGCGTCACCTTGATCGCGTCGACGGTGCTCGGCATTTTGGCCTTGATATCCATGGGTCTTCTCCTTGTGTGAATGTGCCGGCATCGAAGGCTTTCCGGCACGGGGGTAACGAAACCAGCCGCGGCCTTACAACGCGGCGACGACCTCCTCGCGCGCCGCCAGGCGCACGTCGGAAAGTTCCTTGACGACGAGGGTGCGGGACCCCGACACCAGCTCGGCGAGCTTGACGCCGCCGCCGGAGCGCAACAGCACCTCGACGTCGACGCGCACGCCGTCGGCCCGGTCCCGCAGGGCGGCGGCGAACGCTTCGAGCGCCGCCGCGTCGCCCGCGACCACCAGATCGAGGTCGGAATCCGCGGTGGTGTAGGGCAGCCCGGTGGCGATCTCCATCGCCGCCGAGCCGATCACGCCGAGGCGCAAGCCCAGCTTTTCGGCCGCCCGCGCGAGGTCGCGCAGCGCGGCGCCGAGCGCCCCGCCGAGGGTCGCCGCGCCGCGGGCGACGACGAACGGGTCGGTGAACCCGGCCACCTGCCGCGCCGAAACCACGATCGCGCTTTTCACCCGGCTGCCGCCGCTGCGGAACGGGAACGCCAGGCCGAGCTGCACCTGCCCGGCGCGCAGCGGCGCCGAGGGGCGCGCGACGATCCCCGGCAGGAGCTGGGCGGCGAGGGTGGCGCGCACCCGCGACACCGTCATGGCGTCGCGGAACGGCGGCAGCAGCCCCTCCACCGCCAGGGCGGCGAGATCGCCGCGGTCGAGGCGGGAAAGATCGGCGAGATGGTGGCGCTCGGGCGTCATGCTATCTCCGCTTGGTCCAGGCCGGATCGGTCTTCGAGGTCGCGGCGAAATCCACCTGCGCCTGGACCAGATCGTCGAACATCTTGGTCGCCACCGGCCCCGCGAAGCGCGGGCCGTCCAAGGGCGCCTCCGCGCCCGCGAGGCCGGGGACCAGCATCAACTCGGTAGCGGGGGCGTGGGTGCGAAGTTGGGGGGACACCTTCACCACCCGGCCCTTGATGCGCAAAATCGTGCGCGCCGCCTTGTCGATGCTCTCGTTCGCCGCCAGTGTGGTGGAGAGAACCACGACCTCGTATTCGGGGTGCGTTCGGCGGCGACGATAGGTGAGAATCTTGCCTGCGGGGTTGCAGACATGGCCGCTCTCGGCGACCGGAAAACTGTCGGCCATCGGCAGGCCGCCGACCACCAGCTCGCGGTAGTCCTCGCCCGCGGGCGAGGGCGCCAGGCCGATGTCGTCCCGCAGCGGCACGCCGTCGAGCGTCAGCCAGCCGAACTCCTGGCAGCCGTAGAGGTCGTGAACCTCCCAGCCGACGCTCTCCGCCTCGGGCAGAAGGTCGAGGTCGAGCGGCGTTCCGGCAGTCAGCACCACGCAGCGCGGCGGCAGATCGGCGCCGAAGCCCAGGCGCTTCGCCTCGGCGATCGAGGCGCGCACGAACGAGCTTTCGCCCAGGATCACGTCGGGCTTGTCGCGGCACACCCGGGCGATGAACGCGTCGCGGCTGGAGCGGGAGAGGAAGTTCCACGAAATCCCCTGGCGCTCCAGCGCGGTCTTCGAGAAGACGTTGACCAGCGGCGCGTAGGTCACCAGCATGCGCCGCCCGGCGGCGATTCCCAAGGCCTGGAACAGTCGCCGGGCGACTTCACAGCGACCTTCGATTTCGCTGTGAACCACGCCGACGATGTTCTGGAACGCCGAGGAGCCGGTGGTGAACGTCAGGTACGCCAGATTGAAGGGGGTGTGCACCTCCTCGATCACGTGCGCGGCCGTCGGCCCCGCGATTCCCTTGTCTTCGAGCGTGCGCCGCGGCATTTCCGCCAGCGACGGCGCGCTCGAAAGGGTTTCGGCCAGTTCCTCGAAACGATCCAGATCGTCGGACATGGATGGGTCTCCCTCGCTCAGTGGGCGCCGGGCAGGTAGGCGGAGGCGACCGCGGCGAACTGGCCTTCGACCAGCTTGATCACCTCGGGCCGCACCACGCGGCCGCCGCGCTCGGCGCCGAGCGCGCCGCGCCCGACCGGGCCGGTGGCCTCGTCGCTCTGGCTCTTAGCGGCGCGCACCAGCGCCACATGCCGGGCGACCGCCGCGTGCATGTCCTCGATCTTGGTGACGATCTCCTCGACGCCGCCGAGCTTCGAGAAGAAGCGCGGACCGGCGGCGAACACCGGGTTGCCTTCCGCCAGCTTCTCGAGGGTCTCCATGTCCTTCTTGATGATGCGGGAGATGGAGGTGAGCGGCATCACGTGGATCATCGTGCCGAAATCGCTGTCGAGCGACAGGATGTGGTCCGCCTGCAGGCCGTGGCAGAGGAACGCGCCCGAGATCGCGCGGCCGATCACCATCGCGACGATCGGGTGTCCGGCGAGACGGGCCTCGGCCAGCGCCAGCTGATAGGCGCCGGTGGCCTTGTTCATGCCGAAGATCTCCTCGACCTTGCCCGGGCCGTTGCCGGGGGTGTCGACGATCAGCACGATCGGGCGCTTGTTGGCCTTGGCGACGGCCTTGTCGGCCTCGAGGGTGGCGTAGACCGCCTGGGCCATCTTGTAGCCCTCCTCCATGCCGATGATGCCGGCGTAGACCACCGGGAACTTCTCGTTGAAGGCGTCCGCGTCGCTCGCGATCACGGTCACGGTCTCGCCTTCGAGCTTGGCGGTGCCGACCACCGCGCCCGGGCCGAAGTCCGGATCGTCGAAGGTCTTGGCGCCGACCGTGTTCTCATTGAAGGTCTGAGGGTCGCAGATCAGGTCGATCGCGGCGCGGCCCTGTCCCAGCAAGGTATCCATGGAACTCTCCTTTGACTGATCGCGATCAGAGCGCGAGACGCTTGACGGTGGCTTTGAACGCGTCGAGCGGCACGTTCGCGAGGGCGACCGGGTCGGCGTTGCCCGCGTGCTTCCACACGTCGCGGGCGTCCTTCGGCTGCATCTCGGCGGCGAGCGCCACACCCTTCAGCTGCTTTTCCACCAGCGCGGCCGAGCCGATGCGGCGCATCGCCTCGAACGCCGAAACCGGCAGCTTGGCCAGCTCCGCCACCTGGGCGCGGAACGCCCCCACGGTATCGGCGACGATGAAGTTGCAGTCGCCCATCACGTACTTGTGACGGCCGCCGGTGGTGCGGTAGACGAGGGCGCGGTCGGCGCTGTCGAACTCGTCCTTGCCCATTTCCTGCTCGATCACCTCCGGCCCGGTGAGGCCGAGGCGGCCGAACTCGCTCATCACGATCGCGTCGGTGGCGGCGGCGACGAAGCCCATGCCGCCGAAGCAGCCGACCTTCGAGCCGATCAGGGTGATCACCGGCACCTTGCCGCGGGCGCGCTGGAACTGGTCCATCACCTCGGCGTGGGCGAGAAGACCCGCGTTGGCCTCGTGCAGGCGCACGCCACCGGTCTCGAAGGAGATCGCCACCACCGGCTTCTCGTCGTCGGCGGCCTTGGGGAACTCCTTGGCGATGCGGTCGGCCAGGGCGATCGCGGTCTTGAGGGTGGCGACCATCTTGGCGCCGCCCACCTCGCCCACCGAACCGCCGATGAAACGGCCTTCCTGCGAGATCACGAACACCGGGGTCTTGCCGATCTTGCCGACGCCGGTGACGATGCCGTCGTCGAACTCCACCGCCTCGCCCAGGGTTTCGAGGTGCGGGCTGGTGCGACGGTCGAGCGGACCGGCGAACTCGGTGAAGGTGCCTTCGTCGACGATGCCGATCGCCCGCTCGCGCGCGTTCGATTCGAGGAAGCTCCGATCTTGGAGCGTGCTCCACTTGGACATGGGGATTCCTTTCTCTCAGGCGGCGGCTTCGGCGAGGGCCTGGCGCAGGCGCAAGGTCACAACCGCCGGGGTCGCGTTGTTGTCGTTGATCTCGATGGCGACGTCGCCGAGCTTGGCGGATTCGACGAACGCGGCGAGCACGCGCTGCCACAGCGCGTCGAAGCCGGTCACCGGGGTGACCACCTTCACCTTCACCGCGCCCCCGGCCTTGGCCGGGGTCATCAGCACCTCGAGATCGCCCGAGCCGACCACGCCGAAGTGAACCGGCGCGGTCACCGCGGCCGCCGGAGCGGCGCACTTGCATTCGAATTCCAGAGTATTGAGTGCCATTTGCGGACGTCTCCTCGATTACCAGTTCCGGAACCGCGCCGGCGGCTCGTAAAGCCCGCCCGACCAGGTCACCAGATCGCGGATGTTCTTCGCGGCCAGCATGTCGCGGGTGGCGCGGTCGCGGTCGACGCCGAGATCCTCGGGCGTCATCACGATCTTCGCGTCGCGGAGCGCGCGGGTCTCGTCGGCCTTGGCCTTCAAGCCGAGCGGGGTATACCCGGCCACCGCGCGGATCGCCGCCATGCGGGCGTCCATGTCCTTGCAGCGGCTGAGGTAGGCGATGCCTTCCTCGGTGACGATGTGGGTCACGTCGTCGCCGTAGATCATCACCGGCGGCAGGTCGAGCTTGGCGTTCTTCGCCAGCTGCCAGGCGTCCAGCTCCTCGACGAACGCCGGCTCGCGGCCCTCGCCGAAGGTTTCGATGCCCTGCACCACCAGGCGCTTGCCGCGCGGCATGGTGCCGATCTGCTCGGGCATCGACGGCAGCTCCTGGCCGCACTTCAGCCACGAGCCGGACACGTGACGGCGGCCCTTGGCGTCGCAACCCATGTTCGGCGCGCCGCCGAAGCCCGCGACGCGGTTGGCGGTGGCGGTGGAGGAGTTGCCGTAGGGGTCGATCTGCAGCGTGCCGCCGATGAACATGTCGAGGGCGTAGTGACCGGCGGTCTGGGCGAACGCGCGGTTGGAGCGCAGCGTGCCGTCCGGCCCGACGAAGAACACGTCCGGCCGCGCCGCCACGTACTTCTCCATGCCGAGTTCGCCGCCGAAGCAGTGGATGGTGTCCACCCAGCCCTCTTCGATCGCCGGGATCATCGTCGGGTGGGGGTTGAGGATCATGTGGGTGCAGGCCTTACCCTTCAGCCCCAGCTCCTCGCCGTAGGTCGGCAGCATCAGCTCGATCGCCGAGGTGAGGAAGCCGATGCCGTGGTTGATGCGCTGCACGCCGTATTCGGCGTAGATGCCCTTGAGGCAGAGCATGCCGAGGAGGATCTGGTTGTCGGTGATCAGCGCCGGGTCGCGGGTGAACAGCGGCTCGACGAAGAACGGCCGCGGCGATTCCACCACCGCGTCGATCCAGCCCGCCGGAATGTCGACGCGCGGCAGCTTGTCGACGATCTTGTTGACCTGGGCGATGACGATGCCCTGGCGGAACTTGGTGGCCTCGACGATCACCGGGGTGTCCTCGGTGTTGAAGCCGGTGTAGAGGTTGCCCTCGCGGTCGGCCTCGAACGCGCAGATCAGCGACACACGCGGCGTGAGGTCGAGGAAGTAGCGGGCGAACAGTTCGAGGTAGGTGTGGATCGCGCCGAGTTCGAGCTTGCCCTCGCGGATGAACTTGGCCACCCGGCCCGCCTGCGGACCGCCGAAGGCGAAGTCGAGCTTCTTGGCGATGCCCTGCTCGAACAGGTCGAGGTGGGCGGGCAGCGGCACCGCCGACTGCACCATGTGCAGGTCGTGGATCTTGCCCTTGTCGACCTTGAGCAGGCAGTCGGCGAGGAAATCGGCCTGCTTCTGGTTGTTGCCTTCGATGTTGACGCGGTCACCGGGGCGGATCACCGCCTCCAGGAGCGCCACCACGTCCTTGGCCTCGACCCGCTTGCCGGCGCCGATGAACTGACCGGCGGCCGCCAGCCGTTCCGCGGTGTCGGTCGCGAGCGTGTCCCATTTCCTTTGAGTCTTCATGAAGCGGACCTCATTTGGATGTGTTCAAGCGCGGAAAGTGCGACGCCGCGCTTCTCAGGGCCGAAAGCGGCGGGGAAAAGGCGTCGGCGGAGCGGCAGTCGCGCCGCCGACGCAGTTGCGATCTCCCGAAGCTCGAAGGGGAAACCGGCCGCCGTCTGCGAGGAAACGCGACCCGGGCCGACGCCCGCCGCACGGCCGCGCGCGCGGTCCGCGAGGACCTCGGCACACGGCGGAAAGGGCGGAAGGGCGGTCATGATCGGTTCCTGTGGATGGGGGGGGAACCGCCGCCGGAAGCGCCCGGCGGCGGGTGGGGTTACTGCACCAGGTTGATGGTCGAGGCGAACACGCCCACGGCGATCGCCGAGACGATGATGCCGCAGATCGACGCGCCCATCGCGAGGGGCATGATCATCGCGTAGGGGCTGGCCTCGAACGCCGCCTTCTGCGCCAGCTTGGCGGTCGAGGGCATGCACGAGACGCCGGCGATGCCGATCACCGGGTTGAAGTTGTGGTTCTTCGAGAACGCCCACACCACCCAGCCGCCGAGCAGGCCGCCGACGCCCGAGATCGCGAGCGCGGTGATGCCCAGCACCAGCAGGATCGCGACGCGCGGGTCGAGCAGGGTGCCCGCCTCGCACAGCACGCCCAGCACCAGGCCGAGGAACAGCGTCGAGGAGTAGGTGATGGTCTTCTCCAGCAGCTCCTGGTACGGCTCGATCTCGGCTTCCTTGATCGCGACGCCGAGGAAGAACGACAGGATCAGGGGCGCGGCCACCGGCAGCAGCAGGCAGAGCAGCGCGGCGATGACGATGGTGAAGATGAATTTGGCTTCCGACGACACGTCGGGGAAATCGATCTCGACTTCCTGGGCGCGGTATTTCTCGGGCACGAGCCACTTGATCAGGTAGGGATAGCCCGCGTAGGTGAGCGAGAGGTAGAGGTAGGCGATGATCGAGATCGGGACGAACAGGTCCTTCGCCATCACCAGCGAGGCGAACAGCACCATCGGGCCGTCGGCGCCGCCGATCGAACCCACCGCCGCCGCCTGGCCCGGGGTGAGGCCGAAGTAGTAGCCGATCACCAGGGTGACGAAGGTGCCGAGTTCGGCGAACAGCGCGACGATGATGCTCGCCCACGGACGCGCCAGGATGAAGGAGATGTCCGACATCGAGCCGATGCCGAAGAACAGCATGCAGGCGACCAGCGAGTTGGTGAACGCGAAGTTGTAGATCGGCTGGAGGAAATCGATCTGCATCACGTTGATGAGCGCGTTGGGGTCCTCGACCATAGGGTCGAGGAACAGGGTGCCGATGCGCCCCGCCTCGAGGAACATCACGCCGCCGTTGACGCACATCATGCCGAGACCCATCGGCACCATGATCAGCGGCTCGAGCTTGCGCTTGAAGCCCATGTAGGCGAGCAGGAAGCCGAGCGCGATCATCCCGATGCGGGAGAACGCGATCACCGGCTCCTGGGCGAACATCGTGCCGATGCCCGGAAAGATAGACAGAAGTTGTTGCAGCATTTTCGGGTGGGCTCCGGCCTTACTCGGTTTCAGCTTTCTTGGACATCGCCTTGGACATCAGAACGACGACCCCGATCACGACGAAGGAGATCGCCGCCGTGATCGCGTAGGCCATGATCGCATACGTGACTATGTTCACTTGATCCTCCGGGAGTCCGGGGCAGGCCCGGACACGAGTGGGTTTGACTTGGCCGCCGAAGACTCGGGAAAACGCCGGTTCTCCAGCAGGTAGGCGGCAGCGGTGACGGCCAGCAGGTCGGCCGCGCCGCCGGGGCTGAGGTTGCGCGCGACGCAGGCGGCATCGAGGCGGTCGAGCGCCGCGAGACCGTCGTTGGACAGGGCGCCGCCCAGCGCCAGCGCCCGCGCCGCCTCGGCCCGGACGAACGCCAGCGCGGCCGGGCCGCCGCGCCAGAGAACGGTGGAGTCCTCGGCCTCGGCCACCAGCGCGACGAGCGCGTGGACCAGGGCGCGGTTGAGGCCGTGCCCTTCGGCGAGGGCCGCGCGCAGGGCCGGGAGGCCATGGTCGCGGACGGTGGGGAAGCCCGCCTCGACCTCGCCCCGAATACCGGGGGAGCCGTGGCGGTGATAGAGAATCTCGCCCGCGGTGCGGGCGGCGGCGGGGTCGGAGGCGGCGAGTTCGCGGGCCACCAGCCCCTCGCCGATGCGGCCGACCTCGGACAGCACCGCGGCGGCGGCGAGCGGCCGCCCGGCGCGGGCGACGCGGCCCGCCGCGGCGGCGAGCAGGCCGCCGCAGAACAGCGCGCCGCGCTGGGTGTTGACGCCGTGGGTGGCTTCGAGCAGGCGAGCGTCGCAGGCGCGGCCGATGGCGCGCAGCTCGGGCAGCAGCGCCGGGGCCTCGCCCGGGTGCGACAGCCCGGCGCGCGCGCAGGCCACCAGGCCCGGCGCGATCGCCGCGGAGGACAGGATGAAGGTCTGATGGTCCATGTCGCGGTGCGAGCCCATGGACCGGGGCGTGACGAGGCCGGGCTTCGGATGGGCCGAAACCTCGAGCAGCAGGCCCGAGAGCACGGCGGAGCCGATGTCCCAGGCGGTCGATTCCGTTTCCATATCCCACGCGAAGGTCCGCGTGGACAGGTGCGGCGAGAAATCCATAACCGTCGCCTCGACGCGCGCGCCCCCCCATGGGGCTCGCGGGCTTCGGAAACGGAAATTCGGCACAAACGGCTGCGCGCGAAGCCCCGGGCCCGAAGCTCAGGATTTCACCGTCACGAAATCACACAGTCACTTGGTGTCTCGAAACGAACGCGCCCTCGTGCGGCGATTGCTTTGTTCCGGCCGGCACACCGGAAAGCCGCTATCCAGGCAATTTTCACGAACCCACACGCCGTCACTCGGGAGGCTTGCAGCGGGTTCGCGAGCCGGGCCTCCGGGTCTTCGCGGCCCACCCTAGGGAGGGGGGAAAATGCTGTCAACGGGAAAAATTTCGCCTTTGATTCCCTAGGGGTTTTTGCCTCCGAAAAACCATTTTCCCGTCAATCGCCCGCGACTCTCACACCCCCGCGCGCACCGCGCCGCCGAGGGCGACGAGGTCGTCGACGATGCGCCGCGGATAGGGGATGCCGTGGGCCGCCCGCTCCGCCGCGATCGCGGCGACGCGCTCGCCCGGATAGCGCACCCGCTCCACTCCCGCCACCGTCGGCAGCGCGTGCAGGCGGGCGATCTGGCTTTCCATCCGCGCCGCGAACGCCGCCGGGTCGAGGAACGCCGACACCTTGAAGGCCAGGAAGAAATGGCCGTTGCCCGAGGGCCGGTCGTGGTTGGTGAAGTTGTTGCGCACGTCCGCCGAGATCAGGCCGCCGTTCAGCACCCCGGTGAGGATGTCGAGGAAGTAGGCCAGCCCCGACCCCTTGGCGCCGCCGAACGGCAGCAACATGCCCTCGATCGCCGCCGCCGCGTCGGTGGTGGGCACGCCGTCCTTGTCGGTGGCCCAGCCCTCGGGGATCGGCTTGCCCTCGGCGAGGAACTTGCGCACCTTGCGCAGCGCGCCGTCCGAGGTCGCCATGTCGAGCACGAACGGCGGGTGCTTGCCGGCGGGCGCCACCGCCGCGAACGGGTTGGTGCCGAAGAAGCGCGCCTTCGCCCCCACCGGCGCCACCATCGCGATGGCGTTGGCGGAGGCGATGGCGATGCAGCCCGCCGCCGCCGCGCGCTCGATGTAGACCGCCGCGGCGCCATGGTGGTTGGCGTTGCGCACCGCCGCCACGGCGATGCCGTGGCTTTCCACCGTCTCCAGCACCGCGTCCATCGCCCGCTCCGCCACCAGCGGGCCGAGGCCGTTGTCGCCGTCGACGCGGATCGCCCACGGCAGGGTGCGCTCCACCCGGATCGCCGGAGTCGGGTTGATGCGCCGGTCGGCCACCGCGTGGGCGTATTCGATCAGGCAGAACAGGCCGTGGGTGTCGATGCCGCGCAAATCGGCGGCGACGAGGTTGCGGGCCACCACCTCCGCGTCGCCGGGCGGCACCCCGCGCGCCACGAGAACGGCTTCGGCGGCGCGGCGCGCCTCCGCGGCGGAAACGACGACGATGTCGGTCATGGGAGACTCTTCGGCTGGGGAAAACGGCGGGCGCGGAAGCCCCTGTCTGTGTTGGGTGATTTCCCGGGCACGGTCAAGACGGCATTCGTCGGCACGCGCATGGAAGACTGGCCAATCGTCGCGACCCATGGGATCGTAACCCCTTTCCCACCCGTTGGAAACGCCCCGATCATGCTCCACCTGTCCCGCTCCAAGGCCGAAACCGTGCGCGAGGCCCTCGACTCCTGGCAACGCGACGGCACGCTGGCGGAGGCGGAAGCGGTGCGGCTCGCGGCGAACGTCGTGGCGACGCCCTTCGACTGGCAGCGACTGGCACGCTATGCGTTCTGGTCGGCGATCGGCTGCCTAGCGGCGGCGGTGGTGTCGATTTTCGCCGATCTCCGCCTGCTCGAACTCCTCGCCCGACTGTTCACCCTCGGCCCGGCGCAACGCTGCATCGGCCTTGCCGGAGTCGCGGTGGGCTTCTACGCCTATGCCATGCTGCGGATGCGCCGCCATCCGGAAACCGAGTACCGCAACGACGCGCTGCTGTTCCTCGGCGTGCTCGCCACCGCGGGCAGCATCGCCAACCTCGGCATCTGGCTCGACACCGGCAGCGGCCGCTACGACCTGCTGGCGCTGGTGGCGGTGGCGGTCTACGCGGCGGTCGCCTTGCTCGCCCGCTCCATCCTGGTGTGGGTGTTCGCGGTGGTGTCGTTCGGCGGCTGGATGGGCGCCTACTCCGGTTATGCCTCCGGCTGGGGCGCCTATTACCTCGGCATGAACTGGCCGGTGCGGTTCGTGCTGCTGGGCACGATGCTGTTCGGCGTCGCCCAGGCGGTTTCGCCCGGCTCGCGGCTGGGCACGTTCCGCCGCGCCACCCAATCCCTCGGGCTGCTTTATCTGTTCGTGGCGCTGTGGCTGCTGTCGATCTTCGGCGATTACGACGCGGCGCGGTGGCACACCGTGCGGCAGATCGAACTGCTGCACTGGTCGCTGCTGTTCGCGGCGGCGGCGGCGGCAGCGATCTGGCTGGGTCTGCGGCGCGACGACGCGATGCTACGCGGCTACGGCCTGGTGTTTCTCGCCATCAACCTCTACACCCGGTTTTTCGAGATGTTCTGGGACCAGCTTCACAAAGGGATCTTTTTCGCGATCCTCGGCGTCAGCTTGTGGGCGCTCGGCCGCCGCGCCGAAACCCTGTGGCACCTCGGCCGCAAACCCGCACAGGAGACCCAGCCGTGAACCTGGACCGCGACCGCCTGTGGGCGGACATCGAAACCCTTGCGGGGTTCACCCGGCCCGACAGCCCGTGGACGCGGCGCGCCTTCTCCCCCGAGTTCGACGCCGCCCGCGCCTGGCTCGCCCGCGCGTTCGCCGAGGCGGGGCTGGCGGTGCGGCTGGACGCCTGCGCCAACCTGATCGGCCGCCGCGCGGGCGCCGAGCCGGGCCTGCCGGTGCTGATGTCCGGCTCCCACTGCGACACGGTTCCGGCGGGCGGGCGCTTCGACGGCATCGCCGGGGTGGCCGCCGCCCTCGCCTTCGCCCGCGCGCTCCGGGAAAGCGGCACCGCGCTGCGCCATCCGTTCGAGGTGGTGGACTTCCTCTCCGAGGAGCCGAGCGACTACGGCGTCTCCTCGGTGGGCAGCCGCGCCATCGCCGGGCGGCTGTCGCCCGAGCACCTTGCGATGACCGACGCGGCAGGCGAAACCCTGGCCCAGGCGATCGCCCGCGCCGGGGGCGACCCGGCCGCCCTCGACCGGCCGCTGCGCCGCCCCGGCGAGATCGCCGCCTACGTGGAGCTGCACATCGAGCAGGGCCGGGTGCTGGAGGCCGCCGGGCTGCCGATCGGCGTGGTGGACCGCATCGTCGGCATCGCCCGCCACGCCCTCGTCGTCACCGGCCGCACCGACCACGCCGGGTCGACCCCCATGGACGCCCGCCTCGACGCCCTGGCGGGCGCGGCCAGGGTAATCGCGGCGGTGGAGGCGCTGGCGCGGGACCTCACCGGCAAGCCCGATTACGTCGTCGCCACCGTCGGCAAGATCGCCGCCTTCCCCAACGCCGCCAACGCGGTGCCCGGACGGGTGGAGATGGTGCTCGACCTGCGCGCCGGGTCCGACGCCACCCTGGCGGCGTTCCCGGAGCTGCTGAAATCCCGTTGCGACCTGGGGCCGCTCGGGTTCGAGATCGCGCCGATCAGCCTCGCCCCCGCCACCCTTTGCGCGAAGCCGGTGACGGAGGCGATCGCCGCCGCCGCCGACCGCCTCGGCCTCGGGCACCGCGCCCTGCCCTCCGGCGCGGGCCACGACGCGGTCAACGCCGCGCTGGTGGCCCCGGCGGGGATGATCTTCATCCCCTGCCGCGACGGCCGCAGCCACGTGCCCGAGGAATGGTGTTCGCCGGAGGAGTTGCACGACGGCGCGCGGGTGCTGGCGGAAACCCTGCTCGACCTCGACCGCCGCCTCTGACCTTGCAGCGCCCGCCGCGCGTCCACACTTAGGGAAACACCCCCGCTCACCGGCACGAGGAGTTCCCATGCGCACCCCTCTCCTGTCCCTGGCGATTCTGGCGATGGCTTCGACCCTTTCCTCCCCCGGCCACGCCGACGACGGCGTCTACCGCACCAAAGTCGGCGATTTTCAGGTGGTCGCCCTCAAGGACGCCGAGAGCCAGCGCCCCCTCGACAAGCTGATCGCCAACCCCGAGGAAATCCCCAAGGCGGGGGTGACGCCCCAGGACCCGACGACGCTGCGGGTCAACGCCTTCCTCGTCGACACCGGCGCCTCCGTGGTGCTGATCGACACCGGCAACGGCGGCAGCGCCGGCAGCACCCTCGCCAACCTCAAGGCGGCGGGCTACGCGCCGGACAAGGTGGACACGGTGCTGCTCACCCACCTCCACGGCGACCACGTCGGCGGCCTGCTCACCGACGGCAAGCCCACCTTCCCCAACGCCCGGGTGTTCGTGGACCGCCGCGAGACCGCCTTCTGGGTGGACCCGGAGCGGGAAAAGACCGACAGCCGCAAGGCCGCGATGCAGAAGGCGCGCGAAAGCCTCGCCCCCTACCAGCAGGCGGGCCGCCTCACCGCCTTCGACGGCGCGGGCGAGCCGGTTCCGGGCATCGCCGCCGTGCCCGCCTACGGCCACACCCCGGGGCACACCGCCTATCTGCTCGAAAGCAAGGGCAGCAGGCTTCTGGTGTGGGGCGACGTGATGCACGTGCAGCAGCTCCAACTGCCCAACCCGGAGGTGGCGCTGGTGTTCGACGTCGACGCCCGCGCCGCGGCGGAAACCCGCAAGGCGATGCTGGCGCGGGTGACGGCGGAAAACCTGCCGGTGGCGGGCATGCACATGGCCGCGCCGGGCATCGGCCACATCCGCAAGGCGGAACGCGGCTACGCCTGGGAACCGTTGAAGTAGAAAAAAGCGCGGCTTCACCAAGGTTTCACGCCCGGATGTTCCCATCCGGGCGGAGGTGCCCCATATTCTCTGCGGCGCGCATCCGTCGCGCGCACCGAAGCGGAGACCCCCGGACATGCGAGTTCTGACCCTTGGCGGCGCGATGATCGACACCATCGCGATCATTTCGAGCGACCGCATCGAGCGCATGGCGATGTCCAACGCCGACAGCTCGTTCCTTTTGCTCGAAGAGGGCACCAAGATCGAGGCGCAGGACGTCTCGACCCACTGCGGCGGCGGCGGCGTCAACGCCGCGGTGGCGATGGCGCGCCTCGGCCTCGACGTGGCGACGCTGGTGAAGCTCGGCCGCGACCAGCGCGCCGAGACCCTGCTCACCTCGCTGATGGCGGAGGGCGTCTCGACCCGCTGGGTGGTGCGCGACGGCCGCGCCCCCACCGGCGCCTCGGTGCTGGTCTCCTCCCACGACCGCAACGCCGGGGTGTTCACCTTCCGCGGCGCCAACACCCTGCTGGAGGCGGAGGACCTGCGCGAGGACGCCTTCGGCGTCGACGTCGTCTACGTCTCCAACCTCTCCAACAAATCCGCCGAGATGTTCCCCCGCATCGTCGAGACGGCGAAGGGCAACGGCGCCCTGGTGGCGGTCAACCCGGGCCTGCGCCAGCTCTCCGCCTATTGGCCGACGGTCGAGGCGCTGCTGCCCAAGATCGACGTGCTGGCGATCAACCGCACCGAGGCGGGCACCATCGTTCCCCACCTCGTCGCCCGGTTCGGCGAGGGCGGACCGCGCCTTGCGGGCGACGACCTGCCGTTCCTCGCCGCGCGGGGCCTGCGCGGCGGCGGCTTCGAGATGAGCCTCGCCGGGTTCCTGGCGGCGATGGCCAAGCTCGGCCTCGGCCGCCTGGTGCTGACCGACGGCGACCGCGGCGCCTACGTCGGCGACGGCAAGGAGGTTCTGTTCTGCCCGGCGGTGGATTGCGAGACGGTGGGCACGGCGGGCGCGGGCGACGCCTTCGCCAGCACCTTCACCGCCGCGCTCGCCCACGGCTGGAGCGTCGAGGACGGCCTGCGCGCCGCCACCCTCAACGCCGCCTCGGTGATCGGCTACGTCGACACCCAGACCGGCCTGCTCGGCCACGACGCCCTGCGTGCGCGGATGCAGGAGACCGACCTGCCGATCCGCCGCTGGCCGCTTTAACGGCAAGCCCCCGGCTCGCCCCCGGGCACCAGGGCGAGGACCCGGCCGCCGAGCCGGAGGTTCGGCAGGGCGGGCGGCTCGGGCGCGAACGCGCCCGCCGCCAGCGCCGCGCGCACCTCGGGGCAGTGGAGGTCCCCCTCCAGCCTGCCGAGGCTCCGCCAGCCGCCCTCCGGCGCGGGCGCGTAGACCCGGGCGCGGAAGCGGTCGTAGAACACCGCCGCCTCGGGCGCATCCGGCGCCACCCGCACGAAGATCAGCGCGCACCGCCGGTCGCCGCCGCCCTGCGGACAGCCGATGTCGCCCGCCTGGGCGCCCAGGATCGCCTCGATCAGCGCGTCGGGCGGCGTCCGCCCCTCGGGGAGGACATCCACCAGGCGCAGGAATTCCGCCGGGCCGCTCGGCCTCGGCGCCGCGCCGTACCGGCTCTCCCGCGCCAGCGCCGCCTCGGCGCCGGTGCGCG
>JAUVUZ010000048.1 GCA_030604885.1 Alphaproteobacteria bacterium | reverse complement strand
GCGCGGCCTCCGCCCCCGCCGCGGCGGCCCGGGCGGCGGCGATCTCGGGATCGCGGGCGGCGAGGCGCGCGGCGGTCAACTCGGCCTCCAGCTCGGCCACCCGGGCGCGGGCCTCGGCGGCCTCGGCGGTGGCGGCGTCGAGGCGGGACTTGAGTTCGGCGGAGGTGCCTTGCAGGCCGCGCTGGCGGGCGAGTTCGGCCGTCGCGAGGCGCAGGGCGGCGGCGGCGCGGTCGCGCTGCGCCGCGATCACCGCGATCTCCTCCGGGCGCTTGCCGGACAGGAGGTTTTCATAGGCCGCAGCGGCGCGGTCCCGCTCCGCCTCCGCCTGCGCCAGGGCGGCGCGCTCGGTCGCGTCGTCGAGGCGGAACACCTCGGCCCCCGCCGCCACCGCGCCGCCCCGGGCCACGTTCACCGCCGCCACCCGGCCGCCCGAGGGCGCGCCGAGGTCGACGAAATCGCCCTCCGCGTAGCCCTGGATCGGCGGCGGCCCCTGCTCGAAGCACCCGGCCAGCGCCGCCGCCAGCGCCGCCGCCCCGACGAACCGCGGCAGGCTCATGATCCCTCCCCGGCTACGCCCCGCAGCAGGATGCGCGCCATCTCGTCGGCATAGGCCGCCGGGTCGAGCGACTGCCCGACGGCGCGGCCGAGGCCGTGGTTCCACATCGCCAGCGTCAGCATCGGCGCGATCACCGCGAACGGCGCCAACGGCCCGAGGTCGGCGGCGAACTCGCCCCGCGCCCGCCCCCGCGCCAGGATGCCCTCGATCAGCGCCATGCCGCGCGCCACCACCTCGCGCACGTAGTATTCGGCGATGTCGGGGAAGTTGCCCGCCTCGGAGAGGACGATCTTGGGGATCGCCCCGGCGGGCGTGGCGCCGAGGACGCGGCAGATCTCCCCGGTGAGGCGGCGCAGCAGGTCCTCCGAGGAGCCCTCGAACCCGTGCGCCATGGCTTCGAGCTGCCCCATGGCGGCGCCGATGGTCTCGCGCACCGTCGCCTTGAACACCTCGGCCTTGGAGGGGAAGTAGAGGTAGAGCGCCGCCTTGGAGACGCCCGCGCGGGCCGCGATCTCCTCCATCCGCGTCGCCGCGAAGCCCTTTTCCGCGAACAGGCCGAGCGCCGCCGCGACGATTTCGGCGGGCCGCCGGGAGGACCGGTGGGAACGGCTGGGAGACATCGGCATTCTCCTGACTGACCGGTCAGTTATAAACCTGGGCGCGCACGGCTTCAACCCCAGCATGGGGAGGAACCGCCCGCCGCTCCGGCGCCCCCCGGGCGCATGCAAAACGGGCGGCCCTTGCGAGCCGCCCGTTTCGTGGAGGGGGCGGGTATGCACCCGCCCCGGGTCCTGTCGCTTACGCCAGCGCGGCGTCGGCTTCCAGCATCGAGCCGGTCTCGAGGAACCGCTGGTGCCAGGAGAGCGCCTTGCCGATCACGTGCGGGGTGTGGCCGCCGAGGGCTTCCGCTTCCTTCACGTAGTCGCGCATCATGTCCTTGAAGTTCGGATGCACGCAGTTCTCGATCACCACGCGGGAACGCTCGCGCGGCGCCAGGCCGCGGAGGTCGGCGAGGCCCTGCTCGGTGCAGATGACGTTGACGTCGTGCTCCGAGTGGTCGACGTGGGAGACCATCGGGACGATCGACGACAGCTTGCCCTTCTTCGCGCACGAGGTGGTGACGAAGCAGGTGTAGCCGGCGTTACGCGCGAAGTCGCCCGAACCGCCGATGCCGTTCATCATCTTGGTGCCGGCGACGTGGGTCGAGTTCACGTTGCCGTAGATGTCGGCCTCGAGGGCGGTGTTGATGGAGATCAGGCCGAGACGGCGGATGACTTCCGGATGGTTGGAGATCTCCTGCGGACGCAGCACCACCTTGCCGTGGAACTTGGTGACGTCGTCGAAGATCCGCATGTATTCCTTGGTCACCGAGAACGAGGTGGTCGAGACCGCGAGCATCTTGCCCGATTCGATCAGGTCGAACACCGCGTCCTGCGCCACTTCGGTGTACATGGTGAGGTCGTGGAACGGGCTGTCCTGGAAGCCCGCGAACACCGCGTTCGCCACCGCGCCCACGCCCGACTGCAGCGGACGCAGCGAGTTGGTGAGCACGCCCTTCTTCACTTCATGCTTGAAGAAGTCCATGAGGTGACCGGCGATGGTGTAGGCGTCCGGATCGGCGGCGAGGGTCACCGGGGTGTCGGGCAGCTGGTGCACGACGATCGCGATGATCTTGTTCGGGTCGATCGGAATGTACGGGGTGCCGACCTTGTCGCCCGGGTGGACGATCGGGATCGGGCCGCGGCCCGGACGGGCGCCGACGGTGTAGATGTCGTGGAGACCGTACATCTCGAAGGGATGGGTCTCGTTGATCTCGATGATGATCTTGTCGGCGTTCAGCGCCCACAGGGCGTTGTTGCCCACCGAGCTGGTGCAGACCAGGCCGCCGTCTTCGGTGATGTAGGTGGTGTCGAGGATGGCGATGTCCGGCTTCGGCAGCCCGCCGCCACGGATGTATTCGCCGGTGTGCGACAGGTGCTGGTCGAGGTACATGGTGCGGCCGGCGTTGATGTGCTCGCGCAGCTTGGCCGAACCCATGTACGGCAGACGGCGCGCGATCACGCCATGGTCGCCCAGGTCTTCGTCGAGGTTGGAACCGATCGACGCGCCGGTCATCAGGCTGACGGAGAGCTTCTCGCCGGCTTCGACGCGCTTCACCAGCGCGAGCGGAACGGCGCGGGCGTCACCGAACTTGGTGAAACCGGAAATACCGAGAACCATCCCGTCCTTGATCATCGCGGCGGCTTCGTCGGCCGTGCAAACCTTGCTGAGCAAGGATTTCATACGAATGCGGTCACTCATTACGGCGAACTCCTGATAAGTTTATGGTGTGCAGACAGCCAGTTTCTTCGGGTAATTTTCTTATTGGAGCGAGCGTCTTACGGAAGGGCGCACATCGTGCCCGGTCCGGCGCTCGCCAAAGCGCGCCGGACCAAGTCCCGATCGTATCGGCGCCCCCCGCCGCCGATCGGGCCTTCCGTGACTAACCGGCCGCGCGCCGATGCGCGCGCCGGGGCGACTGCTCGCCCTCTCGACTTGTGTCCGGCGTGACACCCATGCGTTTGCAAGGTCTCCAAGCCCCCACTCCGATCGCAGGCCGGACTCCCCATCCGGCCTTCCCCCCTGAGCCGACCGGGCGAAGCGAAGCTCGCCGATGCGGCTGGCGACCCCAACGGGATTCGAACCCGTGTTGCCGGCGTGAAAGGCCGGTGTCCTAGGCCTCTAGACGATGGGGTCGGCGCCCGTTTTCTTAGCCGAAATTGCGGCTCCTGTTCAATCCTTTTCGGTAGGTTCGGCTGCGATTTCCAGACCCCCGGCAAGGACTCTTGCACGATTCTCAAAAACTGGCATATACCTCGGTCTCCACATGATTTCATCTCCGAGGACAGAGACCATGGCCCCTTCTCCGGTCACGGTGACCCGGCTCGCGGCGCCCCTTGAGGTTTCGGTGCGCGAGTCCCGTCCCGACGACGTCGCCGAAATCCACCGCATCTACGCCTTCGCGGTGACCAACGGCACCGGAACGTTTGAAGAATCGCCCCCGAGTCCCGATGAAATGGCCGCCCGACGCCAGGGCATCCTCGAACGCTCCCTACCCTTCCTGGTAGCCGAATACCGCGGCGCCGTGGTGGGCTACGCCTACGCCGGGCCGTTCCGTCCGCGCTCGGCCTATCGCTACACTCTCGAGGATTCGGTCTACGTGGCGCCCGAGGTGCGCGGCCTCGGCGTCGGCCGCACCCTACTGCGCGAACTCGCCGCCCGCTGCACCGCCCTCGGCTACAAGCAGATCGTCGCGGTGATCGGCGATTCCGCCAACGCCGCCAGCATCCATTCCCACCGCGCGGCGGGTTACGAGCACATCGGCACACTCAAGAACGTGGGGCTGAAGTTCGGCCAGTGGCTGGATTCGGTCTACATGCAGCGCACCCTCGGCGAGGGTGACGACGGCGAGGCCTGACAGGGCCTATTCGGCGAACGCCAGATCCTCGACCACGAACTGCACGTCGCGGCGGCCCTGCCAGGTGTCGGCGCGCAGGGCGCCGAGCAGGTGCACCTGGCGGTCGCGGTGCGCCAGCAGCGCCGCGCCCAGGTCGTCGTCGGCGCAGCGGAACGCGATCACCTTGAGGCGGCCGCCGGCGCGGCCGTAGGCGTGGGCGCGCACGTGGCCCGCCCCCACCGTGTCCACCCGCCCCAGCCGCACCGAGGGCACGACGAAGCGCGGCTCCTCGTTGCCCGCGCCGAACGGCTCCATCCGCGCCAGGGTCTCCACCAGCGCCGGAGTGGCGGCGCCGATGTCGATGGCGCCGTCGACGAACTGCTCCGACACCGCCGGTCCGCCCGCCATCTGCGCCCGCACGTGGTCGGAGAGGAAGGCGCAGAAGCGCGAAAGCTCGGCGCGCGCCACGGTGAACCCGGCGGCCATGGCGTGGCCGCCGCCGGAGAGCAGCACCCCCGCCTCGCGGGCGGCGAGGATAGCCGCGCCGAGGTTGACCCCCGGCACCGAACGCCCCGACCCCTTGCCGATCTCGCCGAGGAAGGTGACGGCGCAGGCGGGCACGTTGAACCGCTCCTTGAGCCGCGCGGCGACGAGGCCGACGACGCCGGGGTGCCAGTCCTCCCCCGCCGCCACCACCACCGGGCCGTCGGCAGGCATGATGCGGTCCGACTGGGAGATCGCCTCGGCCAGCGCCGTGGCCTCGATCTCGCGGCGGTCGGCGTTGTGCTGCTCCAGCTCCTCGGCGATGGCGTTGGCCACCGCCCGGTCGTCGCAGGCGAGCAGGCGGGCGCCGAGGTCCGACTTGCCGACCCGGCCGCCCGCGTTGATGCGCGGCCCCATCACGAAGCCGATGTGGTAGGTCTCGGGCGCGGCGGTCAGCCCGGCGCGGGCGGCGAGGCAGGCGAGGCCGACGTTGCCGCCCTCCCCCAGCACCTTCAGCCCCTGCACCACGAAGGCGCGGTTGAGGCCCCGGAGCGGCACCACGTCGCACACCGTGCCGAAGGCGACGAGGTCGAGCAGCGCCTTGAGGTCCGGCTCCGGCCGCTCCGGCCCGAACGCCCCCGCCGCCCGCAGCGCGCGGTTGAGGCCCACCAGCAGAAGGAAGGCGACGCCCACGGCGGCGAGGTCGTCGGCGCCGCTGGTGTCGTCGCGGCGCTTCGGGTCCACCACCGCGAGGCAGGCGGGCAGGCTCTCCTCCACCTGGTGGTGGTCGACGACGATCACCTCCATGCCGCCCGCGCAGGCGGCGGCGATGGCGTCGAAGGCGGTGACGCCGCAATCCACGGTGATCAGGAGGTTGGCGCCCGCGTCGCGCAAGCCCAGCAGCGCCCGCGCGTTGGGGCCGTAGCCCTCGGCGATGCGGTCGGGAATGTGGGTGCGCACCGGCACGCCGAGGCCGGTGAAATAGCGGGCGAGCAGTGCCGCCGAGGTGGCGCCGTCCACGTCGTAGTCGCCGAAGATCGCGATGGTTTCCCGCGCCGTCACCGCCCGCGCCAGGCGCGCCACCGCCACGTCCATGTCGGCGAGGCGCGAGGGATCGGGCATCAGCGCCCGGAGCGTGGGGTTGAGATAGGTTTCGGCGTCCGCCTCGGTCACGCCGCGCGCCGCCATCGCCCGCGCCACCACCTCCGGCAGGCCGAAGCGCCGCGTCAGCGCCGAGACCGTCTCCGCCGCGGCGGGCTGGAGCCGCCACAGCCGCCCCCGCACCGAGCGGGAAACGCCGAGGAAGGCCTGGGGGTCGCAGAGCGCGGTATCGTCGGGCACCGGGGCGGCCTCGCTTATCGGAGATGCGCGGAGACGCCGCGGCGCGGATCGTGGAAGGCGGTGACGAAGCGCACCGTGCCCGAGCGCGAGCGCATCACCACCGAATGGGTGACGATGCCGCGCGGCACCCGCCGCACCCCCTGCAACAGCGCGCCGGGGGTGACGCCGGTGGCGGCGAACATCACCTCGCCGCGCGCCATGTCGTCCACCGCGTACTTGCGCTCGAAATCGACGATGCCGCGACGGGCGGCGGCGGCGCGGTCCTTGTCGTCGCGCAGGCGCAGGCGGCCCTGCATCTGCCCGCCCATGCATTTGAGCGCGGCGGCGGCGAGCACGCCCTCGGCGGCGCCGCCCAGGCCCATGTAGATGTCGGGCGCCACGTCCAGCCCGGCGGCGGCGGTGGCGATCACCGCCGAGACGTCGCCGTCGGGGATCAGCATCACCCGCGCGCCGCACTTGCGCACCTCGCCGATCAGCCCTTCGTGGCGCGGCCGGTCGAGGATGCACACCAGAAGCTCGCCCACCGCCATGCCCTTGGCCTTGGCGAGGTTGGCGAGGTTGTCGCCGGGCGCGGCGTCGAGGTCCACCACGCCGGGGGGCACGTCCGGCCCCACCGCGATCTTGTCCATGTAGACGCGCGGCGGGTCGAGGAAGCCGCCCGGCTCCGCCATCGCGATGGCGGAAAGGGCGTTGAGGCCGCCGCGCGCGACGATGGTGGCGCCTTCGAGGGCGTCCACGGCGATGTCCACCCGCGGCCCGCCCGCGCCGACCCGCTGGCCGTTGAACAGCAGCGGCGCGTCGCCCTCCAGGCCCTCGCCGACGGTCACGACGCCGTCGATGCCGATGCACGCGAGGGTGCGGTGCGCCGCCACGATCGCCGCGGTGTCGGCGGCGCGGTCGTCGCCCTGGCCCATCATCCGGGCCGAGGCGATCGCCGCCGCCTCGGTGGCGCGCACCACCTCGAGGGCGAGGTTGCGGTCCATGCGGGCGTCGGTTTCGTGGCATTCGCCGGTGGTGGTCGCGACCGGGTCGGACATCCTGCTCTCCTCAGACGGCCTCGATGCGGATCGCGCGCGGCTGGTCCAGCACGCCGTCCACCCGCACGATGCGGTCGAGGGCGCGCATGAAGGCGCCCTCGGTGGTTTCGTGGATGGTGAGCACCACCGCCACCGGCCCGTGGGGGGCGCGGCCGTGTTGCAGCACCGATTCCATCGACACGTCCTCGGCGCCGAGCGCCGTGGCGATCGCCGCGAACACGCCGGGCTTGTCCACCACCGAGAGGCGGACGTAATAGGACCCCACGTGCTCGGCCATCGGCGCGGGAGTGAGCGGCTGCTGCGCGGCGGCGGCGATACCGAAGGGCGGCGCCACCGCGCGCCCGGAGGCCACGTCGATCAGGTCCGCGACCACCGCCGAGGCGGTCGGCCCCTCGCCCGCGCCGCGCCCGCGGAAGGCCACCTGCCCCACCGCGTCGCCCTCGACGATCACCGCGTTGTAGACCCCCTCCACCGACGCGATCGCCGAGGTCTTCGGCACCATGCAGGGATGGACGCGCTGCTCGATGCCGCGCGGCGTGCGGCGCGCGATGCCGAGCAGCTTGATGCGGTAGCCGAGTTCGTCGGCGTAGGCGATGTCGAGGGCGGAGACGTGGCGGATGCCCTCGACGTGAACGTTGGCGAAGTCCACCCGGGTGCCGAACGCGAGGCTGGTGAGGATGCTGAGCTTGTGCGCCGCGTCCACGCCGTCCACGTCGAAGCTCGGGTCCGCCTCGGCGTAGCCGAGGGCCTGGGCGTCGGCGAGCACGTCGGCGAAGTCGCGGCCGGTTTCGCGCATGGTGGTGAGGATGTAGTTGCAGGTGCCGTTGAGGATGCCGACGACGCGCTCGACGCGGTTGGCGGCCAGGCCTTCCTTCAGCCCCTTGACGATCGGGATGCCGCCCGCCACCGCCGCCTCGAAGGCGAGCGGCGCGCCCGCCGCCTCGGCCCGGGCGGAGAGCGCCGAGCCGTGGTGCGCGAGCAGCGCCTTGTTGGCGGTGACGACGCCGCGCCCGGCGTCGAGGGCGGCCTCCACCATCGCCTTGGCCGAACCGTTGGCGCCGCCGATCAGCTCCACCACCACGTCGGCGTCGGCGTCCTTCGCCATCGCCACCGGATCGTCGAACCAGGCGATGCCGTCGAGCGACACGCCGCGATCCTTGTCGCGGTTGCGCGCGGAGACGGCGGTGACGACGATCGGCCGCCCCGCCCGCGCCGCGATCTCGTCGCGGTTGCCCGCCAGCACCTTGAGCACCCCCGCGCCGACGGTGCCGAGACCGGCGACCGCGACCTTGAGCGGCGCCCCGCCCGGTTTGTTCGGATCCTTCACGCTCAGCTCCCCACAGCTTTGGCCGCGACCTTGGCGGCGAGTTCGTCGCTCCGCGCCAGGAACGACTTGATGTTGCGCAGCGCCTGGCGGGTGCGGTGCTTGTTTTCCACCAGCGCGATGCGGACGTGGTTGTCGCCGTATTCGCCGAAGCCGAGGCCCGGCGCCACCGCCACCCCCGCCTCCTGCAACAGCAGCTTCGAGAACTCCACCGAGCCGAGGTGCGCGAACGCGGGCGGAATCGGCGCCCAGGCGAACATCGTCGCGGGCGGGCTGGGCACGTCCCACCCCGCCTGGGCAAGGCCCTCGATCAGCACGTCGCGGCGCTCGCGGTAGAGGGTGCGGATCTCCTCGACGCAGTCCTGCGGCCCGTTGAGCGCGGCGGAGGCCGCCACCTGCACCGGGGTGAAGGCGCCATAGTCGAGGTAGGACTTGATGCGCGCCAGCGCCGAGATCAGGCGCGGGTTGCCGGCGGCGAAGCCGATGCGCCAGCCCGGCATCGAATAGGTCTTGGAGAGCGACGAGAACTCGATGGCGATCTCCTTCGCGCCCGGCACCTCGAGGATCGAGGGCGGCGGGTTGCCGTCGAAGTAGATTTCCGAGTAGGCGACGTCGGACAGGCAGTAGACCTCGTGCTTGCGGCAGAACGCCACCACCTCGCGGTAGAAGTCGAGGCTGGCGACGCGCGCCGTCGGGTTCGAGGGGTAGTTGAGGATCACCGCGATCGGCTTCGGGATCGAGTGCCGCACCGCGCGGTCCATCGCCTCGAGGAAGGCTTCGTCCGGGGTGGCGGGCACCGAGCGGATCGAGCCGCCCGCGATGATGAAGCCGAAGGCGTGGATCGGGTACGACGGGTTCGGCACCAGCACGATGTCGCCCGGCGAGGTCATCGCCATCGCGAGGTTGGCGAGGCCTTCCTTCGAGCCGAGGGTGACGACGATCTCGCGCTCCACGTCGAGGTCGACGTTGAAGCGGCGCTGGTAATAGCCGGCGAGCGCCTTGCGCAGGCCGGGAATGCCCTTGGAGGCGGAATAGCGGTGGGCGCGCGGGTTGCGGGCCGATTCGCAAAGCTTGTCGACGATGTGCGAGGGCGTCGGCTGGTCCGGATTGCCCATGCCGAGATCGATGATGTCCTCGCCCGCCGCGCGAGCTCGCGCCTTCATCGCGTTCACTTCGGCGAAGACGTAGGGCGGCAGGCGCTTGATCCGGTAGAAATCCTGTTCCATGGAATGCGGGCTTCGTGACTGGGGTTGAGAGGATTTTCGTTCACAGGGACCGCCCGGTTTTCCGGGTCGGGGCGAGAATTCTAAGCACGCTCGGCGGCACTTTGCCAACGTTTTAACCCGAAATCGAAAAGGCCCGGCTCGCGGGGGAGCCGGGCCTTTCGGAACCGATACGCCGGTCTCCCGTCAGTAGTTCAGGAAGATTTCGGTTCGCCGGTTGTGGGCTTCGCCCTGGGGCATCACCTCGCGGTAGACCGGCTCGTTGTCCGACACCGCGCCGACGAAGATCGCCCGCGCCGGAACGCCCTGGCGGATCAGCGCGCGCGCCACCGCCTCGGCGCGGCGCACCGAGATGTCGAAGTTGGCGAGCTTGTGCTCCAGCGCCGACATGTCGCCGGTGCGGCTGGAGGCGTGGCCGATCACGGTGAGGGCGCCGCCGGTCTTCTTGTATTGCGCCGCCACCTCGCGCAGCAGCGCCTGGTCGGAGGCGGAGAGGCCGGTGGAACCGTGGGCGAACGGCACCGACGCGACGAGATAGGACACCGCGTAGCTCTGCGGCACGAAGGTGTCGAGGGACTGCATCGCCTCGGCGGCGGGCGCGGCGGGCTTGGCGCCCTTGGCGGCGGCGGGCGCCTTGGTGCCGGGGGCCGGAGCGGGCGCGGGCGGCGCGCCGGGCAGATCGGCG